>CAJULP010000043.1 GCA_910587295.1 uncultured Lachnospiraceae bacterium | reverse complement strand
CCGATGATAATGTGATTGTCCGTTCCACTTATTTCAACTTAAAGGACGAAAATCGTGGAAGTGATATGCTGTTCTACTTCTTGATCGGTTTTATAACTTTCATTGGTTCCGGCATTGTGATCTATTCGATTTTTTATATTTCAGTAGCAAGCAGTATCCGTAACTATGGGCAGCTTCGCACAATCGGAACAACAAAACGACAGATCAAAAAGATGGTTTACCGTGAGGGAAAATTACTTGCTGCCATTGCTATCCCGATTGGTCTGGTTGTTGGAAATTTGATTGGGTATTTTCTGGTTCCTGCCGGTTGGTACTGGCTGACTGCTTTATGTGTGACGGCCGGGGCTGGCCTTTTTGCATTTTTTATTGTGATGATTGCTATTCATACTCCTGTAAAAAGAGCTGCGACAGTATCTCCGCTGGAAGCATTGCGATATTCCTATTATCAGGGGAAAATGAAAGAAAGTTCCGTGTTGCACCGTAAAATAACGCCTGCTTCACTTGCTAAAATGAATCTGTCCAGACAAAAGGCAAAGTCCACTTTAACAATACTTTCTCTTTCGCTCGGCGGAGTATTGGTTGTATTGATTTCGACAATGTTAGTTTCCTATGATGGCGTTGCAGAAGCAAGAGGCAGGGCTTTCCCTGTCGGTGAATTTAACATCCAGCTCAACGCAAATCAATCGTGGGACACTGCCGGTATTTCTTTGTCTGGATTGCAGCAAAAGAACTTTCTAAATGCCGATTTTGTAAATGCAGCAGAATCTATTGATGGCGTTACAGGAATCAAACGCTGGTATTACACGGACGCAGAATATCGTGTAAATGGCAATTCTGGAAAATGGATTCAGGGATTTTGCCGAGATGAGCAGCAGAATTTGGAGAAAGAGCGAATTGCGGGAACGATTGATTATGATGAACTGGTGGCAGGCAATGGAATTGTCTTGCTTCAAGAGCGTGCCGATCTCTATGATATTGAGGCTTCGTTGGGTGATACCGTCGAAGTGGACTATAAAACCGAATCCGGGCAAATTCGCACAAAGACCTATACAGTCATGGGCATTGTAAACGAATATTCTTACTCCGGCTTCTCAAAGTGCTTTGCGCTTCCAGAGCAGCTTATGAATGAAGCCACCGGGATAGATTGCACAGGTACAATTTCCGTGATTACCGATATGGAAAAATTTGATACGGTTGAAGCCGCATTAAATCAACGGATAGACGGAAATAGCGATTTGGTTATGGAAACCATAAAAGAAAGTATCACTTATTATAGCGGACTTCAACAACTTTCCTTCGGGGTATTGTTGATCGTGGCTGTTATTGTTGTGTGCTTTTCTTTAATCAACCTTGTCAATACGACAATCACAAACTTTCTGTCCCGCAGGCAGGAAATTGGAATGTTACAGGCGATTGGTTTGAGTAAAAAGCAACTTATCAAAATGCTGTGTTATGAGGGGGTGATTTATTCAGTTTTTGCTACGCTTGTAACATTGGTTTTGGGAACTGGATTGGGCTACCTGTCCGTACAGGTAGTTATGAAAACGATGAATCCATACTTTTGTTATTCATTTCCGTGGCTGATTGTATTGATATATTTGGCGATTTTGTTGATGGTGCAGTCCGTCTTGATTTTCTATACAACTGGAAACTTGAAACAGCAATCTCTTGTTGAGCAAATCAGGACGATGGAATAACCGTATGGGATCGGCGGGGCGGCGTGTGCTGCCCCACTTTTTTCATTTCATAGGAAAGACCTTGTCGCTGTGAAGTGATAAAGAATATGCCTTTCCTATGAAATAAAAACTTTATGCGCACGGATGCACGTGGAAATTTAACTACCTCTTAATTAATCGTTTAATTTTAGGAAGCATGAAACTCCCTATCAAATAGAAATTACACAGATATACAAATAGATTTCCAATATACGAATAAAAAGTAAATCGCCCTTTCGTGATAACCTGTGCGGATAATGTCTTTGTATCAGACTGAAAATAATCGGTCTGTGCCAGCACACTGCCTTTAAAATCTGAAACAATCGACATTCCCTTATTTGTATGTCTGATTATATTACTTCCATTCTCAACTCCACGTACAATCGCTGTCTTTGCAGCTAATAATGTCATTTCTTTCCAATCCGAAGCTGGAACAATTAGTATATCTACACTATCTTTACCTGCCTGCTGTATTTTCGACAAAAATGCCATATCAGAACATATAAACGGCGCAATTCTCCCATATTCTGTATCGAAACTTTTTAGCATTCCATCTCCTTTTTGGCACAGTTCTCCGATTGAACGTCCATACTTAAAATATTCTGATATTAGTTCTCCTTGTGGATTAAATGCTGCCGTTTTATTTTCCTTTAAGTCCACGTAAGGAGTTTTCACCAGCAATGAAACAATCAAATAGATTTCTTCCTGTTTTGCCATATCCGACGCCCGTTGCAGAAGCATATCTTCATCTTGTTTTAAAACCGCTCCATTCAGTTCAGACCAAAAGACAATCTTTGCACCTGCTTGTGCTTCCAACTCTGTTTTTAGGAAAAGTTCATCAGCTGCTAATGATAGTTTATTCCTTGTATTGGTAATGTTTTCATCAGTAAATGTGTTGGTATAAAATGTAGAATATATATCCTTGTCATCATTTAGCAGATGTGAAATGGGAACTGTTACACCAGCTATTCTAACACTTTTATCTGAATTCCCTACAAAATGAAACATTACAATTCCATAAGCAAATACTAATCCGATTACAGAACAATATATGATAATGTATTTTTTGATGTATTCTTTTTTGCTTTTATTATTCCAAATCCATATAACTACTGCCGCCGTCCATGAAATTAAAAAGGTGATTCCGTAAATTCCTGTTACCGTTACTATTTGCAGCAGGTATAGATTTTGGTATTGTGTATATGCGTCAGACAACCCGCCCAAAATAGGATATACCAAATAGATGATATATTCTATTGATACCATTATACTTGCAAAAATAAGGGTATCTTGAAATTTCATTTTTGATATTGACCAATAGATATATGGTAAAACTTTCAGAAAAGATACCAAAAAAGCTGCCACTATACATATTTTTATATCCATTCCGATGGCTTTTTCAAACTGAAAAACAAACCCAATGGCATATATAGAGCCAATTATAAGATATACTTTTCGGGCATGATTGAGAGAAAGCATATGTAAAAACAAAATTGGATAAATCCATACAAAAATCGGAACACACCATTGTCCATTAGACATTACATAGATTAAAAAAGTTAAGATTATGAAAACTGCAGATCGGTTATTTTTCATCGCTAAATTCCTTACGTACATTCTTTTTTTACCTCTAACAGAATACCACAATCACATTCATATTTCTATCAGTTTTTCATCAAAGTTCTTCTTCCCTCCGCTTGATATCCTATTTGATTTCGTAAAAACGGTACAGCTCCTCTTTTGCATCGTTTAGATCTTTATACATTCTTTGTGTGTTTAGGATATATCCGGCTTTTTCGATCACTTTCCAGGAAGGTACGTTTTCATTCCTCACGGTTGCGATGATTTTTTTTGCATGATAACATTTTAGAAAATATTCTGTGTATGCCTTAACCGCTTCAACAGCATATCCATTGTTTCTATACTGCGCACCGACAAAATAGGTGATCCCTGTTTCCCGGAGGTCTTCATAATAGGAACATCCAACAGAACCAACAACCGCTGCTCCGTCCTTTAGGGTTATGGTATAAGCCAGATAATCCATATTCGGATTATTTCTAAGTGCAAAATATTTTGCCTCAGTTATCCATTCAGTTATCCAATTGCTGCAGTCTTTGTCAAGTCCACAGTCGTTTAGGGTTCCGTCTGCCGCCATTATGGCAAACGGGACCGCATCACTTGTTTTTATATCCCTGATCAACAATCTCTTAGTTTCAATCTGCATAAACAAAACCTCCGTATTTTCCTTTCTGTTTATTTTACCACAGAAAACAGACAATGGCTGCTTTTTCCGGCTGCAATTATTGTTGCGCCGTCAGGATTGTCCAAAACTTTTTCAAGCACAAATAATTTCCACTTCTATGGATTAGAATAGCATACTCTGACATCATATGACACCTTCTGCTTCTTTATAAAAAATTATGAGCCAATGGATAACCGAAAACGAAATAGATGAAAAGTGTTGAAATTAATTGAATGTGCGGCTGAAAAATGTTACTCTTACCTATATAGAGGTAACAGAGTTTGGAACGGTTGTTGCAGGAACAGGAAGTTCCCAAGCAGATTTCATTCAGGAAAAGGAGAAGAACATGAAAGTTTTAATGATCAACGGAAGCCCCCACATAAAGGGGAATACATACACGGCCCTTGCTGAGATGGAGAAAATTTTTGCCATGGAAGGGATTGAAACGGAGATGATCCAGGTGGGGAATAAAACGATACGGGGATGCGTTGCCTGCGGTTCCTGCGCTGATACGGGGAAATGTGTGTTTGATGACCTTGTAAACGAGACGGCTCCAAAGTTTGAAGCCTGCGATGGGCTTGTAGTGGGGAGTCCGGTTTACTATGCGTCTGCCAATGCCACGCTGATCGCCTTTTTGACAAGGCTGTTTTACAGCACGCATTTTGACAAATCAATGAAGGCAGGGGCTGGCGTGGTGGCAGCCAGGAGGGGCGGCCTGTCGTCAACTTTTGACGAGATCAACAAGTTTTTTACCATTTCCGGTATGCCGGTGGTATCAAGCCAGTATTGGAACAGCATCCACGGGAGAACGCCCGGGGAAGCGTTACAAGATGAGGAGGGGCTGCAGACCATGCGCACACTGGCAAGGAATATGGTCTTTCTTATGAAGAGCATTGCGCTGGGCAAAGAAAAATACGGACTTCCGGAAAAGGAAGCTTTCTGTAGGACGAATTTTATCAGGTGATTGAGAGCGGATTAAGATTTTGCCGGACAAAAAGGCACAAGAAATGTCGGGCGGGATATCTCCATGGATGATATACTCAAATGACGGCAGGGAGGTGTTTTCATGGAATGGTTCAAAGCGGTGGGGGAAGCGGTTGATTATATGGAAGCTCATATATTGGAGGACATTACCGTCAGTGATGTGGCCAGTCACGTTTATATTTCGACTTTTCATTTCCAAAAAGGTTTCAGCATGTTGTGCGGATATACCATTAAGGAGTATATCAGGAACCGCAGGCTGTCTCTTGCGGGCGGGGAATTGATTTCCGGTAATGCCACCGTCATGGAGCTTGCAATGAAGTATGGCTATGATTCCCCTGACAGTTTCACGAAAGCTTTTTCAAGATTTCATGGCGTATCACCTTCTATGGCGCGGAAAGAAAAAGTGATGTTAAAGTCTTTTGCGCCGCTGAAACTTACTATATCATTGAAAGGTGGTTATCTGATGGATTACAAGATCACAAAAAAAGAAAGCTTTACGGTCCTTGCGTCTTCTAAAGAGTTTTCTTACGAAAATGCAAAACAGGAAATCCCGGTATTTTGGCAGGAGCATTTTGCATCGGGAAAGGGTGAGACGGTATGCGGCATGTTTGGGATCAACGTTGACCCCAGGATGGGTGATGAGAAATTTGAGTATCTCATAGCGGATATCTATCATCCGTCAAGAGAAATCCCGGAGGGGTTTGCGGTAAGGACGATCCCGGCGTTTGACTGGGCGGTATTTCCCTGCAGGGGCGCACTGCCTGATTCTTTGCAGGACGTAAACACAAAGATATTTTCCGAATGGCTTCCGGCCCTTAAGGAATATGAATTTGCGGCAGGGTACTGCGTGGAAATGTATGATTCGCCGGAAAAATACCCCAAGGGAACCGAGGATGAAAATTACTATACGGAGATCTGGATCCCGGTAAAAAAGAAAATTGACAATGCTTGACTATTGTGATAGTCTGATGGTGAAGCAAATGATTGCCCATGGAACATGTAACGGATGCTTCCATGGGCATTTCAATTAGGGGAAAGCAGGTGTGGCATGGTAAAATTATTTGATTCGGAACGGAAAGTTATGGAGGTCCTCTGGCGGGAAGGGGAGATGTCCGCAGGACAGATTGTGAAAATTTTAAAAGATGAGACCGGGTGGAACAGGAACACGACCTATACGGTGATCAAAAAATGTGTTGAAAAGGGAGCCATTCAAAGGCAGGAGCCTGGTTTTATCTGCAATGCACTGATAACCAGACAGGAAGTGCAGGATTACGAGACGGAAGAATTGATCGACAAGATGTTTGACGGATCGAAAGAAAAGTTTTTTGCGGCTTTTTTGGATGGGAAAAAGTTATCCGGCCAGGAGATAGAAAAGCTCCGCAAAATGGTCAATGATCTGGGGCAGGAGGGATAAGAATGAGCTTCATGCAGATGAGTTATACCGCCGGTATCATGATCATAGGGATCGTCCTGTTCCGGTCTTTATTTTTACACCGTATCCCTAAGAGGGTTATGATTTTGCTTTGGGGGCTTGTGGCGCTTCGTCTTATTGTGCCTTTTTCCATATCTTCGTCTTTTCCGGGGATTGGAAACCTGGCTGCGGTATCCGCTCAAAAAATGGAAATAGATACTGTCAGTGAAATCATGATAAGCGGTGTCTATGAGCAGCACGATCCGGGGATGATGGTCTACACGGTGGGCACAAAAGAAGCGGACTGGGGCATTGTTTTTATGGCCGTTTATTTTGTGGGAGTGGCAGTAATGGTATTTGGGTCTTTATATCTTTATGTCAGGGACAGCGGGCTTTTCAGGGAAAGCCTTCCCATGGACAGGGAAGAAAAGGAACGGCTTCTCGGTCATGCAGGTGCAGGGGAAAAGGAGCGGGAATATTTGAAAAAAATCAATTTCAGGATTTCCGACCGGACGGCGACCCCGGTCACATACGGTCTGCTGCATCCGGCAATTGTGTTCCCGAAAGGCATTTTTTTCAAAGAGGAAAAAGAGGTAGGGTTCTGTGTTTTGCATGAACTGATACATTTGAGGAATCGTGATACCTTCAAAAAGCTGGCGATGCATGGCATTTTGTGCATCCACTGGTTTAACCCCTTTGTCTGGGTCATGTATTTTTTGTTTAACAGGGATATTGAGCTTTTGTGTGATGAGACGGCAGTGCAAAAGTGCATGGCAAAGCGGCAGGATTATGCACTGGCACTTTTGTCTTTGGCAGAATATAGGGCAATGGGGTTTCGGACGGCGTTAGGCTTCGGGAAAAATGCGGTAAAAGAACGGATTCTGGCAGTGATGAAGGCAGGGAAGATCACGATAAGCGGCAGGATGGCAGCGGTGTTTGCAGTGGTTTTGGCGTTGACGGCATTTTTAGGTGGTCGGCTTTCGGCAATAACCTGGACTGGGGATGTGGCGGAATATGTGGTCACAAGTGAAGAGCCGGTCGTGATATCATGGGCATATGATGATGAAAAAGCATATACGGCTGACGTAATATCTCAGGAAGCGACAGCCACAAGCGCAGTTGCTTTTAGCGTTTCGAGTAAGGAGGAAGAAGCGGCGGCAGAGGTTTCGGAGTATGATGCGATGCCGGAGAGCTTAGAAGTATCATTGAAAAAGCTTGCCGCAGAATATAGGGGATACGGCCTGCAGGTACAATTTGACGATGATGACTATCAGCTTTATTTTGAGGGAGAGCCGGTCTACTTTTTTGCCGATAACCAGAACCAGAACGGGGAGAAATTTTCCGGGCGCGTCTTTGCGAGGGCTGCCGGAAACGGGAACGGTAACATCGGCGTAGCCACAAAGCGGGATGAGAGCGGTGTGGTCATAGGATTGGTGGCGCTTTCCGAGGAGGAGTCTAAGGATGTGGCACGAGCCTGGACTGGCGGGTGAAAAACCTGTCAGCAAGCTGCCAGCCGCAAAAGAATATCTGACTGTACGGTTGGAGGCTCCCAAGGAGCCTCCAGCCTGCTCATGCATTCGCAAAACCGTGCTGGCGCACTCTTACGGCTGGCACTGCGATTCACGGCCTCCTACTACGCAAAATTCGCAAAACCTGTCAGCAAGCTGCCAGACGCAACAAAAGCAGTTGCTTGCCGTTTTGCTCATTTTGGGGTAGGATGCCTGATTCAGGCGGTTTCGAGGAGAAAATAGCTGTTTATGTGCAAGCACAATACAGCTATTTTCTCCTGAAACCTGCCGTGAATCGCAACCGTATAGTAAAAAAATGTATTGACACGATGTGACTATCGTGATAGTCTAGTTACAAGATGACTATCACGATAGTCACTTTGCGTTTGAGGGGGAGCAGGAAAACAGGAAGGAGTATTTAGATGAAAAGAGCATGGTTAAAAAAAGCATTGTGCCTTGTCTTAGCGTCGGCGCTTGTCCTGACATCAGGGTGCGGGGAACAGGAAACGAAAGACAAAAGCCCGGATGAAGGAAAGGAGGCTTCTGTAGGAAAGACAAACGGAAGCAGCGGGGATAGCACGGATATTGCAATGGGCCGGTATGGAGAAAACGAGACAGACCTGACGGAGGAACTTGAGGTAGTCACCGGTATGAGGAAGATGCCCGATGGCAGGCTGATGATCACGGACAGCAGCACCGGGGTTTTAGAATCAAAGGATAACGGGGCAACATGGGAGAAGATGGACATCCCGTGGCTTTCTGAAAAGCTGGAGCATTCTTATTTCTTGGATATCCAGATGGCATCGGACGGAACATTGGCGGTCATTTACGAAAGCTATGAGGAAGAAGATGACGGAGACGTTGAAAAAGAGATCGGCGATGGGGGTGTGAGCAGTGATGGAGAAAAGGACGGTGATGAGGACAGCGATGAGGAGGAGGGAGTTTCCGCATTTACCCTTGATCCTGTGTGTGAGCTGGTGAAACCGGACGGAACGGTGATTCCGGTGGATGTTCCCATTTCGGAAGAGGAAATGTATTTGCACAAGATTGGGATTTCCGATGCAGGCAGGATCTTTGTGAGCACGGTCGGCGGGGATAACATATATGAAATAAAAGAGGACGGCAGCTGCGCGCTGTTTTTTACGGCACAGGGAAGGCCGGAGTTGTTACAGTTTCAGGACAATTTGATGATCGTGGACGGATATGATTACCCGGCCCCTGTCCTGTTTGACATGGATAAAAAGGAAGTTCTGGAAAAGGAAGAGCTGTCCGCGTTTATGGAAGAAAACTACAAGGATCGGATGTTTAACGGCGGAAGCTGGTATGACATGTATCTTTTCCCGGGGGAAGAAGGGGAACTTTATTTTGCGGGCAGGAAGGGATTGCACCGCTATCGGATGGAAGATGGGAGTATGGAACAGTTGATCGACGGCAGCTTATCCCGTCTTGGCAGTCCGTTATTTAACTTAAAGAGCATGATCTTGTTAGAAGACGGGGAGTTTTTAGCGGTTTCCAGTGGAGGAAAGCTGATCCGGTTTACCTACGACCCGGATATGCCATCGGTTCCTTCCGAGAGTCTTAAGGTGTACAGCCTTACGGACAGTTACGGCATCCGCACGGCAATCTCCCTTTACCAGATCAACCACCCGGAGGTTTACGTGGAGTATGAAGTGGGCATGGCGGAAGGCGGCGCCGTTACCAGGGAGGATGCGTTAAAGAAGCTGAACACGCAGATCATGGCGGGGGAAGGCCCGGACCTTCTTATGATGGACGGGATGCCCATGGATTCCTACATGGAAAAAGGGATGCTCCTTGACCTTGCCGGTTTGATGGAAGAAATCAATCAGGAAGAGGAACTGTTTGAAAACCTGTATCAGGCTATGGCAAAGGACGGAAAAGTCTATGTGGTTCCTATGGAGGTGTATCTGCCTGCCGTGCTTGGAAGGGAAGAATATGTTTCCGAGATCAAAGACCTTACCACAATGGCTGACGCAGTCTGCAAGATCAGGGAGGATCAGCCGGGGAAGGATATTATCTATAGTACAAACGGAAAAGCGGTTTTGAAAGCTTTTGCACCGGTTGCCGCACCTATGTGGAAAGATGACGGCGGAAAGATCGACAGGGAGACCCTTTCCCAGTTCCTTACCCAGGTTAAGAGGATCTACGATGCCCAGATGGATGGGCTTAATGAAAAGAGCATAGAAGAACATGAGCTGACAGATTCTTATTATGCGGCGGAAGAAGGCGAGGACTGGATGTACGATATCCTCCAATATGGAAACAATGAAATCTATTTTGTGGGAGATTACCAGCAATTTTCCATTGGGGTGAGCAGCTATCCTTACGGATATTGGGAGTTGACCTCCGTTGCAAAGAACCCGGGATTTGAGGATGCCATGTGGGTTCCCGCAAAGGGATTGTGTGAAAAGGTTTTCGTACCTGCAACAATGTTAGGGATTAACGCCGCATCTTCCCGGATTGACCGGGCAAAAGAATTTTTCAGGGAATTTTTGGGGAAAGAAGTGCAAAAAGCCCTTGGCAGCTATGTGATCAACAAAAAAGCCTTAGAAGAAACCTTTCAGCCGGAAAGAGATTACGTAGGTGAAAACGGGGAATACGGTTCTTTGGCTACCATAGATGAGGACGGGCATACGACCATGCTTACCGTATACCTGGCAACACAAGAAGAGATGGATACGTTCTGGCAGTGGATAGGAACGGCGGATACCCCTTATATTGAGGATATGGTTTTAGAAAAGGCCGTGTTTGAAGAAGGGGAAAAATATCTGTTTGGAGAGCAGGATCTTGATACCACCCTTGATGCGATCATGCAGCAGCTTTCCATTTACCTGTCGGAATAAAATGGTGTTGTTTTATGTTAAAGAAAAAAAGAAAGTTTTTTTACTTGTTTGTGCTGCCCGGGTTTTTAGGGATCGTGGTTTTTGTGCTGCTGCCCTTTGGGGATGTGGTGCGGCGGTCATTTACCACGGCAGTCACCGGGCAGTTTAACGGCATCCAAAATTACCGGACTGTTTTTGAGAACCAGGCTTTTTTGCTGGCGGTGAAAAACACATTGAACTTTACGCTGGTGTGTATCCCCCTTCTGGTGTTTTCCGGATTTGTGGCGGCATTGCTTCTAAATACCTTACAAAACAAAAGGTGGATCAAATCCATTTATCTGTTCCCCCTTGCCATGCCTACGGCTACCATTGTATTGGTGTGGAAAATGTTTTTTTACCGGCAGGGGTTTTTGAACTTGCTTTTGACCCGGATCGGGCAGCAGACGGGGTTATGGGAGCAGGTATGCCTGGATTATCTGGGCACGCCGGCGGCGTTTTGGGTGCTGGTGGGAAGTTACATATGGAAAAACATGGGTTATACGGTGGTGCTGTGGCTGGCAGGACTTATGGGGATCCCCAAAGGGCTTTTGGAGGCGGCAAGGGTGGACGGCGCAGGGAAATGGAAAAGCCTGTGGTACATCGTACTGCCAAACCTGAAGGGGAGCCTTTATACCATTGTGATCTTGTCATTTTTAAACTCGTTTAAGATTTACCGGGAGGCATACCTGACTGCCGGGGCTTACCCGGACCAGAGCATTTACCTGATGCAGCATCTGTTTAATAACTGGTTTGTGAACCTGGAACTGGATAAGATGGCTGCTGCCGCGGTACTAACCGGCGGGATCCTGCTGGCCGCTATTTTGGGATTGCAGCGGTTGTGGGATCATAATGAAATGTAATAAAAATTGTGTGTGGAGAAAGGCGGCAGGAGTATGATGCTTGAAAAAAATGTGAAAAAGGGCGGAGCGGTGGTTTTGCTTCTTGTGCCTGCCGCTTTTGTGATTTTGCCCATCCTTATTTTGCTGTCCGGCTCCTTGATGGATACCGTGGAGCTGAAAGGGTATGTAACCACGGTGTTTACGGACGGAAATGAGTGGATAAGCTGGAAGTTTCTCCCGGATTTTCCTTCCTTTGAAAATTACGGAAAGCTTTTGTTTGAGACTCCTCAGTTCTTTGTTTTATTTTGGAATTCCATGAAATTGGTCCTGTGTATCCTGGCAGGGCAGCTGATCTTTGCGGTTCCGGCGGCATGGGGTTTTGCGGTGTATCAGGTAAAAGGCGGAAGGGCTTTATTTGCCCTTTACGTGGTCCTGATGCTGCTGCCCTTTCAGGTAATGATGCTTTCTAATTACCTGGTGTTAAACAGATTGTCGCTTTTAAACAGCCATCTGGCTATCATCCTGCCGGCGGTATTTTCCACTTTCCCGGTGTTTTTATCCTATGGCGGTTTTCGGGGGATTCCGCCGCAGGTTTTTGAAGCGGCAAGGATTGACGGGGCAGGGGAAGTGGTCATTTTTTTAAGGCTTGGGCTGCCCTTAGGGAAAAGCGGTCTTTTATCTGCCATGGTGCTTGGTTTTTTGGAATATTGGAATTTGATGGAGCAGCCTATGGCATTTTTGGAGGATAAGGCGCTTTGGCCGTTATCCCTGTATTTGCCGGAGATCACCTGGGGGCAGGCGGGTTCTGCTTTCTGTGCAAGCGTGGTCACGCTGATCCCTGCGGTGTTTGTGTTTATTTTAGGGCAGGATTACTTAGAGCAGGGAATCGTCTATTCAGGATTAAAGGAGTAAAGAAGATGAAAAAGGTAATGGTTGGATTTGCGGTATTTTTGGGGCTGATGCTGATCTGCACGGTGGTATCAAAGAGCATTTATGCTTACCGGCTTCCCATGGTGACAACCTGCCGGCCGGAATCCAAGTATGTGGAGCATACGGTAAAGGCCGACGGAATCGTGGTGGCAGGCGGGGAGCGGCCGGTGACATACCTTTCCGGGCTTAGGATCGATTCAGTGCCGGTCCACGTAGGCGACAGGGTGGAAGAGGGGGATGTGTTGTTTTCCGTTGACCTTGCGGATCTGGAGGAAAAGATGGAAGAAAAGCAAAAAGAGATTGCCAAAGTTTCCCTGCAGATCAATACCATATTGGAAAACAAAGAGCTTGCCCGGCAGAAAAAGGAGCTGGAACTTGCCCGCGCAAGGCAGGATTACGATACCACGGCAAGGATTGAAGATACCCAGGTAGGGCGCGCATTGGAAGAATATGTGCAGGCCGAGGAGGATTTTCGGGAAGAAGGGGGAGAAGAGGAAGCGGGCAGGGAATCAAAAGACGCTCTGCAAAGCGCCGCTTACGGGGAGTCGGATGCCATGGCAAAACGGGATGAGGCCCTAAAGCAGGCGGAAAGGCGGGTGGAAGATCTGCTTTTGCCGGAGAATGCGGCGGCGGATCTTGAGGTGGCAGAACTGGAAAAGGGATCTCTCACGGAGGAACTTATGCAATATAAAAAAGTAAAGGAAGAAGAAGGGATCATAAGGGCGGCTTTTGGCGGCGTTGTTACGGAGATCATGGCCGGTGTGGGAGACCGGATCCCGGATACGGCAGTAATGCTGATCTCTGATGAGACCCTGCCCTGCCAGCTTAAGGTGACGCTTGATAAAGACCAGAAAAAGTATATCGGCCTGGGGGATACTCTTTTGGTCAAGGTGGATGGAAAAAGCAAGGAGATGGAAATAGAATTGGATTATCTTGCGGAGAGCAAAAACGCTCCGGGGCAGTATGAGGCCCTGGTCACGCTGCCGCAAGAATGCGGGATCCCCGGTATGTCAGGCGCCATATCCCGCACCCAGGCAGGGGAAAAGTACCGGCTTTGTATCCCTGCCTCGGCGCTGCATGAAAAGGATAAGCAGAGTTTTGTTTATCTGTTAAGGCAGCGGGAAGGGATCCTGGGGAACGAATATTACGTGGACGAAGTAAACGTAAAGGTGCTTGATCAAAATGAAAACTGGGCAGCCATAGAAGAAGGAGTGGTGGACAAGGACAGTGAGATTGTCTTATCCACCACCAAAGAGGTCAAAAGAGGGGAAACGGTCAGGTGGCAGGAAGAGTAAAGGCCGAGCCTGCCAGCGTACGCTTAGTTTTCAAGCAGCGCAAAAAGGCGGTCTCTGGCATCTAAAAGGACCTGACCTTCCCGGGTATAACTGCGGAAATCCGTACATACGCTTTGAATGATCTGCTCTGTCTTTTCGGGGGATATTTCAAAGGCTTTCATCAAAAGCTCATAGTCCTGTGCCCCGGCCCGCTGGGCTTCGTAGCGCATACTGCGAAGGGGGCCATCCTTGCCCGGATACACAATATGAGCGTCGCCGGCAGGCAGCAGGGCGCCCTTGTGAGGACAGCAGGCGCTTTTCCAGATGTCGCTGCCAATGTAATAGTTAAAGCCCCAGTGCAAAAAGCCGCTCAGGCGGTAGTAAGCCCCCATCCAAAGAACGGCCCTGCTTGCGGTAAGGGGCAGATCCATACTGCGGTTCATGATCGGGCCGGCAGGGAAAGCGCAGGTATAAAACCACATGGTCTCGCCGGCAGCTTTCAGTGTTTCGTATTCGTTCCGCCATTTTTCATAGGTATCCTGTTTGGGAACCCAGATATCAATGCCGCCGCCTAATTGGGTGGTCTCTACCGCGTCGATGATAGGGATGCCGGGGAGAAATTTCCGGAAGATCCCGGCAAGGATGCGGTAGGTGGCATCATTGTGGGTCTGAGGCTCGTCGGCAAGGCCCTGAGCCATACAGTCCTGCCAGTTGTTTCTTAAAATGACCTGGCGCCATTTGGTGAAGTAGCGCCGGAGCTGCAGATAGCCTTCGGTGGTGGTGATCCCTACGCTCTGGCTCCAGTTGGGGTAGTATTCCGCTTCATCCCAGGCGTGCCAGTGGGCGATGTGGCCGCCGCAAAGCCAGAGCGCCCCGTTTTCTTTGGCAATCTGCCCCGCTTTTTCCGCGGCGGAAAAATCAAAATCGATCAACTCCCCGTTTTCAAATACAGCTTCCCCCGGCGGCAGCAGGATATGGGTGCAGCGCATGTCAACCTGCGCTTTCACGTACCGGCCGAAGATTTCCCAGTATTGCCTGCTGTTTTTGTCAGTATGGTGCTGGTTGGCCAGGCCGTCATAGTCAAAAAAATTCAACATGCCAAGGCGTGAGGAAGAAAGCGGCGGCACAAGAGCTTTGCTCACCCGGCAGCTTAAGGGGATGAGGGTTTCCCGGTCTCCTTCCCGGATGGACACTTCACCTGAGTAAGTGCCGGGAAGGGTAACACCCTTTGCCTCAACGCACAGATAAAGGGCAAGCCTGCCGGAAGGCGGGTCTTCTGACACCGGGCTAAGCGCATCGTACACGTCAAAAGGAGCTTTTCTTGTCACAAAATCTTTGCACCGCTGGTAATCCGTGGTGGTCATCATGGCGCTGTCCGTGTTTTCATTGACCCCGACAGGGATCAGCCAAAAAAGGCTGGCTTCCAGATCCGTCTCCTGATGCCACTTAACGGATACCTGTGGAGAAGACAGGGGAACCTCTCCGAGCACTTGTGCGCCCCCATGGCCGCCCCGGGGAAGAGAGAAGGTTATTTCCCGGTTTCCGCTATGGGGAGAATCCGGGTAGAGCCAGTCTGTGTCGGTAAAAATAGAATAGTTCATGATAATTGTTTCCTTTCTTTCGCTTTTGTTCGTTATGGATCTTTTGGTTCAATGGCGGGGATGGATATGGTCACAAGGGTTCCCTCACCGGGGCTGCTTTCGCAGGATAAGCCGTAGGGCGTTCCGTAAGCGATAAAAAGACGGTCTCGGATATTGCGAACCCCATAACCGCCGGGGGTTTCGGCAACGCCTGTGCCGGGAGCGGGAGAAAAATTCGCAAGCAGGGTTTCCTCATCCATTCCAACGCCGTCATCCCTTATGGTGATGGTGATCATATCCCGGTTCCTTTTTGTGCATACCCACAAATTCCCCTGCTTCGATGGTTTTTCAAAAATACCGTGTATGATGGCGTTTTCAATCAACGGCTGGAGGACGATCTTAATGATCATGCAGCGGCCGGCATCTTCCTCCATCTGCCAGTGAGTCTCTACCCTGTCCTCAAAACGCATATTTTGGATATCCGCATAAAGCTTTGCGTGTTTCATCTCGGAAGAAAGGGGAATCTGTTCGCTTCCGCCGCTTAAGGAAAGGCGGTAAAACTGCCCCAGGGATCTGACCATCCGGCTGATCTGGGGAACGCTGTGTGATATGGCGGTACAATTGATCAGATCCAGTGTGTTGTATAGAAAGTGGGGATTGATCTGGGCCTGCAGGGCTTTTAACTCCAGGTTTTTGATCTGCTGCCCGTACACCACTTTTTCTTCCATCAACTGGTCGATGCGGTCCATCATATTGTTGAAGTTTCCCATAAGCTGTGTGATCTCGTCATTGCCGGAGGGCTTTGGCCTTGCTTTTTCATTCCCCTCCTGCACGGCCTGCATGGTCCGGGCCAGCTGTGCGATCCGGTCCAATGTGGATTTACTTATGGCAACGGCAAACAGATAAGCGGTGACGCTGATAAGAAGGACGATGACCAGCATTTCAAAGCGCAGTTCATGGCTTAAGCGGAAAATGTCATCAAAAGGAAGGATGCTTGCCATGTACCAGCCGGACTGGGGCAGGGAGCTGCACTGGGCATAATAGTGTTTTCCTTCCGCATGGATGGGAATCCAGGATTTGGCGTCTGCAAAGGATAGTCCGCCTACGATAGCGCTTAACGTATCCTCCTTAATGCCGCTTGCCGTATGGTATAGGATATTCTGGCCGTTTAAAAGCAGCAGGATGCCGTTTTCCGTGACGGAAGTGCTTTCCGCCAATTGTATGATGCGGGAGGCGTCAATATCCGCTCTCAGGATGGCCAGGGGTTCCGTTACATTGCGGGGATTGTAGATGACCTGCATGGAAGAAAACCAAGACTGATCCGAAGGGGCCTGGTCATAAAAGTCGGCCGGCGCAAACCACGTCCGCTCATCGCTTCCGGAAAGGGTGAGATACCAGTTATCCTGTGTCACTTCGCGGAGCTGGGTAATGTTATCCTGCTCGGAGGTATACAGGTAGTCGTTGTCCGCATAAAGACGGATCCGGTCGATACCGGAGAGAGAGCACAGATGCGCAAAAGTAAGGGCAAGGGTGTCGGAATCTTCCAGCCGGCGGATATAGGTATAATCTTCCGGGTCGTTGGAAGCCATACGGTATACCAGTGGGTCCATGGCAAGAATGTCTATGACGGCATCCAGCTTTCCAAGGGATTGGCATATGGAAGATACCGTATCGTCAAATGCGTTTTGAGCGGCGATAAAAGTCTGTTCCTGTATGACGCTTCTAACCCGAAGGTAAGTATATAAGGTAAAGATCCCAAGGGGGAGCATGACCAGCAAAAAATAGCTGTAAAGGAGTTTACTTTTCAGGGTTTTCGGGATAAGTCGGTTAAATGGCCCGGGCTTAGATGTCATGGCGGTGTCTCCCTCTGTATTCCTTCGGTGAAAGTCCGGTCTCCCGGGTAAATAATTTGGTAAAGTATTTCCCGTCAGCATATCCTACGTTCTTCGCCACTTCATATAGCTTTTGGGTGGAATTGGCAAGCAGCTCTTTGGCGTGCCGGATTCTGATCTGGGTCAGGTGCTGGTTGATGGTCTTACCGCAGCTTTTTTTGTAGGCGGCACATAAATAAGTGTTGGTAAAACCAAGGTCGTGAGCGGCGTCTAACACGGTAAGGGCCGGATCCTTATAGTTTTGTTCCAGATATTTGTCCACCCGGGAGACGATATCCGTATCCCTGCCTGAGGAAGCGGTAAAGTAAGCCTGTGAGATCTGAAAAAGAGCATCCCATAACAGGACTAAAGTTTCCTGGCCTGCGGCGGTATAGAGATAATAGTCGGCATTTTGGGTGATGGAGGTTATATTGTAGGTTTCCGCCGCCGTCAGGAACAGAAAGATGATCTGACGGTAGAAATGCCGCAGGTAGGCCGGGTCGGTGCCTTCGCATGAAAGGACTTCCCGGTGGAGCCTGCGCAGTGCGTTTTCCGTCTCGGCTTCTTTTCTCTGCCTGATCAGAAAAGAAAGGGAATCAAGCTGTTCCTGGCCGCCTTCAAAAACCTTGTCATTTAAAGGAAGGTCCGCATCGGTATTTCCATGGAAAAACAGCCTGCGAAGATCCAGGGGGGCCTTAAGCTTTTGCAGTTTATCCAGCTCCTCGACGACTTCTTTCAGGGCATCCGTGATCTCCTCTAAGTCGATAGGCTTTTCCACATAGTTTGCGGCTTTGAGCCGGATCGCCCCTTTTAAGTACTCCTTATCGGAATAACCGCTTAAAAAGATAAACTGGCACCGGGGGCAGAACTCCCGGATGGCAGCCGCCATCTGAAGGCCGTCCATCCTTGGCATTTTAATGTCCGTGATGACAATATCCGGCATACAATTCCTTGCCGTTTCTATGGCTTCCAACCCGTCCGAAGCCTGAAAAATGTGTGCGACTTTCAGGGTTTCCCAGGGAAGGTGCTCTTTTAGCACTTTTCTGGGCATCATTTCGTCGTCCACGATCAGTACCGTGTAATTCATGAAATATCCCTCTCTAAAAAACTTTCTTTATGTACATAATATACAAAAAAGAAAGAGATTTCAATTTAAAACAGGTGTTTTTGTGTCTAAAATTGTAATTAACATAATTTTGTACTCCTTTCAAAAGTTAGTACCGTTGTAAGGGGGTGCGTATTTTTGTTAAGATTGATTTGTGAGAAGGATAACGAAATCGAGCAAAAGGAAGGGGAAGATTATGCACAGCGGGAAACATCCTTTTTTATATGACTTACGAAAGAACCGGACAAAATGGCTGATGCTGCTTCCGGCAGCGATCGTGGTGATCTTGATGTGTTACATCCCCATGGCCGGCATCGTCCTGGCTTTTAAGGAATTTAACTATCATGACGGAATCTTCGGGAGCCCCTGGGCAGGGTTTGAAAATTTCCAATACTTTTTCAAATCGGGGAAGGCCTGGCTTACCACCAGGAATACCATATTATACAACATTGCTTTTCTATGTGTGAATACTTTTTTGCAGATCACCTGTGCGATCATGTTAAGCGAGCTTGCCGGGCGGTTTTTCAAGAGGATCACGCAGTCGGTGATGTTCCTGCCTTATTTCATTTCGTGGGTAGTGGTAGGCGCGTTTATCTACAACCTGTTTAATTATGAATTTGGCGCGGTCAATTCGTTTTTAAAAAGCGTCGGGATGGATTCGGTGGACGTCTATTCCAATAAGGGCGCATGGCCGGTCATACTGATCGTGGTCAGCGCGTTTAAAAATGTAGGTTACGGAACGGTCATGTACCTGGCAAGTATCGTGAATATTGACGGGGAAATGTTTGAGGCTGCCGACTTAGACGGCGCCACCATGTGGCAGAAGATACGGTATATCACCCTGCCATGCATCAGGCCCACGGTGGTTATTTTGTTCCTGCTTGCCATTGGGACCATCATGAAGGGAGATTTCCAGATGTTCTGGCAGGTTACAGGCAACAATCCTATGGTGCTTGAGGTGACCGACGTGATCGATACCTATGTGACCCGTTCGCTTCTTACATTGCAGGAATTTGGAATGACAAGCGCCGCAGGCTTGTACCAGTCGGGAATATCCTTTGTCCTTGTACTGATCGCAAACTTTATCGTAAAAAAAGTAGAGCCGGATTACGCATTATTCTAACGAGCTGAAAGGAGGATGCTCCCATGCCGGAGATAAAAAGCAAAAAAAAACCTAAAAGTTATGACAAGGTGATATTCAGCGTCATTTCACATTTGATCCTTGGCGTGCTTTCCGCAGCCTGCCTGCTCCCGTTTTGGCTGGTGGTCAGCGGTTCCGTATCAAACCAGCAGTCGATCATGTTAAATGGTTACCAGCTGATCCCTAAGGAATTTTCCTTAGATGCCTATAAGATGTTGTTTAAGATTCCGGAGGAGTTGCTGCGCGCATACGGTGTCACGATCCTGGTGACGGCAGTGGGAACGGGGCTTGGCCTTTTGGTAACGAGTATGGCGTCGTATGTTTTGGCAAATAAAGATTTCCGGTACCGGTATCAGGTTTCCTTTTTCTTTTACTTTACATCCATTTTTGGAGGAGGTCTGGTTCCATGGTACATATTTAACACAAAATACCTGCATTTCCACAATAATGTGGTGGCGTTGATCTTACCGATCCTTGTAAACGTGACGTATCTCCTGATCTTAAAAAGCTACATGATGAGCATACCGGAGTCTCTGTATGAGTCGGCCTATTTAGACGGCGCAGGGGATCTGGTGGTGTATGCCAGGATCGCGCTCCCGTTATGTAAGGCGGGGCTTGCCACGGTGGGATTGTTTATCGCACTGAATTACTGGAATGACTGGTATAACGCAATGCTGTTTTTAGACGAAGGGCGCAGGGATCTTTATCCCTTGCAGTATTATTTGAACAATATACTGACAAAAGCCCAGGCCATCAATGCTGCCGCCGCCCGCAGCGGTATCCCGGCAAGCGATGTGCCCAGCGAGCCTATGAAGCTGGCAATGACAGTGATTGCAACAGGGCCTATCGTTCTGCTGTACCCCTTCCTGCAAAAGTATTTTGTTAAGGGAGTTACCATCGGTGCAGTAAAAGGATAACAATAAATTATTTTCTTGGCAAAAGGAGGAAAAAGTATGTTTAGTAAAGCCAAAAAAAGAGTGTCATTACTGCTGGTATTCGTAATGTTGGCCACAGTACTTTGCGCTTGCGGATCTAAGGATTCCGGCACACAGGAAACCGCCACAAAAGAAAGCAGTGAGACGCAAAAACAGGAAGAGACACCTGCACAGACAGAAGCGGAAGAACCGGAAGAAGCTGCAAAACCGGAAAGCACAGGGCCGGATATCTCAGAAGAAGTTACGCTGGTGATGTACCTGATCGGGGATCGTCCTGTTGACAACGACGAAGTGTTTGCAAAGATCAATGAGCGCTTAAAAGCGGAGATCAATGCAACCATCGACGTGAAATTCATGAGCTGGAGCGAATATGAGCAGAAGTATCCCCTTATCTTCGCATCAGGGGAAGACTGGGATATCATTTACACTGCGGACTGGTGCTTCTACAACGCACAGGCTACCAAGCAGGGGTATTATGAGATCACAAGGGAAGCTCTTGAGACCTATGCGCCTATGTCGGCAGAGACTATGTATCCGGAAGCATGGGAGCAGGCAAAAGTAAATGACAAAGTATATATGCTGCCGATGAACTACAAAGAAATTACAGCCTATGTTTACATGGCAAGGGGAGACTTAATGGATAAATATGGTATCACGTCGGTTGCTTCTCTGGATGAAGCGGAAAGCTATATGGATGCCATTGTAGAAAATGAACCTTCTCTGATTCCTATTGATGTGGGTTCCGATTATGATAAGCTGTTCCTTTATGACCGTATGTGGAAAAAGGCTAACTGGGAAAGCGAAGAAAAGGTGATCGGTGTCGGACCCTGGCAGGCTATGGCCAGCGTCAGCGAGTTAGACGACAGTGCGGCAGTTCTTGGGAACTTTGACCAGCCGGAATTTTTGGATGTGATTACCAGATTAAAAGATTGGAAGGATCGGGGATTTTGGAGTAAAAACGCTGTTGTCAACACACAGAACAATACGGAAAGCTTCCAGGCAGGGAAATCCGCATTGGCATTGATGAATGCCAATACCGCTAAGAGCGTTTATGCGTCTGTAACGGCAGAGCATCCCGAGTGGGATGTGAGAGTCTTTGATGCTCAGGACGGCGTGCCTCCGGTACTTAACTCTTATTTAGCAAACGGTATGAGTATTTTCTCCAAGTCGAAAAACCCGGAAAGGGCTTTGATGGCGCTGGATTATCTGAGGAATGATGAAGAAGTAAACAGCCTGTTCTGCTACGGTATTGAAGGCAAGCACTGGGAAGCATCCGGAGACGGCACCCTGGTATCTTTACCTGACAGTTCCAATTACGCATATGACAGTAACTGCAACTGGGGTGTAAGAAACGATGCTTACTGGCGTGTGATCGAAGGCGGAATCCCGAATTTACCGGAGTTAAACAAAGGATGGCAGGATACGGCAAGAAGCGAAAGATATCAGACCTTTGTATTTAACGATGAGTCCGTTAAAAATGAAATCGCTGCAATCGGCGAGATTTTTGATACCGATTATAAGCTGTTAGGACTTGGATTTACAGATGATCCCGAAGCGGATATCGCAAAGCTGCGTGAAAAGATGGAGGCAGCAGGGGCACAAAAGGTATATGATGAGATTCAGAAACAGGCGCTTGAATTTATAGCGGCAAATTAAAGATTCGAAGTTCAAAAAAGGGTGGGCAGCGGCCCCAATGTCATTTAGTTAAGGCATCAGCAGTGACGCTCCTTACAGAGCAAGGTATATAGAAATATGTACCCTGCTCTTTTTTTTGTAACTTTTTTCTCTAAAACACTTGACAAACATGAAAAAATTTGCGGCGAAGCTCCTT
>CAJULP010000042.1 GCA_910587295.1 uncultured Lachnospiraceae bacterium | reverse complement strand
ATGGCATCTCCTGACTTTTATAAAAATTCTGCAAGAAAATAAAGCGATTATATCTTTGTTCCATGCAATTATTATAACAAAAAATGCTGGAAAATTCAGTATTTATCAATATTTTAAGTTGTTCAGCAGACACTAATTATATATCAATTTTTCTAAAAATGAAATTGTTTTCTTATACCGGGTATGTTCCAACGAACACTTGACACATACAAGAGTTTTTTAACCTGTAACTTTTTTAATAACTATGCTACACTATTAAAAAAGACAGGTAAAATTAATCCTTTAGAATTTTGCAAATAAAGAAAGGAACCAACAACATGGCACTGCAACAGGAAAAAAATTATACTATCGAGGATATTTACGCCCTCCCTGATGGAAAAAGGGCAGAATTGATTGACGGACGGATTTATGACATGGCGCCGCCAAGCACAAAACACCAATTGCTTATAAGTAAGCTAAATCAGAAAATTGCAAACTATATTGATGAGAAAGGCGGCAATTGCATGGTACTCCCTGCCCCATTCGCAGTATTTTTGAATGAAGATGACATAAACTATGTTGAGCCGGATATTTCCGTGATCTGCGACAAAAATAAGCTAAATGAAAAAGGTTGTAACGGTGCACCTGACTGGATAATTGAAATTGTCTCGCCCAGTACCAGCTCATTGGATTATGGTATAAAGCTTTTCAAATACCGCACCGCAGGGGTAAGGGAATACTGGATCATAAACCCCATGACACACACAATAAATGTTTATGATCTTGAATCTGAAAAGGGAACTTATCAATATAATTTCGATGACAATATTCCTGTATGTATTTATGACGATTTGACTATACGAATTTCAGAACTCCTATAATGAAAAACCGCCCCGGTGCGCCAATCAGGCAGGCAGCCTTGAAGGTGAGCTGCCTTCGCCTTTTTGTGGGTACTGTTAAATTCCACTAAATGAATACCGCAGATTATTTCCCTTGATAACTTCCAGCGGTTTGCCCGGATGTTTTTCCAGTACGGCAGTATTTTGGGTATTTTCGAAGTCGAAGGTTTCAAAGTCATCACTGAAAAGTATAAATTTTCCATCCGCTTCCCCAAACATCTTGACATCCATTTCAAACACCGTATCCTTATCCACGTAAGGTACCGGCCTTGCCAACGGTATGATCGCTCCCTCTTTTACAAATACCGGGATCTGATCATATTGGGCCTTTACTTCTGTTTTTTCTCCTCCTTTTATCATTTCTCCCGTAAAAAAATCATACCAGCTGCCTTTAGGCAGGTACACTTCCCTTGAAATCCCATCCTCATAAGTAAGGGGACATACCAACATACTTTCGCCAAATAAAAACTCATCATCTACCGCCCTTGCCGCCGCATCCTCCGGATAGTCCATAAGCAGTGCGCGGATAGGCGGTTTTCCCGTCCGGTAATAATCCACATATGCGCTGTACAGATAGGGAAGCAGGCTCATACGCAGTTCAAACAGTTTTCTGCATTCCTTTGTATAATATTCCGCACCCTCCATTTTTTCTCCCGCCAGATTCTGCTTAATATCTGTCTGCTCCCATGGCGGATTTGGCAGTCTCCACCCATTGATCAGCGCATGGGCGGAAAATACCACAGTCTGCAGCCTGCGCAGTAAATCGTCTCCGTTTTTGCAGCTCCGGACTTCCGGGCACCATAAAAGCCCGGAGAAACCGGCGTTCACCATGCCCCGGATAAACTGCTTGTGGTCGTACAGATCCGAATAAAGCACAAACGGCATCGGTGACGCCAGTGCGCCCGATGAGCGGACCTGGGAATACGTCCTTTTATTTTCTTTCTTATAAATCCCATAGATCAGGTTCTGATACAAAACGCCCATGGCAAGGTGCATTTGTTCGCCGTCCATTCCGGACGGAAATTCCGAAGCATCTGGGAACCCCCAGTTAGAAGGATTATAATCCGAATTATCGCACTCATCCAGCTTAAAACCGGCAATGCCCTTTTTTACAAACGTTTCCCTGTGATAATCCTCAAATATTTTCCATGCTTCCTTCATTGCAAAATCAGGCACCAGACCGTTCCATACTTCATAGTCGCCGCTGTACGGATATAGCTCCTCATAAAAAGGCGCTTTCGGATACACATAAAGATGTTCCCACAAATTCAGTTTATATCCCTGCCCTGACGCTTCCTTTATCATCTCGCCGGGATGCGGGAATAAATCCGACCATTTGTAAGTACAGGAATAACTGTGGGAATGCCAGCCCGGCTCCAGCCCAAGCACATCCATCGGCATGTTTTCTTTCCTGAAATACTCTGTAAAATGTTTCACATCTGTCTGGCAGCTTCCGCCGTAAATTCGGTACCACATCCCTAATCCCCACATAGGGGGAATGCACCCGCCCCCGGAAAAAAGGTTATAACGCTGCACCGTTTCCATAAAATCTCCTTCAAAGAAGTACAGTTCAATCCCTTTGGCTGCCGGGATATCAATGATGACCTTCCGCTCTTGTCCTGCCCGTTTTAATGCATACAGGGCAGATTCGGAAAATTCTTCGTGAGGCTCATTTTCCGCCGTCATAGCAGAGGATTTTCCCCGTTCGCTGCTGGTTCCCATAGAAAATGCAGCGTACCGAAACGTATTCGCAAACAACCCATACCCTTCCGATGAGATATAAAAAGGCACTGGCGCATGGGTTTCTCCGGTATCCGAGACAGGGTCTGAATTTACTTTCAGGTAACGCCTTTTCCCGGCCTGATTAAAATTCCTAAGCTGCAGGCCAAAACCGTAGATATCTTCCCCCGCACTGATGGGAAGCGTTATGGCCACTCCCCGCTTTGTCTTTTTCCATTCCAGATCCTCTTCCTTTATTTTGGGTTTTCTGCTTATCGTTATTTTATCGATCATTTCTTTTTTGATCGGAAAGCTGCGGAAATATTCCGGCGTATACTTTTCCGGCTCCCCAAAAACAACCTTCCAGATTCCCTTTGCTATCTGTTCCATATGCTCACCTTCCTGTCTGGTAAATAACTTCCACTTGTTTCTGCTCCCATTCATCCATTCCTTTTACCGTAAGCCTTCCCACACTGCCATCTTTTTTATAAATAATGATACTCCCGTACGCCTCGCTTTGGATATGCCGAATGCTGCTCTCTTTCTGGCCAATCTCCAATGCCGTCACAAACCGGGCGCAGGTTCCTTTTTGATGAAAGGAAACTGTCTTTTTGCAGGGGTCTTTCAAAAGATCCACAGCATTATGTTTCCATACGTTCTGAAAATCATCCGTTTTAAAGGGATATTTTCCTACCATGGCTTCTCCCTTTAACGGATAAATCCCAAAAAGATGCGAATTTTCCACAAAATCAATCCGGTCATTGGTATTCACCCGTTTTTGTTTATTGGAAAAAGATAGACTTACAGTACCTTCCGTATCAAACCAGTGACAGCATGTGACAAACTGCGCCGCACCAAAAGGATCATCGTCAAAACGCTCCTCCGATTCCCGATACCGCATCCCGCTTATTTCCACACTGCCGAAAGGATGATACAGACAGTCAAAGTCGTGAAGTTCTTCCGCCTTAAGGTAATCCCACACAAAAAGGATTCCCTTTGCCAGTACGCAAAGTCTCCGCATAAACACCGGCTCCGTATATTCCCCGATTTCACCCTGCTCTCTGGGAATCGGCGGAACTAAAATATAACGTCCTTCCTTTCTGCATTTTTCTTCCGGAAATTGTATCGGGTAAGGCGTCTGGCCTCCATAGGGAGGATCCGACCACCTGCATAGGGTCTGGGCGCAGACTGCGCTGAAATGCTCCTCTTTCGCAAAATATATACATTCGCAGGGAGTCGGTTCCTGCATCTTCCTGTCCACTACCACCATATTATGGGCTATTGATGCCTGTACCCACATCTTAAATAGAAACGAATCATACCCAAACCATGCAAATTCCTGATTGTGGAAGGTTTGATTATCCCGTAAGAAAGAAACCAGACTCAGCCTGTCATAATGTCCATGATATCCCCCGTGCTGCCCGTATTTCATCACCGCCTGACATATACAATCTTCCCCGGTCTTTTCCCTCAAAATAGCAAAACCGCCTCCTCTTACCAGTACGCTGTCTTTCCCGTTACCCTGTCTTTCTTTCCGATTTTGCTTTTTCCAATCCGCCATATGTTTCCCAAACAGAAAATCCCCTGCCTGTTCCTCATCAGAAAAAACACAATATGCCGGATCCAGATACAGGAAATATGCCAGATCCATAATAGGTATCAGACTCTGTTCATTGCTGTCATTTACCGAAAAGAGAATCCCTTCCGGAGTAAGAAGCGTAGTCAGCTGATCCGTAAAATCCTTAAGTCTCCTGACCGGCCTTTGATTTGGTTCAAACCGCTCAAAACTCATTCCTAAAAAGGGCTTATGATCCTTTGCCCATTCCTGCCTCTTTGCCCACGGCGCATGAAGAATATGATCGTCAAAAGAAGCCGGAACCAGCACATCTTTCAGGTTCAATCCATAATTTTCGCAGGAATTGGCACAGTGCAAAAGAATCTCCGCCGCAAGCCGGACATAATTAGTTGCTCCTTCAAAATAACTGCCGTCATCTGAAAAGACAGCGCCTATCAAATCATAAATCCCGTTTTTTCCTGACAGAAAACGCCCGATCAACGGATAATCCGAAAGCAGGCAGGCGAAATATAATGACGCACAGGCTTCCGCTAACTGAAAATTATTACCATCCCCGTCTGACAGCCTCCAATCGGTAAACTCCATGTAACTGCGCATACAAAGCTCCATTTCCCGATGCATCCATGGTGTAAATTCTTCCCTTTCATAAATCAGGTCATAAACAAACGCCAGCTTTGTCATAAATTCAGCTTCCTGTACCCACCCTGCGCTGCAGGCGCGGTGCACCGCAAAAGGGCAGCTTCCGTCTTTGCCAGAACTGTCACCGGCTATCCCCTTCTCCCATTCTTTTTTAGAACGGATGAACTGAAAATACGGATACCGGGTGCTTAAATATCCGCATTCTTTGTCCAGAAAACCTTTAAAATAGAAAAGAAGCTTCTCAAGATATTCTTTTTTCTCCGTTACCTTCCACGCAACCGCCGTTTTCAAAAAGTCATCCTGGGTTTCGGAAATAAATACGAAGCTTTCATCCGCAGCCGGTTTTGGTACCGCAAAAGCCAGCGCTTTTTCCTCATATTCCTCCTTGAACCGCTGCGCCAACATTTCATCTTCCCTTACCAGTTTTTTAAGGTGGCCCCAACCGTCTTCCCGATGGAGCAAAAAGGGATGGACGCCTTTTCTTCCCGCATACAGCTTCACGGATTGCCCCGGCAGATTCATTCCGCAGGGATTCCACTGCATTTGTCTCATTTCAAATCCGCCGGGAGCCATCTTATCCGGAAGGACAGCGCTTATATTGACGTTACGCACTTCCTGCGCTTTCAGCAATATTTTCTTTTCAAAATTTAAAGAAAAGCTTTCTCTGCCCTGCCGGATCTCCGAAGCAGCCAGCAGGATTTCTTCCTCACTGTCATTTTCCAGCCTTACCTGCCATGTAAGCGTCTCCCCTGCGTCTCCGGCCCTTGAGGCCCAAAGAGCTTTTGCCCGAAAGCTATCAGCCATATAAAAACCTGGACATTCTATCTGCAGGCGGGCCGGACTTGGCCAAACCGCCGTTTCCTCCTCGTCTTTCCGCAAAAGAAACTTTACCCTGCTGATATATTTCATGTGGGCGCTTACCAAAACGCTGTGGTCAAAAGCGGAAAAGGGAATCCTTAGCACACCGCCGGATTCGGGAACACAAATGGATGCCCTTGTCTGCCGGATAAATTCCGGCCTGCCGCTGCTAAGGGGTTCTAACACCACATCCAGCCATAAGTCACTTCTATTCGCAGCACCGGCAGCAACCTCAATTCCGTCGTATGCCCGAAGGTCTATTGTATTAGGGAAATCATAAACCGCAGTTTTTCCTTCTTCAAGATACCCTGCCGTCTCTCCCGTTTCCCCACAAAATATTTCCACTCCCTGCCATTTTTTTAATTCTATATCCAAATTCATTACGGCACCTCACAATTTTTATGAGACAAAAACCGGATTGCGGTTTCCGTGCGCAAGCCGGTTTTTATCTTAAATGACTACTTATATTTTTCCTTTACTTGTTCTGCAAAAAGGCGTTCATCTGCACAACCCATTCATCAATGGCTTTTTGTACATCGTTTTCCCTAAGCTGCGCAGTCGTATCCTGAAATACCTGATAAGGATTTTCAAGAATCCCATGATTTAACGGGGCAAGCACCTCGCCTAAAATAGCGCCGCACTGCGCAATCTCTGTTTTTACGGGATCGGACTGGAACACATGTCCCTGGATTTTACTGCTCGTATCATAATTCGTGATATCAGTTGAAAATTGCGCATAAGCCAGAGCATATTCCGTATAATCCGCCGAGAAACGGTAATAATTCGGGTTCCATGTCAGGTTCCAGCCGTTAGGATTATAATTTGTGGTGGCGCTGACGCCCTCCGGCAGCTTATACTGATCATCCCCTATCGCTTCCCAGTGCACACCTTCGATCCCATACTCAAACAGATCGTGATTTTCTTTGCTTTCGAACAGCCAATTCAGGAAAGAAACCGTCCGGTCAATCTTATCGGAGGATGCCGGAATACACAGGCAGTTGCTGGCAACCACTGTTGCCGTGTAAACGCCTTTTTCCATGTTCCTTGCAGCGTCTTCATGAATGTAAACGCCCAGCTCCGCCTCCGGGGCATTGGTCTTTAAGATCGCATTAAACTTGGGAACCGCATCAACCGTGTCAATATAAGCAGCCGCCTTGCCTATCTGGAAAAGAGCGCCCGGGTCAGCCTGATTTAAGGAATCTTTCTCACAATATTTGTTCCATTCCCTGGAAACTTCCACTTTCTTTTTCCAAAAATCTTCGCCTCCAAAAGGCTCCCAGTACTCTGCCGGATCACCCGGAAGGGCTGTTGCGATCACTTCCGTTTCCTCATCATTTAACTTGAAGGCAAAGAAAATATCTTTTCCGAGGCTTCCCTGATAAATATGGTCTTTTTTCATTTCAGCAGTAATTGCATCAAACAGGTGGTAGAACCCTCTGTTATTTTTCAGAGCAATAGGGATTACTTCCGGTTTGTTGGCAAGCACTGCCTCTAAGTACTCTTTCAGTTCATCGTGGCTGTTGATCTGTCCGTCGGTTCCAATCCCCCATTCTTTCGCCCAGTCCTGACGGTACATAACAAGATTCTGACCGCCGTAGTTAAAGAAAAGCGGCAAAGCACAATTGATATCCGAATACTTATTATACTTCATCACATCCTCCGGGAACGCAAGCTTTAGCCCCGGATAAGCATCATTATTTAAATAAGGTGACAGATCTGCATAAATACCGTCCTGTGCCAATGTACGTAAATGCATCCAGGGTGCGTCAAACACCAGATCGTATTCCTCGCCAGCTGTCATCTTCACATTTAATTTATCCTTGTAATCCGCCGAAGGCACCCACGTCCAGTCAAAAGTAATATTCAGGGTATCTTTCGTCCTGTTATAAAACTCTTCCAGCACTGCATCCCAGTCATTTGGCTTATCACCGCTCATTAAAACCTTGATTGTCACCGGGTCGGGCGTTTGTGCATTTTCCGCCGTTTCCTCTCCGTCCTGCACTGCGGTGTCCGCAGCAGTGTTTGTTTCCGCAGCTGTCTCGTTCCCGCTTTCATTATTCTGTTTTCCGCACCCCGCAAACATACCTATGCAAAGTGCAGCAGACAATACCAGTGCCATGAATTTTGTTCTTTTACGAATCATAATTTTCCTCCTTTTTCTACTCCTTTAACTTTTTATCAAAACCGATTTTATCGGTTGGAGCCAGTTATCCTTTTACGCCGCCCACGGTAAGGCCCTTCACGAAATACTTCTGCAGGAAGGGGTATAAAAACACGATAGGCCCGATCGTTACCACCAATGTGGCCATTCTGGATGTATAGGTAGGCACGTTCATTGATACCCCTACGCTTCCTGCCACCGTATTGGCAAAATTAATATTTCGCAGAATCTTCATGATCAAATATTGCAGCGTGATCAGATTTTCTTTATCAATATACAGCATGGCCTTAAACCATTCATTCCAATAACCAAGGGCATAAAACAGACCGATAGTCACAAGCCCCGGCTTGGCAATAGGCAAAACAATCTTCATCAGAATCGTCATGTCATTTGCCCCGTCAATCTTGGCCGATTCCGCCAGTGATTCCGGAATCGTCGCAAAGAAATTCCGAAGCAGCATCATATTCCACGGGCTGACTAACGCCGGCAGTATGTATACCAGAATATTATCCTTCAAATGCAGATACTTGGTGATCATCAAATAATTTGCCACCATCCCACCGCTGAAAAGCATGGTAAAGTATACAAAAAACGCCACTTTGTTCCGAATTTTAAGCTTCCTGACAGAAAGCGCATAGGACATCATGCTTGTTACCAAAAGGCTTGCCGCTGTGCCCGCCAGCGTAATGAATATCGTTACCCCATAACCGCTTACAAGCTGTGACGACTGCAGCACCAATCGGTAAGCATTCAGGGAAAACTTTGACGGGATCAGCTTATATCCTTCCCACAAAAGAGTGTACTCATCTGTAAAAGAAGCGCTGATCACCAGCAAAAACGGGAAAAGGCAGATCAGGGCAAACAATGCCAGAAACACATGGCAGACGCAGGTAAATACCCGATCTCCAACGTAAATCTTTCTCTTAGCTTTCATAGATACCCCTTTCCTAGAAAATCGCCGAATCCGGGCTTAACTTACGCGTTACCCAGTTTGCGATATTCACCATAATAAATCCAAGTACCGACTGATACAATCCTACCGCGGACGACATCCCCAGATCCCCCAGCTCCATCAACTGTCTGTACACATAAGTATCGATAATATCCGTGGTAGGATATAATAACGTGTTGCCCCCTACCAGCGCATAGATCATTCCAAAATTACCGTTAAAGATCTTTCCGACAGACATGATCAACAGAAGGACTGCGGTGGAGCGCAAAAGCGGCAGTGTAATGTACCAGATACTTTGCAGCTTGGTAGATCCGTCAATCCTGGCCGCTTCATAAATTTCCTGATCAATTCCCGTGATAGCCGCAAGGTAAACGATCGAACCAAAACCTGCCCCCTGCCAGATGTTTAAAAATGTCAGAATCCCCGGCCATATTGCCGCATCCTTATAAAAAGAAATCTGTTCTAATCCCATGGACTGCAGCGTCCTGTTGATAAATCCCGTGTCTGACGAAAGAAACGCTTCCGCCAAAAGCCCGATCACCGCCCATGAAATAAAATGAGGAAGGATCACCAACGACTGTGTACCTTTTTTAAACCACTTGTTATTTACTTCCGAAAGCATTAACGCAATTAATATAGAAACTACCATGCTGGATAAAATGAACAACACATTTAAAAACAATGTATTAAACGTGACCCGAAAGGAATCCGGCGATCCTAAAAAGAATCGAAAATTCTCAAACCCCACAAACTTACTTCCCAGGATCCCTTTTGCCGCACTGAAATCCTGAAACGCAATGACAATCCCTATCATAGGCAGATAGGCAAATACCACAAAAAACAAGATTCCAGGCAAAAGCATCAGCAACAAAAATTTATTATGCTTCAGATCATAAAGCAAGTCGCTTCCTTCTTTTTTTGCTCCGGTATTTTTTCCGAAAGCTTTTGACATAACTTCTTAACCTCCTTCTCTTTTTCACTAAGTTTACCTTTTTTCCTGTTTTTGCCTAGTCCATTCAGCAAAGATAACCACTCTCTTGCATATTTCTAACACCTTTTTGGCCTGTTCAAAATTCAATTGTCTTATTCACCTTCAAATTTTAAACAAGAAAGGAATGTCGGAGAAATTTTCTAATTACGACAAAAAGCCCTGCGTTTCTTACGCAGGGCCATCTCAACTATTTTTGCGGTACTCATTCGGCGTCATTCCCATATAATTTTTGAAAAATGTATACAGATAACTTCTGGAGGAAAATCCCATATGGTCGGCAATCCGCTGCACGGACCAGTCTGTTTCCTTAAGCAGCCGGCACACCATATCCAGCTTCCTTGAAATAATATAATTTGATAAAGTCTGCCCTGTTACTTCCTTAAATACTGTCCGGGCATACCCTGCCGACAGGTATATTTCCTGTGCGATGCTGTTAATGCACAGATCAGGATCCGTAAGCCTTTGCTCCACCAGTTCCTTTACCTGCCCTACAATCTGCATCATGTTAGGATTATTTTCCCGTCTTTCAAAACACGACTCCGCCGCATCCAGACAATGCGCCAGACAGGCCTCCCGCATTTTATACAGCCTTCCGCCGCTTCGCAGGCCTTCCATATATTCCAGGTTTCCTTTATTACCATAAATATCATATTTAATCTCCAGTTTCGTAATCTCCATTTCAAGCATCAGGATATTCTTTAACGCCTGATGATACGAATTGGACATGAGTCCTGAGTAAAATGCGGAAACTTCTTTTCTGATTTTTCCCTGATCCCCCGCTTTAATGCCGTCCAGAATCTCTTTTACCGTTTCCCCGGGATATTCCTGCAACGCTTCTTCCGGCACTTCATTATACAAAATGGCATTTTTTTCCTTTGTCATCTGGAAAAATGCGGCAACCAGCGCATCCTCATAGGATTCCGCAATATCGTCCAGGCTGTTCACCACGCTGCCCACGCTGCAGGTTACATCTATGTCAAAAAAATCTCCCATTTTTTCCTGCATTTCCCGCAATGCCCTGTGGATCACCTTATCCATCCTAATCCCACAGTCTTCTTCCACTCCTTCTTCTCCCTGAAAAGCGTCCATGTTTATAATGCAGGTAATGTAATTCTCATAATCCACACACTCCACTGACGCATCTTTCTCCAAAAGTTCCCTGAAAATATTTTCCATACTGAACTTCATCAGGAGAAGGTCACCCGGATTTTGTTCCACATCCTCATTGGGATACATATTGACACAAAGAAAAAATACCCTGTCAAGCTGTTCCTTTACAATCTCCTTTTCCTTATTTAATGCCGTCCGCTGGATTTTTCTTCCCTCCAGCAGTTCTTTTAACATTTGTTTTCGGTTGGACTGTGAATACTTTCTGGTATCTATCCGCATCTTGTTGAACATCTGCTCCATCACTTCAAATTCATCCACCCGAAGCCGTGATGCCGCAGATTCTTCCGGAAGCAGCCTGCGCAGCCGATAAATAGGCCGATACAAAATACGGGTTCCGAACAAGATCAGAAGTAAATTGACCGCAACCGAAACCGCTGCCCACAGGATCATCTGAAGCAGCAGCGCATTCCCGCCAAGCAGCCGCTCATCCGTCAAAATCAGATAGCTAATCCCGAACAATTGATTTTTGCAATAAAGAACTCTCTTTTTTCTCCCCTCTGTCCTCAAAGAGAAAAAACCTTCTTTCCCATCCTTTTCCCTTAACTTCTTATAGAGTTCATCTTTCTCTATGGATTTGCCAAACATAGTCTCTTTGCTGTCCGCCAATACCAGCCCGGTACTGCTGATAAGCAGAGCCTGTGAATCAGAATTATAATTGCGATAATTCACCGTATCTGCAAAAGCATCGTAATCCAGATTGACCACAAGATATCCTTCCGGATATTTCTTTAGAATCAGTGAAATATACTGCTTTGCGTACTCTATCCCCCGCATGGAAAAAGTGGTCGTCCTCGGAACCAAAGCATACTCCCCCGGCATATCCCTGACAATCTCCAGCTGGCTTAAAATATCCTGATCCGGAAAATCCTCCCTCTTCCTATATGTATCCAGCGTGGAATAGATGAAATCATCTTTCAAGTTGATCACGTAACAGGATTCCACCATGTCGCTGTAATTGATCAGCATAGTTCGCAGCTTCTTAAAACGCATCGTAAGTTCCACTGAATATTCGTCTGCCAGAAGGAGCTCTGTCAAATCCGCACTTTCCATTATCTCAAGGCTATAATAATTATACAGATTCCTCAGCGTAGTGGTACAGGCGCTGACAGACTGGGCAATTGCCCTCTCATTGAGCCTGTCAATCTGGCCTTTGTAATTTTTCTGCACGGAAACGCTCATCACGGTTCCAAAAAACAGGAACACGATGATCGTACAGGTCGTATACCACAGCAGCATTCTTGAAAAGAAAACGCCCCGTTTTTCATCGTCTGCCGATTTCTTAAATAATGTCCTGAAACATTCCATAAACTCTTCTTTCATCTTATCCCCCATAATTACAGGCTTTCATACGTAGTCTAATCATAATAAAAATACAGGCAGCCTGTAAAGTCCAAAAAAGAGTTTTATGTTTGTTCTACGGAAATCAAACATCCATTCTCATAAGTTTGAAGCTCCACCACAGGAAGCGCGTCGATTCCCTGCACCTCTATTTCCTGCCATTTTCCATCGCTATAGGATATACGGACTTTGTTTTCTGAAACTCCTTCCACCAGTTCAATTTTCCTTTGCCCTTCATGAGGCTCAATCACCGTGATAAACCTGCCATGGATGGCATTCTGACTGACCCCATAAGTGCGCCTGCGCTGAACTTCATCCCCCGGGAAATTGTCAACTCCTATCAGTCCCGTAAGCCTTACTGCGCACACCGCAGACAGATCATACTGCAACCTTCCCCATTTACCGTGGTCAATTGCGCTAAATGGAATCGCGTCAGGGTATTCTTCCCCTTCGATCAAGACTCTTCCGCCCTCATAATCCTTGCCGATCCCATATCCGTTATCAATGTTTTGATACTTTACAGGCAGATTAGAAAGAGAAATCCGTTCCCCGTCTTTTGTCTCTAAAAAGGCATCCGCCAAAAACAGACACTGTTGGGAATCATACGGATACATCTGTTCCGTAAACAAAGGCTTATTAAAAATCGCCAACTCCAAAATACCGCAATCGGGGGCAATCTCCACATCTATCCGCCTCGCCCCTAACAGCCAGGGATTGGCTGATAACTGTTCCACACAGATTTCATCCGTATATATTTTCAATTCATAAGGCGATTTCTGCCCCAAATCTTCCGCCGCTAATCCCAGTGACTGCTGCGTCTTTAACGGCCATGCCGTGTACACATCCATGCATAAACGGCCTGCTTCATTATAGCGGCTCCTTGTTCCCCTTAGATCTTCCCCCTCTCCAAATATGGTCACAAATTCCGCCTTAGTCTCGCCGCTTGCTTCATACCACGCACAATCCGTAATAAACTGTTCATCCGATCTTGGATCTTGTGATTTTTTCCCGGTATGGCGCTCATAGTGGACGGAACCATTTTCCCGAACAGAGCTCAGGCCTTTAAATCCTTTGATCTGCATCAGACTCTCATAACGGTGCTCTGTCTCCCCACGCAAAGAATCAAACAGCACAATGCAGTCATCCAACACCACCATGACGCGCATCTGAACAACAGGTTCCGTTATTTCCGTTATTTCCCCATAGGGTGCCGCGTCATAAGACGGCAGGTCACTGGCATTATATCCACACCGCTCCTCCAGGCTTTCATGCTCACGGTAGATCATCCCCCCGAAAGGCGGATACCCCCATCTGCTGACCGTCCGAACCCCTGCAGCCTGCATCCGATCTCCATTGTAAAATAATACCCTTTGGGCATCTGCCGGAATCTGCATTTTTCCATCCACTACGGCCATGTTTTTTGTGTTGGAATTTTGCACATAAAATTTATACATAAAATGTCCGTATCCCCACCATACATGCTCCGGATTAAAGAAACTGCGACCATACCGCATTACCGACAATAACTCTGTCCTGTCAAAATGCCCATGTGCGTACCCGTGGGAACCATACCGCAAAACCGCCTGTATCTGCTCCCCCGCCCTGCGTCCTTTTGTCCGGCTCCTTAACATTACAATCCCGATATTATCCGAGCAGGCATTTTTCGCCACGGATTCGTCCTCCCCACCGCATTCCGGCAGATGGGCATGACCAAAAACAGGATCAACCGTGTCAAATTGTCGGATAACCGGTATATAAGAAGGATCCTGATAATAAGTATATGCCAGGTCAAAGGTGGAGCCAAAATGTACGCCCTCAATTTTTTTCTCGTCCGAGTCATTGATACCAAAGAGAACGCCCCGCTCATCCAAAAAAGGAATAGCTGCGTCAAATAAATCCTTAATGCAGATGTAGCTTTTCTGAATGCCGCCCCATCTTTCATTGTACATCCCATGCCTGATTTTTCGTATTTCCCCCTTATAAATACTGTCCACCTCTTTCCCGTAAAATAGTGGGAAATGATAGTAAATCAGATTGATACCAAAAGGAAGAAGCGCATGCGCCGTATGCAGGAACATGGATGATACCCAGATATTATATCCTACTGAACACTCATACCACCACCCATCCGCAAAAGCTCCATGGGAAAGCTGTTCAAAGCTGCCGCAAGGACCAAAAAGGAAGCGATTCATCCGCTCAAAGTCCTGCAATGCCATGGCACAATAAACCGCACCAGTCAGCTCGGACAATGTCCAATTGGAAATATGGCCGGAGCGGATATGTCTGTCAAGAATTTCCATATAAATGCGGAAACATTTTTCAATCCCATCATGCTCTTTCTTAGTCATCACACCCGAATCGAATATCATATCATATGCCAGAGCCAGATGTTGGAAAAAATGTCCTTCCTGCACATAAGATTGACTGCACCCTTTTTTCCGTACCGGATACCCGGTTTCTGCATCAGCAAAATATTGGAAAAAATCCGCAATCTTTTCCGCATACCGACGTTCCCCTGTAATGGAATATACGTAAGCACAGGACATGATAAAATGTTCTTCCCCGGTATCATAACAATAATCTCGCTCCCCAAAGGGCACCGGCGCAGTAACCGCCCAGCTATCTGCATCCCTTCTTAGTTTGTTGTACCCCGGCTGAAAAACTTCTTCGTTCCGGATATTTGTGGCAACCTCCCGCCACTTTTCCCGGGTATGGTAAATATAGGGATGCTCCAATCTCCGTAATGTCCAGAGTGATACTTGCTCCGCTCCTGCACTATCTCCCTCCGGAATCAATCTCACCACCGTTTTTTCCCGGGCTCCCCGCGGCATATCATCATGCATCATGACACTGACTCGTACTACCCGACTGCCATATGGCTCCAGCAAAAAGCTCTCCGGTTCAATCCGGGCATACATGGATTCCCAGCCCTCCACTGCCTGAATGGCTTTTACCCTTTGCCTGCGGCTTTGACAATTATGTACCGTCACCGTATAATCCACCGTTTCTCCCACATCCCCGCTTTTTCCACAGACTCCGGTCTCCACAAAGAGCCTGCTGCCCCTCATAAGCTCCACCGCCAAAATCTTTACTTCTCCTCTGATCTCCAAATCAGTCAGTTCCCGCCAGATATCCGTCCTTGCGCGCTCCACTTCAAAATCTTCCAGCCTAACGCTGCAAAAATGTTCCCCCGGATCTGCCAGTACAAACTCTGTACGCAGCCTGTATCCGTTGGCAAATCCTGCCGTAATATCTATCTTTGCATCCGCCGATTCGGTGACAAACCCAAACCAAAATCCATGCCAGCCCATAACATCCACCGCTTTATCATTCACGATGTCAAAACCATATGGGCGGATTCCTGCCCCTTCCGGCGCCGGAAAAGTAAAACAGGTCTTTCCCGCCTGTTCGATCATTCTCCATTCCTTACACAGATCAATTCGTGTCCTCATGCTTATATCCTCACTTTCCACATGAACATATTCTTTCATTTTCTCTTACCCGAATCTTCACTTCCACTCCGTTTTCGCCTGACCTGCGCTCCGGCATATTTTCGCTTTTTACAGCGGACAGCCGTTCTATCCGCGCCTGCAGTGCCCTTCTCTCTGCCAAACCATAAGCGCCTTTAATCGTTCTTTATCTCCCACTTTCCATCCCCGCATCCTTCCATCAGATATATTGGCCTTTCATCCGGCTGTTTCACCTTGAACGTAACCCCGGATATATGCAGATTATCTACATTTCTGATATCCATGCAGGCTGTTCTGCTAAAATCCGGATAATAATTTTCACTTACCTTTTTATCTTCATGCTGTTTCATATCCAAAACACAGGGGTAATCCGCAGGTATTTCTTCCTGTTTCACGCCGCCCACGGCAACGTAAAACAGATCCCTGATCACCACATCTTTTATCTTATGGTTTTCTTCCGCATCCAAGCGGATTCCGTTAAAACGAGGGGAACCCATAATATCATTTCCAAACCGGTAATGGGTATTTTTCATCTCATCCTCGTCATAAATCGTGATTCCACAAAACAACAGTCTTTCCATCTTCCCGATTTCCGGCATTTGGGAAAGCTCAATGGAGCTTCCATAATCATCCGGCCGGAAACGATTATTTAAAAGCACGAAAAGCGGCCGCCTTACATTCCGCATAGCAATGTTAGACACTGCAATATCCGATATGCTCCCCCCTTCGGAGCATTCGATCTTTATCCCCTCCCGCCATATGTTTCTCATCGTACAGTTGGTTATTGTCACATTCCTGATATCACCTATTGATTTCAGCCCGATCCTGATACCTGCGCAAAGAGAAGTAAATTCACAATCCGATATATGTACATGCTCCGTGGGGTATTGACTATTCCCTGCCTGCAGACAAAGGTTATCATCTGTTCCCGTAATGCTGCACCCTCTGACAAACACATGAGCGCACCCGTCAAAATCAAGGCCATCCCCGTTGTAATTTTGGGAATTTTTAATCTCCACATTTGTTACCCATATATAGGAAGAATCCAAAAACGCTGTAGTCCATGCGGCGGCATGATAAAGCCGTATTTCGTCAATGCGTATGTTTCTGCATCGTAAGAACCGGAGCATCATAGGCCTGTAAATGCTTCCCTCATTGGGAAATTTTTCTGCATTTCCATCCAGCATTCCCCTTCCGCCAATGCTGAAATTTTCCTGTTCTTCCGCATAGATCCAGCAACGGTCTATATTATGCTCATTCCTATACCGGTTATAATGGGTGTCGGTTCCGTAATGTGATATATCCGGGCTTGCCAATAAAACAGCCGACTGGTCTATTTCAAGCCTGACATTACTTTTCATATATAATGTTCCCGTCACGTATACCCCGCCTTCCACCAGTACCGTTCCGCCTCCCGATGCGTAGCATAGATCAATACACCCTTGTATGATCTCTGTGTTAATGGTCTCCCCATCCCCCATGGCGCCTTTTTCTTTAATACTGATTACCATTTCTTTTTCTCCCGTCTTCATTAATATGCTCACCGAATGCCCTGCATATATTTCATAGCATATCATAATATGGATACCTTCACCATTTAATAAAATGCTTTCAACTGATATATTCTGCTTTTTTCATATAAAAAAAGAACAGAAATTTCCTGTTCCTTTTTGACTGCAAATATTTAACAGCCAGCTCCTCTTAAGATAAATAATAAATATCAAATATCTGCATATAAGGGAAATTGTTTATGTAGACCCAGCGTTCAATAAAGGTTGGGATAACAGCAAACAACCTTTCATTATTCAGCATGGTATATCTATTGAAAGAACTTGTAAAACATATTCTTCATCACCGGCTTGGGTGAACCCGATGCTCTCAAACATCTTTTGGGATTGCCGGTTGAATCCATATATTTTTGCGTGGAGTTCTTTATGATCATTCTCTTTTGCAATCTTGATAATTTCACTTACCACCCTTCTTCCAATATGCTTGTTCTGGTAAGGTTTCGATATTACAATATTTATTTCACCGCTATCTTGCAAGCAGACATCACCGCAAAGCCTGTTCCTGTACTTGATATAAAAAAGCCAGCCTTTTCTGTCTAAGTACCGGTACATACGCTTTAGCAGTTTTAGGTCATAGACCTCATCCCGGTTGTCTACCTGTTTACACACTTCCGGATCCTGATACCATTCAAGCGCCTTTGCATAATTCGGATAGTATTTAACAAGCGAAATCTCCTCATCAACTCTTCTGGTATACATATTGGGACCTCTTCCTTTCATCATCGGATTCCACCTGCCCTCCGATTTCAATATAATGCTCCACAATCTCTCGCTGAACTCCCGGCGGATACATCAGTACCGTATACTTATTTCCTATCTTGCTTATCTTATCAACAGTAATAACCCCTTTGGAAATCCCCAGCTCTGTCTGAATCTGAACAATTCTGCCGTCAATCTGCTTTTCTTCAACATAGCCCATTTGTGTCAGCAGCTTGAAAATGTCTGTTCCGAATATATGCTTTACATTATCCGCCGTTGTAATCCTGTTCAACTCATCCTTAATTTCAGATAAAAGATAGTAATTGCCGCATTCAAACCGATCTTTATCTTCCGGATTGAGACAAAAAGGGTCTTTATGATTTTTACGCCTTTTGCCCACTCTTACCTTTTCTTCGGGAACATCTTCATTATCTGTTATGCTTGTGGCAGAATCAGGATTTTCATCCAGAAACAAGGCTATAGCTTCTATAAACCTTTCGCCATATCGGCATGATATCTTGTCACGGGAACCCCCCCGCCGGAAAGCAGTTCATATAATGCGTCAACATTTTTCCTCGTTGCACAATATATGATACCGCTATCTTCTGAATGCCTTTTGATATATTCCAGTACATAATCATCCTTCTTCTTGATAGCCTCCACATCAAAATAAAGATTCTCACGATTATAACCAGTGACAACAATCTTCGGATTCTGCAATTTGAGCGTACAGGAAATATCAGTTTTCACTTCTTTTGTAGCAGTAGCGGTAAATGTACTTACGATAGGCCTTTTGGGCAAGCCACCTACAAATTCTACAATTTTCAAGTAACTTGGCCTGAAGTCCTGCCCCCGCTGAGAGATACAATGCGCTTCATCAACTGTTACCATCGAAATCTCTATTTTACTGACAAATTCTGTAAACCCGAAGCTTTCCAGGCGTTCCGGCGCAACATACAGGAGCTTATATGCCCCTTCCAATGCTTTGGCATATACCCTCGATATCTGGACATCCGTCAGGAACGAATTAATATACCCCGCATGAATCCCGGCTTCATTTAGAGCTTTTACCTGATCCTGCATAAGGGATATGAGCGGCGATATGAGGATCGTAATACCCGGCAGCATCAATAATCTCCTCAAGGGCCGGACAGATATTCTTATCTTGCAGGTCGATCATATTAGTATGTTCCTCTCAATCATTTTCTTTAAACAAAGGTTCGTCTCCATAGATTCGTTCATGAATCCATTATTCCAAATCGTTCCCATTGTAAGGTAACTTGTACTGCCCTGTCAACTGCTTCATCCTATACATGGATGAAAGAATCACATACGGACACCAGCCAATGTTATCAGCATGCGCCCATCCGCGCCCCTGAACATAGCCTTTACAAACGCCAATTGCAAAGAACTCATTAATATAACCACGTCCGGTACCGCGCAGCAGATCAGTCATTCCGTTCACCTTATTATCCATATCAACATACTGCATTGTATAATACTGCAGCAAGCAGGCAAAATGCAGATAATGCATATCCTTAGTGTATTGATATAGTCGGTAAAAGTCTGGCGCACTATACACATTATAGATATCTCCGCTTGCTCCTGGAACTCCAATAAAGCTCAGACCCAAAGCCGAAAGATTGTTACCGGGAGCGGCCTGTATTACATTATGGTGCATTCTGCGCAGCATTTCTTTACCGGTCGCGCCTGCTGGTTCCATATCCACATCCTGAATCACCTGCATGGTCTCCAGATAATCAGCACAAAATGCTGCACGTTCCAGCCATTTGTCATCGTTTAACGCCTCAAACAGATCCAGATACCCCTCCAGCGCCAACGATGCCGATTCACGATCCATACTGCCCGGATCACAGTCAGTAATGCCGCCTGTAAAATATCGATGGCTGAAATAGTTATCCCAACTCCATTCAGCCTTTTCCAGCGCTGATCCCAGGTAGCGCCCTTCCCCCGTAATCCTGTATAAGGTAACCATCAACGGGATAGAGAAATACTCCTTTAGTGGGAGAAATTCTTCCGTTTCCGCCAGAGCTGTTCCTAGCCAATGTGGCATATCAAGCTCAGCGGCACAAGCACATTCCCAGCACTTTACAAGGCTATGAAGGCTTTCAATTGCCGGACGGGGATCCGCTGACTTATCAGCGGCATACATACGTTTCTGCTCAATTTGGGATTCCACAACAGCAATGGCATGCTCCTTCCATCCGTCAACCCGCTGCTCCCGCCATGCTTCCAGCAGCAGGTGTGCCAGATCTATGTTCCGGAACAGGAAACCGCTGCTTGCCTCATTGTGTTCAGCGTCTTTCATGTACTTGGCAATACCACCCTCGTCAGTAAACGAATCGTCAATATACTTCAATAGTGCCTGCCGCACGTCATCAGGGTCATAAAAATATCTTGGCTGTGCCAGTTGATCATATATTCCACGCCATACATCCCGCATGGCCTGCTGATATCCCGGGTAATCCGCCTTTTGGATTTTCAGCGACACCTTGCGTTCAATATCTTCGTGCACAGGCAGCAGCCGGTAGAGTGTCCCCTGCCCATCCACATGTGTATATGCAGGATAGGTAACGAATAATCCCATACTCGACTCACTAAGCTTACGGACACCCATGCCCGGCAGATAAAAAGAGTCACTGTTCAAAATCCCCGGAACATTTTCAAGGCAATCTTCCGCTATGGTTTTACGCCGCCCGGGCGAATTGTCAATCAATACAATCCCCCGGCCATTCTTCTCGTCCAGGCACATCATGACAGGCGCCGTAAAGCTATCCAACGCTGCCCCGGCCTCATTTTTTTCATCCAGTTGGAAAAACGGACGGCCTTTTCCATACCAGCGTCCGGGAGCGAACCATGCACAATCCTCGGGCGCACCCATACCGGGCAGGCGGATTGTTATATCCACAAAGAAACCGTCATCATCTGCGCTAACGTCACATACACACATTGTGCGTTCTATGGCTACAGCTGTTTCTTCTATCGTATAAATATCCACAATTTCTATACTACTGCCGTTTTCCGTACCAATTCGGCAAGAACAGTGTAATGTCTCTGCCATCAATTGCACAGATTCGTACCCCTTATGCCGGATACTACGCAACTTTGTTCCGCCCCTGACCAAATATGACAAAACAAAATCGTCATTGATAATCCAACGAACGCCGTTATCATCCTCTCCCATTACTGTCCAGCTGCCTTCATCCGTCTGCTGCGCCGTTACGCTAAATAAACCATTTGATGGCATATGTATCATCTGCATCTTCTTCCCCCTTTTATAACTTAACCTGAATTACCGCTATCCTTTGACGCTGCCCACCACGAGTCCCTTCACAAAATACTTTTGCAAAAAAGGATATACGCACATAATCGGCAATGCCCCCAGGAAAATCTGCGCCATACGTATTGTTTTCTCATCTACATTTGCCAAAATCTCCCGTTCGGCTTCTGTTAAAACCTCCTTATTGACTGTCGCAACAGAATTGACTACATTCATCAGATACGTCTGAAGGGGATAGTTTTTAGGCGAATTCATATAGATCAATCCGTCAAACCAACTATTCCAATGCCCAACAATCGTAAATAATAAGACGGTAGCCAGACAAGCCTTCGAAAGCGGCAGATATATCTTTATTAACATTCTAATATGTCCACAGCCGTCTATACTGGCCGCATCCTCCAATTCTCCCGGAACCCCCCGGAAGAAATTCAGCATCATTGTGCAGTTCCAGAAGGACAGGGCTCCGGGCAAGATCAAAGCAAGCATGGAATCTATAATACCTATTTTACTAATAACAAAATAGGTTGGAATCAAACCGCCGCCAATAAACATCGTAATAGCAAAATACCATGTATACACAGTACGGAAGTGAATCTTATCATTGCTTTTTGACAACGGATAAGCCGTGATTATGCACATAACCATATTCAATGTACTGCCCAGAACCACACGCTTAACAGAAACAATAAATGATTCAAAAAATCCTGGTTTCTGGGATAAATAAGCAAAAGCGTCAAGCGTAAATCCTTTCGGCCATAACCCAACCTGGCCGGAAACCGCAAAGCGGTTCTCTGACAGGGCAATACAGAGCACATGCCAGATTGGCATAATGCACAAGATTGCCAACAGAGCCAAAAAAATATAATTAAATACAACAAAAAACTTTCTCGATAAACTTGTTTTCATATTCATCCCCCTTAAAATATCCTATAATCGCTGATTTTATAAGAAAGATAATACGAGATGCCCACCAAACCCGCAGACACGACAGACTTAAACAAGCCAAGCGCCGCAGATACGGAATACTGACGGTTTACCAAGCCTATTCGGTATACTAATGTATCCAGGATATCTACCGACTCATAAACCAACGGATTATACATATTATAGACCTGGTCAAAGCCCGCATTCAGCACACCTCCAATTGACAGTGTCGCAACCAAAATAACCATAGGCATGATTCCCGGCAGTGTCACGTGCCAGGCTTGCTGGATACGTCCACATCCGTCCAGCTGCGCAGCTTCATACAGACCGGTGTCAATATTTGTCATGGCTGCCAGATAAATGATCATATTATATCCCATGCCCTTCCAGACATCAGTCACTACAAGGATACCGGGAAACAACTCATTACTTGCCATAAAATGGATTTTTTGCCCGAAAAGTGCATAGAGCAATGCATTGATACCGCCATCCAGCGACAAAATTTCTTTAAATACACCCCCCAGTATCACCCATGACAAAAAATACGGCAGGAAGAAAATAGTCTGCGCCGTCCGGTTGAACCATTTTTTCCCAACCTCATTCAATAAAAGAGCAAGCAAAAGAGGAAACAACTGCCCCAAGATAATTTTGAACACAGCAATCTCAACCGTATTCCAAAATACCTGTCCAAAATTAGGTAACGAAAAGATATATCTAAAATTCTTCAAACCAACAAATTCACTTCCCGTAAAGCTTTTCATCGGATTAAAATTCTGAAAGGTCATTACCAAACCAAACATTGGCAAATAACTAAAAACAAAAACAATAAGAATACCTGGAATCAGCATAAGATGCAACGGATATTCACGCAAAATCCAGTGTTTCTTTTTTTTAAAAGCCCGCTCTCGCCTCATTTTGCAATTCTCCTTCTGAAAAATCTCCGGGGGAATAAAAAAATTTCCCCCGGTAATTTCGTTCTCATTTAATGTATTTTATCATAACTTTCATTTACTTCCTCGGTCCATTGCTGACCACCCATGGCTAACCATTCATCAACAAATTCATCCCAGGAATCTTCGGATACGGTGCCCATGATATACTTACATAAATACTCTGTCACATAAGTCTTTAATATACCCTTAATCCGTGAAACTCAAACTTGTTAAATGCCTGAAAAGTCTGCGATTATGCAGTTTTGAGGAGCCAAACCAGCACCTTAAAATTCACCCATTTGGTGCGGCAAAATGGCTTAATTTTCCCACTTTTGCATTATT
>CAJULP010000041.1 GCA_910587295.1 uncultured Lachnospiraceae bacterium | reverse complement strand
TGAAAAAACATTTGGTTCATTAAGATGTTTTGAACTACGCCCTACGGGATTTTCAGAAAATGATCCGCCACATATGTGTGAAAATTTGACTTGTAAAGGGATTGAATTTGCGTACCAGTATATTTTGAAGGTCACAAAGAAATATCCTCAATAAGGTCACAGCCTGACAAGGCAGGGCGGGCATCCCCGGTGTTCCCGCAGATTGGGAAATTGGGGAGCAGAGAGAGGAGGTGAAAGTCAGTATGGAATTCTATTCATTACAGGAATTGCTAAAACAATATTTGGATTGGGGATTTGATTTTGCTTCCATCAGCATAGCAACACAAATACCAGAAGAAGAATTACGGCAGTTATACAGTAATGAAAATTATAGATTAAGAGATAAGGATAAAGAGAAGTATCTTATGGTATTTTTGCTACAGATTTGCTGTGAAAAACCGGACAATGATGAATATTACAGGGCATTGCTTGAGAGCCTTACACAATGCTTCAAGATACCACTGGAAGCGATAGCAAATTATATAGGAGTGGATGTTGATGGGTTATCGGGCTTTGAAAGCAGCAGTGATAAAGACAGAATTGAAAAGTGCATAGCACATCTGTTTACTACCTTTATTCGAAATCCGAGTTATTCGGTGTAGTAAAGGGAGCTATCCCTGATATGCAACGAGGAGGTTGAACGTGGATATAACAGGAATAGCAAAAAGCCGCCATGCGGACATCCCCAAAGCGTCATCCAAAAAGGAATGGAAGCTGTCCGATTCCCTCCGGGAGAAGATAACAGGATGCGGCGCAGGATGTCTATATGGGGAATAAGTTCCTTGCCCTGCGGAAAAGCGAGGTCGCCAAAGTCGCGCCGGACAGGGCGGCGCTGATGGGGAAGGTCAGTCAGGAAATGGCGGACATGAAAACGATACGGGAGGCTGACAGGCGGTGGCTGTGCCTCCTGTTCGGGGAGCCGTATGAAGCTAAGTTCCAGTCCGAGGGGACGGGCTCCGCCGTCCATGTGTATGACGGGAACGGTGATGAGGTACTGACCTACACGGCGGGCGTGGGCTGGCATGAGAAGGAGTCGAAGGCGGAGACGCAGGTACACGGTGCTTTGAAGGCTGCCTACTATGATGCGTTCCGGGCGGCAAGGCAGGAGATAAATGCCGGGGCTGTGGAAATGCAGGGCGGCTTTGATGCGGGGGCGTAGTAGGAGCAGTGTGTCGTTTTCTCCAGTTTTTGTTAGATTGGAGAATAGGAAGAAAATATGGAGAGGTGCTATAAATGAAAAAGGTTGTGACTTGGGGATTAGTTTTATCATATATTGCTCTTTGCATTGCTATATGTGTCATGGGAATAAAAATATTTGATGGCAATTATGACATTGTGGCAGAAGGCTGCATAGCATTTATTTTTCTTTTGATTAGTTGCGGATGCAATATCTATAGGGCATTTAGCAATAGGTGTCCGCATTGTGGAAAAATACGATTGTCAAATGGCAAATACTGCGCTCATTGTGGGAAAGAGATTTGAATCCATCAAGTCAGCTATACTTACCCTGTTTCTATAGCATTAACTTCAAAATAAATCCTGAGATGCAAATTGGCAATACGGTACAGTGGGTAGAGGGAAGCACCACACGAAGAAAATTAACAATATACAAACGATAAAAGGGAACCGAGCAGAGCGTAGTTGTCATTTGTCTGGTTCCCTTGTTACATATTAGTACGGGGAGGCGGAAAATAAGGCCGGTCACTGGCCGGAGTGGAGTAAAGGAGGAGGCGGCAGATGGAAGTGATCAGATGCCCCAACCCCAAATGCAGGAGGCGCATTTTGGATGATGAGGGAACAGAGACGGAGTGGACGGTCCTTGAGATCAAATGCCAGCACTGCGGAAAACTGGTAAGGCTGCACTTCGGCCCGGAAGGGATAGAGGCTGGCATATATGAGAGGAAGAAACGGCGGAGATGATTCTGCTGTTTTTTTATGCATTCCGTGATTAAGGGGCGGCATTCCGGGTCATACTGGTAACAGGCAATGGGAATTTTTGGTAATTTCCACCGATGGGACATTTTATGCTGAGTGCATAACATGGCTTTGTCATCCAAAACAGGCTGTGGAGGTATACGGTATGTGTATGGTCAGATGCCCCGCTTGCAAAGGACGGATCTGCGATATTATTG
>CAJULP010000040.1 GCA_910587295.1 uncultured Lachnospiraceae bacterium | reverse complement strand
GACGTGTGCTCTTCCGATCTCTGTCCGGCTCGATTTTTTGCAGCTCCAGTGCCCAGGTTTCGATTTCCCCCTCGTATTCCTTTTCATCGACAACTCCATTCGCCGCCATCTTCATTCCCCCTGCCAGCGAACTTACGCCAACGGTCAGTCCACAAAGCAAAATCACGGCAACCACCGTCACCAGCCATTTTCCTATTTTCGTCTTTCTCTCCTTCATCTTCAATAATCCTCCAAAAATCCTGCCGCGCAGCGTTCGCCATCCGAGACCCTTCTACTTCGGTTATCTATCTGGTCATTCTTATCTGGTATTCATATCTGGCTGTCCCCTCTGGTCATGGGCTATCCGTCCAACGCTAAATCGCAGGCAGACCTACATTTACACTTACTTCTACGGCAAAATTTTTGGATAAATAAGCAAAAAAGAAAACGAAATAGCTTTTTTCTGGAAAAAAATCACTTTTTCTTATGGAAAATCCAGCAAAGAAATCTCCTCTTCTTAACTATCGACGCTGCCTTTCCCCTTACCTTTCTCCCTTTAGGGCATTTTCAACCGCTTTCTTTATCACAATACTTGAATTCGTTGCGCCCGATACTGCGTCAACATCGATGCTTTGTCCCTCGGCGATCCTGCCTGCAGTGATTTCTGCAGGTTTCCCCCGCCGCCTTTTTATCGTCAGCCACGCTTTTCAGATAAACCGCCGCAAAAATCATGCTGCTAAGGAAAAGAACGCCTACGGCAAGCAAAAGGAGGGCACGCACATTTTTTCCCCTCATAAGCCTTCCTCCTTAGCCGCAATGGAACGATACACAAGCAAAAACCCATATTCCAAAAACTCATTTTTTGATAAGCCCATTGATTTCTTTATGTATTCCTCTTTATTAGCGGCAAGCCGGATGATTCCGGAAAGCATCCCCCAAAAGTTAAAAATGGCAGGCATAATGTTCAAATCGTCCCGCAAATCATCTTCTTACAGATGCCGCAGATTAACGCGGTATTCCCGCAAATCATCTTCCTTTACGGTTTCAATAATCTTATTAAGCGCCGCAATAAGGGCTTCCCTATCCTCCGGCAAGGTTCCTTGGAACAGAAATGCGTTTGATGCACCAAGCGCAGCAAATTGAGCAGGTATTTCCAGATGTTCAAGCAAAGTGCGAATTTCCTTGTACTTTTCAATCTCACTTTCTTCTTTCCAGTTTCCACGCTGAATTTCCTGGTAAAGCTCCGATTCCGGGTAAATCGTCAGCATATTGACGCCAATGCGCACCGGATGGAGCTGATTGCAGACATCGGCAGTTGCCTTTGCACCAATCTCTCCCCGGCCAGCGCCGGAAATGCTTGCCAAGTAGAAAAAGCTGTAATGAATGCCGGCTCGGTCTAACCGACGGCATTGTTTCACAATATCGGCGGCGGCATAACCCTTATTCATAAATTGCAGAGCCTCATCATCGCCAGTTTCAATCCCGATGGTCAAACCGTCATATCCGGCTTGACGCAGGGATGCCAGCTCCTCGTCCGATTTTAACATCACATCCGTAATGCGGGAAAAACATCCTATCGTTTTGACAGAAGGAACGTATTGACGGATCAGGCCTGCGATGGCCATAAGCCGTTCATACTTCAATACAAAAGGATTGGCTCCAGTCAAAAATACCCGCCGAATCCGTTCCGGCCTAGATATCCCCTGCAAACGAGCCGTCAGCATTGAAATGGGATCTGTACTCCAAAGCTGCGCCTCCTGCAGGTCACTTTCAATATCCTTTACCGGGGACATTCTGAATTTGAACGGCAAATCGTGATAGAGCGTACAGAATTTACACTTGTGATGGGTACATCCTGCCGTTACTTCAAGCAGCAGCGAGGAAGCCTCGTAAGGCGGCCTCCATATCGTTCCCGTGTAGTGCATAACATCACCTCCTCGTTTTTTGCCATTATATCATGGTACAAGGAAAATAAAAGTACGGTACTTTTTTGTAGTATATTGTTTTTATGATGCCTTAGCGATATAATGTTATCAGGAGGCCATACAATATGAAGAAAACAGAAACATCGATCCAACGCTGCAAAACCATGTCAACCCTTCAAAAAATCTTGGGCGGCAAGTGGAAGCTTGAAATTCTCTATTATATCGCTTTTTGCGACATCCACAGGTTTGGGGCATTACGCCGCCAGCTTGGCGAAATAACCGAGTCGTCACTGACAAAACAGCTTCGGGAATTGGAAGCTGACGGTTTTCTGATCCGGCACGACTTTAAAGAAATTCCGCCGCGGGTGGAATATAACTTGTCCGATTTGGGCCGGAGCTTCATGGATGTTATTCGCTACATGAAAACCTGGGGGGAGCAGAATTTACCTGGATAAAATCCGAAATCTGCCATCCCTCCCCCCGCGGCATTCGCCAAACGCTGGTACAAGCACGGCATTTAGCTCATTGCTTACGGGAATAACCCCAGCCGCTCTCCAATCGCTTTCCAAATTTATGTAAAACCTCACATATATTAATTGAACAAAATCGCTGCGCGATGGCCTGCCAAGGCTGTGGCATAGCAATTTTCTGTTTTCTATAATAAAAACAGTGGAAAGCAAGTCCTAAAAGTAGTATTGTTAAGTCACCACAACGAAACAATCAAACAGGATCGACCTTCCCACTGCCTATGAAAAGAATACCATCCTTCCGCTTGGTTGGCAAGCGGTTTTATGACCCAAATGCGCCTCCGTGTAAAGCAGTGTTTTTGATTACTACTGATTTTACATGGAGGATTTTATTATGTACGAAAAATATTTAGAACAGCTTGAGGAAGCCGGAAAAATCCGTAACCTCAAAGAACATTCCATTACCTGCTATAAAAACTACGTCTCTTATTTCCTGAAATATCAGGGTAAGAATCCAGAACAACTTACCTGTCAGGATGTCAGGGCTTTTCTTCTTGCGAAAAAGGACGAAGGGCTGAAAGCCACCACCCTGAACCTTTATAATTCTGCCATCCGCTTTTTCTATCGGAATGTCCTGCATATCCTTTGGGATGACATTACAGTCCCGCGCATGATTCTGGAACACAAACTTCCAACTGTTTTGACGATTGATGAAATCGACCGTCTGTTGGGCGCTGTTGATGACATAAAATATAAAGCTATGTTTGCAACGATGTATTCTTCCGGAATGCGTGTTTCCGAAGTCATCCATCTGCATTATGATGATATTTCCCGCACAAATATGCAGATTCATGTTCGGGATACAAAGAACCGGATGGATCGCTATACGATTCTTTCCAAGCGGTGTCTGGATATCCTTACACAATACTGGTTTGAGAAAGGACGGCCCCGGGGAATCCTGTTCCCTAATAAATTTACCGGTAATTACCTGACTGTCAGTACTCTGGAACAGGTGATGCGCCGTGCTGTATCTGATGCTGAACTCCCAGCAGGAGCAACTCCCCACTGCCTCCGACACAGCTTTGCAACACATCTGATGGAGCAGGGCGTGGAACGGCAAAATATCCAGGCACTTCTTGGTCACCGTGATCCGAAATCTACGGAGGTTTATCTTCATGTCAGCAACAAATCCCTGATGGGAATCCAGAGTCCGTTTGACCGGAAAGAAGGTGCTGGCCATGAATAAACCGACCGTACAGGATATTTTTCTGCGTTTTTATCCGGCATACATTGAAAAGTATTCCCCTTCTCCCGAGCAGGCAAAAGTTTCCCGGAACATCATGAACTGTAAAACCGGAGCTTATGGTGCAAATGTCAGCATATGTGAGGACTGTGGTACTATTCAGATTCATTACAAT
>CAJULP010000039.1 GCA_910587295.1 uncultured Lachnospiraceae bacterium | reverse complement strand
CGCACCCAAGCTCACACACATATTTAAAAACTTTTTGCTCCAACTCCTTGAAAGAGATCAGTCCTTCCTTTACAATAGTACTCATCACACAGTCTCCTTTATCTGTTTGTTTTGCAATTAACATCATAAAGAAAAACTGTGCGGTTGGGAAGGGGGGATTTTCTCTTCTTCCCTTTTTATTTCTTTTGCCAATTAAAATTATACACTAACTTCTCCTTTTTTGACAGGATGATCATCAAAGGCCATATCCGCCAGTTCTTTTCCACTTCCGGAAAAGGATTTTTCCTCTCTGAACAAAATGTCCTGCTTAAAGATTTTTCGTCTTATGCCAATCAGGTAACTGCGGATATTGTCTCCTATGCAGAAAGTATGGCCGCTTCTGATAAACGGCCTTTGATTTACCTTACATCTTCTAAAACTTCAAAGGAACAGGCAGCTTTACAGGCTCTTGAAGAACATCCGGTGGATGAGGGCCTCATCTGTATCCTCTCAGTAGTGGAATACTGCCAGACTCTGCAGCCTAAAAAACATGACAACGGGCTGCTTTCCCTTGACACAGTAAACCGCAAATGCAAATACTATTACTTCTATTTCCTTGATAAGCATTTCGGCTTCATGCATGTCAAGCTCCAGACATGGTTCCCTTTTCTTATCCAGGTCTATATCAATGGGCGGGAATTGATGAAGCGTGTCTTTGAGCAAAACGGCATCTCTTACCAGATGTATGACAACTCCTTTTACGAAATCAGCGACATAAAAAAGGCACAGGAGCTTGCCGACAGGTTTGATTCCAAAAGCCTGTGCAGGCAGCTTGACCTCTTTGCACATAAAGTGAACCCTTATCTTGATACGATTGAAAAAACCTTCCACCAGGGATACCACTGGTGTGTGGATCAATGCGAGTACGCTACCGATGTTATGTTTAAGAGCCGGGAGGCTTTGGAGGATATTTATCCATCCCTGGCAGGCCACGCATTCTATGACTTCAACTGTACGGATATTTTTTCTTTTCTTGGGCGTAAACTTCACCATAAGTTTCAGGGAGAGGCAGTCTCCGATTACCGTAAGCGCCCGGAAGGCTGGAGGATTAAATTCAAAATGAAGTCCAACAGTATCAAGATGTATGATAAATTCAGCTGCCTGCGGGTAGAAATGACCATTAATGACCCGAGGGAATTCAAGGTCTATAAGGATGTACACCATGAAGACGGAACTACATCCAAACGGTGGGTTCCCATGGGTAAGTCTATCGCTAACTTATACCGGTATGCTGAAATTTCCAAAGCAGCAAATAAGCGTTTTCTGGATTCCATGCAGAACATAATCCCGGCAAAAACCATTGAAAAGGAGATCAACAGTATCTGTTGTCGGAAAAAACTGGGAGGGAGAAACTACAGCGGATATAATGTCTGGTCTGCCGAGACGTTTCTTCTCTTTGAGTCCGTTTCGGATGGGAAATATCTCATCCGTGGGTTTACGAACAGGGAAATCCGCCATTCAACCAATAGGGCTAATCCCGATTCTGCCAAGGTAAAAGGAAAAACCAGCAGGGAATTTACAAAATTAAGGGCGCATGGACTGATTCGGAAAGTTCCTCATTCAAGAAGGTATCTGGTCAGCGATAAAGGACGCCGTGTAATGGGTGCGCTGATCGAAACCAAAAGAAAAATCTATCCGGAACTTGTAGCAAAATAAACATCCAGCCTGTTAATATTCTTTGAAAAACCTGCCTGACGGACAGGTAGAATACTTGTGTTTTCATACAGGTATTACTGTTTTATTTTTATGTTTTTCTAAATCAATAGCATATTTAACCTGAATTATTCACGCTGTGCCGTAAAAGTGGCTGAAAGCCACGTAGTTACTGTTTTTATGCTGTTTATTGCATTTCACCTATTAGGTGCATAGAAAAAGAGACCAAATATGTGGTAAAATTTAGGTGTCAAAGCCAAGTATATACCGCAGAAAGGGTCTCTCCATGGATATTTTAAACACCTTAACACTTAAAAGCAATAGACAGATTAAAATAAATTTTGACGATGGGGGTTTGTCAAGTTAAATGTGTAAGTTTTTTAGTTTTTTGTCAGCGGTTGTAAGAAACCGCTGATTTTAATTGTAAAATATCATTCCATCCCAGAAGAGGGAACCGTTGTCAGGAGAACCGTGGAATAATGGGGCAGGAGCCCTGTTATTCCGCGAAAGTCTCTTGACATAAGGCTCTCAGTACATCCTTATGTTTTGGGAAAGGGCACTCCTTTTTCCGCGCTTCCGGCATGGACGGGTCTGGGCAGAGCCCTGAGCCTCTGGCTTTCATCCGCTTGTGATCATGTCCTCTCATCATCCCTGCCCCCTATAGATCTTCATTTTTTAGGATCCGTGACTGTATCTTGTCATCCATGGACAGCTGGTTCCTGACAAGTGCCCAGTTAGAAACCGGCCGTCCTTTCCATTTTTTATACAGTTCCGTAATCCTGTACAGGGCCTTCTTGACGGCGTCTCCGCTGGGGAAGGAGCCCTTCTTTGTCACCTTGCGGAAGCTGGGATTGACTGCTTCTATACTGTTGGCCGTATACATGACTCTGCGTACCGCGCTCCCGTAATTGAAGAGCTGTTCCACATGCTGCCAGTTGCGTACCCATACATCTATGGCTCCGGGGTACTGGCTCCACGCCTGCTTAAACCTTTCAAACTCTGCCTCTGCCGCTTTCAGGCTGGAAGTCTTCAGCTGGGCTGTATATGCTTTATAGTCCTTAGAAGGTATGTATCTGATGGAATTGCGGACCAGGTGCACGATGCAGCGCTGGACCACGGCATCCTTAAAGATAGACCTTGCCCCTTCTTCCAGGCCGGATACCCCGTCCATGCTGATGAACAGCACGTCCTCCACGCCGCGGGCTTTGATCTCATCGAAGATCTGCATCCAGTAATGTTTCCCCTCCGCTCCGCCGATCCACAGGCCTAAGATATCCTTGACACCATTTACGTCATATCCCAGGATCACATAGACTGCCAGGTTTTTCGTTTCCATCTCTTTACGGACTGATACATACAGGCAGTCTGCAAACAGGAAGGTATAAAATTTCTTAAGGGGGCGGTCCTGCCATTCATCAGCCGTTTCGATCACTCTGCCTGTGATCGCTGATATCGTGTCATGGGATATCTCAAAACCATAAATATCCTCCACGGTGTCAGCAATATCACGCTGGCTCATTCCCCTTGCATACATGGAAAGGACCTTATCCTTGATCCCGCTTATCCATTGCGGCGGTTTTCAGTGCTTTTAGGGCCATGGTCATTGGATTCATACCCCAGGTGGGAATCCATTTCCCCCCGCAGCATCGCTTCAAACATGGGGCCGAAGATATCTTTGACCGCATCCTGCATATCCTCTACATTTTTGCAGTTGTACTCATCCAGGATCGCTTTGGCGATCGCAACGGTCTTTGGGTTTCTTTTCTGTTTTCTTGCCATAAGTGCTGTACTCATAATCCTTTCATTCCTTTCGTTTTAGAATACCGCACCTTATATAAAAATAAAGTGCGTAAGTTTTGTTACCGGTAACTTACACACTTTATTTTACACTCTCGTGTTATCTATGTCACTTCCCATGGTCATCTCTATGGCTGTCAATTCCCTATATAACATCATTGACAGTTATTTTGTAGCCAAGGTAAGTGAAAATGCCATGACAGCACTGGCCCTCGTCTACCCGGTACAAAATCTGGTCAATGCCATTGCCATTGGTTTCGGCGTAGACATCAATGCAATTATTGCTTTTTATCTGGGAGCTGGCGAACAAAGCCAGGCGGATAAAACAGCCACTCAAGGCATATTGTTCAGCTTTATACATGGAGTACTGTTAATGATTCTATGCATTACAGGAATGCCGGTATTTTTGAAAAATTTCACATCGGACCCCGAACTTGCCCATCTGGCACTGTCTTACTCAAGCAGGGTATTCCTATTTTCTCCGATCATATCTGTTGGCTTATCCTATGAAAAGATATTCCAGTCTATGGGAAAAATGAAGGCCACTATGCTTTGTATGATGAGCGGATGCATTGTCAATATTATCCTGGATCCTCTCATGATATTTGGCATTGGTTTTTTCCCTGCCATGGGTATAGCTGGAGCCGCTTACGCAACAGGAATCGGCCAATGTGTCACTCTTATTGTATACCTGCTGCTTTATACTTCTTTCAATACGTCGCTAAAAATCAGCCGAAAATATATCCAGTTGGAACCTGTTATCATGAAAAAATAATGGTGTTAGTCAGAAAATGGGGTGATGGATTTTTAAAGTCCGGATTATAGGACATCAAATTTGTTATCGTAGAGTTATCAAACAAAAAAGGATGACTACTATGAGTAACAATAACCGCATTAAACTGACCAATATTATT
>CAJULP010000038.1 GCA_910587295.1 uncultured Lachnospiraceae bacterium | reverse complement strand
GTGAAAGTCCTGGATACGTTTTGTCCAAAGTTCTGTCTTCGTAAGTTCATTTTCATCCATAGGCAATACCTCCATAATTTGAAGTGATTGTATCAGAAATACACATGAATTGGCAGATACGGATTATTTCCTACTTACAAAAGGGGGGATAGGATAAATAAATACCCTCCGATTGATAAAAAATAGACAAGATAATATGTGACCAATTGTAAACAGATGGAGGCAAAATGCCCTAAGCTTTCGTACTCCAGACATTCTTTTGCTTTGTCTATTTTGTTGAGAAAATTCACATCCTCAAAGTAAACGGCAGGAAGACGCCCAAGTTTGCGCTGAAATTCGGCCATAAATTTTCCCATGTTGGTATAGGAAACCTTGCTGAGCAAATATTGTCCGATACCGCTTGCTGCCTGCTGTGCGATCACAATGACTGTGAGCGCTCCCAAACATATGGCAATTCTGCGAAAATCGTTACCGGATCTTGCCGGTTCAGTTACGGCATCAAAGAGTCGTTGAGTTGCAATGAGGCCGGCGGTCCATAACAAGGCGCGGAGTATGGCGGTCGTCTGCTCTGCAATGCCCCATCCCTTCGCTTTCATAAAGTATTGCATGCTGTTTCTCAAAATGATTGAAAAAAACATTTTTGCGTTTTTCATTATTCGTACCATTATCTCTTTAAACTGCTTATAGAGTTTGTTCTCGGATATAGGATCAAGAGAAGCTGTGGGTTCGTCTAAGATTTTGATAGGGGCAGCGCTTATGACAGAGCGCGCAATAGCAATTTTTTGCCATTGCCCCCCTGAAATATCAATGCCGTCCGCATCTATTTTTCCAAGCTGCGTTTTGATCCCATCCTTTATTTTGTTGACTGTTTCGCCGAGTCCGACTTCTAACGCCGCCTGTAAAATACGGCTGTCATCTGTCTCATGCGATATATCTCCAATGGCGATATTGTCTAATAAAGAAATCTGATAGTGGGAAAAGTCTTGGTAAATGACGGAGAACAGAGCCTTTAGAGCAGCGGCAGGATAGAAACGCAATTCTTTTCCGTTGATCAATATTTCTCCTTCATATTCATCGTATAGGCCGGTAAGAAGCTTTGTGATAGTACTTTTTCCGGCTCCGTTCACGCCCACAAAAGCATAATGTTTCCCGTGTTCGATCTTAAAAGAAATACCATCTAATATGTAGTTATCACCATTCGGATATTTAAACCGCACATTCCTAAATTCGAGATCTTTAAATGCAAGGGGAACTTTGTCAGGAAGATCTGTAGCTCCTTCCACCGATTCAAATTTTAAAAGTGCCGTTAAACCACCCATGTACTCCTGAGCCTCTGCAATATTCTTTGCCGCATCCTGAAGCTGCCATCCAAGAGTTTTTGCCATTCCCATCAAGGCGGCAACGATACCCATAAACATTCCCGGAGAAACCACACCATCCAAAACAGGCTCTATAAGTGTAAGGGCCGTGAGCATGGTAATTGTAAGCAGCAAAATGCTGGTCGTTTTTGTTGTGATCCGTGTCTTGAACAGGACTTTGAGCTGGATTCTGCTTGCAAGCTTAAAACTCTCATAATATCGATTGGTAACATCATCTGCGTACCGGAAAAGTGTCCGCTCATAAACAGCTTCCCGGCTGCATAAGACTTCATCAGAATAATAACTATAACGTCGTTCATACTTTCTTGTCTCAACTTTTGCGGAATAATTTTTCTTTCCAGCCCAGATAGAAACAAAGAACAAAGGAACGCAAAATGCGGCAATAAGTATAGCCGCCCACCACATTTGTGTGACAACAAGCATGATAATAGACCCGATTCCAATGACACTGCGGATGACTGCGGCATAAGCCTGTAGTCCGTCCCAAAATGTTTCATTCATTTCGTACGACGTTATTTCAATAAGTTCTCTGCTGTGCGCATCCTCTATATAATTGTATTTTAATTTTGCCTGAACTTCCAAAATGGCAGGCAGCAAATTGCGGTCTAACGACAACCTGATTCTAGATTCTATAATCAGCTGCAGGCTGTCAATCACATTTGCTGCACCGATTACAGCGATCAAACCTGCCAGCGGTATGAATATATTGAAATAGAGCGCATGTCCGGCCAGAACATTCATTGCCGTGTCCACGAAATGAGCGGTTGAGAGTGCCATCAATACAGTTGGGATAACAGCATCTATAGTAGTTAATAATATGAACAAAATAGTAAATGCCGGTGTACACTTATATGTTAAGCCAAGAATATCAATAGCACTGTATTTACGTTTTTCCAACATCAAATCACCATTGTTCTGCCTATAAAGAGATTTTTATGACTTCGGAGAAACTGCTTAGAGTTTCTCCGGTTCTGGATATTCCACCCCGAAAGTATCTACAGTAACGCTCTGCATCACCTGTTTTTCCAGGGGTCTGTCGGAAAAGTCGGTCTTTGTCTCAGCAATGCGGTTCACCACGTCCATACCTTCGATTACCTTTCCGAATGCGGCATAACCGCCGTCCAAATGGGGGCTTGTCTTGTGCATAATGAAGAATTGTGACCCTGCGGAATCAGGCATCATGCTTCTTGCCATGGAAAGGACACCCTCTGTGTGCTTCAGATCATTCTTTACGCCGTTTTGAGCAAATTCGCCTTTGATGCTGTAGCCGGGGCCGCCCATACCGGTACCTTCCGGGTCTCCGCCCTGGATCATGAAACCTTTGATGACGCGGTGGAAAATAAGCCCGTCATAAAAGTTCTTCTGGATCAGGCTGATGAAATTGTTTACAGAGACGGGAGCGATCTCGGGATAGAGTTCCGCTTTGATCACGTCTCCGTTTTCCATGGTAAAAGTGACAATAGGATTTTGTGCCATAATTTAATTTCCTTTCTGCTGCTTGTATTTTGCAATATCATTTTAAATTAAAATATCCCGATTGACAATGTTAAAATTATGATATAATGGAATCAATACTTTGCCTGGCGGGGTTAGTGACTTTATTTAGCGGAAAGGAAATTTTTATGAAAACTCTCGTATTTGGTTCCCTGAATCTGGACTTTATCTACCGTGTTCCTCATATCGCCGCTCCCGGCGAAACGCTGTCTTCTTCCCGGCTGTCTCTTTCCTGCGGAGGCAAGGGGTTAAACCAGAGCATTGCGCTGGCTAAAGCCGGCTCGGAAGTGTATCTGGCAGGGAGTGTAGGTCCTGACGGAACTCCGCTTCGGAAGATAGCATCTGAAAACGGAGTCAATATTTCTCTGCTGCGGACCATAGAAGAACGTACCGGCAACGCGATCATTCAGGTCAGTGATGCAGGGGAAAACAGCATAATCCTGTTTGGCGGTTCTAATTTATGTAATTCAACAGCTTATATTGATGAAACACTTTCTCATTTTGAAGCAGGAGATATTCTTCTGCTTCAAAATGAAATTAATAACCTGCCTTATATCATGCAGATGGCATCTGAAAAAGGGATGTTGATCGCACTGAACGCTTCGCCGTGCAATAAGAATATTTTCTCCTGTCCGCTTGATCTTATCCACTTTCTTTTTGTCAATGAAATTGAAGGTGGTATGCTAAGTGGAACTGACGAGCCGGGGGAAATGGTATGGCCGCTTAGGAAACTCTGTCCCCAGGCCCATATTATTTTGACACTGGGGGAAAAGGGATCTTTGTATTTTGACGGAGAAACCCTTCACAAAGGTACTTGCTTTAAGGCCAGAATCGTAGACACCACCGGCGCGGGAGATACCTTTACCGGTTATTTTCTGACTGCATGGGCAGAGGGGATGAAAGGAAAAGAAATTTTAAATCTTGCTGCCAAAGCCTCTGCGATAACGGTATCTACGGCCGGCGCTGCGATTTCTATTCCTTACCGCGGTCAGGTAGATGATTTTGATTAAAAATGACGATTGCCCTAAACGAAAAAGGAGAACAACAGTATGAAAAGATCAAAAATAAACGATGCTTTGAAAAAAATGGAGACTATGATCAATGAACAGCGCTTTGCGCTTCCGCCATTCTGTCACTTTACCCTGGCACAGTGGCAGGAAAAAGGACATGATTATGACGAAGTCAGGGATAATATGCTGGGCTGGGATATTACGGACTTTGGCCTGGATCATTTTGATAAGGTCGGATTTTCCCTGATCACGTTGCGTAACGGTAATATTAAGGATTCCAGATATACCAAACCTTATGCGGAAAAGCTGTTATTTCTTGATGAGGGGCAGACTGCTCCCATGCACTTTCACTGGAGCAAAATGGAGGATATCATCAACCGCGGCGGCGGTGATGTGCTGATTCGCGTATATAACTCCACAAAAGACGGGCGGCTTGCGGACACTGACGTTTCCGTGCACATGGATGGCCGCACGCTGACGGTTCCCGCAGGTACTCAGATAAAATTGACTCCCGGTGAATCCATAACCATTCAGCAGTACATGTACCACGATTTTGAACAGGTATCCGGCACTGGCCCGGTACTTCTTGGCGAGGTTTCCATGTGTAATGATGATAATGCCGATAACCGTTTTTATGAAGCAATCGGACGTTTCCCGGCTATTGAAGAGGATGAGCCGCCATACAGGCTGTTGTGCAATGAATATCCGGAGGCAAAATAAAGTTTTTTGGGATTGACTATGTTAAAATGTATTTTATTCCTGCTTTCAGAGGAAGTGCTTTTGGAAACGCTCATGTGTCTTTCGGATGAGGGAAAATCCTCAATATTATCCGAACTAAAATCCCATGGCGTGGATGTGGGATTTGGATGGGCACAGGCGGAAGGAAGTATAAATCCGGAAGAGGTAAAAAAAGATCATACTCTGATCGTGACAGATGTGGCTGCCATATTTAAAAAGCTGCGAGAAGCGGGCTTTTATGTGGCAGCTTATTATCATGAAGGAAACCGGGCGGAGGATTTTTCCGGTGCGGCTTATGGGATAGAGGATCTTCCCGCAGTGGAATATGAGTCCTATGACAAGGCATTTAGGCGGCTTGCAGGGATTCCGTGGGATATTTTGGAGACAAGCCGTATGAAGGTTAGAGAAAGTATTCCGGAGGATGTGGAGGAATTTTACCGGATCTACAAGGATCCGTCCATTACTTTGTTTATGGAGGATCTGTATGAAGATAAAGAAGAAGAAACCGCCTATGTGAAGGCATACATTAAGCAGGTCTATGGCTTTTACGGCTTTGGACTTTGGACCGTGCTTTTGAAGGAAACCGGACAGGTCATTGGCCGGGCCGGGTTAAATGTACGGGAGGGCTATGAATTGCCGGAACTGGGTTTTGTCATAGATGTGGAGCACCAAAGGCAGGGATATGCCTATGAGGTGTGCCAGGGGATTTTGGATCATGCCAGGAAAGAGCTGGAATTTGATGCCGTGCAGGCTTTTGTGGATGAGGGAAACCTGGCGTCGATCCATCTTTTAAAGAAGCTGGGATTTGTGTGTCAGGGCGAAGTGGAAGCGGACCGCAGGTACCTGCTTTACGTTATAGATATTCATGGTAAGGGTGATTGAAATATTGACAGGCTTCCCTTCCTTGTTATCGTGGTTGAAAGATAGATATCTTTGTGGTATCGTAAAAGGAAATAGAAAATTGCGAAGGAAAACAGGATGATGGAAAACTTTTTTTTACCAGTGCAGGCGGCGGAATTTGATATTTTGTTTGCATTGCAGGAGCTTCACTGCGGCTGGTTAAATGTGGTCATGCGCATCTTTACGGAACTGGGGAATAGCGGGATCGTGTGGATCTTGACCGGGCTTGTGTGTATTTTTTTCAAAAAAAGCAGGCGGTGCGGCGTTTTGATGCTGCTTACCATGTTGATGTGTCTTATTTTGGGGAATGGTGTCATTAAAAATCTGGTTGCCCGTCCAAGGCCATTTCAGGCCTTTGACAGGGAAATTGTGCTGTTGATTCCGCCGCCGGGAGAGTATTCTTTCCCGTCCGGGCATACCCTGCACAGTTTTGCGGCGGCAGTCACTATCTTTTTACATAATAAAAAGGCGGGGGTGGCAGCGCTCCTTCTGGCAGCTTTGATCGCTTTCAGCAGGTTGTATTTTTTTGTGCATTTCCCTACGGACGTGTTGGCAGGTATGGTACTGGGAACCCTTGCGGCGTTATTGGTGTATGCGCTGGCGAAGAAGGTAAGGCTGTTGAAGGCATAAAAGCAGTTTTTAAGTGGGATGATAAAGTTGTGTTCCATAATTTTAATTTATATAGTATACTGGTAAGATAACATAGGTAGAGAGGAATAAAGATGAACAAGGGAAAATATTATATCACAACTGCAATTGCTTACACATCAGGGAAACCTCATATAGGCAACAGCTATGAGATCGTGCTGGCGGACAGTATTGCAAGGTTTAAAAGAAAAGACGGTTATGACGTGTTTTTCCAGACCGGAACGGATGAACATGGGCAGAAGATCGAGCTGAAAGCCCAGGAAGCGGGGATCACGCCGAAGGAGCTGGTGGACCGGGTGGCGGGAACGATCAAGGATCTGTGCGCTTTGATGGAGATCTCCTATGACCATTTTATCCGCACTACGGATGATTACCACGAAAAACAGGTTCAGAAGATCTTTAAGCGGCTTTATGACCAGGGGGATATCTATAAAGGAGCTTATGAAGGGATGTACTGTACCCCCTGTGAGTCGTTTTGGACGGAATCCCAGTTAAAGGACAGAAAATGTCCTGACTGCGGCAGGGAAGTGAAGCCCGCAAGGGAGGAGGCATACTTTTTCAAGATGAGCAAGTATGCGGATAGGCTGATCAAACATATTAATGAGCATCCGGAATTTATCCAGCCGGTATCCCGCAAAAATGAGATGATGAACAATTTCCTTCTGCCGGGGCTGCAGGATCTTTGCGTGTCCAGAAGTTCCTTTAAATGGGGCATTCCGGTGGATTTTGACGACAGGCACGTGGTGTATGTATGGCTGGATGCGCTGACCAACTATATCACCGGTATCGGCTATGACTGTGACGGGAACAGCACGCAGCAGTACCATGACCTTTGGCCTGCGGATCTGCATTTAATAGGGAAAGATATCATCCGTTTCCATACCATCTACTGGCCGATCTTCCTGATGGCATTGGATGAGCCGCTGCCGAAACAGATCTTCGGGCATCCCTGGCTTTTACAGGGGGAAGGCAAGATGAGCAAATCGAAAGGGAATGTGCTGTATGCGGATGACCTTGTGGATTTCTTTGGGGTGGATGCGGTCCGGTATTTTGTGCTGCATGAGATGCCTTTTGAAAATGACGGAACGATCTCATGGGAACTTTTGGTGGAGAGGATCAATTCTGACCTTGCCAATACGCTGGGAAATCTGGTGAACAGGACGATTTCCATGAGCAATAAATATTTTGGCGGCGAAGTGAACAATAAAGAGGTTTATGAGCCGGTGGATGAGGAATTAAAGCAGGTAGTGACCGGAACTTATGATAAGGTAGCTGCCAAAATGGAAGAGCTCCGGGTGGCGGATGCCCTGACGGAAATATTTGTATTGTTTAAACGGTGCAATAAATATATTGACGAGACGGAACCTTGGATACTTGCGAAGGACGAGGCGAAAAAAGACCGTCTGGCAACGGTCCTTTACCATCTGGTAGAAAGTATCATGGTGGGTGCGTCTCTTCTGGAGCCTTTTATGCCGGAAACCGTCCGGAAGATCGCAGGGCAGTTAAATGCGCAGGTGCGGGATTTTGAACAGCTTAGGGAATTTGGCCTGTATCCTTCCGGCAGCAGGGTTACGGAGAAACCGGAGATCTTGTTTGCAAGGCTGGATGTAAAGGAAGTTGTGGAAAAGGCGGAAGAGATGTTTGCCGGGCGGAAAGCGGCGGCAGAAAAGGAAGATACTGCGGAGCAGAAGGAAGAAGCCGTGGTGATCGATATAGAGCCAAAAGAAGAGATCACATACGATCAGTTTGGCAAGATGCAGTTTCAGGTAGGTGAGATCATCGTCTGCGAGGAAGTTCCGAAATCCAAGAAGCTTCTTTGCTCTAAGGTCCGGATCGGCAGTCAGGTAAAACAGATCGTTTCGGGGATCAAACAGCATTATAGCGCCGATGAGATGGTCGGAAAGAAGGTCATGGTATTGGTCAACCTGAAACCGGCAACCCTTGCAGGAGTGCTTTCAGAGGGGATGATTCTTTGTGCGGAAGATAATGAGGGGAATCTGGCACTTCTTACACCGGAAAAAGATATGCCTGCCGGGGCGGAGATCTGCTAATGAATAATGGGGGTTACAATGGCGAAAAAAGAAGAATTTACATTTGATTCAAGGGATGGGGAAACGAAGCTTCATGCGGTCAGATGGGTGCCGGAGGGGAAGGCAGTCTGTATTTTGCAGATTGTCCACGGGATGGCGGAATATATCGAAAGATATGAAGAGCTGGCCCGGTTTCTCTGTGAGAAGGGAATCCTGGTAACAGGGGATGACCATTTAGGACATGGGAAAAGTGTTTCCCGGGATGGCGCTTACGGGTATTTTTGTAAACAGGATCCGGCGACTGTGGTGGTCAGGGATGTCCACCGGTTGAAAAAGATGACGCAGGAGGATTATCCGGGTGTGCCTTATGTGATCTTGGGTCATAGTATGGGATCCTTTATCCTGCGCAATTATCTGTTCCGGTACGGAACGGGAATTGAGGGGGCGATCGTTTGTGGAACAGGGTCAAAGCCCCAGGCTTTGGTGAAGGTAAGCCAGGCGCTTGCGGCAGTGCAGGGGCTGTTCTTTGGGGATGCCCATGTGGCAAAGATGATCGATAAACTGGCTTTTGGCTCCTACAACAAAAAAATTCCGGATGCCAAAACGTCCTTTGACTGGCTTTGCAGGGATGAAAAAGTAGTGGATGCCTATAGAAAAGATGATCTGTGTGGTTTTACCTTTACGGTAAACGGCTTTAAGACGTTGTTTGGGTTATTAGACCGTTTAAACCGGAAGGAGAACCTTGTCCGGATGCCCAAAGATCTGCCGGTGCATTTCATAGCCGGGGATATGGATCCGGTGGGGGATTACGGCCAAGGGGTCAAAAAAGCTTATGAAGATTTTGTGGCGGCGGGTATGGAGAGGGTTTCCATAAAGCTATATCCCGGCGGCAGGCATGAATTGTTGAATGAAATGAATAAACTGCAGGTTTATGGGGAAATCTATACATGGATCATGGAACGTGTAAAAGAGTACCAGCTTTAGAAAAGAATGGAGTTTGTTATGAAGAAAAAAATGGTGATATCTGTTGTCTGGCTTTTTCTGGCAGCGGTGTTAGTGTGTATGCCCGTACATGCGTCTGAAAAAGATGCGGCAGGTATTGTGGAGCAGATCAAGCAGCAGTTGTCAGAAGCCTTTGACTCAATGGATGAAGATACTGCCGTTGAAGTGTTTGCCTTTTTGAAATCTCAGGTTTCAGAAGGAAATTTAGCTTCTGATGAGGGGGTTGAAAAGGCGATCACGGAAGGAGAAAAGAAATTTGGCGTGGAGCTTGATGAGGCAGATGCCAGGGCCCTGGTGGATACCATGGAAAAATTGGAGGATATGGGATTTTCCGCGGAATACGTAGTGGAGAAAGCGGAATCACTCTACGGGGAGTATGGCGCGGAATTTGTAGATCATGCTGATGAGCTGGTTAAGGGTGCGGTGGCCAATGCCGCCCAAAATGCTCTGAATAGTTTTTGGGATAATATCAAAAGTTCCGTGAAAGGTTTTTTTGACGGGTTGTTTTCGTGACGGCGGAGGGCGCCGCGAAAACGAAAATGGTGTAAAACAGGAGGCTTGTTGAATGAAAATTGCATTTTATGGAACAAAACCATATGATAAAGTATGGTTTGAGCCGATGGCAAAAGAATATGGATTTGATATACGTTTTATAGAATCGGCATGTAATCAGGACACCATATTTATGGCGAAAGGATATGACGCGATCTGTATCTTTGTGAATGATTATGTGGACGCTGATATGATTCAGGAATTATATGAAATGAAAGTCAAGGCTATTTTGCTGCGCTGTGCAGGGTTTAATAATGTGGATGTGAAGGCGGCCGAGGATAAGATCGTCATACTGAGGGTTCCCAGTTATTCGCCGGAGGCGGTTGCGGAGTTTTCCATGGCGCTTCTTCTTACGGTAAACCGTTTGACACATAAAGCTTATAACAGGACCAGGGATTTTAACATGAGCCTTAACGGCCTGATGGGGATGGACCTGCATGAAAAAACGGCAGGTGTGATTGGAACCGGTAAGATCGGACAGGCAATGATACGGATTTTAAATGGTTTCCAGATGCGTGTGATCTGCTACGATCCCTATCCCATAGAAGGGCTGGAGGCGGAATACGTATCCCTTGAGGAGCTTTTTAAGTCCTCGGATATCATCTCGCTGCATTGCCCGCTCACATCGGATACCCGGTATATCATTAATAAGGATTCTATTGCTCTTATGAAAAAGGGGGTTTATCTGGTCAATACTTCGAGAGGCAGTCTGATCGACACGGAAGCGTTGATCGACGGGCTGTTAGAGGGGAAGTTTGGCGGCGTGGGGCTGGATGTGTATGAGGAGGAGGAAGGCGTGTTTTATGAGGACAGATCGGGAGATATCATAACAGATGATAACCTGGCTCGTTTGATGACATTCCCTAATATGCTGGTCACATCCCACATGGGATTTTTTACCAAAGAGGCAATGCGCGCGATTGCAGCCACAACACTGGAAAATGCTTATGCGCTGGAAAACGGGCTTCCGCTTGTCAATCAGGTGGGAAAGGAATTGATTCCTTAAACGCCATAGGAAATTGTTAGTGTATAATTTTAATTGGCAAAAGAAATAAAAAGGGAAGAAGAGAAAATCCCCCCTTCCCAACCACACAGTTTTTCTTTATGATGTTAATTGCAAAACAAACAGATAAAGGAGACTGTGTGATGAGTACTATTG
>CAJULP010000037.1 GCA_910587295.1 uncultured Lachnospiraceae bacterium | reverse complement strand
ATTTCTTCATAATGGTCTCTAAAAATATCCTGTAGTACGCTCATGAGAACATTATGCAGGAAAACGATAAAAAAAGGAACCCCTAATTCCCCCATGAATGGGGGCTAGGGGGTTGAGGTGTCGAAGACACTTTTTTATACGGACAGTCCGCAAAGCGTGCTGTCCGTTGTTTTGTCAAATGATGATACTTTTGTAAACCCCGGGGAATTGCGAATGATTTGTGTAATATGTATACTTAACATTACATAAAGCAAATAATTCTAGATAAAATGCTTGCGAAACAGGAATGATAAAGTTATTGAGGTGAAAAAATGACGAACTGAAAGAAAGGACGTAAAGCTTATGAAAAAGAGAAGGTATTTGGCGTTGCTGCTGGTAGTGACCATGTTGGGGATAAGCGCTTGCGGTTCCAAGGGAAAGGAAACCCAGGCACCGGCTGAACCGGCCAAAACACAAGAGGATGCGGGGGCGGATGAGAAACAGGAAAAGGAGCCGGCAGCACAAACGGGTGAAAGCGTAAAGCTGAAAATGTCATGGTGGGGTCCTGAGACAAGGCATACTACCACCATAGCGGCAAGCGAGCTTTATCAGCAGGATCATCCTAACATTGAGTTTGAGTATGAATATGCGGACTGGAACGGTTATTGGGATAGAATGTCGGCGGAAGCCGCAGGCGGAAACCTGCCGGATATCATGTGCCAGGATTACAGCAAATGGGAGTCATGGATCAAAAACGATAAACTTGTGGATCTGACGCCTTATGTGGAAAGCGGCGCACTGGATATTTCCGATTGTGACGAGGCGCTGCTTGCCAGCGGTTATGTGGATGGGAAGCTTTATGGCATCCCCTGTGGGGTAAACAGCTACGCAATGATGTATAACAAAAAAGTGGCGGAGGAAGCAGGTATCTCTTTAGAGCCCGGATATACTTGGGAAGATATCGCACAGTACAGCAAGGCTATTTACGAAAAGACCGGGGTAAAAGCTCAGTGTCAGGATTCCCAGGAAGCGCCTTTGTTAGTGGAATATCATGCAAGGGAAATGGGGTATTCCATGGTCAATGAGGACTGCAGCGCATGGGGGTTTCCGGTTGAGATCTTAGAAGACGTGCTGCGCTACAACAAGGAATTGTATGACAGCGGCGTTTGTATTGATATTGACAAAGCAAGAGAAACAAGCACATATGAGAGCAACCTGATCACCACAGGGGAGCAGTGGTATATCCCTTGCTGGAGTAACCTGTTTGTTTCCTATACCACGGTTTCCGACGAAGAACTGGAATTGACGGTAATGCCTGACTGGGGCAGGGATAAAGGCCAGGTAGAATACAGTACTTACATTAAGCCGGCGCATTTCTGGACAGTGACCACAGACTGCGAAAATCCGGATGAAGCAGTGGAAATGATCAATTTCCTTGTAAATGATATTGACGCCAACCTGATCATCAAAGGGGAAAGAGGCGTGCCGATCAACAATAAGGTCCGTGCGGCAGTCAGAGAGTCTTTGGACGATCCTAACGCGATTAAAGTGTTTGCGCTGTTTGACTGGCTGGGCGAATATACTTCCCCCATTGCGCCTCCCGCACCGACTTATGCAACGGAAGCAACAGATATCATCATCAATAATTTTGACGCAATGTTCTATGACGATATTTCCATAGAAGAACTGGCCGAGATGATCTATAACGAAGGAAACGCCGTGTTAGAGGCCGGGGCGGCAAACGCATCTTAACAATCAACGGTTTCCGGGCTGCTAAGGGCAGCCCGGCAAAAAAGGCGGTTTAAATATGAAAAAGAAAAAAAAGAAATCATCATGGTTATATAACGATACTGCCGCAGGATACTTTTTTGTCATGCCTTTTATCATCGGGTTCCTTTGCTTTACCATTGTGCCGATCGTCAGTTCCTTTCTTTATTCGTTTACCAATTACAGCATGGTAAACACGCCGAAATTTGTAGGTCTTTCCAATTATATCCGTATGTTCACCAAAGATCCTGCTTATTTCAAGGCGTTCCGCGTGACCCTGGTCTATGTCATCACGTCGGTTCCCATGCGGCTTGTGTTTGCGCTTTTGGTAGCCCTTTTATTAAATGCGGGAACAAGGTTTACCGGGTTTTACCGGGCGCTGTATTACCTGCCTACACTGGTGGGTGGTTCCATTGCGATTTCCGTCACCTGGAAGCTGATGTTTCAGACGGAAGGGTTGATCAACCAGCTTTTACAGGCGGTAGGGATCGACTCTCATGTAGGGTGGCTGACTCAGACCAAAACGGCCCTTGGGGTGCTGATTGCTTTGTCTATCTGGCAGTTTGGAGCGTCCATGATCATTTTTTTGGCGGGGCTTAAAAATATACCGTTGATCTATTACGAGGCAGCAAGCGTGGACGGCGCCAACGCGTTTGTAAAGTTTTTTAAGATCACGCTGCCTATGCTTTCGCCGGTGATCTTTTTTAACCTGATCATGACGCTGATCAACGGGTTTGTGAACTTTACCCAGGCGTATGTGATCACGGCGGGCAAACCGGTAAACTCCACGATGATGTATGTGATGTATCTGTATAATCAGGCTTTCCGGAATGGAAATATGGGATACGCCTGTGGCATGGCGTGGATCATGCTGATCCTGATCGCGGTGCTGACGGCTTTCATCTTTAAATCCAGCGATGCCTGGGTATATTATGAAAGTTCTTTGTCGGACAAGAAAAAGAAGAAACGGAGGGGGCAAAATGGCAAAAAAGCGCAGGCTTAGAAAAATATTGTATCATGTGTTTACCCTTTGCTTCGGATTTGTGATGGTTTATCCGTTGATTTGGATCATCATGTCATCTTTCAGGGAAAGTGCGGAGATCCTAAGGGATTCGGTAAGGCTGTTCCCGAAAGTGTGGACATTGGAAAACTACATTGACGGCTGGAAAGGCTTTGGCGACGGCGGTTATACCTTTGGAACTTATTTTTGGAATACTTTTGTGATCTGCGTTGTGGGAACCGTGGGCGCCGTGATTTCCTCCACTATGGTTGGGTACGGTTTTGCCAGGATTCATTTCCCGGGTAAGGGAATCTGGTTTATCTGCATGATGCTGACCATGATGCTGCCGGGGCAGGTGCTTTCTATCCCTCAGTATATTTTGTTCAATAAGCTGGGCTGGGTGGGATCGAACCTTCCGCTTATCGTTCCGGCATTTTTCGGACAGGGGTTTTTCATCTTCCTGACCATGCAGTTTATCCAGGGGATTCCTTACGAATTGGATGAAGCGGCCCGGATCGACGGCTGTAGCCGGTATTCCACATTTGTACATATTATCCTGCCGCTGATCAAGCCGGCGGTGATCACGACAACAATTTTTTCTTTTTACTGGAAATGGGATGATTATTTCGGTCAGCTCCTATATCTGGTAAAGCCCAAAAGCTATACGGTGTCGGTGGCGTTAAAGCTGTTTGCGGACCCGGAAAGTTTGGGGGATACAGGACCTATGTTTGCCATGGCTGCCTTGTCCATGCTGCCGGTCCTTATCATCTTCTTGTTTTTCCAGAAATATCTGGTGGAAGGAATCAGTACAACAGGCCTTAAAGGCTAAAAATATAAGGAGAGAGTTATTATGGCTAAAACAACTAAAATTGCAGTGGTAGGTGCGGGAAGCGCACAGTTCAGCGCCCATATTATTACGGATATGTGTCTGTATAAAGGGCTTTACGGATCTCAGGTGGTCTTCGAGGATATTGATGAGGATCGTTTGGATTTCGTCACCAGGGCGGCAAAAAAATTAAATGAGGAATTAAAATGTAATCTGACCATCACCAGTACCACCAACCTGGACGAAGCTTTAGAGGGATGCGATTTCGTGATCAGCGCCGTACAGGTAGGGGGCTATGACTGGTATGAGGAATGCCGGGATATCAGTGAGAAGTATGGTTTTTACAGAGGAAACCAGCTTTATGAGTTTTCCCAGATGCAGTTCATGCTGCAGTTGATCCGGGGTATGGAGAAAAACTGTCCGGACGCATGGCATGTAATGGCAATGAACCCTGTGTTTGAAGGAACTACTTACATCATCAGAAATTCCAAGATCAAGACCGTAGGGCTGTGCCACGGCTTCCATTACGGCGTAAAGGAGATCAGCGGATTTCTTGGGATCGATTTTGACAAGGTTACATACTCCTGCCCTGGCTTTAACCATTGGCTGTGGCTTACGGAGTTTCAGTATGAGGGCAAGGACGCAATGCCCATGTTAAACGACTGGATCAAGAAAAACGGTGAAACATACCAGAAGGTGGCGTACGGAAGAACTTACCATGACCATCAGATGTCCAGGGCAGCGATTCATCAGTATGAGCTGTTTGGCTATTATCCCATCGGGGATACCTGCCGCCATGGGGGATGGTGGTATCATACCGATTTCCCTACCAGCCAGTATTTCTACGGTGCGTTAGGCGGGTTTGATTCCGAGATCGGCTGGAAGCAGCACATTTATAACTGTACACTGGAGCTGGAGAAGATCAGGAAAGCGGCGGACAGCGATCAGCCGGCATCCAGCCTGTTAGACACCAGCTTCAGCGGTGAGCAGATCGTTCCCATCATCAATGCCATTGCCAATAATGAAAAGGGTGTGTTCCAGGTGAACATTGCCAACAACGGCCTGATGCCGGAATTTCCGGATGACCTGGCAGTGGAAAGCAAGGCGGAGGTGGATGCTTCCGGTATGCGCTGGCTCCCGTTAGACCCTATGCCAAGGGAGCTGATCGTAAATGCCATGATGCCCAGATGGCAGTTTGCGGAAAGGAAACTGGAGTTTATGAGGACCAGAAGCAAAGAATCTTTGCTGCTCTTCTTCCTGCATTTCCATTGGTGTAAGGATTTAAAGACAGCGGAGGCGCTTTTGGATGAGTGGACGAACCATCCTTTTGTACAGAAGCTTGGTTTGATGAATCCGGAAATATAGATTATATGGTATGATACCTGTAACAGACTGCCATACATAAAGGGGAAGCTGCTTTTGCCGGAAGGCAACAGCAGCCCCCAATCCCTTTGGCGCAGGTAAAGGAGAAGGAGCCATATGAAAAAATCCGTGAAATCGCGCAGAAAAATACCTATAAAAATAGGATGATCTACTATTGCTGTTTGTGTGTGTTTATTCCCTGTATTCTTTGTACATCTCTTGTGCTGTTTCATTATTATGGATCCCAGAAAAAAATGGTCATGGAAAATACGTGGGAGATGATAGAGGGGATCAAAGAGGCCCAAAGAGCAAGACAGAGGGATTTCCGTAAGCTGGGGAATGTTTTTGCGCAGGATCAGGATTTTATCAATTATTTTGCAAAAGATAATCTGTCGGAAAAGGAATACCAACAGCTGTTCGTGGATGTGGAACCATCCATCAACCGGATGATAAACACCAATCAGGACATATTAAACGATGTGATCGTTTTTACCTCTAACGAAAAGATCTGCCAGCCGGAAAAACAGATCTATGCCATGGCAGAGTTAAAGAAGCTGGCTTACGGAACGGATTTCCTGGAAGGGGAAGAAAAGCACTCCATACAGTATGACCGGAACGCGGAGATTTTTCCGCTGCTTAGAAAGTCCAAGGCTGAGGAGATGAAGGATGCCTATGTTTATATGGAAAAGTTTTTCCACGTAAACGGAAAGCAGATGTGCGTGCTGGTATTTGTGATCTCTCCCGAAAAAATGTTTGCGGACAACAGGTTTTTGGCTTCCGAAGGAGGGTACGTGCGGCTTCCTGATGGGGAACTGTTAGAAAGCGGAACCTTGAAAAGAGCTGCGGCAAAGGAAGAAACCGGATGCGGTATCGTAGGAAAAGATGAAACGCTGTTTGTGGAATATTGTCTGAAGGTGGATTATTCCTCCCTAAACAGTTTAAAGAAGACGGTGTTTGTGCTTTATGTCCTGTTTTTTTGTGCGATCATTTTGGTCATGTATTTTATCAACCGTATCGTGAATCAATTGTTTGGACGGCTGAATGCGGTGATACAGTCCATGAACCAGATCAAGCTTGGAAACTTCAAGGAGCATTTGGCGCAAGAACCGGGAATGGATGAAGTATCCACCATCATAGGCCAGTTTAACCATCTTTTACTGCAGATGGAGCAGAATGCGGAAAAGCTTCTTTTGCAGGAACGGGAAAAAAAGGATGCGGAGATCCTGACGCTGCAATACCAGATCAACCCCCATTTTCTGTGTAATTCCATGAACATCATCCAGCTTGCGGTGGAGGAGGAGGGATGCTATCAGATCTCCGATGCCATTGCTTCTTTCGTGGGGGTGTTCCGGTATAACATCTCCGGAAATATGGACGCAACGCTGCAGGAAGAATTGGACAGCATTTATGAATATATCAGTTTTTTAAGTTTTTGCAGGAATGTAAAGATCTACGTGCAGGAAGAAATCCCGGAACAGCTGAAAAACACGTATATGATCAAGCTTTTGATTCAGCCGGTGGTTGAGAATGCCATTTACCACGGGTATGACCGGAGAGCTAGGGAGATCAGCTTAAGTTTCCGGTTAAAGCAGGAAGGCGGGGAGCTCCACCTTGAGATTGAAAACGACGGGGAGGCGGTACCGGAAGGGCAGCTGGCGATTATAAATGACAGGCTGAGCAGTGCGGATGGAAAGCTGACGGCGGATAAATCCCAGCGGATCGGTCTTTTCAATATTGCAAACCGTATGCGGCTCAGGTTTGGGCCAAAGGTGCGGATCTATATGACTTCGGATGAGTACCGCACGATTTTCCATGTGCATTACCCGATTATTTTCGTGAAAAAGGAGGAACCCTGATGAAAGTGCTGATTGTGGATGACGAATATCAGGCCTGTGAGGGGCTGATGAACCGGATAGATCGGATGGGATTTAAGCAGATTGATGAGATATCCTGTTTTACGAATGCAAGGGAAGCCATTGAAAAGGTAGAGTGTGCGCCGGAGGAAAGCTGGATCATCATTACGGATATCCAGATGCCGGAAATGGACGGTCTTAAGATGATAAAGTCCATGCAGTCAAAGCTGATCCATGCCAACTATATTGTGTTCAGCGCTTACAAGGATTTTGATTATGCCAAAGAAGCGATACGGCTTCGGGTAGTGGAATATCTTTTAAAGCCCTGCCGCTACGAAGAACTTCGGGAAACGATGGACCGGATATTGGAAAGCCTGGAATACCGGCAGCGGTTAGAGCGCAAGGGGGAACAAAAACTAAATGAGCTTTTGGAACAGACGAGGGATCTGGCGGATGGAGACTTGACGGAGCTGGAAGGTCTGTTTGGGAAACTGAACATGAACAGCTACGAAGCCTATACGGTGGTAAGTCTGTATCCGGATGTTTTTAAGATCAAGCGTTTCCAGACTATCTACCCCATGCTTCGGATGAATGAGGGGATGGAGATCTTGGTCAATCATCCAAAGAGCGTACGGGTCGGCGAATTGATCCGCCTGTTTCAGGAGGGCTGGGCAGGGGTCAGCACCCAGGGGGGCTTAGAGGAGCTCCACCGGATCACGGGGGAGGCAAGGCGGGCGTTAAATAACCGGATCTTGTTCCCGCCGGGAACGGCGATCTATTACGAGGATATCCGGAAAGAGGAAGGAAACGGCATGATCAGCCAGCTCCTTGTAAAAAATTTAAGCGTGGAGCTTTTGCGGCAGGGAGAAGATGCGGTAAAGGAAGCGCTTAAGGAGATCTTTGCCAAAGAAAACCTTGGGAATCCGGACGGAGCTTTCATGAAGAAGCTTTTCGTCATGCTAAAGGGGGCGCTCCATTCCCTGCGGCTTGAGCTGATGCTCCAGGGCGGATTTGAAGACAGGGATTTTGGGGAACTGGAAAGCATGGAGGAGATGACGGATTATATTACCAATTCTTATTGTGCCCTTGCCAGGGAACTAAAGGTAGTTGAAAAGGAAACGGTAGTGGTGCAGTGGGCCAAAGAGTATGTGAGGGGAAACCTGGACAAAGAAATAAACATGGCGGTGGTGGCGAACCGTTTTGATATGAATTATTACTATTTTTCCCGGCTGTTCCGCAGCATTACGGGGGAAACATTCAGCCAGTATATTTTGAAAAAGAGGATGCAGTCTGCGGCGGAGCTGTTAGGCAAAGGCTCGGAGATCGGGGCTGCCGCAGAAAAAACGGGATATGGAAACGTAAAAAATTTTTCCCGGGCTTTTCATAACTATTATGGGATGACCCCGTCGGAGTGGAAAAAGCGTCAGGGGAAATAAATGCGGTGCGCAGCGGTACTGCGCGGAAAAGAGGAAAAGATGAAAAAAAGAGAGATCGGAAACAGTGGGATAGAAGCTTCTGTCATTTCCTTAGGAACATGGGCAATGGGCGGCGATGAGCAATGGGGAGCCGTGGATGATGATTCTTCCCTTAAAGCCATTTTTGAGGCGGTAGATAGAGGAATCAACCTGATCGATACGGCGCCGGCTTACGGCTTTGGCCACAGCGAGGAGCTTGTGGGGAAGGTTTTAAAGGAGTTTCCCCGGGAGAAGCTTGTGATCGAGACGAAATGCGGCGTGTGGTGGAAGACCGATGAGGGAACTCCCATCGTGACAAGGGACGGGAAAACCATCCGCCGGAATTTGAGCAGGAAAGCAATGCTTACGGAAGTGGACGACAGCCTTAGAAGGCTTGGAGTGGATCATATCGATATTTATGTCACCCATCAGCAGCCTATGGAACCTTTCATGGTGGAGATCGGGGAGATCATGGATACGCTTAAGGAATTGAAAAAGGCCGGGAAGATCCGGGCCATCGGAATTTCCAATGCCAGCAGGGAACAGTTTGACGAGTACCGCGGCTTTGGTCAGATCGACCTGATCCAAGAGCGGTTCAGTATGCTGGATGATAAAAAGATGAAGGGTTTGTTCCCGGTATGCCGGGAGGATAAGATCACCACCCAGGCCTACTCCCCCTTAGAGCAGGGGCTTCTCACCGGAAAGATCCGTATGGATTATCAGGTAGAGCCGGGGAACGTGCGCAACAAGATCCCGTGGTTTGCCCCGGAAAAGAGGAGGCCGGTGCTTGACATGCTGGATTCATGGACGGACCTTTGCGAAAAATATGACTGCAACACGGTGAATCTGGTGATCGCATGGAGCGTGAATGCCGGCGATACCATGAACGTGATCTGCGGAGGCAGGAAACCGGCCCATGTGGCGGATTACATAAAAGGCGGGGAGCTGACTTTGGCAGCGGAAGATATCCTGAAGATGAACCGTGATATCGCAAAGGTGACGGGAGGAAGCTTATGAGACTGGTAGATTTTTCATCGGAAATCCATCCCGGGATGCCAAAGCCGCCTTCCGCTCCGGAAGTGACCATGCGCTATACCATAAGCCAGTCGGAGGACGCGGAGGCCCGAAAAGGCTTTAGCAATAAGCTGGAGGAATATACCATGACCACTCATGTGGCCACCCATTTTGACGCACCCTCTCATTTCACCACAAAAGGGAAAAATATCGACCAGTTTGCGCTTGACAGGTTCTTCATGGTGCCAAGCCTGATGCTGAATGTAAAAAAGGGAGAGTACGGGGAAATCTCCGTAAAAGATTTAGAGGAGGCCCAAAAAGAAGCGGGAGAAATAAAAAAAGGTGACCTTGTGTATTTAAATACCGGATTTTTTCGGTTTTACGGCGAAGAGACTTATTTGAAGACACCGTATCTTACCGAGGAAGCGGCAAGGTATCTTGCCAATGCGGGGGTTTCCATAGTAGCCATCGACTGTTTTACCGTGGATGACGTAAGGAAAAAAGAAAAACCGGCCCATGTGGTCCTGTTAAAGGAGTATGGGATCCCCATCATTGAATGCGCGCTCCATTTGGACGATGCGCCAAAGCCAAGATTTTCGTCTGTCTGCTTCCCCCTTAAGATCAGGGATGGATCTGGGGCGTTTACCAGGCTGGTAGGAGTTTTCGGGGAAGGAGACGTGGAATGAAACGAGTGATCCGTTTATCGGAAAAAGATAATGTGGCAGTGGTGCTTTGTGACCTTTCGGAAGGAGAATTTCTTGAGGAGATCGGGGTGACTGCCAGGGAAGCGGTTCCCTACGGCCATAAGATCGCCCTGGCGGACATAAGGCCGGGGGAAAAGATCTATAAATACGGGGAAGCGGTGGGAAACTGCACTGCCGAGATTACAAAAGGCGGCTGGGTGCATGTCCACAATGTTGAGAGTATCAGGGGGCTTGGAAGATGAAAAAGACGTTTATGGGATATCCCCGGGAGAATGGAACTTACGGGGTCAGAAATATGGTTGCCATTTTAAGCACTGCGGACAATTCCAACTTCATTGCCAGACGGGTGGCAGACCTGGTGAAGGGAACCGTTCCTTTATGCCCCTGCTTTGGCAGAGGGGAGATTGGGGAAGACATGGACCTGCACATCAAGACCATGGCAGGGCTTGGCAGGAACCCCAATGTACATTCGGTGGTGATCGTTTCTCTGGAAGCGGTGATCGCAAAGAAGATCGCAGCTCTGATCGAAGAGGAGAAAAAGCCCGTGTTTATCTACACCATGGACGAGTGCGGCGGCTCCATGGGCTGTACGGAACAGGCCTGGAGAAAAGCAAGGGAGTTAGTTATCGAAGCTTCCTGCGTCAAGAGGGAAGAAGCTCCCATAGACCGGCTGATGCTGGGCGTGGAATGCGGCGGATCGGACACCACGTCCGGAGTGGTATCCAACCCGGCTTTGGGGATCCTGGCGGACCGTCTGGTGGAAGAAGGAGGCACGGTGATCCTGTCGGAGACCACGGAGTGGATGGGGGCAGAGGAAATGCTGTCCAAAAGGGCGGTAACCCCCAAGATCGGTGAGGGGATTTTTCAGGCCGTTCAGTGGTATGAGGACTATATCAAGAGCATCGGCGTGGACTTAAACGGGTTTAACCCTGCGCCGGATAATATAAAAGGCGGCCTTTCCACCATTGAGGAAAAGGCATTGGGTTCCGTGAAGAAAGGCGGCAGCAGCCCCATACGGGAACTGGTATTTTGCGGAACCACACCCAGGGAAAAGGGGCTGATCTTAATGGACGCGCCTACCGGCGGAGTGGAAAACACCACGGCTCTTGCGGCGGCAGGCTGCCAGCTGATCTTATTTTCCACAGGGAAGGGGAACCCTCTTGGAAACCCGGTGGCGCCTACGGTAAAGGTCACGGGGAACTACAGGACGGCGGAGAGCCAGCCGGAAAATATTGACGTGGATTTAAGTGATGTCCTGAAACAGGACAGAACCCTTAGCTGGGCAGCGGATGTTTTAGAGGAAAAGATGATCGACCATGCGCAGGGGAAGCTGACCACGGCAGAGGCATTAAATGATTTGGAGATTGCGGTGACCAGGATTGGTTTTACGGTATAGCAAAAAGGAGAAAAATTATGTTGGATTTTAGTTTCTGCCTGCCTACCAGGGTATTGTTTGGCAAGGGGGCGCAAAAACTGATACCGGAGCAGATAAAAAAAGGCGGTTTTACCAAAGTGCTGCTCCATTCTTATAATAAAGAGGATGTGGCGAAGATTCCCATTTATCAGGAAGTAAAGGAAATCCTTTCCGGGGCGGGGATCCCCTATGTGGAATTTTTGGGCGTGCGCCCCAATCCGACGCTTTCACTGATCTCGGAAGGGATCGGGCTTGCCAGGAAGGAAAAAGTGGATTTTATCTTAGCGGTGGGAGGCGGCAGCGTGATCGACTCTGCCAAAGGGATCGCTCTTGGAGTCAACACCAGCATTGAGGATGTGTGGGCTTATGTGGAAGGTTCCAAGGAACCGGAGATTGAAAAGACGGTGAAGTTAGGGTGCGTTCTTACCGCGGCGGCGGCAGGGTCAGAGACCAGCACGGCGGCGGTGATCACCAACGAAGCCCTGAACCAGAAAAAGGGCGCCCACCATGAAGCAAACCGGCCTTATTTTGCGGTGATGAATCCGGAGGCGACGTACTCCGTGCCGCCTTTCCAGACGGCCTGTGGCGTATTTGACAGCATTATGCATGTGTTTGAGAGATATCTTACGGCCACGGAAGATGCGCTCCTTACGGACCGGATTGCGGAAGCAATCATGAAATCCGTGATAGAAGCCGGGTATCGAGTGATGGAAAAGCCAGACGATTATGAGGCAAGGGCGGCCCTGATGTGGGGAGCTTCCCTGGCCCACAATAATCTGTTAAGCTGCGGCCGGTTAAAGGGCTGCGGGCTCCATCTGATCGAGGAGGAGCTTCATGCCGCTAATGGCAGGATTGTCCATGGGGCGGGGCTGTCTGCCTTATTCCCTGCTTATGCAAGGCATGTGTACCAAAAGGGGCTGAACCGTTTTACCCGTTTTGCGGTGGAAGTGTTTGGTGAGGAATATGATTTTGAGCACCCGGAGCGGACGGCGCTTAAGGGGATTCAGGATATGGAAAACCTGATCCGGTTCTTAGGCCTTCCTAAGAGCTTAAAGGAGATCGGCGTAACAAGGGATCGGCTTGAGATGGTAGCGAAGAACTGCACGGCAAATGGGCGGAATGTGTCAAATCTGTGCAAATTAACAAAGCAGGACGTGATGGAAATTTTAAATGACGCCCAGGAAAATGGTCCTGCCGGCGATGATTGAGACGGGCAGGATCTGTAAAGCCGGAAAAGGAGCGGAAAGAGGATGTTATATCAGATAGAAAATGAAGAATTGAAAGTGACATGTTGTGATTTTGGTGCGGAGCTGCATTCCATTTACGGAAAAGGAGAACAAAAAGAATACCTCTGGCAGGGGGATGAAAGCCTGTGGAACCTTCATGCCCCTGTAATGTTCCCTTATTGCGGCAGGCTGAAAGATTTTAAGATGCAGGACGAGGACGGAACCTGGTATACCGAGCTTATCAACCATGGGTTTGCCAGGGAGAGCCTGCACAAGGCGGCCCACAGGGAAAAGGACAGGATCGTGTTTGAGCTTCGTTGGAACGAAGAGACCTTGAAGAAATACCCTTACCGTTTTTGCCTAAGGACAGAGTACCGGTTAGAAGGAAGGAACCTTTTTTGGAGTTATACGGTAAGCAATGAGGATAACAGGGAAATGTTTTATAATGTAGGTTTTCATCCGGGCTTTTTACTTTCGGAAGATTACGGCACGGAAGACTACGGGATCCGCTTTGAAAAGCCGGAGACCCCTTGTCAGCTTCATTCCGATGAGGAGGGGCAGCTGCGGACCGGGGAAAGAACGGTCTACTTTAAAGACCAGGACAATTTTCTTTTGACAGATACCCTGTTTGGGAAAAACTTCTGTCTTACGGATCTGAAATCTGCCTATGTGGATCTTTTGGAAAAACCCACCGGGCGTTATATCCGGCTTTACCGGGAAAATTTTCCCTATACGGTATTTTGGTCAAAGCCGGGCAAAATGCGCTTTATGTGCATTGAGCCATGGAGCGGGCTTGGGGATAAAACGGACAGTACCTATCATCTGCGGGATAAAGACGGGATCTTAACGCTTAAGCCAAAAGAAACGGCGGTCCATTTGCTGCGGATGGAATTTGGAAAGGACAGGTGAGGAGAGGATGCTTTACCATAAACTTGGAAAAACAGGGATAGATGTGTCTGCCATGGGTCTTGGCTGCTGGAACTTTGGCAACCAGTGGGGCCATATGGAGGATGCGGATGCGGAGAGGATCATCCGGGCTTCTTTTGACAGCGGCGTGACCCTTTACGATGTGGCGGATAATTACGGGCAGCCAAACGGCACGTCGGAACTGCGGCTTGGAAAATATTGTAAGGATATCAGAGATCAGATCACCATTGTAAGCAAGATCGGGCACTGGGGGGAGCGCAGCGGCCAGTCCGTTCCCTATACCACGCCGGATATGATAAGACTCTGCGGCCACGCTTCCCTGGGGCGGCTTCAGACCGGCTATCTGGATGTAGAGCTGTGCCATGTGATGGAGATCGAGGATCCCAGTGTATTTATTGAAGGTTTCCGGGCATTAAAAAAGGAAGGATTTATCCGGGAATACGGAATCTCCACAGACAGCCTTAGCGTGTTAAAGCGGTTTTATGAGATGTCGGACGGAGAATGTTCGGTGGTGGAAGTGGAATACAGCATTGCCAACATTGCGCCGGAGCGGGGCCTTTTGGATTATTGTAAGGAAAAGAATCTGGGGATCTTGGTGCGGGGGCCTTTAGGACAGGGGATCGTCAGCGGCAAATATGATCTTGACACGGTTTTCACGGACCTGGTCCGCTGTCATTACAATAAAGGCGGTAAATGGCGGGCTAAGTATGAGTATCAGATCGCAATTATGGATGCTTTGAAAAAGGAGTTCGGTCCAGACCGGGATTATACGAAAATGGCTTTAAGCTACGTGATCTCCCATGAGCTTCATCCGGTGGCTATCCCCGGGGCAAAGAGCGTGGAACAGGCCAAATGGAACGCGGCAGTGGGAAACGAATATCTATCAGAGGAAGAATTAAAGAGCATCCGGGATATCGTCCATTCGGTGATCAAGGAAGATTTTTCGGCATAACAGGACAGAATAGGAGTGTTTCGGGGAAATAAGCGGCCAGGGCGGCCTGGCCGCTTTTGGGGAAAGGAGTTTACATAAAAATGAAAGCGGCATTTTATGAGGAAGCCAGAAGGTTTTCCGTAGGGGAAAAGGAATTGGCTCCGCCTTCTCAAGGGGAGGTAAGAGTAAAAATAGCGTATTGCGGTATCTGCGGTACGGATATCCATGTTTTTTTGGGTGGCATGGAGAAAAGGACGGGCCGGCATGCCGTCATCGGGCATGAGTGCTCCGGCGTTGTGGACGAAGTGGGGGAAGGCGTTTTTGGTTTTCAAAAAGGAGATAAAGTGGTAATACGCCCTTTGGATTACTGTGGAGCCTGCCCTACCTGCAAGGCGGGATACAGCCATATCTGCCAGAATCTGAAATTTATGGGGGTAGATTCGGAAGGGGCTTTTCAGGAATTTTGGACCGTGCCCGCCCGCACCCTTCATCGTCTTCCGGAGGATATGGACCTTAGAGACGGAGCCTTGGTGGAGCCTTTGGCGGTAGCCTGTCATGACGTGGAGCGGGGGGAAGTAAAGCCCGGCGATAAGGCGGTTGTGATCGGCGGCGGCCCCATCGGCCTTCTGGTGGCTTTGGCAGCCAAAAGAAGGGGAGCGGAGGTGCTGGTTTCCGAGGTCAGCAGGCAGCGGCTTGACCTTGCGGCGGAATTAGGGTTTCGGACGGTGAACCCGGCAGAGGATGACCTGGAAAGCGTAGTGGCGGACTTTACCGGGAATGTGGGGGCGGACGTGACCTTTGAGGTGTCCGGCACACAGGCCGGCGCGGATTCCATAACCAAGATCACAAGGCCTCACGGAAGGATTGTGGTAGTGGCAATCTTTGGGGAAGCGCCTCGGGTGGATCTGCATAAATTTTTCTGGAAGGAATACCAGATGAGAGGGGCAAGGGTATACGAGGAAAAGGATTTTGACGAGGCCATCGCTTTCCTTTCGGAGGAAAAGGAGAAATTAAGAAAGCTGGTCACCAGTGTCTTTTCGCTTGATGAGATTCAGCAGGCTTTTGAGAGGATCGTGGACGGCAGAAAGGAAATGAAGGTGCTGATCCGTTATGAATGAAGCTTATATCAAACATGTATTTGACCTGGGGAACAAGACGGCTGTGGTCACCGGGGCCGGTTCCGGCATCGGGCAGGGGATCGCCATTGCCCTGGCAAATTTCGGGGCTCATGTGGTACTGACCGGCAGGCGCATTGAGCGCTTAGAAAAGACCAGGGCGCAGATCGAGGGGATGGGCGGCAGCGCAAATTGCCTGGCGGCGGATGTCAGGAACAAGGCGGAAATGGAACAGGCCATCCGTTCGGTAAAGGAAAAAAGGGGGAGCGTGGACATCTTCGTTGCCAATGCGGGATTTAATGTCAGGGCGGAGCTGTTAGATACCACGGAAGAGGAAATTGACGCCCTGCTTGCAACGGATTATAAGGGAACCTTATACGGCGTCATGGAAGCGGGAAGGGTGATGAAGGAACAAAAAAGCGGCAATATCGTGATCATTTCTTCTATTAACGGTGTAAGCGCTATGGGAAACCTGGCCGTTTATTCCAGTATCAAATATGCGTTAGAAGGAGTGGTAAGATCCCTTGCGGCAAGTCTTGGCCCCTATGGAGTCCGGGTAAACAGCTGTGCGCCGGGGGTGATCTTGTCGGAAATGAACCAGGAAATTTACAGCAACGAACGAAACCGGGAAGCAAAGCTTTCCACCATCCCCTTACGGACGCTGGGGGTTCCCATGGATATCGGGAACGTGGTAGCCTGTATGGTAAGCGATGGGTTCCGCTTTATGACAGGGACCACCGTGCTGGTAGACGGAGGAGAACTGCTCCGGCCCATGCAGAGGCAGGAGCGGGTTTGATCTTTGCGGCAGTAAACCAAGGAGCTGCGATCATCCACATAACCTGGATGATCGCAGCTGCCTGTCATGTGATCTTGGCCGGAAAACATTCGTATCCTTCCGGAGATCATAAAACTATTTTTAAAATTTTAAGCAATTTATAATAATCGGTATTTTTCTGGCTCTCTAACATGTTTTTAGGGATGGAATCTAAGTGGTCCTTGGCTTCATCAATTCGGCTTAACAGATATCCGATCCGCCTGTCTTTTTCAAGACGATTGATTTGGGATACTTCATTAAGCATCATCTGCCAGTGGTGAAGCTGAGGCCCTTTGTCTTTGGCTATTATTTCAACAGCGGATTTTCCCATGCACCATTTACACCGGCAGCCGCCAAAGTAATGGTAGACCTGTTCAAATGCCAACGTGTCTTTTTTGGGGAATATCAAAGAAGACAGCACTTGGGGAAAATAGTATTTTAAATCCAGGTGAAAGGAATCTTTTTCTTCTTTGATATATTGTTCATCAAAATATTCAATGCCTGCCAATCCCAATGAGAACCCGTGTATTCCCTTTGCGATTAAAGCCAGGCCTAATGAGATAGGCACTTTTAACGCAATAACGGGTTTTGCGGTATATTTTTGCAAATGGATCATAAAATCCAGATAGCTGGCCAGAGACTGTTCATTTAACTGCTTCATATCAGATACTTGTACGATAAATCCGTCAACGTTTACGTGGACAAAATAGGACAAGATTTTCTCTGACTGGAACACGAGATGGCTTAGTCCGATGGATATCATAGCATATTTTTCTTTATCGGGCTCAACGATCCTGGAGCTATCGTTGATCAACTGTATATTGATCTTAATCCATTCTTCAATCTTATCGATGGTATAATCCGTGTTACTGATATAATGATAGGGCAAAATCAATTTCTTTCCCATACGGACACTTTGATACCAATTTTGGAGATATTTGCTTCTATGCTGCAGGTTTTGCAGGTATTCCAAAGAAATGATTCCTTTGGAAGGCGCATAGGCAAGTTCGGTCAATCCTTTTGTGTTCCCATATGCAAAATAGGATAACCGCTGTGTTGACGGGTCGATCAAAACATGTTCAAACTGCTTTTTGGCAAAATGCCTGTGCAGGCCTTTCTGCCATCGCTGCACATGGAGCGGATATATGATATCAGACAAAGTTTCCTTTTCAAACTGCAAAGTTACGGTCTTTTCTTTATAGATCCAGGCATAGTATTTTCCTGAAACTTCCAGCTCGTCCTCAACTTCTCCGCGTTCAAATGCGTCAATAAAATCATCTATGGTCTGGAAACGGGCAAAGGGCTCTTTTGCGGTAGATCTGAAGATTATTTTTTCAAGTCCGTCGCTTACTTTAGGGTTGTATTGTCTGGGGGGAATGATCGGTTCGTTTAATATTTTCATTAAAAGTTCCGGCAGTGTGGCAGCTCGATATGGCATGTTTTTGGTCACCATCTCATATAAGATCACGCCCAGCGCATAGATATCCGCTCTGCAATCAATATGCTTGCTGTCTTTGATCTGTTCCGGCGACATATAAAGTGGAGAGCCAATCTGGGTTCCTGTTGATGTGATCGAGGAAAAGTCAACAATCTTACTTAATCCGTAATCTATTATTTTAACGTTCAAATGGTCGTCTACCAGAATATTATCAGGTTTCAGATCTCTATGGATGATGCCTTCGTTTTCAATTATGGTCTTGTGCAGATCTCTCACGCCATACAATATTTTTACAAAAATGCAGATAAGTGTATTTAATTCCGAGTGCTTTCTTAAATATTTTTTGAGCGTTATACCTTCGAAATATTCCATAACGATCACATATTCCCGGATGCCAAATTCATTTTCAAAAAAGAAATCATCCTGATATTTGATCAGATTTTCGCCCGTCACATGTTTGAGAACCGCAATTTCTCTGGTGATACGATTCTGTTCATTTTTAAATTCTTCCAGTATGTATGTTTCAGCCAAAACTTTTGCGGCATAGTGTTTTCCTTCTTTTGTAACCTTATACACCGAACCGAAGCTTCCGCTTCCCAATGCTTCCTCAAAGAAATAACCGTTGATCTGTGTTCCTACAATATTCATCCTCTGTCCTTTCATAAAACATGTTATCCTGATTTATTTTATAATGAGATTTGGGGAAAATCAATATTTTGTGCTTATGTGTATATGTCAAATGTTAGTTGGCACATACGACAGGTTCCCATCTTATTGTAATTTGCCGGAAGGCTGTGTATAATTAAAATAGATAACAGGGCTTTTGGAACATACAGAGTTTTTCCGGCAGTGGTTTATTGAAAGAAAGCAGGTAGATAAAATGGGAAACATGGAAACAAAGCGGACAAAATGGGAAGAATTAAGCATATCCAATGATTTTCTGTTTGGAAAGGTCATGCAGAATCCGGAACTGTGCAAAGAATTATTGCAGAGGATTCTCCCGGATTTGAACATTGATCGCATTGAATATCCGGAATTACAGAAAAGTATCAACATGGATATGGATGCCCGCAGTGTGAGGCTGGATGTGTATGTAAAAGATGAGAAAGAAGTTGTTTACGACATAGAAATGCAGGTAAGCCATACAAAGGAACTTCCTAAGAGAAGCCGGTATTAACAGAGTATGATAGACCTGCAGCTTATTGATAAAGGACAGCTTTATGATGAGTTAAAGCGAAGCTATGTTATATTTATCTGTCCATTCGATTTATATGGGAAAGGGCGGCATATTTATACCTTTGAAAATATCTGTAAAGAAGACGGTAGCATTTCTATGGGTGATGAGGCTGTTAAGATAATTCTCAATGCAAAAGGAACTCTGGATGATGTGAGTGATGAATTAAAGGCGTTCCTTGATTATGTGGCAGGGAAGAAGCCGAAGGATGCCTATGTGGAGAGGCTGGAGGAAGCTGTAAAAGAGGCCAAGAAGAATAGAGAATGGAGGCATGAGTATATGACATTGTTAATGAGAGACCAGGAGAATGTGAAAAAAGGTGAGGAAATGTTGGCAAAATTAATTATACTTTTAAGTGAAGATGGCCGTTTATCAGACGTTATTAAAGTATCACAGGATAAAGAATATCGTCAGGAACTTTATGTGGAATATCATATCATTTAAAGGCAGAGCATTGAAAATTCAATAGAAATATGGGTGTGATTGCGGTATTTTTAGAGGAACAAATCGGATATGACGATTACTAAGCCGGTTTATGAAGATGATCTTTTTTAGAAAATCCCAAAATAAAGTTAGGTAAAATGACTTTAGAGGAAGAGTCGGAAAGCCAATCAATGCAATTAGCATAATCAGAGAAACATTTCTATATCAATAAAACAACGTAAAGGCGCATGGAACAGTAAATTGTAAACCATGCGTTTTTTTGTATCCAAAAGGGAGGAATAAGAGAACCAATCTTATAGATATTTTCTCTTGTGTAAAAATGGTATATAGAATAAAATATTAAAATACAAAGGGGTGATGGAAAATGAGGATGGTGTTAGTCAGGAAATGGGGTGATTGCTTGAAACAAGCTAAATCAACAGTAACCCATTATCCCTCACCTCACAGATCGTATGCTGTCTGCTTATGGTGCCTACTTGTAAAAGCTTGCTGCATAACTGCCTTACCTTAT
>CAJULP010000036.1 GCA_910587295.1 uncultured Lachnospiraceae bacterium | reverse complement strand
TTTCTCTGCTTCCAAAAATGCCTGTCTTACTTCCTCCGGAGCATGTTCGGCAATTGAATCCAAAACACGGGAAGTTTCTTTGCCCTTTACTTCTTTATCCGCTTCTGCCGCTTTCTGATTGACAATATCTGCAAAATTCTTTCCTGTTTCGGTTTTCTGGGGTTTATTCGTATAACCTGTTGGAAAATAACCTGTTACACCACTCATACCAATGCTCAATTTGCATGCCCTCTATAATTATCAGCTGCTTTTCCATGCCATGAATTCTCCGTCATAAATTGAAGAATGTCACCTTCTGCTAATAATACGAATCAGCCCTCAAAAAAGTTTCACTTCATTCGTTTTCGTCCTGTAAGAAGGATCATTCTAAATATGATAAAATATATTTTGCTATCTCCTCTGACACTTGATAATGTGTTATAAATTCTCCCCGATCACTATATTCACCCGGAATTATTTCCTCAATATAATAATTACCATCGCTTTTATAAAGTATCTGGGTATCCATTTCTTTTAACTCTTTTTCATTACTATGCCTTGATAACATAAATCTGACAATTTGGCATTCAACTTCTTCTGGATTTGGTGCATCATCTGCATATTCCCACTGATCCAAAGCCAACCCGTTAAGATATTGCGCTATTTCAGAAATATCGTCTATTTCATTCAGCAACGTGTTTTTGTCTGCTCCGTAAAACTGTATCTTCTGCTCTTTAGAAGTCTTGCGTAGTTCCTCTTCTGTAAAGGATGTTTCACCTATATAATATCGGGCATTCTCTATATCATCTGTTTTTTCAATATCACTTTCAATATCACTATTTGGCACATAAAAATCAAGTCCCCACCCATCCAGTATATCCTTCGCTGTTATATTCTTATTTAGGTCTAAGTCTTCCGGCGCATTAAGAAACTGTCCCGCCTTTTCTGATATTCTGGCTATTGCTTCTATTTCCTGATTATAATCTCGTATAATATATTCACCTTTCTGTGAAATATAAAATTCTAAGGTACTCTTATTAACTAACTGTTTTCCATCCTGTAAAAATATAGGTTCATCAATTACCTCATATGATATATAGCTATATACCAGGTCTATATCTTCAGGCAGCTGTTCCATATCATTCCAGGATTCAATATCCAGTTGTTTTACGAACCTTTCTATTTCTTTATTATTGTCAATGATACCAATCGTCTCACCAGAAGCTGTAATAATTTCAGTAAATTGTTTTTTTTCTTCATTGTTACTGAAATACGCTCCATCTGCATCTGAAGCATTGCTTTTAGTTGTCTTATCCCCACAACCAACGATGCTAAACATACCTACTGTCAATATAAAGACTAACATGATACATTTTTTCATACTTCCTCTCCACCCTTTCATTTTATCAAAGCCACTCCTGCTCCCCCGATTTTCCCAAAATCCATAACAGTTTTTACAATGCAGTATCGTTCATAGCCCTTTCTCTCTTACACAAAAACGTTTAATGACCAAAAACATCAAATACCCGCAAACAATTCCTATCATATTAAGAATAATATCATCAACATCAAAAGTACCAAGTTTAGTAAGGAATTGAAAAATCTCTATTAATAGTATCGAAGCTAGGCCAGTAAAGAAAACACTTATCGTTGAACTGAATTTTTTGTATGCAATAGGCAAAAGAAAGCCAAACGGGATAAATGGAATTATATTTCCCAATAAGTTTTTTAATGCCCACCACTGGGTAATGTACTTGATCTGAGTGGACATACTCCTGAATGGAATAAGATTATAGTTTATTGAACCTTGCATTGAATAGGTACTAATCCTATCAGTTAATTCATAAAATGAACCTTTGAACTTAACAACGACAAAGACCAACAATAAGGCAATATACACCCACCAAATTATTTTTAGTATTTTGTCTTGTTTTCTCATTATGAACCTCCCATACATACATTTTGATTAACAAAATTTTCTGCTCCCCGATTCACCTATCTGCCTGAACGTTGGGGATGCCTGCCCTGCCTTGTCAGGCTGTGGCTTATTGGGGATATGCTACTGTTAGTCTTTTGCATACTGTGTTTTCATTTTCCCAAAAATCGCGCCTATCACCGCTCCGAAAGCACTTCCCATGAAAAGAACAATTAACAAATGCTCAAGAAGTAAAATGCTAAACATTCCTCCAGCAAATGTTCCGTAAGCTATACCCCAGCCAACATAATAAGACACTTTATCTTTTTTGTTGCCTCTTTTCATAATGCCTCCTTCTCCAAAAACATGAAGCTACTCCCTCTCCCCAATTTCCCCGATCTGCCGGAAAACCGGGGATGCCTGTCCTGTCAGGCTGTGGCTTATCAGTTATTCAGATACCCCTGCTTTTCTTCTTCATCAGACCATATGCGGTCATACCAGCTGCCAATGTTGTTAAACACATCCTGCCATGTGGCGAACTTCTGCATTTCTTCAATGCTGCCCCTGTTGTTTTGCAGCCAAACGAAAACCGCCTTATAGGTATTTTCCGAAAACAGGACGCTCCAGTTGTTCTTATAATCTGTATTGTCATTATAGGACATCCCGTTAAAGCCCATAGAGACAATGCCATCCTTCGTATGCTGCGCCAGCCCCTTTATCTCCAGATCAGCCCATATGTATGCGGCGTTCTTATCGTGGATCAGGTTGGGATATTTATTGAAGTAGGTCTCCGCAAGGGTCTCATACCTTTCCCTGTCTGCCTCGCTCTGCAAAAGGACTTTTCCCCAACGGCCTTCCTCGCCATCCCACACAAGATACTGTATGCCAGTGCCGGAATGGGTCTTTAATATGAAACCGGACAGTTCCTCCGTTTCCAGCGTTTCCACGCCCATGACATCCTGCAGGGCGTCTTTCAGCTCGCCGTCCAATACCATAGCATCATAGCTCATGGTTCCATGCTCCGAGATCAGGAACTGCTTTCCTGTCTGGCTGTCCTGCCTGACCTTGATGTCAGAATAGTCAAAAGCGTCTATCCTTTCTCCCTGTTTATTGTAAATATCGAAACACCCCGCCTCGTTGTCCGGCACAATCCTGTAATTCTCGGATTCGTATGTTTCATAGGCAGGCTTCACATTGCGTACCCCGGATGCCGCCGATGCACGGTACGCATCCAGCACCGAAGTCTGCCCCGCCGCCCTCATGCTGTTTCTGATGGGAGAACTGCTCCCTGCCGCATCTGCATCCGCCATCCTGCCCGCGAAGCCCGTTCCCGAACCATTCCTCTGTGCCTTTCCCATATCACGCCATGCGGGATATCCCGCCCCTATTCCGTTTATGCTCATGATTCAAATCCCCAATTATTTTTATTATTGCGGCCCCTCTGTCATTCAGCACCGCACCCTCTCCCTCGTAATAAGTCCGAGCGGTTCATTGCCTTAAATACACTCCCCCTCGCCTCCGGGCAGACCGCAGAGGCAAAGCCTTATGCGCCTCTGCGGAATAGGGTGTAAAAATTATATGTGTATATCCAATTACGCCTCTTTATGAATGCCAAACATACCATTCAGCATGGATAACACTTTCTCCATGCTGCTTTCCTTGGAACCGGAAGTCTTGTAGGCATCCCTCCATTCCTGCGCCAGCCTTTTCATTTTCGTTCCGGCTGTTTCCGGGGCATCTCCATCTGTCTCCTGCGGCTTTTTAGAGACATTCGTGGAAAGCCCCTTCCCTCCCTCAGTTCTGAGCCTCTGAAACTCGCCCTCTATCATTTCTTTGGTATCCGCTCTGTCCGCTATCTTCTGGAATGCCCGGTCAAGCTCACTTAATTCTTCTTCCATTGTCATTTTACGGAAACCCGTTTCTGAATTTTCATCCTCCACATAACGCTCCCTTGTGCCGTTCTGGTAGCCCCGCACGATTTCATCATAAAGGTTGCCATACGCCCTGACGGAATCCTCCATCTGGTCTGCAATGGCGTATGCGCTTCCTGTCCTCTGCCCTTTCAGCTTTTCCAATTCTCCGGCCAGTTCACCGCCATAGGCGTTTGCGGCCAGTGCGCTTGCCGTCTGTTTTGCCTGCCTTATAACGCTCTCCTTATTCCCTTTTGCAATAACTCTGCCCGATGTCCCTTTTTCACGGGTCTGTTTCCGATAGCTCTCAATGCCTTCCTGCGAAATGGAAACCTTCACCGCATTGTCCGCCTTCGGTTGCAGCGCATCCTTTTCCTTCTCCTGCGGACTGGCCACTCTGCTATTCTGATACCATCCGCTTGCTGCACCCGCCTGGCTTATATTTCCCTCTATATTTACTGACATATCAAATCCTCCATTTCCAAATTTACGCCCTGAAATCCACTCCGCCGAGCGTCCCATCAAGCTGGTCTAAAATACTGGTGTCAAAAGCGTCCCCCGGTTTCCATCCCGGATTGTTCTGTTTTACCAATGCCTCCAAACGGCTTCCATAATCCCCTGCCATTCTGTCCAATGTCCACGAAGCAGAACTGCGCTGTTTTGAAGGAAGAGTGTTTAAATACTTATTGATGACATCGTTTCTCCTGGTTCCTTCCGGTATGCTCTTTCCATTGGTGCTGATAAAATCCTGTTTTACCACCTCTGCCAGTTCTGCCTTTACTTCATCTGACACAGACACAATTTTTTTCCAGTCACTTCTCCCCGATATACATCTGTCCGCCTGCTCTTTTGACATCCAGGGAATACCGTTCTCATCATAGTATAAATTGCTGTGCTTATGCTTTACCCCTCCGCTGATAGCAGCACCCATCTGGCTAGATGTACTTGTTTTATTTCCATTCTTCTGCGAAAACAGCCTGTTCATCAGGGAATATCCCGAAAACCATTTCATATTGTTACTGTTGATATTCATATCCTCGCCTCCTCTTATATCTTCAAATCCAGATTCGCACCAACCTGCGGCTGATCTTTCACAGTGGTTTTGCCCGCATCCTCTTCCTGGACAGCTTCGATAATTGTTTTCATATCTGTGTCATTCAGATAAATCGTGCCATCTTTGGAAGCAGACATTTTTTCTTCTAAAAGCTGCTCTGCTTTATTCGGAGTTGCTGTTCCATCTTCCTGTCCAGTCCGCTTTTCTTCCAGTTTTTCCTGAAACTCTTTCTGTTTTTCTGCCGCTTTTTCTCTTGTTTTTTCAATATGTTTTTCAATATTCTCCCGCGATTTCTCACTAAGTTTTTTATAGAAGGTATTATCATGCTCATAATAGGCGATATGTGAGTAATTTCCATTTTCATCCACATACCAATGGCTAAATTTTGTTTTAGATCCCTTGGCTTTCATATACCCATCTACAAATTTCTGTGCATTTTCAATATCCTTCAACCGCTGTGTATATTCCTTTGCCTTCTCCGGGTCATTCTGCATCTTCTCCAGCAATTTAGGGTTTACAGCCAGTGTATTGACTTTGTTATCTCTGGCCATTGACAGGCCGCTCCCAACCTCAAGCGTCATATACGGAACCTGCTTTTGCAATTTGCTTAAATAATCTGATGTGCTTTCCGTATTGTTAGTTTTAACCGGTTCCGATGTCTTCTCTGCCCTTTTCTTTGTGTTGTCCGCCATGCCCTGTGCCGCATAGCTGCTGTAATTGCTTGTAATCTCCATTGCCATAATTTTGTCCTCCTTGATATAAAATTTATTTGAAATCCATTTCGTTTCCATGCTACGCCTATAACAATTTAAGCAGTTCCATATACCAGCTATCCCGTATGCCTTCATAGGGAATCTGTACTATACTGCCTCTTGAACCTCTTTCATATATACAAGTTTCCGCTGCACCAGCTAAACCCGGCAGTTTATAAAATCCGCCAAAAACAATCCATATTTCTCCGTCTGCATCATTTTCTTCTAAAAAATTCTCAAAGGCATCTCGCTCAACATAAACATACCTGTCATCATATGAAATTATTTCTCTAAGTTTTTCGGTATCGTAAGAAACTATTCCGGGTTCTCCGTCATAATTTCCAACCATGATATCTTTACTTTCATTGCACCGTGCATAGGAATGGGTATGTACCGCCAGCAGCATAACCACAATTATCAGAGAAACTATGGCTACCATGCCCATGCACAGTTTTTTCCGGTATGGGCGGAAACCTGCAATCTCGCCCATCCGCCTTTTCATGTCTGCAAATTCCTTTTCCCCGGCATAGGTGACGGCGGGCGGCGTACCCTCTGTCCCAGAGCGCAGCAGTTTCAGGGTTTTCAGCAGCACCATGCCATATTCATGCGCCGGCTTCCCGCTGCTCTGTATGCACACCCTGTCGCAAATATCCTCCAAATCCGCCCGGAACTGTTTCTGGCAGATTGTCAGCAACGGGTTCACCCATAAGAGGCACCGCAGGATATCCCATGCAAGCCCAAACCATAAATGCCCCAATCGGATATGCGTCCGCTCATGCTGTACAACAGCTTTTAATTCATCCTGGCTGTAACTCCCCCATACCACTTTAGGAATGACAATCTTTGGTTTCAGCAGCCCAACTGTAAACGGCGTCACATTCATGTCTGTAATCCTGACCTGCATATTATCCAGAGAAATCTTTTCCATCCCGGCAACCGACTTCCGGAGGCGCAGCCGCTTTCCGAATATACAGACAGCAGCTATAAGGATGCCCGCCATATAAATGCGGTCAGCCCACAGGCAGGTCATGGTTCCATGCGTTATCCGGCCTGTTATTCTCACCACTGCCTTATTCTCATAAAACAGCTTCAACTTTCCAAGAAACGGGATGAGCAGGAAGGATGACCATAACAGCCCCCTTATGAATGTCCGTCTTGAAAAAAGCATCTTCCGGAGCAGCATCACCAGTCCGAGCAGCAAAAAGGAAAAAGCCGCACACCGCACAAGCTGGGTGGCATAATATGCCGCACAGAAATCCAAAAGGCTGCCCCAGTCAGGCATGGGGTTCACCCTCTTTATCCGTGGATTCTGTCCCCCGCTCCTTGCTTTTCTCCAGAATCTCCTCCAGCTCTTTTATCTGCTCATCCGTCAGTGCGAAGCTCTGCAAAAGCGCCGCCATTGCATTTGTCCCGCTGCCGGAAAAATAGCTGTCCACAAACTTCCTGCTTTTCTCCTTTACACATTCCTCCCTTGACCTCTGCACATAATAGTGGTAAACCCTTGAATCATGCTCATCCACCGTGTATCCGAGGATGTCCTTCTGGTTCAGGCGGTTCATCAGCACCCGCACCATCCTCATCGACATATCCACATTCCCCTGCATCCTCTTGTAGACCTCGGAGGATGTCAAAGGCTCCCCGCACGCCCACAGGACTTCCATGATCTGCCATTCACTCGGTGTAATCTCTTCCTTTGCCATACCGCTTCCTTCCTTTCGATATATATTGTCAATTTATATATCGGTCAATTACCGTTAATTATTAAGAGACGTTGACGTTTTTGCATGATATAGGGGAAACGCAAACCGCCGTGTAAGCATATTACCTCTAAGTTCCCAACTTTCCAAGTGATTTCCATTATCAGGCCGCCCGGCCTGCCTGCGGAAAAGGCAGACCGCCGCATATGGCGGGTGAAGTCCATAGTGCGGCGGTTTGTCTTTTGTAGTATTATCTGGCATTAAGTTCCACCAAAACAATCTCCGGGCGGTTATTGAAGCGGAATGGTATAATACTGTTTCCAATGCCACGGCTGACCACCATGCTTGTGCTGCCGTCTGTATATAGTCCGGCATCATATTGAGGAAACAATCCCTGATTGGGGGCAACCAACCCACTGATAAACGGCAGCCGGAACTGGCCGCCATGCGCATGGCCTGCAAAGACCAGATCAATGCCGCAGTTTACATACGTTTCAAACAGTTCTGGCCTATGTGAGAGCAAAATGGTATACCCTCCTTCGCCGTCATCCAGATTTTTCAATTTCGTACTAACCATAGCAGAGGTTTCACCAAACATACCTCCCTTGACCGTAAAATCCGGATCACCCAATCCAAGCAGTGTTATGGTTTCCCCATTCCGCTCTAAGGAAACGGCTTCATCCTCCAGCACGATAACCCCCGCTTCTTCAAGCCCGGCTTTCAAAGTATCATATTGCGGGCTTGCTGCTTCATGGTTTCCCGTCGCATAATAGGTCGGGGCAATCCTGACGGATTCCTGCGCAAAGCCTAACGCTATCCCTACATCCGTGTGATTGGCATCTATGAGGTCGCCAGTTATCGCGATGATATCCGGCCGACTCTCGGATAGCAGTTTTAACAGTTCTGTATTGTTTTTTCCAAATTCACTATTATGCAGGTCTGATACCTGTGCTATCCGAAAGCCAGAAAATGCGGCAGGAATGTGGCTGCTTGAGATTGAAATTGTACTCACCATCAATGCTTTATTGCCCCATACCGTCCAAATAAGCAGAATAAAAAATATTGTGCCTATTACACATAACATTATCCGTGTCTTTTTAATCAGCGTTTTTCTCATTTTTCCACACCATTCATCAGATGCCTGCACCCCCCTCAATCAAAACGCTAAATTGTTAATAATACTTATGGCGATAATCCCAATGCCAAACAAAATAAACAAAATTCCCGGTATGCGCAGATACCATTTGTAATGATCAGGCATTTCCTGCTTTTTCATCAGCCACCAGTACGGCTTATACAAGATAATCATAAGCAAACCACCAATAATGCAGATAACAGCAAAAATAATTCCAAAATTAAAACTCATATTTGCTCCTTTCCATCAGCGCATCACTATTTTGCAATAGGTTTTTGCGGTACTAAAATACATTACCATATAGATAAAGGCAAACAACAAGGATATTGTACCCGCACAGAGCAGAAGCACCAGAACATTTGTCAGTCCAAACACGGCAATCAGCATGGCGACTGCATAAAGTGAAACAGCCAGATGGATAACCGCAATAAGCAGCGGTAAGAAAAACATAGTCCGGATTTCTTTGTGGACTATGGCTGACACTTCATTCCGGTCAAGCCCTACTTTCTGCATGACTTCAAAATTATATCTGTCACTGTACCCCTCTGTGATCTGCTTATAATAAATAACCAGAGCCAGAAAAATCATAAACAGCAGGCTGAGCAGCAGACCGATAAACAGAAAACCTCCATAGGTAAAATTATCACTCTGCCTTTTTGTTTCCGCATTTTCATATTTTGCCCCGGCATAACTTGAACCCAACTGATTTTGTAAAGCGGCATTAAAATCAGTTTCCTGCCCGCCCTCCGCATCAAACATCATGTTGTATGTCTGACTGAATTTATTTTCAGCGGGTGACAGTTCAGCAAGGATATTGCCTATGTCTTTCTGCATCGGGCAGATAATATAATAATGTGTTTCAGAGGACAGCACGCTTTTACTTTGTATAGCAAGCTCCGATAACTCAGCTTTTACCCGATACTTCAAACTGTCAAAACTAATTTCCGAAACTCCTAAATCCTTTGAGGAAGAAAATACAAAAACCTCATCCGCTTCAAGCGGTTCTGCCCCTTCCTCCATGCGGCTGTAATCCTCCCATGTAATCAGATAAATGCCGCAGGTCATATCCGGCGGGTATATATCAGGCTGATAGACAGAAATGGTATTGTCTTTATAAACACCGCTGATATAGGTAACATTGTAGTCAGCTTCCCGGCTTATCTCCATATCATACTGCTCCGCTGTTTTGTGGACAAACTGCGGCAAAGCTGGCTGTCCGTCAGCTATGTCAGAAACAGAAATTTTTGTTTCCATAGGAAAACGGAAAGAGATCATTTCTTTCTGTCCCACATACAGCGCCAGCGTAGTGGTGGCAATGACCATAACAACCGTACTTAAAATACAGATATTTGACAGCCCCTTTGCATTCTGTTTCAGCCGGTAAATAAGACCGGAAACAGAAATAAAGTTCTCTGGTTTATAATAGTAGCTGTCATTCTTTTTCAGAGCTTGCAAAAGAACGACAGAGCAGGATGAGAAGAAAAACAATGTTCCCACCAAAATCAACAATGCAATAGGAAAAACACGCCCGATTATATCAATAGGAGATGGAGTGGTAAGGATCAGCGCATATGCACCCCCAATACATAAAATTCCTAAAAAGGCTTTTAACCCCACAAAAGGATGGTAATCATCCCCTTTATGGGCAGCATACAACAGTTCGACAGGTTTCGCTTTCATAACAGAAAACAGGTTGTAAAACAAGATGAAAACACCGATCACAATAAAACAAATACCTGTCTGCACAAGTGCTTCCGTTAAAAATTGGAATGTAAGCCCACTGTCTAAGTGCAGCAATTTCAGCAAAACAAGGAAAAAGAGTTTTCCCAAAACGATACCCAAAACAATACCCGCCACAAGTCCGGCAGTTGTGAGCAACATGCTTTCAAGTATAAGTACCTTTGCAATATGCTTCTTTTCCAAGCCAAAGATTGTATATAACCCCAGTTCCTTTTTTCGCTGCCGTATGAGCAGTCCGTTTGTGTATAAGAGAAATACTCCCGCAAATATTCCTGTCATAACAACCCCCACTTTAAGAAACTGAACAAATATATAGCTTCCGGGAAGTGTAGCAATGATTGTCTGGTTTTGGATGGAAGCCATACAAAAGAAAATCATTACGGACAGGATATTTGTCAAAAAGAACGGGTAATATACGGGCTTATTCTTTTTAACATTAGATAATGCAAGCCGGATATAAAAGTTACGCATCTAATCCCTCCTTCTGTAACAGGATTTTCAGGTTGTCAGATATCTTCTCCTGAAATGCCTCATTATCCATATCCCCACGATATAGCTGGTTAAAAAGCCTCCCGTCACGGATGAACAGAACCCGCCCCGCATAACAGGCGGTCTTGACGCTATGTGTCACAACAAGGATGGTCTGCCCTGTTCTGTGTATATCCGTAAACAACTTCATAACCTGTGCTGAAGAATGGGAGTCTAATGCCCCTGTAGGCTCATCAGCAAGCACTATTTTGGGGGCAGTGATCAAAGCACGGGCAATAGCCACCCTCTGCTTCTGGCCGCCCGATACCTCATACGGGTACTTTTCTAAAATATCAGAAATTTTAAGCTGCGCTGCCAACGGTTCTATCCGGCTTTCCATCTGCTCCTTCGGGGTATTGGAAAGCACAAGGGGCAGGTAGATATTATCCCGCAGGGAGAAGTTATCCAGCAGGTTAAAATCCTGAAAGACAAACCCTAAATTTTCGCGCCTAAACCGTGAGATATTGCTGTCCCTGATCTGGGTAATGTCCTTTCCGTCAAGCAGGATTTTCCCCTCGGTAGGACGGTCTAACACTGCTAAAAGGTTGAGCAGCGTTGTCTTTCCGGAGCCGCTCTCTCCCATGACAGCAATAAACTCGCCCCGTTCTACGCCAAGCGAAACATCTTTCAGTGCTTCCACCTGGCTACCGCCAAACCTGCAGCTGTATATTTTCCGCAGGTGCTCCACCATTAGTAAAGTTGTGTTTTTATCATTCATGTGTATGTTCCTTTCTGTATTTGGGCTTTACACATAAGATTATAAAAAAAGCAGGAACCGTCTGCCATAGATTAAGGTGACATTTCCCGCTTGAACCTTACATCACTTGTAAGGAAAGTCAATCTGCAGCGGCAAAATCATCCCCCGGCAGATTGATTGTTACTGTTGTCCCGATATTTACCTGTGACGAAATAGAAAGAGTCAGCCCTAACAGGTGCGAAACCTTTTTGCACATATACAAGCCGCAACCCGTGGATTTCTGGTGAATATGCCCGTTAAAACCTGTATAGCCCTTTTCAAACAGGCGCGGCAGATCCTCGGCGGCTATCCCCATTCCGGTATCACTGACACATATCTGTAATGGGGCAGGCTGATATATTGCAATGGTGCCCCGCTCCGTATATTTCGCGGCATTTGAAACCAACTGCTCCAATATGAACAACAGCCATTTCCTGTCTGTAAGGACTTCTGCCTCCAAATCATGCAAGTCTATTTTCAGCCTCTTTGCGATCAGAATAACAGAATGTTTCCTGACTGCTTCCTGAGCCACAGTCAGAAGCTTTACCTGTTCTAAACACAGATCGGAATATTGATTTTCCAACTGCAGGTACTTGAGCGCCATATCTGCATACCGTGATACCTGCAGCAGCTCCGCTTTCCATTTAGATGGTGTGGTGTCGCCCGTCTGCAGCATCAGATCCATAGAATAAATGGGTGTCTTTATCTGGTGCGTCCAGAGAGTATAATAATCATCCCTTTCTGCATTTATTTCCCGCCACCTGGTCCGTTCATTCTGCCATGCCTGCAGAGCCTCTTTGATTACTCGCTGATAGTCTTGTTCTAAAAGCGTTTCAGCCACCCACAGATCAGGCATAACCGGATTTTCCATCTGCCCGATATCTTGCAGCCGCCTACATTTCTGGTATATGCGGTGCATATCCCAAAAGGCGAAAGGCAGCACAAACAGGATGAGTAGAAATGACGTGTATAAAATCGGCTCCATGCGTACATCATAAAGGAAATATAAAAAGAAATTGCACAAAATCAGCCCGCAAAACACAACAATCACCTTATATTTTTCCTTCAGATACTGAATCAGAAAATGCCTTTTATCCAATCTGGTAGCCCATGCCTTTCCGGGTGACAATAAAATCTTCAAGACCAATCCCCCTCAATTTGTTTCGTACCCTCGTTATATTGACTGTAAGAGTGTTATCATCAACAAAAGTATTGTCATTCCACAATGCCTGCATAAGTTCATCACGGGATACATTTTTACCGCTATGGGCCATAAGTTCTTTCAAGATAATGAAATCATTGCGTGATAATTCCAACACGCTCCCATTGTATTGCAGTTTTGCATTATCCAAGTCTAACACCACATCACCGCAGGCAACTACATTCATTGCGCCTTGAAAATCATAGGCACGCCGCAACAGGGAATTGATTTTTGCAAGCAGGAAATTAAGGTCAAATGGCTTTACTACAAAATCATCACCACCCATGTTCATGGCTAAAATCATATTCAGATTGTCGTTGATGGATGAAATAAAGATAATCGGAACCTTGGAAATCTTTCTTATTTCTTCGCACCAATGATATCCGTTATAATGCGGAAGTGTTATGTCCAATAAAACAATCTCCGGCTTGTACATGATAAACTGGTCTGTCACCTGCCCGAAGTCTTTCAGATATTCACATTGAAAACCCCATGCACTTAAAAAATTACTGATTGATTGCGCTGCATTTAGGTCATCTTCTATAATCAAAACTTTATACTGTGTCATAATCCTTCCTCCTACACTTTTTTCAATTATAACACATACTATCCTTTTACTCCATCTCCCTGAACGTGCCAGCCATCCCACCCACAAGGCTCCACTGGTGCTGCATATAGGATTTCAGATTTTCTGTACTTTGCCGATATGCCTCACAAGCTATTGATGGGTTTCATTCTTTTCTAATACTTCGGCAGAATACCGTTTCCTCTAAAGCAATAGCATCCATTGAATTATACCAAAAAAATTATCTATTTTTTACCCGATGGTACGAAACGACTATTTTCCGGGCGTGGAAAGTAAAAAAGAGCCATTGAACAGCCCTTTTTCTTATATTGTCTTTTTTTCCATTCACTTTTTACCACTTTACCCACATATGAATACGGAAACCCTTATATTATCACGAAAACTCCCAGCAAGTTTCTGTGTTTGTATAAGGATTTTGCCTGCGAGTATCGACTTTTGCGTGATAGTACGGAGTTTTGCCTGTTAGTATCCGAGTTTCCGTGATGATAACCGACTTTTTCCTACGAGTATATACTATCAGGCAAAAGAACCCAAGAACAACCGTTCGCACCCTCGCTAATGTAAAAATGCCCCTAAAAGCACACGGAAATAATGTAACTTTGAAAGCTATGTGGTGCCGAAAGTGCGGTGTTTACGGGTTTTGTAGGCTTTCCGTGTCTGTATCTGCCGGAAACTAAGACACCCTTACAAAATTCGATAATATCCCCCATATTTCAACAGCATTTTTCTACAAACAGGCGAAACTCCATACTATCACGGAAACCCCTATACTTTCACGCAAAACTCGGATACTATCACGG
>CAJULP010000035.1 GCA_910587295.1 uncultured Lachnospiraceae bacterium | reverse complement strand
CTGCACCAACTTAGCCAATGCGGGCATGAACCCGAAAGCGTTACAGTATATCATGGGACATTCCAACATCACCATGACGCTGAACTATTACGCACACGCAACTTTCGCTTCCGCAAGGGCTGAAATGGAAAGGCTGATCGCAGCATAGCCGCAGACGGATTTACTACTTCTTTTACTACCATTGAGAGGGAAAACCTAAGAAGTTTTAAGGGTATATAAGAACTTCTCCCCATATCTAAAATGCCGGGAAAGCCCGAAAATACGGGCTATACCGACATATAAGAACTTCTAAAGAGATAATCTAAATTCACCATAAATTTTTATATAAAATCTTCCGTTGTCCATATGTTCTCACAATGTCTGCATCCATTTCTTTTTTCTGAAGACAACCAGGGAAATGATAAGGCGTACGCACTCTTCCATAGACAAAACAAAATAAACTGACGCGATAGGCAAATGGAAAACAAAAGCTGCTAATAATCCAAGCGGCACGCCAAATATCCACGTACCGATCATATCAATGATCATTACAAAGGTTGTCCTTCCCCCGCTCCTTAAAATCCCGCCTAAAATCATATTCTGCACTTTTACAGGTGCAACCAGAGCATATGCTGTAAGCACATACCCCGCCATCTGTCTTACATCATTTTCCACACGGAAAACCAACACATAATATTTACCAAATGCCACTACCAATACAGATAACAGAAGGGAACAGACAAGTCCTGTATACATCAGCCTTTCAGAGTCCTGATAAGCGCTCCCCATATCATCAGCGCCCATTCTCTTTCCGATCATCACTCCGGCGGCCTGCGATACGCCGCTTAGCGCTCCCATAACCAATGACTGCAAAGGATTCGTCAATGTCATGGCAGCAAATGCTTTCGTTCCCACATGCCCGTATATGGACGCATATACATTTTCCCCAAGACTCCAAAAAAATTCACACAAAAGCAGCGGCATTAAAATGACCAGATACTGTTTCATATGCACTTTGTCCATTCTGATCGCAAACGGAATTTTCCATACATTTTTTCGATGCAAAAAGAAAAAGAATATAACTGTCAGTATACAGCCTGCTGCCTGTGCCAGCACAGATGCCCACGCGGCGCCTTTCACACCCATTGCCGGAAACCCTGCTTTCCCGAATATCAGTAAATAATTGAAAACAGTGTTTGCCACACTGGCAAAAATACCTGCATATAACGGCACTTTTGCTGCACAGGCACATCTGAGATATGCCGAAAAAATGGATGTAACTGCCACAGGCAGAAAACTGAGCGCATAGATTCTAAGATATTCCACGCCTCCCTGTACCGCAGCCACATCATTTGTATATAACCCTAAAATCCGATACGGCATCATCATACTTAATGCAGTGAAAATCGCCGCCAATAGGAATGATACTGCTAAATTTGTATAAAAGCTCCTGCCTGCTTCCTCATTATCTTTCTTTCCTATGTACTGCGCTAACATAATGCCGGCCACAGATGCAACCGCCGCGATCACTACAGAATAAATGGATGCAAACTTTCCTCCCAGTCCAATCCCTGCGATACTGGTACTTCCAAGCTGCCCTGTCATGATCTGATCCACCACGGAAAAGGAAGACTGCATCAGGCATTGCAATGTTACGGGAACTGCAATCTGAAGCAGTTCCCGTTGAAACGCTTTCTTCCCCTCTATTATTTTCTGTTTTCCCATATCCATTTTATGATTCCTCCAATCCACCTTACAGCGGTTGTAATAATCATAATAGGAACCATGGAAAATAGCAAAGGTTAAACGCGTAACCCTAACCAAAATCCGGCTTCATTTTTTGTGCATTTTTACGTCACACACACTGTCACGCTCTATGAGGGTTACAGGCAGCTTCACATTTTTATCCCCGCAGTCTCCGTTTCTTAACTGATTCAACAGATTGACTGCCAGAGCCGCCCTTTGTCTGTTATCCTGTTTTATTGTGGTCAATGCCGGTACAAATTTTTCACTTTCCCTCACATCATCAAACCCGACTACCGATATATCCTCCGGAACAGATACCCCTGCACTTTTCAAGAATTGAATAAAATCCATGGCATAGTAATCGGACACGGCGAAAACAGCTGAATATTTCTTTATGTCCCCTAAATGTTCCCTGTAAAAAATGTCGCGCGCTTCCTGCTCCATAGGAACAACCATCAGTTCTGCATTTGGAATCTCACTTTTTAATCCCATAAATCGTTCCCTATCCATGCAGATATTATTATCCGATATACAAAGCACAGCGCTGTGCCCCCTGCTTTTCAGATAGCGTCCGGCCTGTACCCCGCCGTCAAAGTGATCGACCTCAATATTTACAAGATTTCCGAAGCTTTCCATATATCCGTCATAGACCGCGAGCGGGATGTGCATCTGTTCCCTTAATTTTTGGTAATCCTGTTCACAATAGCCAGATAGCACCATTCCCTCCATATTCCACATGGAAGCAAATCTGGGGATTTCCTCCCATTGATCGGTCATTTTCAGCATAAGGAATTTTCCTGCCTGCCCGATCTCCTTTGCCAGTGCGTTTACCGATGCGGAGATAAACGGATCCTCCAGTGTGTGTCCCTCGTATTTTTCATGGTCATTGATGACCACCCCGATAATTTTGGAATCATTTTGTGCCAAGAGTATCCCTGCCATACTTGGAATGTACTGTCTCTCTTCCAAAAGCTGCTGCACGCGTTTCACCGTTTCGTCTGATATTTTCTTTGTTTTCCCATGAATGACATTCGATACGGTGGCAGTACTCAGTCCCAGCTCGTCGGCAATATCGACAATCCGGATTCTTCCACTTTCCATATCCATCAGTCCTCTCAACTTTATTATAAGGAAACGCTTTCATCAGCGTTTCCTTATAACTATCTCTGTTTTCTATAATTGTATATTCCCCATCCTCTTCAGGATTATATGCTTTTATTGTACCAATAACTGCTTTGGAGTCCGTGAAGCTTGACTTGATACGGGCATGCCGAATATATTCAGACTGGCTCATTTTGCAGAGGGAAACACGCTCGGCAAAGGCGGCTATGGCTTTCTCAACTGCTTTTCCTCTGTATCATGGAATGTAAGCATGATTATTTTGCCGACAAATCTCACCCCCTGTCATGTAGCCTGTCCGTCAAAGCGGGTAGCTCATGGGAAAAATACACTTAGGATAAATAGTCATTTCATTTTTTGATAATACCGCTAAGCGATACTTCTACATTTGCTTCAATTTGATGCAATTCCTATATATGATAAAATATATTTTGCTATCTCCTCTGACACTTGATAATATGTTATAAATTCTCCCCGATCACTATATTCACCCGGGATTATTTCCTCGATATAATAATTACCATTGCTTTTATAAAGTATCTCTGTACACATTTCTTTTAACTCTCTTTTATTATCCCTTGATAACATAAATCTAACAACTTGACATTCAACTTCTTCGGGATTTGGGGCATTATCTGCATATTCCCACTGATCCAGAGCCAACCCGTTGAGATATTGCGCTATTTCAGAAATATCGTCTATTTCATTCAGTAACGTATTTTTGTCTGCTCCGTAAAACTGTATCTTCTGCTCTTTAGAAGTCCTGCGTAGTTCCTTTTCTGTAAATGATGTGGCTCCTTGATAATATCGGGCATTCCCTATATCATCTGTTTTTTCAATATTACTATTTGGTACATAAAAATCAAGTCCCCACCCATCCAGTATATCCTTCGCTGTTATATTCTTATTTAGCTCTAAGTCTTCCGGCGCATTAAGAAACCGTCCCGCCTTTTCTGATATTCTGGCTATTGCTTCTATTTCTTGATCATAATCTCGTATCATATATTCACCTTTATCGGAAATATATAATTCTAAGGTACTCATATGAACTAACGGTATTCCATCCGGTAAAAATATAGGTTCATCAATTACCTCATATGATATATAACTATATACCAAGTCTATATCTTCGGGCAGCTGT
>CAJULP010000034.1 GCA_910587295.1 uncultured Lachnospiraceae bacterium | reverse complement strand
GATGAGGCTGGAGTGGAAGGTTTTTATATCTTCTAAACCGTGTCGTCTTATCGTTGTTCCCAGACAGGAGTTTATCTAACATATGTTCGGTAAACTCCTGTTCTTTTTTGTGTTTCCAAAACTCGGAATTTCCTATAAAGCAAAAAACCCCGGGCCGACAGCCCGGGATCAGATTCCCATCTTGCTTTATTCTTCCTTCGCCCTCTTTACTTTCACTGATTCTATCCCTTGCACCAGCTCCGTTGCCTTGTCCACATCCGCCTCATTAATCCGGATAGTGAATACATTTTTTTGCTTGTCCGTGCCAAACATCCTCGCAAAGAAAGACCGTTCCTGCCATTCGATAAAATATGAAATCCGGTTTTTTAAAAAAAGCTTCTCAAGCTTTTCCTTATCCTCCTTGCTGTACACCTTGCAAAAGGAAACTTCGCGATTATAGACTTGATCGTCAAAAGCTAATGATGCCATTTCCCTATCTCCCATACCTCATATATAATTGTATCAACTGCTTTTATTATAATTCAAAGCACCGACTTTTTTCAACATTAAAATGAAATTTCCCACAAAGCCTTTTGCACCTCATACTGTTCATTTAACCAATCTGCCGCTTCCATAACCCCCTCCTGGGAAAAAGTAAAATCCATCCGCTGCTTTTTTGCCTCTTCCGTCTTAGCGTAGCAATAAGGCTCCGGCCAGATCACAACCTCAAGAACCGTGCCGTCTTCCGTCTCTTTTTTGCGGAGCATATATCTCATACCGGACATGCTGGCAGTGTATTCTTCTTTTTTTATATAATTGAAAACATGAAAATTATCTTTGTCTATCATTTCTGCATATCCCCCGCACCTATTTCTTTTTCCGGCTGTTAAAATAATCCACCAGCCCTTTCAAAGAATGGATCAGGATATCCGCTTCCTGCTGGTTAAACTGCCCCATGGCCGACCGGATCATATCTTCATGAAATTTCTGGTGATGCCCGTAAGCCCGTTTTCCCCTCTCCGTCAGGGAAAGCAGCACCAGCCGCTTATCCTCCTCGCTTCTCATCCTAAGGACATACCCCGTCCTGGTCAGGCGGTCTATGGATTTCGTCAAGGTTCCCATGGTTACGGCAAGCCGCTTTGCAATCACGGAACTCGGCCGCGGCTCCACCAGATCAATCGCCTCGATCACATGCATGTCATTTACGGTAATATCCGCAAACTCTCCGCTGATCAGAGCATCCTGCTCAATATTCATAATCTCCCTGAACAAGGTCACAAGTAAAGTGTTCAGTGTCCTTTCTGCTTCCATATATTCTCCATTTCCTGTAACTTTCTACCACACGATGACCGCCGCTCCCCAGGTCAGCCCGGCGCCAAACCCGGCAGCCACTATCTTATCCCCTTTTTCCAACATGCCCGCTCGATTGACATGGTCAAGCAAAATCGGCACACTGGCTGCTGATATATTACCACATTTTTGAAGATTTGTGGGAAACTTTTCATCAGGCTGCCCCAGTTTTTTCGCCACTGCTTCTATGATCCTTATGTTTGCCTGATGAAGAATAAAATATTTGATCTCATCCGCCTCACACCCTGCTTTTGCAAGCGCCTGCCGGATTGCCTCCGGCACGGTCTTTACCGCAAACCGAAACACTGCCTGCCCATCCATTTTCGTATAATCCAATGTATTGTCAGCCCGTACAAAAGGATTGTTCACAGGCCTGTTATGGCAGGTAAGAGCCATGCCCCTGCCTCCGTCAGAACCTTGCACTATAGATAGAATGCCGCCTTCCTCCTTCCTTACTACCGCTGCTCCTGCACCGTCTCCAAAAAGGACACAGGTACTGCGGTCTGCCCAGTCCATCATCTTAGATAACACTTCCGCCCCTATGATCAACGCCGTCTTTGCCCTGCCTGCATAAAAATAAGCATCCACAATGGAAAGCCCGAAAAGGAACCCGGCGCAGGCAGCATTGATGTCAAAGGCTGTGGCATGGACTGCCGAAACTGCCTCCTGGATCTGACATGCCGTGGAAGGGAAACACATATCCCCCGACACCGTTCCCACAATGATCAGGTCAATCTCTTCCCCCGAAACCCCGGCATTTTCCATGGCCTTCCTTGCTGCCGTAACGGCAAGGAATGTGGTAGTCTCCTCTACCGCAATATGTCTTTCTTCAATCCCCGTGCGGCTCCTGATCCACTCATCCGAGGTATCCATGATCTCTTCAAGTTTTGTGTTATGAATTGTCAAACCAGGAAGCGCACTTCCCGTTCCTATAATCTTTGTTCCCATTTTATCCTCTCTTTATCCTTATCCTCTGCCAATCTTCCCCGCATGGCCCGGATCCTAAAATTTTCGGAATCTATCATAACGCTGTGCGGCAATCGCTTCCCCGTCCATATGATCAAACTGCTTTAAGAAGGAAACCATATGGCTCTTTAAATAGCCGGAAATATCTGCCACTGTCTCCTCACATGCACACCCATATTCCGGCACGATCCTGTCTATCACCAAAAGCCGTTTCAGATCATCGGCCGTAATTCCCATAATCTGTGCCGCTTCCTTTGCGCGTTTTCCGTCCTTCCACAAGATAGAAGCAAACCCTTCCGGGGAAAGGATAGAATACGTGGAGTTCTCCAACATCCACACTTCATTCCCTACCGCAAGGCCAAGGGCGCCCCCGCTGCCGCCTTCCCCGATCACAATGGACAAAACAGGCACCTTCAGCCCCGACATTTCAAACAGATTACGCGCGATCGCTTCTCCCTGTCCCCGCTCTTCCGCCTCCATCCCCGGATAAGCGCCGGATGTGTTAATAAAACAGATCACCGGACGGTGGAATTTTTCCGCCTGCTTCATAAGACGAAGCGCTTTCCGATAACCTTCCGGGGAAGTCATCCCATAATTTCTGTAAACGCACTCTTTGGCATCATTCCCCTTTTGTACCCCGATCACGGTCACCGGCTGGCCATAGATCCATGCGATTCCTCCCACGATGGTCTTATCATCCCGGCAGTTCCGATCACCATGAAATTCTATAAAATCATCAAAGATCAAATGAATATACGTAAGTGTAGAAGGGCGGGTGATGTTCCTTGCTTCCTTCACCTTCTCCCATGCGCTTTTCGTCGGGGTTTTATAGAACCGTTCCCTATCAGGCTCTGTAGGAAAGAATCTGGGCACCTCTTCCGTAAAACAGCTAAAGCTCTCATTTTCAGCAGATACACGGTGAGACTTTATGATCTGGTAAAGCGTGTCTTTCAGTTCTTTTCTTTCAACTACACAGTCCACAAACCCGTGTTCTAACTGAAACTCAGCGCTCTGAAATCCCTTAGGAAGCTTCTCGCCTATGGTCTGCTCGATCACCCTTGGACCGGCAAACCCGATCAGCGCACCCGGTTCAGCCAAGATAATATCCCCCAGCATGGCAAAGCTTGCCGTCACCCCGCCGGTGGTTGGATCCGTAAGTACCGTCACATACAAAAGCCCGGCATCCGCATGACGCTTCAACGCCGCAGAAGTCTTTGCCATCTGCATCAATGAAATGATGCCCTCCTGCATCCTGGCGCCCCCGGAACAGCAAAATAAAATTACCGGAAGTTTTTGACTGGTAGCCCGTTCCACGGCGGAAGCAATTTTTTCCCCTACCGCATGCCCCATGCTGCCCATCAAAAAGCGGGAATCACATACACCCAGGCAGACCCTTTCACCAAAAATTTCTCCCTGGCCTACCGTCACGCCTTCCATAAGCCCTGTCTTTTCCTGTACGGTCTTAAGCTTTTCCTCATACTCCGGAAAATTAAGAGGATTTTCGGTCACCACGTCCTCAAACCATGGAATAAAACTGTTACTGTCGCACACCATACGAATCCTGTTTTTTGTCCTGACGCGGAAATAACTGCCGCATTCCGGGCAGACATAATAATTGGCAACTGCAGCCGCCCTGCTGATCCCCTTTTGACAGTCCGGACATACAATATATTTATCTTCTGTTTTTTCTGTATTCGCTTTCTGCTGGTCTGTTTCCTTTTTCTTATGTAAAAATTTTTCTTTATAAAACAGCCTTGCCATTTTCCGCCTCCATATCAAAAATCTTCTTCAACCATCCACGTACTGATACAACTTACAAACTGTTACTGGGAAATCGCAAACGTAAGCTCCGCCTGGACAGCAACTTCGCCGTCCACTGTTGCAACCGCCTTTCCAATTCCCATGACACCCTTTTGCTTCACAATCTCCGTTTCCAGCAGCAATACATCCCCCGGCGCCACTTTTCTCTTAAACCGTGCCGACTGGATCGCCGCAAAGTACGCTGTCTTACCTTTATTTTCTTCCAGACTTAAGATTGCCACCGCACCGGCCTGTGCCAGCGCTTCTATGATCAAGACCCCCGGCATCACCGGTTCTTGGGGAAAATGGCCCTGAAAAAAAGGTTCATTGTAAGTAACACACTTTTTTGCCAGTGCCCGGATTCCCGGAGTCAATTCCTCAACGGTATCCAACAGCATAAACGGCTGTCTGTGGGGAATGATTTCCATAATTTCCTTTGCAGTTAATAAAGACATCTGATCCTCCCTGCCAAAATCTGGCTTATTCTTTATATTGTCCTATCAAAATACTTGCATTGTGCCCGCCAAAACCAAGAGAATTACTAAGCGCATAAGGAATTTCTTCCTGATACGGTTCTTTACAATAATCAAGATCCATTTCCTCATCCGGCGTTTGATACCCTGCCGTTTTATGGATCACTCCCGCTTCCATCTGCTTGACGCAGGCGATCAGTTCCACAGCGCCGGCCGCACCCAAAAGATGACCGATCATAGACTTAGTGGAATTTACATGGATCCGGGCCGCATGCTCTCCAAATGCCTTTTTGATTGCCCTGGTCTCAAACAGATCGTTATGGTGGGTTCCTGTTCCATGCGCATTGATATATGTAATATCCAAGGGGTCGATCCCCCCGTCCTTAATGGCAAAAAGCATGGCATTGGCCGCACCCATCCCGTCTTCTGCCGGAGATGTAATGTGGTAAGCGTCGCTGGTACATCCGTATCCCAGGATTTCTCCATAGATGTGCGCCCCTCTTTTTTGGGCATGGCCCAGCTCCTCTAACGTCAGCACACCTGCGCCTTCTCCCATGACAAAACCACTGCGGTTTTTATCAAAAGGAAGGGAACACCGGTCCGGATCCTCCACGGAAGAAAGAGCCGTGAGTGCGCAAAATCCTCCAATCCCGATGGGCGTGACCGCACCTTCCGTTCCTCCCGCAATCATCACGTCCGCGTCTCCATATTGAATGCTCCGGAAAGCTTCTCCAATGGAATGAGTTCCCGTAGCGCAGGCAGTCACCACATTGATGCTCTTTCCCTTTAATCCGTACTGGATGGAAACATTCCCTGCCGCCATATTGGAGATCATAAGTGGTACAAAAAGCGGGTTGATCCTTGCCGGACCCTTATTGGCCAGCTTATCGTACTCCCTCTCCATAGCCTGCAAGCTCCCGATGCCGGAACCGATGGCACAGCCAATGCGATACGGGTCTTCCTTCTCCATCACGATTCCTGCGTCTTCCAGCGCTTCCTTTGAAGCTGCCACGGCATACTGGCTAAATGGCTCCATACGCCTGGCTGCCTTGGCGTCCATATAATCCCTGGCGTCAAACCCTTTTACTTCCGCCGCCATATGGCACTTATAATCCGTAGCGTCAAACCTGCTGATCCTCGCAAATCCATGCCTTCCTTCCACAAGCGCCCTGAAAAAATCCTTCACATTCAATCCTGTCGGGGTAATCGCCCCCATACCGGTTATCACCACACGTCTTTTCATCATTCATCCCATTCCTTCTTTAATCTTAATCTCCATATTAAAGCGCCATGCCGCCATCAACGGAAATCACCTGTCCGGTGATATAATCAGCCTCCGGTGAAGCTAAAAACGCAACTGCAGCCGCTACCTCTTTTGCCTGTCCCATCCGCTTTAACAATGTCTGTTCCTTCATCGTTTCTTTGATACTTTCAGGCAGACCTTCTGTCATCTCTGTCTCGATCAATCCCGGAGCCACGGCATTGACCGTGATGCCCCGGCTTCCCAATTCCCGTGCCACACTTTTGGTAAGGCCGATCATCCCTGCCTTGGATGCGCAGTAATTTGCCTGTCCCGGATTTCCCATCACGCCTGCCACGGAAGTAATGTTGATAATTTTTCCACACCTTTGCTTTAAAAACTGCCGCGAAAGGTGTTTCATGGTATTAAAACATCCTTTCAAATTTACATCCATCACACAGTCATAATCTTCTTCTGACATTTTCATTAAAAGGTTATCCCTGGTGATCCCTGCATTGTTTACCAGAATGTCAATATGTCCATATTCCTTTACCAGCGTTGCGATCATCTCGCCGCACGCCGTAAAATCAGCCACATTACAGCCATAGGTGATCCCTCTGCCGCCTGCCACATAGATTTCTTCCAGTGTTTCCTTCGCCCTTTGTTCAGAACCATTATAATTGATCACCACAAAAGCTCCCTTTTTTGCAAGCTCCAGGGCAATTGCTTTTCCGATCCCCCTGCCTGCTCCGGTAACCAGTGCGATCTTCCCACTAAACATTTTTCAGTACCTCCACCGCTTTTTCCAAATCTTCGTATTTATCAATATTTACCACGCATACATCCCTGCTTAATTTCTTTACAAAACCGCTTAAAGTCTTTCCCGGTCCAATTTCAACAAAAGTATCCACACCGTCTGCCAGCATCCGCTCTACAGACTGCTGCCACTTGACGGAAGAAGAGATCTGCATTTTTAAAAGCTCTTTGACCGGCTCAATGCTTCTTACATAATCTGCTGTCAGATTTGCCACATACGGAATAGAAAAATCCATCAATTGTATCTTCTCAAGGTCCTTCGCCAAACGCTCCCCCACATGGGCCAGCATAGGGGAGTGAAACGGACCGCTGACATTTAACGGGATCACCCGTTTGGCCCCTTTTTCTTTCAGCATTTCCCCTGCCCGCAAAACCGCATCCGCCTGGCCGGTGATCACGGTCTGCCCGGGGCAGTTATAATTGGCAACCGATACCATCCCTTCCACCGTTTCGCATACATCCTCTATCACTTTGCATTCCAGCCCAAGTACCGCAGACATTGCCCCGCCTTCCGGAACTGCTTCCTGCATATAAACACCTCTGCGCCTTACGATAGCAAAAGCATCTTCCGCCCTCATGGCGCCTGCGGCAACAATGGCACTGTATTCGCCAAGGCTCAGTCCTGCTGTCACATCCGGCTTAAACCCCCTTTCCTCTAACACTTTATAGATTGCCAGTTCCGCCGTCACCATGGCAATCTGTGTATATTCCGTAATATCCAGTTTATCTTTCTCTTCAAAGCAAAGCGTAGGGAGATCGATTCCTGTAATCTGGCCCGCCTTTTGAAAAATCTCTTCCGCTGCTGCTTCTTTTTCATAAAAATCCTTTGCCATACCTATGTACTGCGCTCCCTGGCCGGGAAACATAAATGCGATCTTATCCATATCTTAATTCCTTTCTCCGAGCAGCGCTTTTCCTTGCCGCATAATATCCTCAATAATCTCCTTGCATGACTGTTCCTTATTCACTAAACCGGCTATCTGTCCTGCCATCAGGGAACCGTGTACCGTGTCCCCGTCTACCACCGCTTTCCGCAGAGCCCCTAAGGTCATCTGCTCCAGCTGTTCAAATCCAGCGCCTTCTTTTTCCAGCTTTAAGTACTCTCTAGTCATTTGGTTCCTGATCTGACGGACCGGATGGCCGTGGCTTAAACCTGTCACCTCAGAGTCAATGTCCTTCGCCGCCAGGATTTTTTTCTTATAATTTTCATGGACCATGGATTCCGCCGCCACTACAAACCGGGTTCCTATCTGTACTGCCTCCGCACCCAGCATAAGCGAAGCCGCAAGCCCTCTCCCGTCCGCTATGCCACCAGCCGCAATTACCGGGATTTTCACTGCGTCCACTACCTGGGGAACCAATGCCATAGTGGTGGTAGAGCCGATATGGCCGCCGGATTCCATCCCTTCCGCTATGATAGCGTCTGCCCCTGCACGCTCCATCATTTTTGCCATAGCCACACTGGCTACCACCGGAACAACCCGGATCCCGGCTTCCTTCCACATTGCCGCATACTTAGCCGGATTTCCAGCGCCTGTCGTGACCACTTCCACGCCTTCCCTGGCTGCCACTTCCGCAATGCCATCCGCCTCCGGATTCATGAGCATAATGTTTACGCCTATGGGCTTATCCGTCATTTCTCGGGCTTTCCTGACCTGTTCCTGTACAAATTTCGCCGGGGCGCCGCCTGCTCCGATAATCCCCAGGCCTCCTGCCTCGGAAACCGCTACTGCCAGATGATAGTCCGCTACCCAGGCCATCCCTCCTTGTATGATGGGGTATTGAATCCCCAAAAGCTCTGTAATTCTTGTCTTCATCCCGCTACTCCTTTGCCTGTCAAATATTAAGATAATCAAACTTTTTGATTATCAAATATTTTGATTATCAAACTTTTTACCAGAAGAAGTATATAACGGCTTATGGCTGTTGTCAAGGGAAATATTTTTTTTACATTTCGGATTATTTTAATATTTTTTTCATTACACTTAAAAATCTTTTATTCCGCTCCAACCGCCTTATATGATTCATTTTCTTCCATAACTTATCATCGTATGATTTTCTCATTTGATATAAAATAATTTCCGTCAATTTCTTTATTACTTGTGAGTAAAAAGTTCTACAGCAAAAAAATAACTCTTTCGGATAGATTTATGGTATCTTTAAGTTGCTATACTTAAGAAAGATACAAACCATGGAAAGAGTTATCTCATGTATGAGTTTAACATACTTTCCAGTGGT
>CAJULP010000033.1 GCA_910587295.1 uncultured Lachnospiraceae bacterium | reverse complement strand
CTGGGCAGAATCCTGAATTATTAAAGTATCAATTTCTTATTTTGAATTTGATGTGTGTTAAACACAGGTCATGGAAACAGGAAAATGAATTTAGGATTTTGTTTCCATATCCAAGATTGCGAGAAAATGGAAAGAGAGTAGGTTTAAAAGATTTAGGGTTAGAAATAAGTGCAATTTACTTAGGAAAAGATTGTAGTATTAGAAATCAAAATAGATTGAAAGGTGTGTCAATCAATCTAGGAATTGATTTATATAAAATGAGAGTCAATAATCAAAGTAGAAAATTTGATATGTGTTTCGACAGAATTCACTAATTTAAATATGTTTTATATGTTAGGGGGATATATGGCAAAGAAAGGATTAGATATTTCTACAATACAAGCTGTATTAAAAGATGTACAGATAAATTTAGGATGGTCATTATGCATTGGCGCTGGTACAAGTGTTCCGGCTTTGCCGGATTGGTTTTCTCTGGTTGAAAGGCTGATTAATCATAATTGTTGTCCTGAAGATAAAATTGATATAGATGTATATAGAGGAATGGGGTTTTCGGCGGATGCAATGATTCAGGCAGTAAGAAATAGATTACATATAAGTGACGATGAATTTATTCAATTGCTGTCAGAAGAAGTATATGCTCCAATCAGAGATAAAATAAATTTAAATGAATGGCAATCGTTTATAAAAGTCCATGAGGCATTTGTGTTATCCGGAATAACAGATAGAGAATGGAGAGATTTTGAAAAGGTAAAAGATTGTTTGCTGATAGATACGTCAGCAAATCTTTTGGCAGAGGTAGTTGTGGAAGCAATCAGAAATGATCAGGCACCGAAAGCCATATTGACATTTAATGGTGAAGCAGTTTTTTTGGCACTACTTAATTATTATTATTGGATAAATAGGACAGATAACAGAAATAAATTCGATAGGATAATAAATGGTATTTCATATAAATGCATTGATAGAATACCATATATTCATTGCCATGGTGTGTTGCCAATAAATGATGCTAAGCCAAGAAAAGGTCGCAATGCAAATGAAAAGCTGGTATTTTTGGAAGAAAGTTATTTGCAACTTGCAAATTCGCCTATGTCATGGCAAGCGATTAATTTCATAGAAAATTGTATGCAGAGTAAAATGGTTTTTGTAGGAGTATCCTTAACAGATCCAAACATGAGGCGTTGGTTGGGCTGGATTCATAATAATAAAGTGCAGGAATTGAAAAGCAACGGAATTGCATATAGTGAATCAACAGAGCATTTTTGGATAAATAGAAAACCTGAATCAGAGGTTGAAAGAATATGGGTAGAGGAAAGTGTTGCACATCTGGGGGTTAGATTGGTATGGATAGATGAATGGAATCAAGTGGGAATAGCTTTGAAGAAAATGTTGGCATTATGATAATTGCAATTAGTCCGAAGCGGGTGTATTATGTAATTGGCAACTCCCTGACTCTCCATCCCAAAATGATTAGGGAGAGAGCGAGGTGCTTTCCAAAAAGGAGAATATTACTCTCCTTTTTGGAATCAGGGTATCTCGGAAAGTCAGGTTAAAATAAAGTTTTTACAGAAATCAGTGAATGAAAGACTTGTTTATTTCGGCTAATTGTGTTAGCATGTAACCGTTGAATGAACAAACCATTGGTCAAGAAAGAAAAGGAGGGCTTACCATGCAGAAAAATATAACAATCCATAACAGAATAACGAAACAGACAATCAAAGGTATGTCACTCCGTGTATCTTACAGATAGCTTTATTTTACTGCACCGATAGAAAGTTCCGATAGTGATCTTGGATATTTCTATTGTTCCGCACTGTATAGATAGTAGAAGTGTGACGCAGCACCTTTTGGGTGCTTTTTTTGCGCCCATTTTTACAGAGAAAAGGAAAAGAAAGATTATGAAAACAGTAAAAGGAATTTACGCCGAAGCGAAGATTTTTACAGATGATGTAGAAGATTATGCTCTGGCACAGGTAAAAATGATATGTGATAACGAAACTGCGGAGGGCAGTGCGGTCTGCATGATGCCGGACATCCATCCGGGCAAGATCGCACCGATAGGTCTTTCCATGATAGTCACGGATAAGGTTATCCCGCAGCTCTTAGGCGTTGATATCGGCTGCGGCATGACCTGTGTAAAACTGAATAAAAGTAATGCGGAGTTCCAGAAGTTAGACAGGGTGATTCGGGAGAATGTGCCGTCCGGCTTCACTATCCGCAAAGCCTCTCACCACATGGCGGAAGAATTTTCTTACGAAGGACTTCATTGTATCCGCCATATCAACAGGCAGAAAGCGGACAGTAGCCTTGGTACGCTTGGCGGTGGTAACCATTTCATCGAACTGGATCAGGGTGATGACGGCAGCCTGTATCTTGTGGTGCATACCGGGAGCAGGCATTTAGGGGAGGAAGTGGCGGCGTATTACACGAAACTTGCTAATTCCAGCCTGAAAGAGCGAGGAAAGGAAGTTCCCTATTACATGAGTTATCTGGAAGGGGAGAATAAGGCCGCATATCTGGAAGATGTGCAGGTCATCCAGTGCTATGCCGAGTGGAACAGGCAGATCATTGTCAGGGAGATCCTGAAAGGCATGAAGTGGAAAGCGGCAGAGCAGTTTTCAGTGCCGCATAACTATCTGGATGATTCAGGCATACTCCGCAAAGGTTCTATCTCTGCGAAAAAAGGAGAACCGGTAGTCATTCCGGCAAATATGCGGGACGGGATCATCTTAGGCATTGGAAAAGGCAATGCAGAGTGGAATTACTCTGCGCCGCATGGTTCCGGCAGAAAGTTGAAGCGTGATGATGTAAAGAATCAGTATACGGTATCGGAGTTTAAAAAGGAGATGAAGGGCATCTACAGCAGTTGCGTCAGTGCAGATACTTTAGATGAAGCGCCTTTCGCTTACCGCTCAATTACGGAGATTGTAGAGCAGATCAGAGATACTGTTGAGGTAACTGAGATATGGAAGCCTGTTTATAATTTCAAGGCAGGGAGCAGAAAGTAGAGGAGAAACAGATTTATGATAGTACAGATCAGTGCAGGACAGGGACCGTCCGAGTGCCAGCTTGCGGTGGCGAAGCTGTTTGATGCATTACAGAAAGAATATGGCGATCTGGTAGAGATTTCCAAAAACAGGGGCTATGAAAAAGGCTGTTATGATTCCATCCGGTTCCGGACAAGGCAGGATCTGAGCAGTCTTGAGGGGACAGTATTGTGGATATGTAAGAGTCCCTTCCGTCCGAACCACAAGAGGAAGAACTGGTATGTGGATGTGAGCATCATCCCGGAGCAGGGTGAGATTGCATCTAGGAAAGAATACCGCATCGAGAAGTTCCACTGCGGCGGGAAAGGCGGCCAGAATGTAAATAAGGTGGAAACAGGCGTGCGGATCATCCATATACCGACAGGACTTGTTGCACAGTCTACCGAAGAACGGAGCCAGTTTCTGAATAAGCAGCGTGCGATGGAGAAGCTTCAGGAGAAACTTGCAGATATGAAGAAAGAGCAGGAGGCGGAACAGACGAACGCCGCATGGCGGGAGCATAACCGCATTATCAGGGGAAATCCTGTGCGGACTTATGAAGGAGAGAGGTTTGTTATGAAAAAACGGCAGTAATGATCCTGCGGTTCTACAGCGTATAAGACGCTCCCGCAACTATATATTCTATTCATGACACTATAAAGAACCCCGTGCCGGACATGGCATGGGGTTCTTGCTGTGAGGATCTGGAAAGGAAGGAGCGTGAGTTTATGAAAAAGATCCGGAAAGGAACACAGGCGGGAGCTGCCGCAAAGGTCACGGCGCTTGTCGCAAAGCTGAACCGCTACAGGCATGAATATTACAACCTTGCGGCGCCCAGCGTACCGGATGCGGTGTATGACCATCTCTTCGATGAACTGCAGGAACTGGAGAAGCGGACAGGTATCATCCTCAGTAATTCGCCCACACAGACGGTAGGCGCTGTCCCGGTCAGTTCGCTGAAAAAGGTGAGGCACACCATTCCGCTGTTGAGTCTTGACAAGACCAAGCAGATGGAGGAACTTCTGCAAATGGCGGGAAGATCGGCATCTCTGCTGATGTTAAAGCTGGACGGGCTTACCGTGAAGATCTGTTACGAGAACGGGCGGTTAGCGGAGGCATCCACCAGAGGGGACGGGGAGACCGGTGAGCTGGTCACCCATAACATCCCCGCGTTTTATAACGTGCCCGTCTCCATCCCCCATAAGGGCAGGCTGGTGGTCATAGGGGAGGGCATCATCCATCAGGACGACTTTGAGGAGATAAAAGGGGAGGTATCCGATGGCAGGAAAGAGGCATGTAATGCGAGGAACCTTGCCGCCGGCTCTATCAGGCTGTTATATCCTGCCGCCTGCAGGAAACGCCATATCCATTTCTATGCCCTCAACGTGATCGAAGGGATGGAGGGATTCGGTAAGATCGCGGACAGCCGCGGGAAGCTACTGGAAGCCATGCGGTCACTCGGATTTGAGGTATGCCCGTTCCTGCCGCTTACAACAAAGGTTTCCATGAAAGAACTGGAAAAGGGGATCCGTGATCTGAGGGATACCGCAGGTGACAGGGGACTGCCGATAGACGGCATGGTGCTGCGTTACGACAGTCTCTCCTATTCCAAGGGATGCGGGAGGACAGGCCATCATTATAAGGACGGTATCGCCTATAAGTTTGAGGATGAGGTACAGGAGACGGTTTTTCGGTCTGTGGAATGGACACCCGGACGTTCCGGGGAGATCGCGCCGGTGGCTGTGTTTGACGCGGTGGAGATTGACGGTTGCCGTGTAGCAAGGGCAAGCCTCCACAACATTTCCTTTATCAGGGATCTGGAACTGCATCCGGGGTGCCGCATACTGGTGTCTAAGCGGAACATGATCATCCCGCATATCGAGGACAACCTTGACAGGGGGCATTATGGTAAGGGCATGATACCGAAGAAGTGTCCCTGCTGCGGGAAAGCAGTGCGGATCTATGCGAGGAAGGGTAGCGGCGGGCGCATTATCGAGACACTTCACTGTGATAATGCAGACTGCCGGAACCAACTCTTGCGGAAGCTGGTTCATTTTGCGGGGAAAAAGGCAATGGACATTTCCGGCATCTCAGAAGCGGTCATCGACAGGTTTATTGAAAAAGGGTTCCTCCATACCTGTCAGGACTTTTACCATCTGGGCCGTTACTGCTGGGAGATCATCCGCATGGAAGGCTTTGGGGAGCGGTCTTATGAAAAGATGCAGGAATCCATAGAAAAGAGCCGCCATACGACTTTCGTGAGATATGTGGTGGCAATGGATATCCCGTTGATCGGCAGGACAGCGGGCAGAGCCTTGGACGGTTTTTTCAAGGGGAACCTGCAGGAGTTTGCAAAGGCGGCGGTGGACTGCTTTGATTTCACATCCCTGCCGGAGTTCGGGGAAAAGATGAGCAGGAGCATCTGCAAATGGTTCCACGATGGGGAGAACCTGAAACTATGGAAAACGTTACAGAAAGAATTTCATTTTCAGGAAAGAGAGGAAGAGACTATGAAAAACAGGACAGAGAACAATCCGTTTGCAGGATGTACAGTGGTGGCGACAGGAAAACTTGAGAATTTTACCCGTGACGGTATCAACAGCAGGATCACCAGCCTTGGGGCAACGGCGGGAAGTTCGGTCACCCGTAAGACAGACTATCTGATCTGCGGGGAAAAACCGGGCAGCAAGCTGGCAAAGGCAAAGGAACTGGGCATCCCTGTATTGACGGAACAGCAGTTCCTTGACATGATCCTGGCATGACAGGAGGGGGACGGAAAAGATGATCAGACTGGATGACGGGAGATATATCATAGGTTTCGATGACGGTTATCAGTTAGGAAAGACAGCGAACTTCATATTTGACAACGGCGTACATATGCTTGGGAGCGCGGAGCCGACCTTACAGGAAAATTCCCTGTTCTATGATGGGGAATACTACAAGGTCGGGGAAGGCAGGGCGGTGATCACGGAAGACAAGGTATCAGATGATACGGCAAGGCTCCGCACCATGGTAGGTATCGCTATGGAACTGCGGAAAGAAGGACTTTGCAAAGCAGAGATCATACTTGTGGCGGGGCTGCCTTTTTCCAACTATGGGAGGGATAAGCTGAAGCTGATCGATTATTACAGCAGGCAGGGCGCAATGGACTTTTCTTATGAGGGTACGGATTATTCCGTGAAAATTGCGAAGGTGATTGTCTGCCCGCAGTGCTATTCCGCTATCGCTTCCAGACTCGGAAACATGAAAGGCGACTACCTGATTGTGGATATCGGGAGCAAGACAACGGATGTGGTATATGTGCAGAACGGGTTCCCGGTGGAGAGTAAGTCCATCACAATCGAAAAGGCGATGGTCAAGTGGATGAAGGAGATTCAGCGGGACATGAAGGTACAGACAGGGAAGGACATACCGGAGCATGAAGTGATGAAGGTGCTGTTAAAAGAAGAGAGCCACCTTCCCATCGTGTATGCGGAACTGGTAAACGGGATGATGCGGGAAAAGATACATTCTCTTGAACTGGAACTTTCTGAACGGGGTTACAGTCTTGACTATATCAACATTATTTATGTAGGCGGTGGTGCGCTGATGGCGCGTGAACATGCAGGAAAATTCAGAAATCATACCGCTTACGACTGTGACTTGTGTGCCAATGCGAAAGGCTATGAGTTTCTTGCCGGGCAGATGTTAGAGAGAAGGTGAACTGATGGCTGGACAACAAAAAGCGATATTTCTTCGCTTTAATATGGAAGATGAAGCGGATAGTAGTCTGTACATGAAACTGGTGGAAACAGCGGGTTCCGTATCGCTTACCTCTTATGTGAAGAGAGTTTTAGAGGAATATCTCAATGTAAAATTAGAGATGGCAGAGCGTCAGCAGTTCCATGAACATATGCTTGTAACGGTGCGGGAAGAGATACAGGAACAAGGGATGAAGCTGGTAGGGGCATTATTGTCAGGTATCGGTACTGTAACTGTACAGAAGACTCCAGAGAAATCTATGCCGGAAGAAGCAGGATTACCAGAAGCATGTGGGTGTTTGCCGGATGAACTTAGTGGAGTTCTGGATTTTATCAGTTAGATATCTTGTCAGGAGTTTGGGGACAGAGAGTTATGCCGTAGGTATCTATGGTGTTGCTGATCAGACTCTTTTATAGGATTTTGCAATAGATATGATAATAGATGTAAGTAATGAGTTGCAGATTTCGGTATTTAAGGACAATTAGAGGGCAGGAGTTGCATATTTGTAATGAAATGTAACAGATGTGCAACTCTCTGGGATATTTTACGTTAGCGGAGGGGAATGTGTAAGTTGATAATTTGAATATAGAAGTATAATAATCCCTGTGTCGGTTGTGGCATAGGGATTCTTTTTGGTGTGCCCGGTGGGCACACGTTCTAACGGGTGAAAGTCCCCAATCCGCCCGGCAGTGGGAAGGATACAGCCGAAGCCAAGGGTGTCCATCGTGAGGTGGAATCTGAAGAAAGGATTAGGCAAAACTCTGGCTTG
>CAJULP010000032.1 GCA_910587295.1 uncultured Lachnospiraceae bacterium | reverse complement strand
TTTATAGGAAAATGGATAAGATTTAGCAGTATATTCCCACATTTATGCAGATTGATTCAACATTATTAAGGTACACTTTTTACTTTTTGCCAATCTGATTGTAGATTGGCATATAAAAACAATGAGTTTCACGGATTCAGGAAAGAGTCATGATATTTGGAAAACCACCTTACTTCCGGTTTTTAGCAAGGACTGTGAGCTGCTTTGTTTTGCCTATCAGGACGAGGATGCAAACCGTGAGATTCGTATGATTTATGAATTGCAAAAGATGCAAAAGGGAGTACAGTTTGCGGATGTGTTCTCAAGGTATAAGTGTGTCGTGATACATGGTTTTAACGAATTGGCATATTTTTTTGCGGAATATCTTAGAAGCCAAAAGATACAGGTAAAAGTAGAAGGCCTAATGTGGCAGGATTTTTTTATTGGGGATGACGGCCAATCATTGGAGCATGAATGTATGCATGTTTATGCGGAAGGAACATGGAATAAGCCATATAACTGGAAAGAAAATCTGTTAAGAAGTGTTTCCGTAGAGTTTGAGAGTGTTGATAGGATTTATGAAGCAAATATTAAAGCTGGTTTTATAGGTAATGTTAGGAATGATGTATTGCTTGAGAGTCTTCGGGAGGAGAAGGAAATTATACTGCTTGGAGCAGATATGCGGGCGCAGGATGCTTATGATTATCTGTTGAGTAATGGGATAGAAGTAAGTTGTTTTGTGGTAGATGAATTAAATGTGGGTTGTATGCATAGGCTGTTAGGCAAAAAAATATTAGGGCTATCAGAGGCTATGAGTAGATACAAAAACCCTGTTTTCATTGATTGCGAATCAAAAAATAGTGCGTGGGGCCTAGGTCAGACAGATTATTATGATTATATAGGATATAAAAGAAATGACAGGTTTATTATGTTACAAGATTATGTCGAAGTGCCGGGGAATAATTTGCTGAATGTTTTTGGGAAGAATGAGGTGGTATTGGCTGGAGACAGACATTTATGCAGCAGACTATATGAATATCTGACAGGAAAGAATATTTTGGTGGCAGGATACCTGCATATATTGCCGAAGGATACAGGGATAGAAAATGTACCGGAAGTTCTTGTGGAGAATGTCGGGTATGATACAATATGTGTCATTGTTGAACCAATGTATACGAGTGATGAAAATGGCAAGGTTATAGGAAGGCAGGAAAAGGAAGAGCGTATAGCATATTTTAAGGAAAGGAACATAGACAACTATACGGATTATTTTTCTGATATGGTTCCTTTTATTCATATTGAACAAGATAATGAAACTAAATATGGGCGAGAATTTCTGCAGCCTAGGAGAATCGTGCTAGGATCAATTTTGTCTTATAGCGGTAATATGTTTTTTAGGTCTTTATTAGATTTTCATCCATCGGTGTTAAGTATATATTACAGCGATTTGAATTCTCAGTTGTTTTGGATATGTGTACGTTTGTCGACAGAAGGCGCTGATCACGTTCTGCCCTTGTTTTGGAAACTGATTGAGAATAGTGAGAAGAGCATTATCAATCGCCCGGCATTTGTTGAGAAGATGGAGGAATTGTTGGCATGTGGTAAAAGTTTTACTTCTCAAGAACTGTTTGTTATGATTCACATAGCTTATATGTACATGTTCCGAAAAGACGTACCAGAAGATAATATAAGAAGCATGATTATTTATTGGGAACCACATTTTCCGGAGCGGGATAAACTGGAGGAATGTGTGAGGTGGTTGGATGCCAAAGAAGTTTCATGTGAAATTATAAATATAGTAAGAAATTCGATTCCTGCAAAAGGGGCAGCGCTGAAATATCCGGGCTACATAAGGGGAGGGGTAAAAAGTGCGTATTCCCTCATTGCTTCACGGCAGATGAACATAGAGCAAAAGTGGTATGGGGTAGAGAAAAGGAAGGTTGTGAAGTTTGAAGATTTAAAGTGCAGGCCAAGAGAGACATTGGAGGAAATATGTAGGAAGTGGGAGATAGAATGGTCTGATACATTGATGCAGACAACTCAGAATGGGAAAAAGGAAGTATATTATAATTATATGCAGAATGTAAGTGGTTTTGACTTAGAGCCTGTGTACAATACATATGAAAATTTCTTTTCAGAATTTGACAGATTAAGGCTGATGATCATAGATGCCCCATGGAGAAAGAAAAACGGATATTCATATGTAGAATTGAATCAGTTTGCCAGAAAAGAATTACAGGAGATGTTTCTGAAGAAATTTCGCTTTGAGGATCCAGGAGATGCTACGGGGTTTTATAAAGATCAATTAGATTTAGAAGACAGAATTGAATTACAAAATAGTTTTAGACGTAGGGTGCAGGAAATGATTTGTTTGCTAAGTATAAGGTACAGTTAATTTCTAAAGATACTTATTAAGAGTGCCGATACATATAGTGATGGTTAAGGATAACTAGAAAGTTGCATGGATGCAGAAATAGGATTAAGGTGAACCTGTTATTGTGCTTGATATGCAGTGCAATAACAGGTTTTTGTTTGGAAAATAATGTGCCAGTAGCTGAGAAAGGATTTGAAATGAAAGATTATAGCCAAACCTTTATATGGAGTGATGGCTGGTGTCTTGAGAGTGATAAAGCATGGTTCGTTGATGGGATGAGCAACACACTCTTTTGCGTGAAATTACATTCTGGAAAATGCGAAAAGGTAGGTTGCATCCCAGAATCAAAAAAAGGAGCATACCGCCGGAATCCATATTGCGTGAAATGTGGCAAAGATATATTTTGTATTCCTGGATATGGGGAAAGTATATGGATTTATAATTTGGACGATAAAAATTTTACTGAAATTAACCTGGAAGGGCTTGGAGAATGTCATTTGGGAAAACAGGCCTGGGTTTGGAATGATAAAATATTTATTGTAGTAGCAAATTGGAATAAGATAATTGAGATTAGTATAAGTCAGAGGGAAGTTACGGCATATCACACAATCTGTGAGGATGATAATGTACAAAAAAGTATTTTAGTGGGAGATAAGATTTATGCGGTATCGTCTGGATTTGGCAGAATTTATCAATTTGATTTGTTAACTAAAAAGGTGACGGTTCATTTGCTTCCAGATAGAGAAAAAAAAATGTTTGCAATGTGCTTTGATGGTGAAAGATTTTGGTTGAGCGGATATCAAAATGAAGTGTATCTATGGGATAAGGAAAAAGATAGTTTTACCACTATCAGTCTTTCAAACGTTTATGAAGTATATAATTTTGATAAAATGGCGGAAAAAATAACTGATAATAATGTTCCCCCAGTATTTAATCGAATAATTTATGTAGGGGGATTCATTTGGTTTATTCCAATCCACTCAAAGAAAATTTTGTACGCTGATAAAAAGAATGCTGCATTATCTGTACTTGAGATACATGAGGAGGATAAAATAAGTGTTTCACTACAAAAGATGCAAGGAATAGGAAATTTTTTGATGGAATATGTAAGGGATTCCAGGTATATAGGGTTGTTTTCGGCGCAAAACAGCCGTGTTTTGGAAGTAGATACGGAACAATTAACATACCAATGGAAAAAATACTATTTGACTGAGCATTACCTGCGGCAGTATTGCGAAGCATGTGAAGGGGTTTATTATGAGGCAAAAGACCCTTTGTGTGTTCAGGACTATCACATGAGAAAACGGACGGAGAGTACGAAAGTAAGGAAAACAGCTGTTTATAGTGTTGGAATGAAGATTCATGCTAAATTGATTAAGGAGAATATGTTATGAATAATATGGGTACAAACACATTGTTGATACATATTGGAATGCCGAAAACAGGAACAACAGCATTGCAAAGTTTTTTATTCAACAATAACAGTTTGTTAAAAAAATATGGTTGGTGTTATCCGGTATTAGAAGATGCTGAATCGGGATATTGGAACCGGTGGTCAGCAGAAAGAAACGGAAATGGATACAAATTGCATGCTGATTGGATCATAAATGGTATGAAGCCGGAATGGGATAAAGGAATGGGGATTGTTTTAAGACATTTGGAAGAGAAAAATGTTGTCTTATCAGCAGAGAATATTTATGGGATTGGGAATAGCAAGTTTATTGCAGATGCTAAGGACAAATATGAGAATATAAAAGTAGTTGTTTATCTCAGGCGTCAGGATAGAGCTATAGAGTCATTATACAGCCAGAGAATTAAAAGCGGGCTTGAGTATGTGGAATATTATAAACCATATAATACTTTTGAGGAATTTGTTGAGTCATATGTTGTTTCTGGAAATTTTTTAGAATATTTATGCAAACTGGATTTAATAAGCCAAATAGTTGGGGAAGAGAATCTTATAGTCAGAATATATGAGAAGCAGCAACTTATCGGAAATGATACGATTACAGATTTTATGTCTGTTCTTGGAGTACCAACAGATCAGGTTGATTGGAAAAGAAAAGAAAAAAATGCTTCTCTTGGAGGAAACTATTTAGAGATTAGCAGATTGATCAATTCTGTTCAGAGTATTGATAGCTGTGTGGGAAACAGAGATGAGATATTGAGTTGGTGTGATGAAGAAGTAAGGCATGATTTTTATAATGTCTGTACAGGATTATCAGGTATATTTAATCAAGATAGGGGAGAACATGGATTTTTCACAGTGGAGGAAAGGAAGGAGTTTCTTGAGAAGTTTGCACCAGATAACGAGCAGATAGCAAGAAAATACCTGAACAGAGAAGATGGGATCTTGTTCTATGATGACAGAATGGATTATCCTTTATATGATATAAATCAAAGTAGTGGATTTGAAGAAGATATGGTTCGCGTTTTTACGGCCGTGATGCATGCCCAGGGTCAGAGACTTGCAAACTTGATTGAAAAAACTTCGCAGGAAGTTATTGGAAAGTTAATGATGAGGGATGTTTATCAAAAAAGGAAAGACCGAAAGCTGCTGCTTTTTGGTGCAGGGCGTAACTGCCGAAAATTATTTGATATAGTCGGAAATCTTCCGTGTACGTTGATTGTTGATAATGATTTGACAAAACAAGGAACGGCTATACATGGGGCACAGGTGAGCCATACGGAAGATATCGTAGATTGGAAAAAATATTATATTATTGTGACTTGCCATGTTACAGGAGAGATTGAGCAGCAATTGGATAACTATGGCCTGAAAAAGGAAGAAGATTATGTTCTCATGAGAGAATATGGGGTATAGGGGTAAAAGTGATAGATAAGATAGACGGTGCTAATACATTATTGATACACATAGGAATGCCAAAGACAGGAACAACATCTTTGCAAAATTTTTTATATCTCAATAACGGTATATTAGAGGAATATGGATGGTGCTATCCGGTTTTGATGGATGGTGAAATGGAATATTGGAAACAGTGGGAACTGGAAGGCAGTGGGAATGGGTACGATTTGTATGACTATTTGATAATAAGTAATGTAAAATCTGAATGGGATAAAAGAATGGATATTTCTCTGCGATATTTGAAGGACAAGAATGTTATCCTGTCGGCAGAAAGTATTTATGAATTTGAAGGGGATAAATTTATAGCGGCTGTTAAAGAAAGATATGCAAAGGTTAAAGTGATTGTATATTTAAGGCGGCAGGATAGGGCTATAGAATCTTTGTATAATCAACGAATCAAAAACGGAACAGAGCATCGTACATTTGAAGAGTTTATTGGTTCGGATGGAATTCCTCCCAACTTTTTAGATTATTTATTTAAGTTAAATTCGATAAGTAAGATAATCGGAAAAAGTAATTTGATTGTCAGGATATATGAAAAGCAGCAACTTGTTGATAACGATACGGTTATGGATTTTTTGTCTGTTCTTGGAATACCGTTAGATAGGAACAATTGGGAAAGAAGTTCCATGAAAAATATATCTTTAGGAGGGAATTATTTAGAGATTAATAGATTGATCAATTCTATCCGAGGCATGGAGAGTCATATGAGTGAGGACGAGGGAATTGACTGGAAAGTTAAATCCGATTTTAGAGATATTTGTGCAGGATTGTCAAACTTATATAACAAAGATCAAAAGGAATGTGGTTTTTTCACAATGGATGAAAGGGAAAGATTCTTGAGGAAATTTGTGGAAGACAATGAACAGGTGGCAAGAGAGTATTTGCATAGGGAAGAAGGAATCTTGTTTTATGATGATAGGATGGATTATCCATTATATGAAATAAATCAAAGTAGTGGCATTGAAGCAGATATGATACGTATATTTACAGAAATGATATATGCTCAAGCTCGTAGGATCCAAATTTGGTTGAAAAGATGTCCAGAGATGTGATTGGGAAGTTCATGATGAAGGATGTTTGGCAGAAAAGTAACAATAGGAAATTGATGCTCTTTGGAGCAGGGTATAATTGTCAAAAGTTAATTGATATTTTGGGAGATATTTCCGGGGTTTCGATTACTGACAATGACAAGGAGAAGCAGGGAATGGTTTTTAGAGGAGTAACGGTAAGCTATGCTAAGGAAATAATGGATTGGCTGAAATATTTTGTTATTGTTACTTGCCAGAAAACAGAAGAGATTGAGAAACAATTGAGCGGTCTTGGGTTGAAAAAGGATAAAGATTATGTTCTTTTGAAGGAATATGGCTTATAAGAATTTGGAAAGCTTATCAAGGGAGAGACATATGGATGGGGATTTGGTAACGATAGTCATTCCGGCATACAACGCAGAGCAGTTTTTATGTGAAAATGTGGAAGCAGTTTTGAATCAGACATATAAGAACATGGAAATAATATATATATGTGATGGATGTACAGATCATACAGTGGATATACTGAGGGGGTATGCAAAGAATGATTCCAGAATCATCATACGAGTCGAGACAGAGAATCGTGGAGCCGCCGCTGCCCGTAACGTTGGTATAAGTATGGCAAAAGGGGAGTGGATAGCTTTTTGGGACGCAGACGATTTGGTGGAATTAAATGCAATAGAGGAAATGGTTAACGCTGCGGTGAAGGAACATGCTGACCTTGCATGTTGCTATTGGGAATATTTTGATGATATACCCAGTACAGATAGTGTGTTAGACGATTGGATAAAAAAATTATATTGCAGTACATATCCTGTTATTAATACGGAAAAAGAGCTTCACCATATTATGCAGCTTGTGACCACGGTGCCATGTACCAAGCTTATCCATAAATCTCTATACACAAAAAAGGATATTTTTTTTCAGGATATCCCCAATGCAAATGATGTTTTCTTTTCGAAAGTTGTAACTATAAATTCACATAAAATAATTTATGTTGATAAAGTGTTTTATCATTACAGAAGCAATAAAGGGAGACATACACTTTCTACAGACAGAGATACAAGGAAAAACTATCTGTTTGCGGCATATGATAAAATATATGAGCATATCAAATTGAAAAAGAACAATCTGCTCTTAGTTAGAAGTTTTTATAATGATGTCATTACTAACTTGAATATTTATTTAGGCGATCCAGGATATGATGTACTTTTTGATAGTCTGAGGAATGTCTATTTACAGAAATGGGGAATGCAGGAAAATGAAATTATAGGGGAGTTAAGCAGTATAAACAGAGTATTTTATAAAAATATAATTAGTGGAAATAAGAATATTAATCTGCAGGAAATTTATATACAGGCTAAGGTAGAATTTGTAAGAAATTTGTCATGTAAGGGTTGTTCTGTTTGGGGAATAGGAGAAATTGGCAGCGCATTGTTAAAAGAGATATCGAAGACAGATATAAATATACAACATGTATTTGATTCAGCACAGGATAAATGGGGGAAGAAGATATATGGATATGTAGTGGAAAATTTTAATAATGTTCAGGCTGATCATATTGTTATTACCACACCCCAATTTTTCGATGAGATTGTGGAGAGGATTGGGAGCAATGTAAGCAATATTTATAATTTAGAAAAGCAGATATGGTTGATACCAGATGGTTTAACGGTGTAGCATCGTGTATATGTAGGGAAAGGAAGAAAAAGGATGTGTGGGATTCTTGGCGGAAATAATTCTCGGTGGGATTATAAAAAAGGGATAGAAAGCATGTCGCACCGTGGGCCGGATGGCATAAGGATTGATTCAATGGAGGATTTTACGCTTGCTTTTGCCCGGCTGGCAATTATTGATTTGTCGGTTAATGGCATGCAGCCCATGTTTTCTATTGATGGACAAGTCGGAATCGTGTTTAATGGTGAAATATATGGGTATCAGAAATTAAAAAAGGAATTAGAAAAAAAGGGATATCGGTTTCGGTCAACTACGGATACAGAAGTAATATTAAATGCATATATTGAATGGGGAGAAAAATTTGTCACAAGGGTAGACGGCATGTTCGGAATGGCGATATACGATAAAAGAGACGGCATGATTAGACTGTTCCGCGATAGGGTAGGGATAAAACCATTATATTACTATTATGATGGTGTTAATTTTGGATTTTCATCTGAGCTCAAAGGTATTGTTAATATGTGCAATACGGTTTCTTTACAGGTTGATTATACAGCGGTTTATGATTATTTGAACTATATATACATACCAGAGCCAAAGACGTATTATAAAAATGTATATAAAATGCTTCCGGGACATCGTGTGATATTTGATATAAAATCTAAGCGTATCGTTAAAGATTCGGATTATTGGAAGTTAAATGTAAATTCAAATCAAGCATCAGAGCGAAAACAGAGCGATATTGTGGAAGAGTTAAAGGAACTGATAAAAGTGTCTGTGCGCGAGCAGATGATTGCTGATGTTCCGGTAGGTACTTTTTTAAGTGGCGGGGTAGATTCCAGTATTATCACTTATGAAGGATATAAGATTAATCCTCTGTTGGAATGTTTTTCAATGGGATTTACGCAAAGGGATTATAATGAATTACAGTATGCCCGAAAATTAGTGGAGCGGTATAAGATAAATTGGAATGTAAAAGTGTTTGACCGTGACATTTTTCTAGAGCATTATAGTCGGTTAAAAGATTGGTATGACGAACCATTTGCGGATTCTTCGGCGTTTCCAACATATATTGTTTCTAAAATAGCGAAGGAAAAGGTTACGGTAGTACTCACAGGTGATGGCGGTGATGAGATATTTGGCGGATATGACAGGCATAAAGCAATATGGCAGAAAGAAAAAGACCAAGCGCCGGATAATTTACTCCTTTCATATGTGTACAGTAAACTCCATAAAAATGGATTGGATCACTATTGGATGGATGAACTGACATTTATATTAAGGGATATTTGTGGCATTCCGCGGCCAAGTGATAAAGAACTTAGGAAACAGTTTGGGATTCCAAAAGATTATGACATGTTTTGGAAATTCCGACAGTATTATTTCAAAGATTTACCGCCAATGACCAGAACTCAATATTTGGATTTAAAAACATACTTACCGGGAGACGTTTTAACTAAGGTAGACAGGGCAAGCATGGCTGTCTCGTTGGAAGCCAGAGTACCGTTTTTGGCAAGAAGAGTAGTGGAATTTTCCTTTTCATTATCTGAAGAAGACAGGCTTCCCAATGGGGTATTAAAAGGGGTGCTAAAAAAGGCCTATGAGGAAGAAGTTGGAAAAGCCATACTGTATAGAAAAAAAATGGGGTTTTCTATGCCGTACAATTTTTTCAAGGAAGGGGAGTTACCGGAAGCGCAACTGTTAAAAGATCTTTGGGGAAAAGACATAAAGGGGGATTGATGCGAAAGGAATATTATGATTAAAACATCAGTAGTCATACCAGTTTATAATACAGGGATCTATTTAGAAGAGTGCATTGGCAGCGTTTACAATCAGACGCAAAGGGAGATCGAGGTAATTGCAGTTAATGATGGGTCAACAGATGATAGCTGGGAAGTTTTGCAGCATTTACAGGAAAAATATCCAGGCCTTATCATTGTGACACAAGATAATCATGGACAGGGGTATGCACGGAATGTTGGCATAAAAATGGCTAGAGGAGAATATATTTATTTTTTGGATTCTGATGATTATATTATGGAAGATACATTGGAAAGCTGTTATGAGTGTGCTTCTAAAAATAAATTAGATATTGTTTTGTTTGATGCGCTTGAGTTTGAGGATTGTATCGAAAAAAAAGTAATTAAGCCAAATAATTGCGATAGACATGAAATTATTAAGGAGAGAATGGAGGTTTTTTCAGGTATATTTTTTTTAGAAAAATATTATAGGAAATCATATAATCCAGTGCCATGGTCAATGTACAGTTCTGCAGCATTTATAAAAGATAATGATATACGCTTTCTTACGGGAGTATATTTTGAAGATAATGAGTTTTACTGTAGAATGATGACATTGGCAAAAAGGGTAATGTATATTCCGCAGATGTTTTATCAATATCGCTGCAGAAAAGATTCTACAACAGGATCGGGCTTTGATTTGAGAAAAGCGAGAGATCATATAGAAGTTATAAATGCGATGGCAGAGTTGAAGACTCTAAACAGAGAAAAAGGTTGGCATGCCATTAAAGAGATCAGCTTGAGTATGCTGTTGTATGTAACGAAAGTGTGTTATGAAAATAGTTTATATGATAAAGAGTATAGCTTGTTTGCAAAAATATTGGATACATGGAATAGAATATGTGGAGGTACGATAGAAGGTACAGATGACTTGGGGGATATAGATTATGTTTTCAATATATGCATATATTTCCCGGGGGAAGATTTTAAGGAAATAAAAAATCTGATTGAAGATAAACGAAAGCGGTTATTAGTTCAAACATTAAATCAATTGCCCCTGAATCAAGAGAAGAGCAAGATTGCAATTTACGGATGTGGGGGGTATACGGATAAAGTACTTGATTTTTATGAAGCATGGATAGGAGTTATTAAGGCAGATGTGATTTTTTTGGACAGTTACCAGAAGGATAGTCGTGCAAGAAATAGAGGATATCCAGTTTGGCATATTGAGGAAATAAGAGGAAAAGAATTGGATTATATTTTGATATCTTCTCCACAATATGAAGAAGAAATGAGTGATATGGTTTGGCAGCTTTATGGTGATCAATTTAAAGTTATTCTGTTACATGGTGATTTACGCATTAATATATGAAAAGGGAGGATGGGGCATGAATCAATTTGATATTCCGGTGTTGTTTTGTACATTTAACAGATTAGAGTGTACCAAGAGGGTATTTGAAAGAATCAGAGAAGTGAAGCCGGCGAAAATGTATTTAGTTTCGGACGGACCGCGTGAAAATATTGTTGATGAAGAAAAAAAAGTAAATTCCATAAGAAGGTATCTGGATGAACATGTTGACTGGGATTGTCAGATTTATAAAAATTATGCCGAAAAAAATATGGGATGCGGGAAGCGTATGTCCAGTGGAATTTCGTGGGCATTTGAACAGGAGGAGAAACTTATAATCATAGAGGATGATTGTTTGCCGGATTTATCTTTTTTCAGATATTGTGAGGAGCTATTGGAGTTATATAAAGAAGATGAAAATATCATGTTGATAGGAGGATCTAATTCTATAGAGGAGATGGAAGGAGAGGACAGTTTTGTTTTTACCCCTTATTTGGAAAATTGGGGATGGGCAACATGGAAACGTACATGGGAGAAGTATGATTATGATATACTTTCGTGGGAAGGGCGAAAGATTCCCCCATATATGAAAACGTTTATGAGTGATAAGGCAATTGATTTTTATGCAAGATTATTTGACCTTGTATATACTCATGAACTTGATACATGGGATTATCAATTACAATATTTGATATTTCAACAAGAAGCATTGACCATTGCTCCTCAAAAATGTCTGGTAAAAAATATTGGGTTTGGACCGGATGCAACACATACGAAAACAAAGCCTGATAAATTATATAGTGAAGACCATAGAATTAGTTTTCCGATGCAAATACCATCTTGTGTGAAAAATAATGAGGAATATACTAAGCGGGCATTTGAAGCTTTGATATGATGATTAGATTATAAAAAAAGGAGATTGATGATATGTTTTTGTGGGAAAAAGTGAGTGAAATCAATAATAAACTGACAGTGCTGAGAGATATTTCTAATATCATAATATGGGGAGCAGGTATGCATACCTGTAAGCTTTTTGAGTGTACAAATATAATGATGTATGACTTGAAAGGTATTGTGGATATAAGTAAAGAAAAGCAAGGGAATCCATATTTTGGATTTGTGGTACAAGATCCAAAGAAAATCGTTTGGGAGAATGTCGGTGCAGTTGTTATTTCTGTGCCTGGTCAAGAAAAGCAGATTACAGAAATGCTTGTAGATGAGTTGGGATTTTCAGGAGATATTGTTAAATTGTATGAGGAGAATAAATGTACGCCATTCTATTCTTTGTACGATGAAAAAATATCGACGTTACATTATTCTGGTGATTATGAAACCTGGAGCGATGCATATGAAGAATGTGATGGATATGAAAGTATAAATATTTTAGAAACCGTAAGTAATGCAATTAATAAGGTGATAAAAGGAGAGGCTGTTTGGGAAAGAGATGGTTACTTATTTTATAAACCTAAGTATGTTTATTGCCTATGCGCTGCTATATTAAGGTGTGCGCTGCAAAATGAAAATAAGGGTGTGCGCATTTTAGATATAGGAGGGGCGTTAGGAAGTACGTACTTTCAGAATAGGAAATATCTATCAGATGTAAAAAATATAGAATATGTTGTTGCGGAACAAGATAATTTTGCGGATTATGGGCATCAGAACTTAGAGAGCGATATTTTAAAATTTATACGATCTACGGATAATTGGGAAAAAAGTGGAAGGTTTGATATTATTTTATTGTCCGGTAGTTTACAATGTATTGAGCAGTATGAAGAGATTGTTTCAAGAATCAATATGGCAAAGCCCCATTATATAATTCTTGATAGGATTACTGTTAGTAAAAAAATGCGTATATGTAAAGAAGTTGTACCGGAGTGGATATATAAGAGCAGCTATCCTATTAGAATATTTAGTGAAGACCAAATTGAGAAATTTTTTGGGTCAGGTTATGTAATGATCGAAAGTGATGATTCAAGTGTTCCAGCAGATTTATATTTTGAAGACGATGTAGCACATTCAAAGTTTTTTGTTTTTGAATCTAAGTAATACATTTTAACGGAATTTTTGAGGAATTTATATGACATCGGTATTTTGTACATTATTTGATTCAAATTATCTAGATAAAGGACTGGCGCTTTATTGGTCGATGAAAAAACATATTAAAGATTTTAGGTTATATGTTTTTGCATTTGATAATAAGTGCTATAAAATTTTAACTGATTTGAAATTGAAAAATGTCACTGTTATCCATTTAAGAGAAATTATGACACCGGCGTTACAGCAAATACAGAAAGAAAGAACCCGGGCGGAGTTTTGCTGGACTTGTACACCCATTGTGATTGAATATGTACTGATTAAATGTGAAGAGGATATATGTACATACATTGATGCGGATATATATTTTTTTTCCAGTCCGGCAGGGATTATAAAGGAAATTGTTGATAAGGAATGTTCAGTTGGTTTAGTCAGGCATGGATTTGAAAGAAACTGCACTTATGGGGAAGGGATTTTCAAACTTGGCAAATATTGTATACAATTTAATACATTTTTAAACAATACAGATGGAATGCAGGTGTTGGAAGAATGGAAGAAAGATTGCTTGGATTGGTGCTATTACAGATTTGAAGATGGGAAGCTTGGCGATCAAAAATATCCTGATAAGTGGCGGTTAAAGTATACCTGCGTGTATGAAGTACAGGATTTGGGCGCAGGAGTTGCCCCATGGAATCTGCATTTGTACACATTGTTAGAGAAAAGGGATGGAAGTATATGGCTGGCATATAAGAACAGGCGGTTTGGCTTAGTTTTTTATCATTTTGAGGGAATGAAGTATTTAAGTAATGGCAAGGTCTATTTGAGCCTATGGAATCCTTGCCAAAGAGGAACTGGGAGAAAGGTTAGACTGCTGTATGGAGAATATTTTGATAAAATTAAACTTATCCGTGTGTTTTTAGAAGACACATATCAAATTTCTTTTAGTCATATGACTGCCGATGTTGAACAAGTTTTAGGCACAAAGAACTTATTAAAGCAGTTTATTGTAAGAGAGGGTTTGTTCCAAGGGCTTGAAAAGTGGATTGGATACAAATGTAATGGTCTGAAAAACATGTAGAAGAATACATGGTTTAGGTAAAGAGTATTTGCTAATGTAATAAGGAAGGTATCTGGATAAAATGTTTTTGCAGGAAAAAGTAACTGATATCAATAGAAGATTAAAGGCTTTGAAAAATATTTCTAATATAGTAATCTGGGGGGCGGGAACGCATACCTGTAAATTGTTTGAGTACACAGATATACTTTCTTATCAAGTTCAAAGTATTTTGGATACTGATGTGCAAAAACAGGGAAACTTATATTTTGGGTTTACTATACAAGATCCGGAAGAAATTAATTGGGGAGATGTTGAGGCGGTAGTAATTTCCGTTTTTGGAAAAGAAACACAAATTATTAATGCTTTGGTGAATCAGTACGGCTATACGGAACGTATTGTTACGTTGTATGAAAATAATGAGAGCACTCCGTTTTATTTTCTGTTTGATGAAAAGGTGTCGGCGGTCCGCTATTTTGGGAATTACTGTAATTGGGATGAAGCACTCAATGAATGTAATGGATATGATGACGTGAAAATTTTAAATAAAGTTATTAGTGCGGTGGATAAGGTGGTTAACGGGGATGCTGTCTGGGAGAGGGATGGATGCTTATTTTATGAGCACAAGTATGTTTATTGCATTTGTGCCCCCCTTTTAAGGTGCGCCTTGCGAAACCAAAACAGGGGAGTGCGTATTCTGGATATAGGGGGGGCTCTTGGGAGTACATATTTTCAAAACAAGGAATACTTAGCAGAAATCAAAAATTTAGAATATATTGTTGTAGAACAAGATCATTTTGTAGATTATGGACAGCACAACTTGGAGAATGGAACATTAAAATTTATTAAATCTTTAGAACATTGGGAAAAATTGGATAAACTTGATATTATATTGTTATCTGCCAGTTTGCAATATATTTCTCAATATCAGGAAGTTATTTCTAAAATAATGAAGGCACAGCCACATTATATTATTCTCGATCGGATTTTGGTCAGTGATAAAATGCGTATATGCAGAGAAACAGTACCAGAGTGTATCTATGAGGGAAGTTATCCATTAAGGATTTTTGCTGAGAACCAGATAGAGAATTTTTTTGCTCCAGATTATAAATTGATTGAACAAGATATTGCAAGTGTTCCTGAAAATCCATATTTTGTAGATGGAAGGGCAGTTTCACGATTTTATGTTTTTGAACTTCAAAAATAGAGATGTAGGAGAGATATGATGTTGAAAAGAAGATACAGGTTGTTGAAATGTCTTTTTGTGACAATAGGAGTAGTGTTTTTTTTATTGTTGAGGCTGCAACAAAGATGCATTAATTCATGGAAGGCGGCGGCGGATAAAAACAGGGCATTATTTTTGTTGATGAACCAATGGGTATATAGGAAACAAGAAGGAAAAAATCTGCAGATATATTTTGATAAGAATAATTACAAGAGAATTGCTATATATGGAATGGGAGATGTGGGGTTGCGCTTAGTGAAAGAACTGGAACATTCCGGAATAGATATTGTATATGGAATTGATAGAAATGCTCCTAATATTCAATCAGATATAAGAATGGTAAAGCCGAATGATGAGTTAGATGCGGTAGATACAATAATAGTGGCTTTGATAGGTGGCTTTGATGAAGTTTTTGATGTATTGTCGCAGAAAATTGATTGCCCCATTATTGCTATTGAGGATATTTTAAATGAGATATGATTTTCAAATTATGCCTAATCGCATGGATCGAGAGTTTTTTTCGCACCAAAAAGAATATGAAGAGGCAGCGCTGCGGGTATTGCGGTCTGGCTGGTATGTGCTTGGGGAAAATGTTAAGAGATTTGAGGAGGAGTTTGCACAATATTTAGGTACGGCGTATTGTGTTGGTGTGGCAAGCGGGTTGGATGCGCTATGGATAGCGTTTCGTGCCTTGGGGATAAAGAATGAAGACGAAGTTATTGTTCAAGGAAATACATATATTGCCAGTGTTATGGGGATATCGATTAATGGTGCAACTCCTGTATTTGTAGAGCCAGATGAATACTATAATATTGATACAAGCAGAATAGAAGAAAAAATAACTGAAAAGACAAAGGCTATTTTGGTTGTGCATTTATATGGACAAGCAGCAGATATGTCTTCCGTTATGAAAATTGCAAAAAAACATAAATTATATATTGTGGAAGATTGTGCTCAGGCACATGGTGCTTGCTGGAACGGGAAAAAAGTTGGAACGTTTGGAGATATAGGATGCTTTTCTTTCTATCCATCTAAGAACCTAGGAGCATATGGTGATGGTGGCGCAATTGTTACGAACAATAAAGAAATCAGGGATTTCATACATATGTTTCGAAATTATGGCAGTGAGAAGCGATACTATAATAAAGTAGTTGGTGCAAATTCAAGGCTGGATGAGATTCAAGCAGCAATGCTCCGGATAAAGTTGAAATATATTGAAGAAATCACATGTGAAAAACGCAGAATCGCTAGTAAATATTTAACTGAGTTAGATAATGGTATTATTATGCTGCCGGATGTACGGCCGAATAGTGATTCGGTATGGCATCAGTTTGTGATAAGGTGCAATAAAAGAGAAGAGTTGAGTAAATATCTTGCAGATAACAATATAGGTACTATAATACATTACCCTGTTCCGCCGCATCAATCTGAAGCATATCAATATTTAAAAATAGAAAAGGGCAGTTTGCCTATTACGGAAAAATATGCCGATTCAGTGCTGTCTATTCCTATTTATACAGGTATGCTGGAAGAGGAACAGAAATACGTGATAGATAAAATAAATGCATTTTAAAAATTAGTGAGAAGAGGATGTGTATGTTGAAAACGTCATTGAAAGATATGTATTGTATTCTAAATTTCGAAGAAAAAGGAGATGAAAGAGGGAACTTAATCGTGGCAGAAGGAGAGGGGATTGACATTCCATTTGCTATTAAACGAGTTTTTTATATATATGGCTCAGATGCTAACGTCATAAGAGGACAACATGCAAATAAAAAGACAGAATTTGTATTGATAAATGTTTGCGGAACAAGTAAAGTTAAAATGACAGATGGCAGGGAAGAGAAGATTATTGTTTTAGATAGGCCTCGCATGGGATTATACTTAAAAAGCATGATTTGGAAAGAAATGTATGATTTTTCTGAGGACTCTATTATGCTTGTTTTAGCAAGTGAGCATTATGATGCAAATGAATATATTCGGGAGTATAGTGAGTATTTAGCATATGTTGCTGGCATGTTTGTTTGAATTTAGAGAATATTATGAAGCGTGTAGAGAGTGGTAGCTACTTGTAGAGTTGAAAGGAATAGAAACCGTTATGAATAGAGTATTGGTAACTGGAGGAGCTGGTTTTTTAGGTTCACATTTATGTGAAAAATTATTAAAAGAAGGAAATGATGTGATATGTGTAGATAATCTTTTTACAGGAAGCAAAGATAATATAAGGCATTTGATGACAAATCCATATTTTGAATTTATAAGACATGACATTACGGAACCGTTATATGTTGAGGTGGACGAAATTTATAATCTTGCGTGTCCGGCTAGTCCGGTATATTATCAGTATGATCCTATAAAAACCGCAAAGACAAGCGTAATTGGAGCGATGAATATGTTGGGATTAGCAAGACGTGTACATGCGAGAATTCTTCAGGCAAGTACAAGCGAGGTATATGGAGATCCTGAGGTTCATCCGCAGCCTGAGTGTTACAGAGGATGTGTGAATCCTATTGGGATACGTTCATGCTATGATGAGGGAAAACGGATGGCAGAGACGTTGTTCTTTGATTATCATAGGCAGTATAACCTTAATATTAAGGTCATGAGGATTTTTAATACATATGGACCGAGGATGCATCCTAATGATGGCAGAGTGGTGTCTAATTTCATTGTACAGGCATTAACAGGAAAAGATGTTACGATATATGGGGATGGCAGTCAGACAAGAAGTTTTTGCTATGTGGAAGATTTGATAGAAGGGATGTATCGTTTAATGAATAGCGAAGAGGGCTTTACTGGGCCGGTGAATATAGGTAACCCAAGTGAATTTACTATGTTGGAATTGGCTGAAAAGATAATAAAATTGACTAAATCCAAATCTAAGATCACTTTTAAAGAGCTTCCGCAAGATGACCCAATGCAGAGAAAACCTGTTATTGAATTGGCTAAAAGAGAGTTAGGATGGGAACCTCATATAGCACTTGAAGAAGGTCTTAGAAAAACGATAGAATATTTTAAAGAAGTATTGTAAAGTTTATCAGTCAGGAAAAATGGAGAAAGCAGGTATTGATTATGGATATTTGGATATGGGGTACAGGACCGTTAGCACAGAATGTATACGAAAATGGTTTTGGTGAAAAGATAAGGGGGTTTATTGAGACGAGGAAAACGAAAGAAACTTTCTTAGGTTATCCCGTGATTAGTGCAACAGAGATAGCAGAAGGTTACGACTATATTTTTGTGGCCAATCGTTTTGCAGATGAGGTTTATGACTGGTGCATTACGTCACAGATTGATTTGTCAAAGGTTATTTTTCTTGTGAGAGGAAAAAGGACAAATTATGTTAAGCCGTCTAGTACATTAAAAAGAATATTGGGAGAGAAGAATTATACTAATTATCAAGCCCAGTATGGAATATATGTTGATTCATTTTTTGAGAAAGATAAAAAGCTTTATCAGAAATTAAATAATAGAAAAAGCTTTGAAATCCAAGAAGAATATATGTGGCCGGTCATAGGGGAAAAGTATGTTAAAAATGGTGTGATGGGGAATTATTTTTGGCAGGACTTGTGGGCGGCAAAAAAAATAATAAAATCAGGGGTTTGTGAACATTATGATATAGGGAGCAGTGTAGATGGATTTATTGCTCATCTTCTTGCAACAGGAATGCAAGTAAATGTAATTGATATCAGGCCTTTCCCTGCACAGGTAGAGAACTTATATACGATCGTTGATGATGCAACGCAGCTTACACAATTCGATGCGGAAAGTATACCAAGTTTATCTGCATTGTGTTCTTTGGAGCATTTTGGGCTTGGAAGGTATGGAGATCCGATTGATCCGGAAGCATGTTTTAAATGTTTTGACAACATTCAAAAAAAATTAAAAAAGGGCGGTAAATTATACCTTTCACTTCCGATCGGAAAGGAAAGAGTAGAATTTAATGCACACAGGGTATTTTGTGCTAGCACGATTGTGGAGTGTTTTTCGAATTTGAAACTAAAAGAATTTTCGTGTGCGGCCGAAGGAAAAATTGAGTATAATGTTGATCTCCATAAGTATGATAATGACTCACATAATGGTGAGTATCGGTATGGATTATTTTTCTTTGAAAAGTAAGTAAAATATATTCAATTTTATGTGCGAAAAAAGTGAGGAGTGAGTGACATGAAAAAAATGATACTTTCATCATTGTCCATACTTGGAGGTGCAGCAGCGGCGGCTGTTGCAGTAAGACAGGTAATGAAAAAGGAAGTTGAGGCTCAATGGCGAATATCAGAAAAGCATTTGGCATTATACCGAATGATGGATCAGTGGGTTGCAATAAAACAGCAGGGTAAGAATCTTGCTGATTATTTTGAAAAAATGCAATATAAGGTGATTGCGGTATATGGCATGAGTTATGCTGGGCTACGTTTGGCAGAAGAATTAGAAAACAGTAATATTGAGATAAAATATGGTATTGATAAAAATGCGGAGGCTATATGTTCAGACATAGACGTTGTAACTATGCAGGATCAATTGACAGAAGTTGATGCGGTAGTTGTCACACCCATTGTTTTTTTTAATGAAATTGAAAAAGAGCTGTCTGAAAAATTAGATTGCCCCATTATTTCGTTGGAAGATATTTTATATGAAATCTGATATGGAAAAAGAAACATATAAGATCAGCGTCATCACAGTTGTCTATAATGGTGTAAAAACAATCGAGCGTACTATTAAAAGTGTGCTTGGCCAATCATATGGAAATATTGAATATATCATTATAGATGGAAACTCTACCGATGGAACGCAGCAGCTTGTCACGAAATATTTAGACTCGATAGCATATTTTATTTCAGAGAAAGATTCAGGCATTTACGATGCTATGAACAAGGGAATAGACCGTGCGACAGGAGATTATGTTATATTTATCAATAGTGATGACTGGCTGGCCGATAATTCAATAGGACGATGCATAGGCTTTCTGGATGACTCAATAGATGTCCTGTATGGCGACGTATGCAGAATATACGAAAATGGGATAGAAACCAGAGAAAAAGGGGAATTTAAAGATATTAACGACATCATATGTCGTGGAATCTGCCATCAGGCAGTACTGGCAAAGTTGAAATTGCTAAAAGAGAATCATTTTGACATTCATTACAAAATCGCATCGGATTATGATTGGCTGCTGAAGATATTTTATCAAGGTGCAAAATTCTCATATGTGCCTATCGTGTTTAGCCATTATTGTATGACTGGGTATAGTGTGGTGAATCACGAGTTATGTGCATGGGAGTGTTTTGAGATTGCAAATAAATATTTATCGGAACTGGATGATAAAGGACAGGAAAAGTACTACCCGATCGTCAACGAACAGCACTATTTGCAGTTATTTGAGCGGTTATGTGAAACTGTGCGGGGACACAAACTGCTGAAGAATATTTTAAGTAATGTTTTTTCCCATAAAGAAGAGGTTGTGGTATTTGGGAGGGGAAATAATGCAGAGGCTTGTTTGAAAGTATTAAATGTCATGGAAGTCAATGTCCTGAAAATTATTGATAATAACAAAGAGATACAAGGAACCGTTTATCAGGGGATAGAGGTTGTAGGATTGGATTCAGCTTTAAGCAGGGAAAATAAAGTTGTGGTGTCCTCTACAAGTTATGAACAGGAAATATATCATCAGCTTGTAATAAATGGCTTTAGGGATATTGTCTTGTTTTCAGATATAAAAAACCGAGTTTGCCGCATGGCTAAAACAGAGGGGAAGGCAGATCATGAAATGGAAAAATAAAGGACATGAACTGGACAAACATGCAGAGTATTTGGTAAAGATGTTTGAAGAAAAACAGGAAAAAATATACGTTTTTGGCGCTGGATTATGGGGGGGAACAATCGCCCCCGTTTTTGAATGGTACCAGTGTTTTGGCGGGTATATTGACAACAATACCCAAAAGCAGTCAGACGGAGTAAATGGAAGGAAGGTCATTTCTTTCCAGACATACATAAACAGCTCGAAAAACGGTATTATTGTCGTGGCTGCAGATGCTAAAAATATTCCAGCGATCAAAGGACAATTAGAGGCGGAAGGGCTAAAAAAGGGTGTGGACTTCTGGGTATATCAGGAGTTTATGCAAACTGTTTTTCCGGTGATCTCTTACTACAAATATCATATCCTTTATACGGAAATTGCACAGATCAGCCTTACCGAACGGTGCACGCTTAGATGCAGGGATTGTGCGCATGGATGTTTTGCGGTTGATCCTAAAAGCAGTGATATGGATCTTGCCGTGGCTAAGCAAAGCGCAGATTCATTTTTTTCGGTGGTGGACCGCATAAAAGAGTTTGTGCTGATTGGTGGGGAACCGTTTCTGTACAGTGGCCTTGCGGAAATGATTGCTTATGCCGGGGAGAAATACCGGGATAAAATGATGATATATTCCATTACCACAAATGGAACAATCATACCGGATGAAAATATTTTGGACCTGTGCAGGAAATATGAGGTTACAATACGGATATCGAATTATTCGGGAACTTTGGTACGCCTTAAAGAGCGGTATGCATTGTTGACAAAATGTCTGGATGAGCATCATATTATGTATACAATCAGTGAACCGGATCAACAGTGGATGGATTATGGGTTTCGATCTGTTGACAGGGGCGGGGATGAAAATGAACTTACAAAAGTATTTGACAGGTGTAAAACACCATGCAGGGAGATTCGGGGCAGCAAATATCACTACTGTGTCATGGCTCGGAGTGTGTCTGACAATCTTGGCTTTGGTGTTGGTAAAGATGACTATTTGGAGTTAGCGGATTTAGGAGAGAATGGGAAAAAAGTGTTTTTAGAATTTGATATGGGGTATTCACAAAAGGGATATCTTGACATGTGCAATTTTTGTCATGGGGCGGATGCCGTAAAGTATCCTGTACCGGCAGCGGTGCAGATGAAGTAGGAGAATCTTATGCACAGATCATCATATGTAAGAATGGAATATTTATTGAACCACTATAAACCCTTATGGCAGGGATGTGCCGATGGACCAATCCATGTGCTGGACATTGGAAGCTATGACCAAAATGGCACATATAAGGATTTGCTTCGTGAAGAGAATATTGTTTATACTGGTTTGGATATGTCTAAGGGGCCGAATGTGGATATCGTTCCCAAAGATATTTATTCGTGGGATGAAATTGCAGATGAGTCTTTTGATCTTGTGATCAGTGGGCAGGTGTTTGAACATATTGAATATCCGTGGCTGACAGTAAAGGAAATCGAACGAATAATGAAGCCGTCGGGGGTATTTATTATGATAGCGCCTAATGCCGGCATTGAACATAAAGCGCCGCTGGATTGTTACCGCTATTTTTCACAGGGGCTTGAAGCGTTAGCTAAATGGGCCGGGTTAAAAGTACTTCATGCCGGGGTGGCCGGGGTGCCGTCTATGGAAGGAACGGATGATTGGGTAAGCGAATGGAATGACGCTACATTAGCTGCCCAGAAATTGCCGGCAAGCAAGACGGAACTGGATGAACCGTTTCGGTATGAAAGGAGACGTATGCTGGATGGCAGTGTATCTGATACTTATAAGAATTGGCATGTTGCTGTTTGTGAAAATAAGAAAAAGTTCCATAATGACAAGCAATACATACTTTTTGGGGCAGGAATCTTTGGCGGAGAGATTTTAGACGTTATCGGGGCAGATAATGTTTACTGTTTTGCAGATAATTCCGTGGACAAACAGGGGAAGGAAATGTACGGTAAAAGAGTCATCTCCTATGAAGCATTTAAACAGATAAGTAAAGATTATAACTGTCTTGTGACAGCGCCACGCTGCGCTTCCTTGGAAATAAAACAGCAGCTGCAAAGAGATGATATTTGTTGCGGTACATTGTTTCCGTGAGATTGACACTGTGATAAGCTGCCAAAAGGAGTAAGATGAGTTGGATATTGTATTGTTTGGTGTAGGGCAATATACGGATAAGTTCATCAATATAATCCATTATTTTGGAAAAACAGTTAGTTACCTGGCTGATAATGACAAGAAAAAAGCGGGGGAAACATTTCATGGGATTAAGGTCATTTCACCGGAACTATTGATTGGATTAGATTGTAAAATTATCGTATCATGTATACATTGGAAAGAAATTGGGAAACAGTTGTCAGAAATGGGGATAGGGAACCGGTTGATTTCGTTATCCTCATTTTTAAAATTGTCAGATGATATCAGGGGATGGGATGATGCAGATTATATGATCTGCATGGATTTATATAGTAAGGCAAAATGGGGGGGCGCAGAAAACTGGAATATCGTGCTGGCAAAGGAGCTGGCAGCTAAAAGAAGCAGGATAGCGGTGACGGGTATCCGGGTTCCTGAAGTGCCATCGGATTATTTTGGCCTAAAGCAGATAGAGTTTATGTGTTTTCCGCCGGAAAGTGCATTGGAAAAGGCAGTGGCCTATTACCGGAAAAGTTTACCTCTTGTATTTGTCAACAGCTTTTATGGGGAAAACTTTTTTGCGGCTATGGCGGTAAAGCGGATGGAACCGCATAGAATGCGGATTATCAATGTTGTCCATAATGACAGGCCGGCTCATTATAATTTAGCGGTGCTGTTTGATGACTGGATAGATCAGTATTTATGTGTAAGCAGCAGGATCAAAGAAACTTTAGTATATGAATACGGCATACCGGAAGATAAAGTAAGTTTTCTCCATCAGCCTGTTGACTTGCTAAGAGATCACAGGAAAAATTATAATGTTGCAGGGCCGCTTCGGCTGGGGATCGCATCAAGGCTTACTAAAGAGCAGAAACGCTGCGACCTGATACCTGAGCTGATCCGATATTTGGAAGATTGCAGTGCGGATTATGTTATGAGCATAGCCGGTGACGGGGAATTGTCAGAACCGATAAATGATTATATAAAAGCCAATGATCTATCAGAAAAAGTGCGTATGTTAGGATACCTTGGCAAAGAAGAAATGAATGATTTTTGGAAAGGTCAGGATGTATATATTAATATTTCCGAGTATGAGGGAACCAGCCTTTCCATGCTGGAGGCGATGGGCAGCGGCTGCGTACCGTTAGTGACTGATGTCAGCGGTGTAAGAGACTATATTAGTGACGGACGAAGCGGGTTTGTTTTTGACGTTGGAGATCTGCGGCATATTGCGGAAAAGGTAAGGGATCTTAGTCTAAACAGATCACGGCTTCAAGAATTGGGATCAGCAGCTAAGCAGGAAGTTTTTTCAAAATGCAATGCGGCGGATTATGCGTGTAGATTGATCAGGATTGTGGAGGATATGGCATGAGAGCGGTAATATGGGGAACAGGAGGTACTGCGGTAGAGGTTTTGAGACAGAAATTGTTGTATTCAAAGTATGAGATCGCAGCGTTTACTGACAGTGATCCTGAATCATGGGGAAAGGTTTTTTGGAGGGGCATTCCTGTCGTGCCGCCAGAAGAAATGAAAGAAATATCCTATGATATCGTGATTGTATGTTCTTTATATTATGAAGAGATTATTGATAGGATGATAAATGATTTACAGATAAACAGGGATCGTATCATTACGTACAAGGCTTTGGAGCAGGAAGCGTGTAAGCTTGTGATTTCCAAGTATGAAAACAGCACTGACACAGAAATCCAGGAGGCATTGGACAGATTCAGGCAGGGAAAGCTGAGCATACTGGGAAGTTATGCACCGGAGGTAAAAGAGTATCATGCCGTGCGACGTGATGAAGAAAATTTTCCCTATATCATGTTTGGCGATAAAAGAATGTATTATCCGAAGGATCACAAATTTGTCAAAAAAAATGGCGTGGAGGCAGTGGAGGATGTCCTGTATGAGCAGGGCGGAGATTCCCCGCATTTATATATCAGGGATGAGAAAGAAATACCGGATGATGCCGTGATCGTGGATGCTGGTGTGTGTGAAGGGAATTTTGCGCTAAGATTTGTGGATAGGGCCAAAAAGATTTATCTGATCGAGAGCGATGTCAAATGGATGGAGGCGCTGCGGCGGACGTTTAGAGAATATCAGGAAAAAGTTGTTTTTTGCAATAAATTCCTGTCAGGCCGTGATAATGCAAGGGAAACAACTTTGGACAGTCTTGTTTCAGAAAAGATTGACTTTTTGAAAATGGACATAGAAGGTGCTGAAGTGGAAGCGCTTTTAGGCGGGAAAGAGGTTTTATTAAGGAGCAGCGCCAGATGTGCTGTCTGCAGTTATCACAGGCAGTACGATGAAAAATATATTTCCCATATTTTGGAAAGCTATGGTTACAAGACAAGCCATTCGAAGGGATATATGTTTTTTTCTTATGATGACGATATAAACGATACTTTGGATTTAAGGCGAGGGGTTGTATACGGGGTGAAGGAATAATGTCGGGATTACTTTCGGTTATCGTACCTGTCTATAATATGGAAAAGTATATAAGGGAATGTGTAGGCAGTATCCTTGGGCAAACATATGAGGAAATTGAACTGATTCTTGTAGATGATGGATCGGCGGATACATCAGGCCGGATTTGTGATGAATATGCCAAAAGAGACAGCCGGGTGAAGGTGATCCACCAAAAGCATGAAGGCCCTATCCAGGCAAGGCGTATTGGCGTGGAAAATGCCGGTGGGGATTATGTGACGTTTGTGGATTCTGATGACTGGATCAAAGAGGATACTTATAGCCAGCTTATGTCAGTGAGGGGAAATGCTGATCTTGTGGTATCAGGCATTACATTATATTATGGCAGGGAGCACCGTGTGGATGAGATGCCGCTGCTTGATGAAGGGTTGTATGAAAGGCCTGCGGTCGAAGGGCATATTATTCCCCGTATGTTGTGGGGGAGAGGTAAAAATCATTGGGAATTAAACCCAAGTTTGTGTACCAAATTATTTAAGAGGGAGTTGATTGCAAAACATCTGAAAAAGGCGGCTAAGCTGGGAATCCATTATGGTGAGGATGTTGCGGTGGTCTACCCGATGATACTGGAGACGCAGTCTATTTATGTTTTGCACAGGTGTTTTTATTTTCACAGACAGTGGCGGGAAGGAACAGAAGCGCTTCCCTATATACAAAAGGATTCTGAATATTTTACAAAATTATATCGGCTATATGGTTATTTGCGGTCAGAGTTTGAAAACAGCAGATTTTGTGATGTCCTGCTGAATCAGCTTGACCATTTTTATATCAATGCGGTAAATTTAAAACAGCAGTATTTTAGTGATTACCATGAAGTAAGCAGGGATGCTTTCCCGTTTTGGATAGTTGCCCGGGATAGTAAAGTGGTCCTATATGGTGCGGGAGATTTAGGAGAAGAATACTTTAGGCAAAATGAGTTATATCATTTTTGTGAGGTAGTTCTTTGGGCTGACAGGAATTTTGCCATGTTTCAAAAGCGGGGGAAGGATATTGCAGATCCGGAAAAGATAGGAACCGTTGATTTTGACTATCTGTTGATAGCGGTGAAAAGTATTGAGCTGGCTCAGCAAATCCGGGATGATTTGCTCAATAAGGGTATCCCAAAACAAAAAATGATCTGGAGCGGAATTAAATCGGTGGAATTGGAATAGGAGGAAAATAATGAAGTGGACAAATAAAGGCCATGAGCTGGACGAGTATGCAAATGAAGTGGTCAGATTGTTTGACGAACGAAAAGGGAAAGTATATCTATTTGGGGCAGGCCTGATAGGTGGTGATACGGAAGTAATTTTGGAGCGGTATCAGTGTTTCGGCGGGTATATTGACAATAATGAAAAAAAACAGGCTGAAGGTGTGAATGGGCATAAGGTCCTGTCCTTGAAGCAGTATACGGAAGAAGGAACAAAAGGGATTATTGTGATAACGGCAGACAGGAAAAACATTCCGGCAATAGAGGGGCAATTGACAAAAGAGGGCTATGTGAAGGGAATGGATTTTTTTTCTCAAAAAGAATTTATGCACAAATTTTTCCCGGTACTTTCTTTATATAGGTTTGGACTGTTATATGTGGATTTGGTGCAGATTTGCCTTACAGAACGCTGTACCTTAAAATGCAGGGATTGCGCTCACGGCTGTTTTGCGGTAGGCGCTGACTGTGAAGATCTGAGTCTGGAAATGGCAATGAAAAGTGCAGATTCTTTTTTTGGTAAAGTGGACGTTGCAAGAGAATTTGTGTTAATTGGCGGGGAACCATTGTTGTACAAAGAACTTGCAGAGATCATAGGCTATATAGGAAAGAAATACCGCAGCAAAATGTCGATTTATTCTATCGTTACAAATGGTACGATCATTCCGGGCCAGGATGTTTTGGACATGTGCAGGGAACATAATGTGCTGATTCGTATTTCTGACTATTCGGAAACTCTTAAGTGGATAGAAGACAGGCAAAAAAGGCTGATGGAGAAATTGGAGGAAAATGGGGTCTCTTACATTTTAGAAGGAAGATCGTTACAATGGATGGATTATGGTTTTCAAACATTTAACCGGGATGGCGGCGAAAACGAATTAATAAAGGTATTTGATGAATGTCAGACGCCATGCAGGGAAATTCGAGGAAGCAAGTATTATTATTGTGTCATGGCAAGGAGTGTTTCGGAGAATCTTGGATTTGAGATTGGGCAGTCAGATTATTTGGATTTTGATGATTTGAGCGATGATCCGAAAAAGACGATCATGGAATTTGAAAGTGGCTATTCAGAAAAAGGGTATTTGGATATGTGTGCCCGCTGCAGGGGAATAGACGCAGAAAAATATATCATACCTGCGGCTGTACAAATCTGAAGAAACTTGCCGGGTACGATAACTGGGGTGAAGAAGGATGGATGTTAAAGTTAGTGTTATTGTTCCAATTTATAATGTGGAGGACTATTTATCACAATGTATTGACAGTATTTTAAATCAAACATATCAAAATATTGAGTTGGTATTGGTCAATGATGGGTCAACAGATTCGTGTGGTGAAATCTGCAACAGGTATGCTGAGAATGATAAACGTATCCGCTGCATCCATATACCCAATAGCGGGGTAATGAATGCAAGGAAAAGGGGAATTGACATTGCATCAGGCGAATATACCTTATTTGTAGATGGCGATGACTGGATTGACCGTGATGAAGTAGAAAGGCTTATTGATATATCGATTTCAAATGATTATCCGGATATGATAGCTTTTGGAATGATAGAAGAATATGAGGCAAACAGCATAATTAGGAAAAATGCCATAGATTTAGGAATGTACACAGGGGAAAAATTGTCCAAGAGGAAACAAAAAATTCTGATGACTGAAACTTTTTTTGAATGGGGGTTTTTGCCTAATCTTTGCTGTAAGTTAATAAAATCTGCTGTAGTATGTCAATGGGCTCACAAGGTCTCTGATATCATTTCATATGGGGAAGATGCCGTTTGCAGTTTTTTATGTATATTGGCGGCATCATCTATCTATGTGTGCGATTTTGTTCCTTATCATTACAGGCAGAGAGAAGGATCTGCCGTGAAGGAACTCCGTGAACTGCCTAAACAATTATTCAGGGAAATATACCAAGTATTGGGTAAAGCTTTTTGTGGCATGAAAGATAACCAGCAGGATTTAAGGCTGTATATGTTTTTTATTTTGATGCTGAAAGGGTACAGCTATCTTTTGACAGATGGGCGGCTGCTATTTCCTTTTGTCGATATTGAAAAGGGCAGCAGGGTTATCGTGTATTGCGCAGGGGGATTTGGGAGGGTGATGTATGAGTATGTCTGTACATCGCCAAACTTTACGGCTGTTGGATGGACGGATACGAAAGCAGGGCAATATCAGGAACAAGGTTTTGCGGTACAGGCAGCAGAAGAAGTGCTGCAAAAAGAATATGACTATATTGTAATTGCGATATTAAGAGAAAACACAGCGAGACAGATAGCGGCTGATTTGTGCCAAAAAGGCGTTCCAATGAAGAAGATAAAATATATAGAAAAAAAGGTGCTCCAGGAGATGGAACTGCCGGAGTGGCTGGTGGGATAAAAGGGGGATATATGCAGTTAAAAACAGGCAGTTTTTTGGAAATGGCTAAGGACATTATTTCACATAAAAGCAAGATAGTCCTGTTTGGCGCCGGGGTGATAGGAACAAGCACTACGCCTGCGGTTTTGGCAGAATATGGCCTGCTGGATGCTCTGGTATGTTACATAGATAATGACAAATCTAAATGGGGGGAAGATATCTGGATTGGGCAAAAACCTGTCAGGGTGTGTTCCCCGGATATGCTATATACATTAGACGGGTATGTGACAGTCTTTATTAACATCAGCAGATATGCAGATGCGTTTGAACAGTTGGAGGGAATGGAATGTACACGTAACATGTCTTGCTACATTATCCCGATGCTGTGTATTAAGAATTTTCATAATAAAGGCGGTAAGGGTGTCTTTCAGGCCGGCAATACTCCTTTCATCCCGAAAAAGATTCATTATATGTGGCTTGGCGGTGGAGAAATTCCCCCAAATTTACAAAAGTGTATGGAAAGCTGGCGGAGGCATTGCCCTGATTTTGAAATCATCCGCTGGGATGAATCAAATTATGATATGGAAAAATGCCGGTATATGGAACAGGCTTACAGGCAAAAAAAATATGGCTTTGTTCCGGATTATGCGAGGATAGATATCTTATACCGATATGGCGGCATCTATATGGATACGGATGTGGAAGTGATCCGAAGTTTAGATGATTTGCTATATCAGGAGGCTTTTACCAGTGTGGAAAAATGGCAGGTGATCAATTTTGGCGGGTGCAGCGGTGCCGTATGTGGACATCCATCATTGGAAGCTTTTTTGGATGCATGGGAAAAGCGGGAATTTATCAGAAAAGACGGAACACCGGATCCCCTCTCTAGCGGATATGTTGATACCAGGGTTGCTTTGGATAACGGTTATGTTTTGAATGGACAGAATCAGACAGTCATGGGTATGAATATCTATACTTATGATTATTTCCACCCGTATGATTATATGTCAGGCAAGATGGAGGTGACTGACGATACCTATGCGATTCATCATTTTAATGGTGGATGGCTGGATGAAGAAATGCGGCTTGTAAACAAGCAGACACAGATGCGGTTTGATAGTTTTTGTCAGAGGGCTGGACAATAATAGTTGCACATCGCAATTTTGTATGATAGTATTATGTCAAAGCATAACATATTTCTGTTAAACATATATTCAGGCAATTTGCCATCTTTATCTGTTCCCGGCATTTCATGATGCGGCAGGAACGGTTTATCAATGAATCTCAGGAAATCTATGCTTTCAATTACCCAATAAATAAAAAAGCAGGAGGATTTCCTGCGGAACAGGAGAAAAGGATGGAGAAGGACATTGTCTGTAATGCTTTCTTTTCCGACAATGAAAGGTATGCGGATATCATTAACGGTATTGGATGCAAAGGAATCCCTTTCGTGTCAGGGAAGGACTTATAGGAATCAGACACAAAAGTTACACCAGGACCAGTAAATGGGGTCGGAAGGAAAAGGAAGGGAAAAACGGTAAAGTACCGAGACCTGATGAGGAAAGCTTCTTTCGGGATGAATTTTGCCATGATCGGTATTGAAAGTCAGGAAAAAATAGACTATGCACTTGTTCTCCGCACAATGGGGTATGACGCGGGGGAGTATGAACGTCAGGCGGCCACGGTACGGAAAAAAATAAGAAAAGAGTGCAAAAATCTGGACAGCGGGGAATATTTGTGCGGGTTTCGGAAGGAAAGCAGGCTTTTTCCTACAATCACGTTCATCTTATACTTTGGCGAAGAGGAATGGGATGGGGCAAGAAACCTTCATGATATTCTGGACTTTTCAGGAATCCCTGAGAGTCTGCGGGAGCTGGTGGCGGACTATCGGATTCACGTTGTAGAAGTCAGGAAGCTGGAAGATACCGGTGTGTTTCGGACGGATGTAAAGCAGGTATTTGATTATATCAGGTTTTCAGGCGATAAGCGGAAATTAAGGGAATTGGTTGAGAACGACGAGGCATACGGAATGCTTGACGAGGAAGCCTATGACATGGTGGCGTCTTACGTGGAAAATAATGAAGTGTTGAAAATAAAGGAAAAGTATGGGAAAGGCGGGAAGGTGAATATGAGTAAGGGATTAAGTGAATGGCTTGCGGATGAGAGGGCAGAGGGACATGCCGAAGGAAAAGCAGAAGGACGTGCCGAGGCGATTATTGACCTTCTTTCCGGTTATGGCAGTGCAAGCGAACGGTTAACAGGGATCATTATGAAGGAAAAGGACTTAGAAATTCTTCGTGGCTGGCTGAAAACGGCAGCGGCAGTTCACTCCATAGAGGAATTTGAACGTAAGATGTGAGCCGGTCATCCTCTTATTTACATACTGCGGTGTCAATGCTAAAATAATCCTAGGCCGGATCTGACAGGCTCCGGCCAAACGAACGTCAGGAAGAGGCATTACTGTGAAAAATAAATTTTTCACAGACAAATTTGTGCTTGCGCCCAAATTTGCAGGCTCTTGAAAGCATGGAGGATTTTTATGCGTAAATTTCAAAAACAGCAAATTTTAGAAATTTTTACAAGCCTGCACGCTTTCCACCAGGAATGTGCACAGGAGCTATCGGCAGGCAGATATGATGCTGTCCGGGCAGCCCTTGGGGATTGCCAGGAAGCGGCAGTACAGATCGGGAATGTGATTGAGCAGTCGGAAGGGGAGGGAACGGCAAGCGTTGCCTGCCTGGAGCAGTACTGTGAAGTGGTCTTTCAACTCAGCCGGCAGTTAGAAAAATTACAGCCAAATGATTTTATAAGCCAATTGGAAGAGCCGCTTAACAGGGCGGAATTGGAGATCACCCGGATCAAAATAAAAAAAGAAGTGGTTTTCCTTCCCTATAAAGCCAGTATGTGGGATTCCCTAGAGAGTGTCTATCTGGCGGCAAGAGAGGATGAAGACTGCGATGCCTATGTAGTGCCGATCCCTTATTTCGATAAAAACCCGGACGGCAGCTTTGGGGAAATGCACTACGAAGGAGGAGAATATCCTCCCAATATAGAGATCACTCATTATGAGGATTACAGGCTGGAGGAGCGGCGGCCGGACACGATTTATATCCACAATCCCTACGACAACTGGAATTATGTCACAAGTGTTCCGGAGCGGTATTTTTCCAGCAATTTAAAGAAATATACGGAGCAATTGGTGTATATCCCATATTTCGTGCTGCAGGAAATGAAGCCGGAGGAGCAGGACAAGATTGACAGTGTGAAGCATTTTTTCTTTTTACCGGGGATTTTATTTGCAGATAAGGTGATCGTTCAGTCCGAGGATATGCGGCAGATCTATATCAATGAATTTATAAAGGCGGCGAAGGCAAACGGGCTTACCGGGGAGTACCTTGACAGGAGCATGCTGGAAAAGAAGATACTTGGCCTTGGTTCCCCGAAATTTGACAAGGTGCACAACGTAAAACGAGAGGATTTGGTGATTCCGGAAGAGTGGCGGAAGGTGATTGAGAAGCCGGACGGAACATGGAAGAAGATCATTTTTTATAATACCAGCATCAACGCGCTGCTGGCACAGGATGAAAAGATGCTGGAAAAGATGAGGTCGGTGTTCCGGACATTTCAGGAACAGCAGGAGGAAATAGCTCTTTTATGGCGGCCCCATCCCCTGATCCGGACCACCATTGAGACTTTGCGCCCGGAGCTTTGGAGGGAGTATGCGCAGATCGTCAAGCAGTACCGGCAGGAAGGCTGGGGGATTTATGATGACACGGCGGATATGGACCGGGCAGTGGTTTTAAGTGATGCGTATTACGGGGATAGCAGCAGCATCGTGCAGATCTATCAGGACACCGGCAAGCCGGTGATGATCCAGAACGTGGATGTTTTGTGACAGGCGGCAGCCGGGCAGGGAAGCGAAGTATTCAGGGAGGAAAGCGAGAATAAAATGTATTTTGAATTGACGGCATCAATGATGTGTGCCAATTATGGCAATCTGGAAAAAGAGGTAAGAGAACTGGAAAAAGGAGGCATTGACTCTTTTCACATTGATATTATGGACGGGCGGTATGTGCCTAACTTTGCCATGTCTTTAAACGACATGAGCTACATAGCGGGAGCCACCGGGAAACCTTTAGATGTGCATTTGATGATCGAGCATCCCAATAATTGTATCGAACTATTTTTGAAAAATCTTCGGAAGGGGGACACGGTCTATATCCATCCGGAAGCGGAATACCATCCGTCCACCACTTTGCAGAAGATCATTAACGCAGGCATGGTGCCGGGGATCGCAGTGAATCCGGGAACCAGTATTGAGACGATCTATGAAATGCTTCGTATAGTGGATAAGGTACTGGTAATGTCGGTAAATCCGGGCAACGCAGGGCAGATGTACCTGCCTTATGTGGGGAAAAAGATCGACCGGCTTCTTTCCATGCGGGAAGAAATGGAATTTGACATTTACTGGGATGGGGCCTGTGGCGCGGACAAGATCACAAAATTTGCGCCTAAGGGGGTCAAGGGCTTTGTCCTTGGAACCACGCTTTTGTTCGGGAAAAATCAGCCCTATTGGGAGACTTTAGAAAATATCCGGGAATTTAAATTTTAATGCGGATGGTATAGAACAGGCAGCAGGTTGGAGGGAAACAGATGAAAGCATGGGTTTTGCATGGCATAGGAGATTTTAGGCTGGAGGAAGCGGATGAGCCGGTATTGGCAAAAGGGGAAGTGCTGGTTTCGGTGAAAGCGGCAGGGATCTGCGGATCTGATATCCCCAGAGTGTACCGGACCGGAACCTATTCTTATCCCACCATTCCGGGGCATGAGTTTTCGGGCATGGTGGTAAAGACAGGCGAAGGGGCCGATCCCGGGTGGCTTAATAAGCGGGTAGGCGTTTTCCCGCTGATTCCCTGCGGAAGCTGTGTTCCCTGTAAGAAAAGGCAGTATGAGATGTGCAGGCATTACGGCTATCTGGGATCCCGTCAGGATGGGGGATTTGCGGAGTATGTGGCGGTGCCCCAGTGGAATTTAATAGAACTGCCGGATCAGGTTACCTATGAGCAGGCGGCTATGTTGGAGCCCATGGCAGTGGCAGCCCATGCAGGCAGGGCGGCTGACGGTATTGGCTTAAACAGTGTCATAAATGGCGGCGGATGCGGCGTTTGGGAAAGGGAAGGGCCTGTCGTGATCTGCGGGCTGGGAACTATTGGGCTTTTGCTTGCCATGTTCTTTTTAGAAGCAGGGCACAATAACCTGTTGGTGATAGGCAATAAAGAATCCCAGCGGGAGAAGGTGTTAAAACTGGGGCTTCCGGAGACAAATTTTTGCAACAGCAAGGATGAGGATGTGCTAAAGTGGGTCCACGATAAAACCAACGGGCTTGGAGCGGGCGTATTCTATGAATGTGTGGGCAGGAATGAAACGGTCACAATGGCAGCGGAAGCCGCGGCTCCTGGCGGAACCGTACAGCTTGTGGGAAATCCTGCGTCTGACATCACATTGGAAAAGAACTGTTATTGGAAGATCCTTCGCAATCAGTTGACGGTGAAGGGGTGTTGGAATTCTTCCTTTACCCATGATAAAAAGGATGACTGGCATTATGCGCTGGACCGGATCAGCGCAGGAAGGATTGCGCCGGAACGGTTTATTACGCAAAAGTTTGAGTTTGAGGAACTTGACCGGGGGGTTTTGATGATGCGGGATAAGACCCGGGAATATGTAAAGGTGATGGTGGTAAGGTGAATATAGCGTTGCTTTTATCAGGGGGAACGGGCCTTCGGATGGGGGCGGATATCCCTAAGCAGTATATGGAAGTGGGCGGTAAGCCGGTGATCTCTTATTGCATCGAAACCTTATCTTCCCATCCGGGGATCGACAAGCTTTTGATCGTGGCGGATGAAAAATGGCATGAAAAGATTAAGAAATGGCTGGCGGATGCCGATGCGGCGGGGAAGTTCTGCGGTTTTTCCCTGCCCGGGGCAAACAGGCAGCTTTCTATTTTTCATGGTCTTGAAAGTATCAGATCCTATGCTTCAAAGGAGGATGTGGTTTTGATCCATGATGCCGCAAGGCCTCTGCTTTCCCGGCAGCTGGTCACGGACTGTCTGGATGCAATAGAAGGGCACGACGGTGTGATTCCGGTGCTGCCTATGAAAGATACCGTGTATGAAAGTACGGACGGTAAGACCATAAGCAGGCTGTTAAACCGCAGCCATATTTTTGCGGGACAGGCGCCGGAGGTATTTTGCTTTGGGAAGTATTATGAGGCAAACAGGGCGCTTCTCCCGGATAAAATACTTGCGATCAACGGATCCACAGAGCCTGCGGTGATGGCGGGGATGAGGATGGCGGTGATCCCGGGGGATGAAACCAATTTTAAGATTACGACGAAAGCGGATCTGGAGAGGTTTTATGGAACAAAGTTTTGATCGGATAAAAAGTGCCGCTATGAAGCGGCACAAATGATCCATATGAAATTTTACTCTTATCTTGTACCGAAGATCCTGTCCCCGGCATCTCCAAGTCCTGGGCAGATATAGGCGTGTTCGTTCAGGCATCTGTCTAAATGGCCCACATATACCTGGATATCCGGATGGGCCTCGGTAAGCTTTTTCAGTCCTTCCGGTGCGGCAATGATGCACATGAACTTGATGTGCCTGCCGCCATGCTGTTTGATGAAATCCACTGCTTCCGTACCGGAGCCGCCGGTGGCGAGCATGGGGTCAAGGACCACGATGGTCCGCTGGTCGATGGGCTCGGGGAGTTTGCAGTAATATTCGTGGGGGGTATGGGTTTCGGGGTCGCGGTATAATCCGATGTGTCCAACCTTTGCGGAAGGAACCAGGGCGAGAAGTCCGTTCACCATGCCAAGACCTGCCCGGAGGATGGGAACGATTGCCATTTTTTTTCCGGAGATCACGGGGGTCATACAGGTCTCGATAGGGGTTTTGATTTCCACTTCCTGTGTAGGCAGGTCACGCAGCGCTTCATACCCCATGAGTGTTGCAATTTCTTCAATCAGTTTACGAAATTCGTTAGTGCCGGTGTTTTCATCCCGCAGGCGGGAAATTTTGTGCTGGATCAGGGGATGATTTAGCACAAATACGTTTTCCATGTCTTTTAAATGTTCCATTAGAACCCTCCTCGAATCGTGATTTGAAATTCTCTTATCGTGTTATGTAAAATTTTAGTGCAAGTTGGGATTTAAGTCAACAACGGATAAAAATTTTCCTTGTAATTCCCGAAAGAAAACAGTATACTTGTGACTTAATGAAGCTATTGGAATGGTCTGGTAAATTCCACCCTTACAGGTGGAATGACACGCGAGAGGAGAGGTGTGATGTTGAAACAACAGGAAGTGATCCGGGATGCGAAGTCGCTTGGGATACCCAAGATGCTTATCCTGGGGCTGCAGCACATGTTCGCCATGTTTGGCGCAACGATTTTAGTACCAATTTTAGTTAATGTTTACTTTGAGGGAGAAGGACTTTCAATTCAGGTGACCTTAATCTGTGCAGGACTTGGAACCTTATTTTTTCATCTTTGTTCCAAGCTTAAGGTACCCGCGTTTTTAGGTTCTTCTTTTGCGTTTCTGGGAGGATTCCAGACAGTGGCGCAGTTAGATACCGGGATTTTTGCGGGGATGAGTATGGGGGAAAAGCTCCCTTACGCCTGCGGCGGCATTGTGGTGGCCGGGGTGCTGTATCTGGTTTTGGCGCTGGTGATCAGGCTGATCGGCGTTAAGAAGGTCATGAGATTCCTTCCGCCGGTGGTAACAGGCCCGATCATCATCTGCATCGGATTGTCTTTGGCTCCTTCGGCAGTCTCTAATGCATCCAGCAACTGGCTTTTGGCGGTGATAGCCCTTGGAACGATCATTATCTTTAACATTTGGGGAAAGGGCATGTTTAAGATTATCCCTATCCTGATGGGAGTGGTGATCTCTTATGCGGCAGCCCTCATTTTGAATGCGGTTGGCATGACCAACGCGGATGGCAGCGCAATCTTAAACTTTGCCGGAGTGCAGTCCGCTAGCTGGGTGGGGCTTCCGCCTTTCCAGATCTGTAAGTTTGACCTGACGGCGGTTTTGGTCATGGCGCCTATCGCCTTAGCCACCATGATGGAGCATATCGGTGATATGTCCGCTATCTCCGCCACGGTGGGAGATAATTTTATTGAAGACCCGGGCCTTCACAGGACATTGGCGGGTGACGGTGTCGCCACGGCTCTGGCGGCTTTTGTGGGTGGCCCGGCAAATACCACTTATGGCGAAAACACCGGCGTGTTGGAGTTAAGTAAAGTGTACGATCCCAAAGTCATCCGTCTGGCGGCAGTTTATGCGGTAGTGCTCAGTTTTATCCCGAAGATGGCGGAAGTGATCGGTTCCATTCCATCCGCGATCATTGGCGGCGTCAGCTTTATGCTTTACGGTATGATCTCGGCGATCGGCGTGCGGAACGTGGTGGAAAATAAAGTGGATTTCACCAAGTCAAGAAACCTGATCATTGCGGCAGTGATCTTAGTCAGCGGGCTGGGGTTTTCCGGGGGGCTTACGTTTAACATTGCCGGCACTTCGGTCACACTGACCGGGCTTGCGATCGCGGCGCTTGCAGGGATTATTTTAAATGCGATCCTGCCGGGGAATGACTATGTGTTCGGGAGCAATCCGGATGGCGATCATACCCGGGGGGTAGATATGAGACCGAATTTTAAAGAATAAGTAATCGTAAAAGAAAGAGAATCCTGCATGCGGGATTCTTTTTCTTTTTTCTCTAAAGTCTTGGGAAAATAATCCGATACTAATAGTGAAAATAATAGTGATGATAAAGCAGGTTATCCAGGGAAGGGGGAAATAACATGCGTATAGAAGCATATACACAGGTGCAGCAGATGTACAGCGCCAAGAAGACAGCAAACGTGAAAGCGAAAGGAAGCGCCGGACTCAGCTCTGACCAGCTTCAGATTTCCAGCATAGGAAAGGACATCCAGAATGTAAAGCAGTCCGTTGCCAATGCAAGCGATATCAGGGAAGATGTAGTCGCTCCGATCAAGGCAAGGATCCAGGCAGGCACATATGATGTGAGCGCTGAGAGTTTTGCAGACAAGTTAATGAGTAAATATGAAGAAATGAGGTAATCCCGTGGCAAGTTTAATGGAAAATCTGATTGAAGTACTGGACTTGGAAAGTGCGGAATATGAAGACTTGCTGGGATTATCTACAAGAAAAACATCGGTCATCGTAGCCGGTAATACAGAGGAATTAGCCAAGATCACGGATGAAGAACAGAACGTTGTCAGTAAGATCAACCGTTTAGAAAAGAAGAGACAGGAAGTGTTTACTGATATCGCCATTGTAATCAACAAGGATGTTAACACGCTGATGCTTGCGGATCTGGTAGAAATGTTAGACGCCAGGCCACAGGAGCAGCAAAAGCTGGCTAGAGTCCATGACAGGCTCCGCAGTGCGGTGCATGAGGTAAAGAGGGTCAATATGCAGAATAAGGTCCTGATTGAAAATGCGCTGGAGATGGTGGAGTTTGATATGAATATGTTACAGTCGCTAAAGGCGGCGCCTGAAACGGCTAACTATAATAAGGGCGCTTACAATACGGGCGAGCATATGATAATAAAGCCGAACGGCTTTGATGCCAAGCAATAATCCTTTTGGAAAATGGAGGTACAGGAATTATGTCTTTAATGGGAAGCTTATATATTGGAACCAGTGGGCTGCAGACCAGCCAGAATGCGTTAAATACCACTGGTCATAATATGTCTAATATCGACACCATCGGGTATACCAGGCAGCAGGTGCAGCAGGGAACCCGTTTTTATAAAACCATATCCAAAAACGGATCTGCGATCTCCTATCAGCAGACCGGTCTGGGTGTAAATTATACACGTGTAAAACAGATCAGAGATGTTTTCCTTGATAAAAATTACCGCCGCGAGTCAGGGCGGAGCGCATTTTATGATTCGTGGACTTCTACTGTGGAAGGCGTTGAGGATTTGTTCCAGGAGCTTCAGGGCGAATCCTTTGGCGAAGCCATTGACAATTTGTGGAAATCCGTGCAGGAACTGGCAAAGCACCCTGAAAATGCCGTAAACCAGGGAGTGTTTATCCAGCGTTGTAACGAGTTTTTAAGCCGTGCGGATGCCGTATATACCGGACTTTGTGAGTATCAGGATGACCTGAATTATAAGATTTCAAAACAGGTTAATACCATCAATGCTTATGGAGAGAGAATTGCGGAGTTAAACAAAGAGATTTTAAAGATTGAATCCGGCAAGCGGGAACACGCAAATGACCTGCAGGATGAGAGGAACCAGCTGATTGATGAACTGTCGGCCATGGCGAAGATCAGCGTGAAATATGATGTGTATGGCAATGCGATTGTCCGGATTGAAGAAAATGATTTTGTCAATTCCGATTCGGCGAATAAGATAGAATTAGATGTCGACCCCTCTACCGGGTTTTATACTCCTTATTGGCCCCAGCTTGCGGACCGGGATGCGGCCGGAAATGTGGTCAGCATTGAAAGTGCGAAGCTTTTCAATCTGGATCTGGAGATTTCCACGGATACCAATACGGATATCGGGGCGTTAAAGGCAATGCTCCTTGCAAGAGGTGACAGAAGAGCCACATACAAGGACATGGATCCGGATGTTTATGATAAGGAGATATCACAGTCCATCATCATGAACGTGCAGGCGGAATTTGACCAGTTGATCAACAAGGTCACTACCGGGATCAACGAGATCTTCAAAACGGCGGCGGAAAACGCCACCAAAGAAAATCCGGATTCCACTTACATGAGGGATCCTAACGGTGATCCGTATCAGATATTTAAAGTGATAAAAGGTGACCCCAATGATCCGGATTATCCGATGTTCAGTGTGGGCAATATCATGATTGATGAGGCGTTAAAGCAGTCGCCGTCACTTCTTGGCTTTATCAAGGATGACGGGAAGATAGACCAGGAGACCGCAGACGCGTTAAAAGATCTTTTTATGAAGGATGATGAGCTTAGCCTGAATCCTAATGTAAAGGCGACTACGAACTTTATCAATTATTACAATAACCTGATCATCCAGGTGGGGAATACCGGCGATGTGCTCCGCGGGATCAGCGAAACGCAGCAGATGGAAGTGGAAAATATAGCGGCGGCCAGAGAGCAGATCTTAGGGGTTTCCTCAGATGACGAGCTGAGCAATATGATCATGTTCCAGAATGCGTACAATGCTTCCAGCCGTTACATCAACGTGATCAGTGAATTGTTAGAACATGTTATCAGTACGTTAGGCAGATAAGAAGGGAGAAAGACGAATGCCATCACAATTTTTTGGTTTAAATATTGCCGGTTCCGGGCTTCGTGCCTCCAATGCGGCTTTAAATACGACGGCAAACAATATATCCAATTCTCAGACCATTGGTTATAGCCGACAGGTGGTGACCCAGCAGGCTGCAAATGCGCTCAGAGTGTTTGCTAAGTACGGGTGTGCCGGCGCCGGTGTGGAGACCATTGCAATTGAGCGTGTCAGGGATACGTTTTATGATATCAAGTATTGGGATAACAATGCGAAACTTGGCAATTACACCGCAAAGCAGTATTATATGCGTACGATTGAAGATTATTTTAATGATGACGGCAGCAGCGGGTTTAAGACTATATTTAATAAATTCAGTAATGCCCTCCAGTCTGTGCCCACTAATTCCAGCAGTGACGAGTCCAAGCAGCAGTTTATTGCTTCCGCAAAGGCGTTAACGGATTACTTTAACAATATGTACGGGAACCTGCAGGAGCTGCAAAAGGATATTAATCTGGAGATCAAGCAGAATGTTGACAGGATCAATTCCATTGCCCAGAAGATTGCTACTTTAGATAAGCAGATCAATGTGATCGAGCTTTCCGGCACAACGGCCAACAACCTGCGCGACCAGAGGGATTTATTGATTGATGAGCTTTCGGAGATCGTGGATGTAAGCGTTGACGAATACCCGGTCATCGACCAGAACAATCCCGACCGCGAGACCGGCGGGCACAGGTATATTGTAAGGATTGCCGGCGGCCAGACGCTGGTGGATGGAAGTGAATACAACCAGTTGACCTATGAGGCAAGGGCTACGGATGAGAAAGTTAACCAGACGGACGCTGACGGCCTGTACCGTATTAAATGGGAAAATGGCAACGAGTTCAGTCTGGTGAACGCATCCATGGATGGTAAGCTGAAAGGACTTGTAGAACTCCGGGATGGGAATAATGGCGCCAATTTCAAGGGTAAAGTAGATTCGGTGACTCCCGCAACGGGAACGGATAACGCTAAGGTGACAATCAAAGTGGATGCGGAGTACCTTAAGAGCATGATTGAATGTACGCTGTCCGATACCGGCGGTATCATCAATATTGGAAATAAGTTGTTCCATTATGACAGTTGGGAGTTTAAAGAGCCGGATGAATATACATTTACCATGGATCAGTCAGAGACTATTGATGGTACACTGGTTGGCAAGGACGCAAAGACCGAGGCGGAGATTCGGTATCAGGGTATCCCCTATTACATGGAGCAGATGAATGCCTGGATCCGTGGGTTTGCGGCAGAAGTCAACAAGATTTTCATGAGCGGCACCAACGCCTATGACGAGCTGGGATGCATCTTTTTTACCGGTTCTTCCGGAAACGGCACGGAGTATACCGCGGATGATTTCCTGATAAAAGACGCGGCAGGAACGGTGATCGGGTACGATTATTATAAACTGACGGCGGGGAATTTTACCATCAATGCGGACTTGATCAAGGATGCAGGGCTCTTAGGAACCAGGACCAGTGTGGATGTAGGTGTGGAAGAGTGCGGAAAGATTTTTGAGATGATCACGCTCCTTACCAGTAAGGAAAAGTTCAGCTTCCGCAACGGCAGCGCAGACCAGATGCTGGAGATGATCCTTTCGGATATTGCTTTAAATGCCAGCCACGCAAACACCTTTTATAATACCTACAGAGGGCTTCAAAACAGTATTGATAACCAGAGAAATTCTATTTCCGGCGTGGATGAAGATGAGGAAGCGGTAAGCCTGGTGAAATATCAGAATTCCTATACGTTGGCGTCCAAGATGATCCAGACGCTGACAGAGGTTTATGACCAGCTTATCCTGCGTACAGGGGTATAGGAAGTTGAATGAAGGAGGACGGAATTTATGAGAATGACTAACAAGATTATGCAGAATAATTCCCTGTATAACATTAACAACAATAAATTGCTCCAGGATAAAATGAGTACCATGATGTCTACCCAGAAAAAGATCACCAGACCTTCCGATGACCCGGTGATCGCGATCAGGGCCCTTCGTCTCCGCACGAATGTTTCCGAGCTGACCCAGTTTTATGAGAAGAACGCTCCGGATGCGGAAAGCTGGCTGGATGTGACAGGGAAGGCGCTCAGCACAGTTTCTGATGTGTTAAAGGCTTTATCCGCGGAAGCGAATAAGGCGGATAATAAGGAAAAAGGCGTGGAAGACCTGCAGATCATCTTAGAGCAGGTGAAGTCCTTAAAGAATGAATTTTATGCTACCGCAAACGTGGATTATGCCGGCCGTTATGTGTTTACCGGATATAGGACCAACACCACCTTATCCTTTACGGAAACGGTGGAGGAGCAGCCTAAGGGTTACCCGAAGTATGAGATTGCCGAGCAGACGAAGATCGGTGCGTTTGACACCGTTAATTATACGGATAATGCAGGGCTGGACGGGATCAACCAGAATAATTATGGAGATCCGAAGTATGATAATAAGACAGAGCAGGATATCAAAAATGGTGATATCCACAGGCTGCGCCTTTCTTACGATCAGTTAAAGAGCGGGGCAGACGTAAAGATTGAACTGGTCGAGGCAGACGGAACCACTGTCAATAAGACGATCACGCCGGATAAGGAAGTATCTGTAAACGATAACCCGGATCCTTATCAGCAGCTGTTAACCGCAAATGAAAACGGTGACAGTTTGACCATCTTTGTTCCGGAAACAGGGGAAATGTTGTTTAGTGATGCGGCATACTCCCAATTAGAGCAGGACGTTACCGGTATTAACGGTACAGAGACGGAAATCCGCGTGACCTACACGAAAGATGAATGGAAAAAGGGCGATCTGCGCCCGGAACATTACTTTGCCTGCAAGGGAACCACAAAGGATGATGCCGGCAATGATAAGACAATTAATTATAATCAGGAATATCTTGAGGGAAAAAAGAACAGGCAGACCATCGAATATGATGTAGGCTATAACCAGAAGATCCAGGTCAATACCACTGCGGATGAAATCTTCACCCATGGCCTTGACAGGGATGTGGACGATATGGAGAGAGCATTAAATGATCTGGCAAAGATCAATGCCAGCGTGAAAGATTTAGAGAAAGTTTTGGGGAATCTTTCCGAAGAAGGCAAGGGAGAGGGAGACAAGGCTTACGATGATGTGAAAAAGCAGCTTGACGCAGTCAAGAAGTCTTATGAATATAAGCGCGACAATGTTCATAATATGTTCGGTAAGTTGATCACGAAAGCTCAGAAGTATATGGATGACACAAACGTGGCGATCACCGACAACGGAACCAGGAGCCAGAGGCTTGACCTGATCAGCAACAGGTTGATGGATCAGAAGACCACCTTTAAGACTCTGCAGTCTGAAAACGAGGATGTGGATATTGCCGAGGTAGCGATCCAGCTTACCAGCACAGAGTTTACTTACAATTCAGCGCTGATGGCAACCGGAAAGATCATGCAGACATCACTGATGAATTATATATAATGCAGGGTTAAGGTGCTATGGTGCAGACAGGAGAGGGTATGAAAATAAAAACAAAAGTATTCGGGGAAGTTGAAATATTAGAAGAAAAGATCATCCATTTTCCATCAGGGATCATAGGTTTTCCCTATTTGACGGATTTTGCGCTTATCCATGATGAGGAAAAAGGGATTGGGGCAATTCATTGGCTGCAATCCGTGCAGGAACCTGCATTTGCCATGCCGGTGATGGATCCGCTTTTGGTATGCCCGGAATATAACCCGGAGCTGGATGACGAACTGCTGAAACCTGTTGGGGATCTGGTATCGGAAGATATGCTGGTACTTGTGACCGTGACGGTACCGGGCGACTTGACGAAGATGAGCGTAAACCTTCGGGGGCCATTTATCATCAATGCGGCGGAAAAGAAAGCATGTCAGGTAATCATTGAAGGGGATGCTTATGCGGTGAAATACCCCATTTATGATATCCTAAATGCAAAGAAAGCAGGTGAGTAAATGTTAGCTTTATCCAGAAAGAAAAACGAGGCCCTTATCATCAACAACAATATAGAAGTTACCGTGCTGGAAATTAAAGGGGAGCAGGTAAAGCTGGGGATTAGCGCACCGAAGGATGTTCCGGTATACAGGAAAGAGGTTTATGCACAGATTCAGGATGCTAATGCGGATGCAGTCAATATGGATGGGCTGGAAGCTCTGAGAGAGCTTTTAAATTAGAAGAAAAGTGCTGCCGGATGGCAGCACTTTTTGTTAACATAAGGGGATTACTTATGAAGATATTGATGTTGGAATGGAAAAGCTTTGGAAATGAAGATATTGCTGCGGCTTTTAAGGAATTAGGCCATGAGGTGAAGGCAGTTCCTTTTTCAAACAAGGAGCTGCATCATGATGAAGAAGAGGAAAAGAAACTTGTGTCCATGATACGGGAGTTTTCCCCGGATTTTTTATTTTCTTTTAATTATTTCCCTATCGTGTCCCTTGCCTGCAAAAAGGCGGACATGCGCTATGTCTGCTGGGTCTATGACAGCCCGTATGTGATGCTTTATTCTTATACCATCGCCTACCCCGGCAATTATGTGTTTGTTTTTGACAAAGAAGTGTATTTTGAGTTCCATAATGCGGGGATCAATACCATATATTATCTGCCTTTGGCGGCCAATACCGCACGGCTTAAAAAAATGGAAGAAACGAAAGGAACGGAGCTGTTTTGCACCGGAAAATGGCGCAATCAGGCGGATATTGCCTTTGTGGGGTCGCTGTATACGGAAAAACATCAGTTTTACCAGCGGCTTTCCGGGATCACGGCTTATACAAGAGGATATCTGGAAGGGATCATGGCAGCCCAGAAGCAGATCTACGGCTATAATTTTATTCAGGAGCTGCTGCCTCCTGACATTATCAAAGATATGGTGCGGGTTTTGCCCATGCAGCCGGATCCTACCAGTGTGGAAAGTGTGGAATACCTGTTTGCCCAGTATGTGATAAACCGCCAGATCACGGCAATGGAACGGACGGAATTTTTGACGGCAATCGGAGAAAGGTATGCTTACGATCTTTATACTCCGGATGAAAAGCTGAAGCTTCCGGGGGCGGTCAACCATGGGCCCGTTGATTACTATGATATGGCGCCGTATGTATTTAAACATGCCAGGATCAATTTAAATATTACGCTGCGGAGCATCAAAAGCGGCATTCCCCTGCGGGCTTTTGACATCCTTGGCGCAGGCGGTTTTCTGCTCACCAATTATCAGGCGGATTTTGAGGACTGCTATGTGCCGGGAGAGGATTTTGTTTATTATGAAAGCAAGGAAGATCTTCTTGACAAGATCGGCTATTATCTGGCCCATGAGGATGAGCGCAGAGCGATCGCCCAAAACGGATTTCAAAAGACCGCGGACTGCCATACTTATAAACACAGAGTTGAAGAAATGATAGACTGCATCGGAAAGGAAATGCCATGACCCCTGTTTCAATTTGTGTCATTATGAAAAATGAAGAAAAAAATATGGAGAAATTTTTGTCAGCCATAAAGCGTCATTTTGGGAACTATCCTTATGAGCTTGTGCTGGTGGATACCGGTTCTACGGACAACACACTGCAGATCGCCGGAAAATACACGGATCAGATTTTCCATTTCGACTGGATCGGGGATTTTAGCGCGGCAAGAAATTTTTCTATAGCCTGCGCTTCCCATGACTGGATCTTGGCATTGGACTGTGATGAATATATCCTTGATCTGGACACAAAGGGGTTTGATGCGATGATCCGGCAATATCCGGATTCGGTGGGGATGCTTTCCCGGAAAAACCACTATGCCCAGAACGGAACGGACAGTATTTATACGGATGACGTGGAACGGTTTTTTAACAGGAAGCGTTTCCATTACGAAGCCATCATCCATGAACAGGTGCGGGCCATAGATGGTTCTCCATTCCAAAGGACCGCCATCCCCCTGACGGTGGACCACTGCGGCTATAACGGCACGGAGGAAGAACTTAAGAAAAAGGCGGACCGCAATAATGAGCTCCTTCTTAAAATGCTGGAACAAAATCCGGATGACCCGTATCTTTATTTCCAGATCGGCCAGTCTTACAATATGCTGCGGGATGATGAAAAAGCCTGTTATTACTATGGGAAAGGGTTAGAGTACGATGTGGATCCAAGGGCCGAATATGTGCAGATGATGGTCATTGGCTACGGCTATGCCCTTCTTCATCTCAAGCGGTATGACGAAGCGCTGCAGTTTCAGAACATATATGAAGAGTTTGGGGGCACGGCGGACTTTGTATGCCTGATGGGGCTTATTTATCTGCGGAAGGGGATGATAGTCCAGGCCATGGCGGAGTTTTTAAAAGCAACCACCTTTGAGACGGCCCGGACGGAAGGGGCTAACAGTTTTATCCCGATTTTTAATATGGGCTGCATCAATGAGGTGCTTGGGGAGAGGGAGGCGGCAGTTTCCCATTATAAGAGATGCGGCAGCTTCCGGCCGGCCCTTGACCGTCTTCGGGAATTAGAGGATATTTGAGTCCTTTTTAGGAATCATCTATAAATTTTTCATATGAACTTCCGATATATACTAATGAAGACAGGAAAACTCTAAGTTCAGGAGTAATATCTCGTACATTTGTACGGAAATACATTCATGATATCACACGGAGGTGATTACAATGGCAATTGAACCATTAAGCAGTGCCATGACATATCAGGCACAGACTACGCAGCAGGCGAAGCCTGCGCAAAAAACTGTTGTAGAGGACACGGATGTTGCTACACCGGAGCAGGTAAATGCTTATGATGCAACAACTGCCAAAGTGGCAGAAACGGAGAAACAGGATAGCCGGAGTGGACAGGAAGGCGGCCAGAATGGGGCTGCTGAACAGCAGGCGTCAAGCGACCAGGTTAAAAAGGCGGTCGAGAAACTAAACAAAAATATGTCTAACTCAGAAGCCATTTTCGGAATCCATGATGCGACAAACAGAGTAACCATTAAAATTGTTGACAAGGAGACGAAAGAAGTCCTCAAAGAAATCCCACCAGAGAAGTCTCTGGACATGATCGCTAAGGCGTGGGAATTAGCGGGAATCCTTGTAGATGAGAAGAGATAGGAGGTATTAAAACTATGCCAATGCGTGTGACCGGCATGATGTCCGGACTTGATACAGAAACAATTATTCAGGAGCTGGTATCTGCAAAGAAGATCAAGGTGGATAAACTGAAAAAAGAACAGACCAGATTGGAATGGAAGCAGGATGTGTGGAAAGAGCTGAACAGCAAGATCTATAAGCTGTACACAGGAACATTGGATAACCTGGTTTACCAGTCTTCTTACATGAAAAAGAGGACCAATGTATCTAACAGCAACCTGGTAAGCGTATCCACGAAGGACAATGCCATGGACAGCGTCCAGGAACTGGAAATCAACAAGATGGCAAAGGCCGGCTATCTGACAGGCGGCACGATCACGGATAAGGACGGAAAAAGAGTGACTTCCGGCAGCAAGCTGGTGGATACTCTTGGAATTGCGGCAGGCAGCAAGCTTGAGATCGCAGTGGGCAATAAGAAGGTTGATATCACGGTTGATGAGAATATGACCATCAATAACCTGGTGGATAAGCTGCAGTCCGCCGGTGTCAAGGCTAATTTTGATGCCACGAACCAGAGGCTTTATATAGGCTCCACAGGAACCGGTAAGGCTAAGGATTTTACCATTACGGCAAGCAATGGTGATGGTGCGGATGCTTTAAAGAAGCTGGGACTTGCGGTGTATGACGATGATGCGAAGGCCGCTTACCAGAAATATGCGGATCTGGCTTCAGACCCGGCTAAGAGGGGTGAAGCGGTACAGGCGAGGATAGAAGCGCTTATTAAGTCCTATACCGCTGAGCGTGACAGCCTGGTAAAAAGGGTAGAAAATCTTACCAAAAATCAGGAAAGTCTGACGGAAGCTTACAAGAAGGAATTTGGCGAGAGCGTTGATATTACAGACGATACAGACAGGAAGAACAGGATAGACAGCTTAAAGGCGGACGTAGAGCAGTGGAAAAAGGATTTAGAGGCTGAAAATTCGCCCCTTACAGATGCTGATAAGGAAGCTCTGAAAGAGAAGATCGTTAAAGCGGAGAGTGAGCTTTCCTATCTGGAAGGTTATGATACAAACAAGAAAGCGCTTGAAGAAAGCAATGCCAGGATCACCGAGTTAAACAGTGCGGATTACCTGAATGTGGATGCGGACGGCAAGGCTGGCACACCCGGCGCTAAGCTTACGCAGGAAGCGGATGATTATGTGCAGGGGAAGATCGACCAGGCGTTAGCTGAGCTGGCAGGCTGGGATACGAATAAGGGCAATGCGACCAAGATTGCGGGCCAGGATGCGGAGATCCTGTTAAATGGAGCTATATATACTTCCGATAAGAATACCTTTGAAGTCAATGGTCTTACCATTACCTGTAAAGGGGAGACAAACGGCGAAAAGATCACCCTGACCACAGAAAACGATGTCAGCGGCATCTATGACATGATCAAGAATTTTATCAAGGAATACAGCTCTGTGATCAATGAGATGGATAAGCTTTACAATGCGGAATCCGCAAAGGGTTACGAGCCGCTTACCGACGAAGAAAAGGACTCCATGAGCGATACGGAAGTTGAAAAGTGGGAAAAGAAGATCAAAGATTCCCTGCTTCGCCGTGACTCTACGCTGAGTTCCGTTTCCAGTGCAATGAAACAGATCATGTTATCCGGTTTTTCCGTGAACGGAAAGAATATGTACTTATCTGATTTCGGTATTGAAACGTTAGGGTATTTCAATGCGGCAGATAATGAAAAGAATGCTTACCACATCAACGGTGATGAGGACGAAGACTTATTAAAGAACAAAGACAACACTCTGATGGATATGATCCAGACAGACCCTGATTCCGTTATCAGCTTCTTTACCCAGCTTTCACAGAGCCTGCACGGCAAGATGAATGATCTGATGGGCAGGACGGATTACAGCAGCATCAATACCGTGTATGATGACAAGAAGATGAAAGAAGACTATGACAGTTATAAGTCTAAGATTGCGGATGCAGAAAAGAAATTGCAAGCTTACGAAGATAAGTGGTACAAAAAGTTCTCTGCAATGGAAACAGCATTAGCGAAGATGCAGTCTAACGCAAATGCGGTAACAAGCTTATTAGGAGGCTGACGACATGCCATTACCCAATGCCTATGCGCAGTATAATAACAGTAAGATTCTGACGGCAACGCCGTCGGAGCTTACCCTGATGCTCTACGAAGGCGCTATCAAATTCTGCAATATCGCCATTTCGGCGGTACAGCAGAAGGATATTGAGAAAGCTCACAAGAACATCCAAAAGACCCAGAAGATCATAGAACATTTCAGGATGACTTTGGATATGAAATATCCGGTGGCAAAGGATTTTGACCGGGTTTATGAATATCTTGAGGGAAGGTTGATTCAGGCCAATGTGAAAAAGGATGAAGAAATCCTGAATGAAGTGCTGGAACATCTGCGCTCTATGAGGGATACGTGGAAAGAAGTGATGCGTATCAACCGTGAGAAAGGAGTCGTATGTTAAATAGTTACTTGAGCATTCTGGAAGAAAGCCTGGAAAAGAAGCTGGCCGCCTTAAAACATATTGAAGAAATCAATTCCGTTCAGACGCAGACGTTAAAGCGGGAAGAGCTCGATATGGAGGCGTTTGACCGGACCGTAGATGAGAAAGATATCTATGTGGAAGAGTTGAACAAATTAGACGAAGGCTTTGAGGTTTTATATGACCGGGTAAAAGAAGAGCTTCTTGTGGATAAGAGCAAATATGCTGTGCAGATCAGGCGCATGCAGGAGCTGATCAGTGAGATTACGGATAAGAGCGTGTCTATCCAGGCTGAGGAAAGCCGGAACAAAGCTCTTTTGGAAAGTTATTTTGCGAGACAGCGGCAGGATTTGGGAAAGGTCAGGAAGTCATCCAAGGCAGCTTATGGATACTACCAGAATATGAACAATAAGACGGATTCCTTTTTCCTGGATAAAAAGAAATAATATAGGATTTATTAAAGCAGCCTGGCAAGGGAGAAGCCAGGCTGCTTTCTTTGATACTTTTTAATGGTTGTGGTATCAAAGTACGATATTATAATTTGTCGTATGTAGAAAAATAAACGGGCTGATTGGGAGTTGAGTGGGAGATGGCACAATATATAGTGTTGAAGTGGAAAGACAGTAAAAGAAGGCACAATATCTTGTGTTGTGGAATTTGCCAAGATGGAAATTGATATAGGAAAGCATAACTTGAATAGAAACCGAATATATGATAACGTAAAATAGTCAACAAATGAAAGCGAAGGGAGAAATGTGTATGGAAGAGAATTTATGTACGGAAGAAACAATTTTGAGTATGAAAAAAGAAATGCAGGAAATGAAGAAATCCATTAATGACCTTCTTGAGTGGGCGGATGCGGTATATCAATTTGAAACCAATCGCCGGGAACTGCCCAGGATAATAGCCTTGCATCCTAAGGATAACCAGGTTCCAAAGGAAGAAGCCAGATTCTGCGTTGAGTGCGGAGGGGAAAGGGCATATTATTAAATTATGGATTGGCAGGGAAAACGGTATTTAACATAGTAATAACCCTATGCAGGCAGGTATGTTTTTCCCTCACAGTGTGATAACCATGCTCAGCGATAGCCAGCCGGATATCTTCATGGGCAAGGTAGAAGGCAGTTTTCTCTTTTAATTCCGCCAGATTTTCAAAACAGTCTACGTCAGAACCGATTTCCAGATAATCAGGGATTTCTGCCTGATAATTAGTTAAAAGGAACCCGCGGCAGCCCAGCACGTCCCAGATACGCTGGGGAAGCCCTGTCTGGATCGGACGCATCGTGATGTTCAAATTAATTTTACTGCGGTAAAAAATTTCCGGCATCTGCCTGTGGGTGGAGACCCCATCATGGCAGTGCACATTCTTTAAAGAAGATGTATCGCTTCTGGTGAACAAGTCTACCCGGAAGGTTTCTCCAAGGGCATTTAAAGTACGAATCCGCTCCAGCTCAGAGATTCGCATCCCTAAGAAATAATTGGCTGCCACATAGGCGTCCGTGTTTTGGATGGCATCCGGCAGTCCGTGGAAGCCGGGTGCGGCGTTTTTGAAAGCCTGGGTCAGGAAATCGGGAAGCGCCGCTTCGATCAGGCTTAACGCAGGCAGCTTAAGCTGGGCTTCCATTAACCCGTCCGCAAAGCCCCGGTCAAAATCGGAGAGGGGAAGCTTTGCATAAGAAGCTTTTTCCGTATAGAGGGAGCCGATGAAGGAAACGTCGTATTTCCATCGCTTGTCCTTGGCGCTGCCGGTAAGACAGGATGGGCTATCAGGTTCGGTTTCCGCTAACGGGTCAATGATATTGTTCCAGCGGTCTGTGTTGCTTCCCAAAGGCAGGTGGAAAATACACCCGGGGTTTTCCTCGTGAATTTGGAGATATTGGTTGTAGTCAAATAAAAAGATCCGGTTGCAGCTGTTGCGGATTGTGGCGGAAAAAAGCTCAAGCACCGGACAGTCCACACTCAGGCAGACATAAAGTACATGTAATCGCTGACAGATTTCCGATATATAAGGGAAATAATTGATGCTGAATACAAAAACAGGATTTTCGGTCAGGATCTTTTCGGCAAGGATACTGACCCGTTTTTCTCCATCAATGGATTTCTGGCTTATTTCCAAGTCTTCCTCAATAACTGTAAAATTTAAAGATTGAAACGCTTCCATGATATCCGGCTCGCAGATGCTGCCATATCGGTGAAAAAGTATGTTCATAGGTTCCTCCTGCGCGGTTGGTAATATTGATGCCGTGAATATTATCATAACATAGGAGAAGCAGGTTTGGGTATAGCAATTAAACTGTTTTGGGGTGATAACGTGTAGAAAATTTAATGATATATTCATGTGCAGAATAATGGCAGGCACTATATACTGTGTAAACGAAAAGGAAAATGCAAAAAGCATACCATATATTGTATTGTAAACTTTTGCGGAATAATGTTAACGGATGAAATCTTCTATTGTGAATTTAATGTGCGTATGTTAGCATGACAATATCAGGTGATGGGATTTGGGGTAGAAAAATGAAGGGAATAGAATGATTATGGAAAAAACAATAGAAGAATTGATTTTGCAGGAATTAAAAGAAATAAAGGGTGCGGTCAACAGGCTGGATAAGCGAATGGAAGCTATGGAAGAGCGAATGGAGGCGCTAGAGAACCGCATGGAAGCCATAGAAGAGCGGATGGAGGCGCTAGAGAACCGTGTGGAAGCGTTAGAAAAGCGAATGGAAGCCATGGAAGAGCGGATGGAGGCGCTAGAGAACCGTGTGGAAGCGTTAGAAAAGCGAATGGAAGCCATGGATAAGCGGATGGAAGCCATAGAAAAACGCATAGACTCTATAGAGAAACGTATGGAATCCGTAGAAAAACGCATAGACTTTATAGAAAAGCAACTGGTATCCCTAGGTAGTCGTTTGACATCAGTAGAGGAGTGTATCAAGGTAGTAGAAAGCAGGCTGAGAGTTGTAAAGGAGAAGATTGCTGAGATGGCCGAAAGTCTGGCTGAGGTGCGGACTGCCACAAATTCGCTTTTGGATTGGGCTGACAATGTGTATGCGATAGAGTATGTTAAAGATAAACGTTTCCCACGGATTGGCGGAGTAGGGATGTTTCATGTTAAAAGCAATGCGGTTGAGGAAGAACATGCCAGATATTTTGTTGAAAGTAACGGGAAAAGGACATATTATTAATTTTATGCCAGTAGGGGGTAGTGGTGGAAGGAAGATTTGTTTACCGGAATTTTTGCAAACATAACTAAAGTATTAAGATAAATGCCCGATATAACAAATAAGTAAAGCAAAGTATAGTGCTTTCTAAAGTAAATAAGCGGTTTCTCTTTCGGGTGCGTACGAACTCGAAGGGGAGCTGCAAGTATTTGGAAGTAAACTTCCAAACTATCTATTGTTGCATATTACAAGCATTGCTTGTGGTATGTAAAGGCATAAAAAAGTAACAAACGTACGCAGGGAAGCGGCGTAAATTTCAAGGAGGAAAAAATAATGGTAGTACAACACAATCTTACAGCAATGAACTCAAACAGAATGTTAGGGATTACGACAAAGACCCAGGCTAAGTCCACAGAGAAGTTATCATCCGGTTACAAGGTAAACCGTGCGGCAGATGATGCTGCAGGCCTTTCCATTTCCGAGAAGATGAGACGTCAGATCAGAGGCCTTACTCAGGCATCCGCAAACGCATCGGACGGTATCTCCTGTGTACAGACAGCAGAAGGCGCTTTGAACGAAGTACATGATATGTTACAGCGTATCAATGAGCTGTCAGTAAAGGGTGAAAACGGAACATTGACATCAGTAGACCGTTCTTACATTCAGTCAGAAGTAAAACAGCTGATGAGCGAGATTGACCGTGTACAGTCAACCACTACATTTAATGAGCAGAGTTTGCTGGATGGCTCTTTCAAGAACAAAGGTCTGCAGGTTGGTGCAGAAGCAGGCCAGCATATTGCAATTACTATTGCTAATATGAATACTAATGAATTGATTGGCAACGCTTTAGCAGCTGGTACAACATTTAAAGTAAACCATCTTGAAACGGATGCTGCAAGCACAGATAAGTTAATTACTGCTTATGAAGAATATGATAAGACGGGTAATGAAACTAAATTGAAATCTGAAATGCTTAGTAAGTTCTACACATTTAAGAAAGCAGATATTAAAGATGATACAGTAAAGAATAATGCTAATGTAGCAGATCCAGCTACCGTTGCAAATAATACATTAGATGATGCACCTACAGCAGCAGATTTCGCAGCACTGAACGCATTTGCAAAGAGTGCTCTTAAGACAGTATCCCAGCAGAGGTCAGACCTTGGTGCAATTCAGAACCGTCTTGAGCATACCATCAGCAACCTGGATAACATTGTTGAGAACACCACAGCGGCAGAGAGCCAGATCCGTGACACTGATATGGCTACAGAGATGGTTAGATATTCTAACAACAATATCCTTACACAGGCAGGTCAGGCAATGCTTGCACAGGCTAACCAGTCTAACCAGGGTGTACTTTCACTGCTTGGCTAATTTAGCGGTTTTGGTGTGATGAAGTAATTGAAAAATGAAGTGATTTAATTAAGCGGCTGGCTTTTGGATGCGTGCGAATTCAAAGGTTCAGCCGCAAAAAAGTATTAGGCGTACGCAGGGAAGCGGCGTAAATTTCAAGGAGGAAAAATAATGGTAGTACAGCACAATCTTACAGCAATGAACTCAAACAGAATGTTAGGGATTACGACAAAGACTCAGGCTAAGTCCACAGAGAAGTTAT
>CAJULP010000031.1 GCA_910587295.1 uncultured Lachnospiraceae bacterium | reverse complement strand
GAGCCAACAAACCAGCCATCATGATAACTAAAATCTTAAGGAGCCATTTTGCGAACGCGCCGATTTCGAAGACAGCGGTATCGAGCGTGGCAATCGTCAGCACAGCTGACGTGTAGATTTTAGTTATCATGATGGCGGTATTATTTACCAAGTACCTCAACTAAACGGAAACATAATACTGCGCCTGCGCATTCCACAATTCCCTATAAAGTCCTTCCTCCCCCTTCAGCTCATCATGGCTTCCCCGCTGCACCACTTTCCCCTGATCAAAAAACAGGATATCCTGGCAGAACCTGCAGGAGGCCAGCCTGTGGGAAATGTAAATCGCCGTCTTGTTCCCCACCATTTTATCAAAGCCTTCATACACTTCGCATTCCGCAAGAGGGTCAAGGGCTGCTGTCGGTTCATCCATGATCACAAAAGGCGCATCCTTATAGATTGCCCTGGCGATCGCCAGCTTCTGCCTTTCCCCGCCGGAAAAGTTCACGCCCTCCTCTCGATACTCCTTACCTATGTGGGTATCAAGCCCTTCGGGCAGTTCCCGGAAGCGTTCCATAAGTCCCACTTTCTCCAGGGAATCCAGCGCCCTCGCCTCATCCACCTGGTCGGAGGCCGCAATATTCTCCCCTAAAGAAAAACCAAACATACCGAAATCCTGGAACACCACGGAAAACAGATCGCAATATTCCTCATAATCATATTTACGGATATCGATCCCGTTCACTTTGATCACACCCTCCGTCACATCATAGAGCCTGCACAATAGCTTGATGAAAGTGGTCTTCCCGGAGCCGTTTTTTCCTACGATAGCCATCCTCTCCCCAATCTCAAAAGAAAGGGTTAAATCGCTGATCACATCCCAGTCTGCCCCCGGATAACGAAAAGATACATGCTCAAACGTGACGGAAAACCGGTTATCACGACGCTTTTCCACCGGAATGCTCCCTGCCGGCTTCCTGTTGTCAAGATCCATATATTCCACATAATCTTTGGCTATCATGGATATCTCTTTCATCTTTCCAAGAGAATGCGTCAAGTTTGTTGCGGACCTTGACAGCTCCACGATACTGGCCGCATAGACCACCACGCTGCCAATACTGATGAGCCCTCTGTAAGCGCAGATCCCTGTATAGGCATACACCAAAAAACTTAACAGGTTGGCCGTTGCCATCCCGATGCCCTCTCTTTTCAAATGATAATTAGTCTGCTTTATCCTTCCGGCTTTTAAGCTTTGGCATATCTGCTCCATTTCTCTGTCTATCCGTTCCTGCTGGGCATTGATCCTAAGATCCTTTTGGGATTCCACCCCGGAGAGCATTTCCATAAAGTACCGTTCCTTGTTATACTGCTCATTCATCCCCAGCTTACTGTATAATTCATCCGCTTTCGCAGTATAATACATACTTGCTTTATAGTTCCCCCAGACCAGCAGCACAATTGCCCCGCAAAGCCCCGCTGAGCTCAAGAAAAAATCTGCCCCTGCCGAATTTCTTACGCTGCCAAAAAACATAGGCAGCAAAATAAGGACGGCAATCACCACCGAACAAAGATCATGAAGAGCCCATTGAAAACACAACAAAAACCAGCCCCGGACCCCAAAGCGGGACTTGGCAAAGACCCGGCTTCTAAGTTCCTGCACATGGACATCCTCTAAATGCTCATAATCCATAAAAAGACTTTTGCGGTTCATATCGCCCGCTTCCAGATCCTTTGCCAAATCCCTTACACGATGGAAGTTTTCCGTCATGCGGGAACTCAAAACGGTACAAAACAAGGTTCCAAGTAAGATAACCAGTACATATAGTAAGCGACATAAATATTTTCTATTTACTTTTCGGATATCCCTTAGTAAAATAATACTGAGGTGACAGTATGAATATTAGAAAGTTTAAATCGGACAAAAACGCTTTGATAGCGGAGGGGAATCGGATTGTTTC
>CAJULP010000030.1 GCA_910587295.1 uncultured Lachnospiraceae bacterium | reverse complement strand
TAACACCTCCTAAATATAGTGAAAATCTAACAGTTAGTCTATTAAGATGAAAGATAGAGCAGTAAAAATTTACTCTTGGCTCTACTATTATGGATCACTATTTAGGGCTATTCAATACGCCCAGTATTTATGCGCTTACTATTTATCTTATTCTGTATGGTCATTGGTGGCACGATAACGGGAACGTTATTTCCCTATGCGATTGGCAGGATCGTGGATCAGATCTTCTATGTGCAGGAGATCAGGGGATTCCTAAAATGGTTCTTCGTTTATGCGGGTCTGTACTTATTAAACCAATGTATGCATGGAGGGCTCAACTATGTCTGGGCACGTCTGGAAGTGACTTACCTTGTGGATATCCGTAAACAATGCTTTGCGCATCTGCTGCGGCTAAAGGCGGACAGGCTGACTAAGATACAAAGCGGTGACATCATGAGGAGGATCATGGAGGACGTGGAATGTTTTCTTGAGTTTATCCACCGGAGCGTATTTTATGTGCTTGCCAATCTGGCCCAGCTGCTTATATCGATCGGTTACCTGCTGTACACTGATCTGGCGATTGGGATCATTTCTATCGTGATAACGCCGGTGATGGCTTATTCTATCCGTTATTTTGCGGCAAAGTTAAAGAGCAGATATCAGGAAATACGTGAGCATAAAGGCGTTGTGGATGCATGGATCTTGGAGATGATGGTCGGGATCACGCAATGGAAGCTTTTGAATGCGGCGGCAAAGGTAAGGGAGGATTACCAGGATAAGACAAGACGTGTCATCAATGAGGAGAAGAAGGCGGGATATACAGCGATTGCTTCTGACAGTGTAAATCAGGCTCTTACATTGGCCGGACAGCTCGGCATTTTTTGTTTTGCGGCCATAGGGGTTGGGAAAGGCACTATGACGGTGGGGCAGTTTGTGGCCTGTGCGGCTTATTTTTCCACCTGTGCGGTCTACTATAATTCTCTGGGGCAGAAGATTACCGACATCAGCAGAAATCTCACAGGGATAAAGAGGGTGGAGGATTTTATGTCGTGGGAGGAAGAACAGGACAAGGAAGGAGCGGAGGATTTGGAGATAGCCGTAGGCAGTATCTGCTTTTCCAATGTTACGTTTGGATATGAAGGCGCTGAGGTCTTGAAGGATATAAGCCTGGAGATCCAGCCAGGGGACAGGATTGGTTTTGTCGGAAAGAGTGGTGAGGGGAAAAGTACACTGCTGTGCCTGTTATATCGGTTATATGAACCGGATCAGGGAGTCATTTACATAGACCGGAAACCTCTGGAAGCTTATACACTATCCAGCCTGCGCAGCCAGATCGCGGTGGTGCAGCAGGAGAACGGGCTGTTCCATGGAAGCCTCAGGGAAAATATCATTCTGTCAGACGACAGGACTCAGGATGAGAGGATACTGCAGATCCTGGAGGGGCTTTGCCTGTCGGATGTGGTAAAGGCGCTCCCCGATGGTCTGGATACGATGATCGGAAATGGGGAAAGGGAATTTTCCGGCGGCCAGCGGCAGAGGATCGCTATTGCAAGGGCCATTTATCAAAAGCCCAAAATATTGCTGCTGGATGAGGCCGCCTCTGCTTTGGATGCGGGAACAGAGGCCCAGGTCAACGCTTATATTTATAAAGAACTTTCTGATGCAACCATTCTTTCCGTTGCCCACAGGTTTTCTACTGTGCTAGCAAATAAAAAGACGGTCGTCATGGAAGGGGGGCGCATCGCTGCTATAGGGCCCCATGAATATCTATTAAGAGAAAGTGACCTATACCGCAGGCTGTATGCTGAGTATGAAAATTCTTTGCGGGAAGTCTCGCAAAAAGATGACAGAGAGGAAACGTATGGTGGATAAGATATTTTCTGATCGGAAATATAGAGGGAAGATTGTTTTATACGTTGTTTTAAAGTTTGCTTATTCCGGGCTGCTGCTATTGCCTCCGTATTGCTACCTGTTGTTTTTGGACGAGATAATCATTGGGCAGCGTCTGGAGCGTCTGATCTTTATTCTGGGAGCATATATTGTCGTTTTTATGGCCAAAACTGCCATGACCATATGGAGTAAGCAGGTTTATAACCGGATATTTCCCGAGATAGAAGCGGGCTGTAAAATGAAAATATTGGAGAAATACAGCAGGCTGCCTCTTTTTGATATACAGAATTATACAGCGGGAGAATTGCATGAGCGTATCCATAAGGACACGGAAAACGTATCCCAGTATTACCTGAAAAAAATAGATATTGGCATTGGATTTGTCAATATTCTGGCAACCGCTGTCATTCTGGTCCGCCTGAACGTCGTGATGGCAGTGGTCAGCTTTCTGCTTCTGCCGCTGTCATATTGGATCACTCAGTATATCAGGGGAAAGTCCAATGTGGAGTATGAAAAAAAGAGACAAGCACAGGGGAAGTACAATGATTTTATGATCAACAGCCTTTTCTTTTGGAAGGAAATAAAATCCGGCAGATTAGAAAAAAAGCAGAACAGACAGTTTGAAGCATATTGGGATGAGATAGGAACCGCATTCATCAGATCCCATCTCTGCTGGTTTATGAACCGGACATTCCTGGCTTTTAAGGACGTGTTCCTTACGAAGATGGGATTATACCTGATGGGTGGGATACTGGTCATTTACGGGATGGGGTCAGTGCCTGCATTGCTGGCCTTCATGGAGTATTACGCCGGCTTTGCGGACCGCTTGTTGGAAGTGACGGACATGGTGGTTCAGCTTGGCGGGCAGGAAGAATCCGTGAAAAGGGTAAATGAGATACTGGGCCTTCCTTTAAACGATGTAAGGAAAGATATGGGGCATTTTAAGAGCCTGGTGGTCAGGAATGTGGAATTTTCCTATCCTGTGGCAGAGAAGAAGATATTGGACAGTTTTTCACTGGAGGTCAGAAATGGAGATTCAGTGGCTGTTATGGGAGAAAGCGGCTGCGGAAAAAGCACCTTGGTCAAAATTATGGCAGGATGTCTAAAGCCGCAAAAGGGAGTGGTGCTTTGGAATGGATATGCCATGGAAGACATTGACGAAAATACGCTATATTCAAAAGCAGGGTTTCTGATGCAGGATGTTGGGTTGTTTAACCTTACTATCCGTGAGAATATGCAGTTTGGAAAAAAGGACGCGGATGAGCGGGAGATGGAAGAAGCCTGCAGGCGTGCCAATATCCTGGATTTTATACAAGAGCTTCCCTTAGGATTTGAGACTGTGATCGGCGAGAATGGTATCCGTTTGTCCGGCGGGCAGCGGCAGCGATTGCAGATTGCGCGCTTATTTTTGCAGGATCCGGAAGTGATCGTCTTTGATGAAGCCACTTCGGCATTGGATTACGGGAATGAAAGCAAGATCTTGAATTTACTGTTAGATCATATGCAGGGGAAGACCTTCATTATGGTGACACACAGAGAAACGGCAGTGGCTCGGTGCGACAGGGTTGTGGAAATAGGCTGCTGACAGAATGAAAATATCGGGTCAAATCGTGTCACAATCGGGTCACGCACATTGACACGATTGACACGATTTGATATGATATATCCAAGGAAGGGGCAAAGGAGATGGCGTTATGCTTTTTCAGGAAAGTGAAACCGTAGAATTTAAGGAAGTAGTCGTAGACGATATAAAAAAGGAAATCATTGCTTTTGCTAACTGTGATGGCGGAAAACTGTATATTGGCATTCGGGATGATGGTACAGTAGCCGGACTTGATCATCCTGACAGCGTTTCTTTGCAGATCAGCAATATGGTAAGGGATGCAATTAAGCCTGATGTGACGATGTTCCTACATTATAAAACAATAAAGGAAGATGGAAAAGAAATAGTTGAGGTGGATGTTCAGCGCGGAACGGATCGCCCTTATTATCTTGCTAAAAAAGGGATGCGGCCAGAGGGTGTATATGTCAGACAGGGATATTCTTCTGTTCCCGCCACTGACACGGCAATCCGCCGTATGATCAAGGAAACGGATGGAGACCGCTTTGAGGCTATGCGCTGCTTAAATCAGGAACTTACATTTGAAGCCGCAGAAAAAGAATTTGCGCTTCGGAAAGTGGAGTTTGGGGCATGGCAAAAACGTACTTTGAAGCTGATCAATCAGGATAACCTCTACAGTAACTTAGGTCTGCTTCTGTCCGATCAATGCGTCCATACGATTAAAGTCGCTGTTTTTCAGGGAACGGATCAGACGATTTTTAAAGATCGCCGGGAATTTACCGGATCGCTGATGCAGCAAATGAACGAAGTTTATGATTTTATTGATTTTCGCAATCAAACCCGTGCAACCATAGAAAGATTATTGAGAATTGATGTCAGGGACTACCCTGAGATTGCCGTCAGGGAGGCACTTCTAAATCTGCTGGTTCATCGTGATTATTCCTTTAGCGCCAGTGCGCTTATTAGTATTTATGCGGATAGGATTGAATTTGTATCCATTGGAGGATTGATGCCGGGAATTGATTTGGAAGATATTATGGTAGGCATCTCCGTATGCAGAAATCAGGACCTTGCCAATGTGTTCTACCGGTTGCATCTGATTGAGGCTTATGGTACTGGAATGGGAAAAATTATGAGAGCATACGAAGGCATGGAAGAAAAGCCTTCGATTGAGACAACAAAAAATGCCTTTAAGATCATATTGCCTAATATTAACGCGAAATATGAAACGGGAAAGTTTTCTGCACCGAAAGCGGAATCAATCACAAGTTCTGCTGTCGGGGCTGAAAAAATTTTGAGTGATGAAGCAAGAGTATTGGAATATGTCGGGGCTCATGGCGCTATTACAAGAAATGATGTAATAGAATTGCTTAAAGTAAGTGCTTCTACCGCTTCCAGAGTTATTAGGAAAATGGTAAAAAGTAACTTGCTGGAACAGAATGGAAAAGCAAGAAATACCAATTATACTGTTATAAATAATAAAAATGGTGTGCAATAAACATAACACCCCGTAATATCAAAGGACGTTTCATCTTTTATTTAGATGGATGTCCTTTTTTGTGCACATTTTGAGGTTGTATAAGAATATTCCGGCGTTCTGTTCCTGATAATATTTTTTTAAAATTTGAAAACTTTTTCTGACGCCGTTACAATATATCTTTGCAAGGGCAAATCTTTGCAAGTCGACTTGAAAGATAAAGGAGGATGGCTGCTATGAATAATGACGAATTCGAGCGGTTTGTCCTGAAGTTTGGAAAAGATATTCTGCGGTTTTGCCGGATGACAGCCGGAGATGCGGAAAACGGGGACGAACTATATCAGGACACAATGCTCAAGCTGCTGGAGAAAAAGAGACGACTGGACTCTATGCAGAATACAAAGAGTTACGCTTTATCCACTTCAATTTATCTTTGGAAAAATAAGAAGAAAAAATATGCAAACAGGATGAGGCTGGTTCCAATTAACAGTATGGATGAGATGTCTGATGAGGGATATGAGTTTGCTGATTCTGATAACGAAGTCTCCCCGGAACATATTGTATTAAAGCAAAATGAGGTAGATATGATTCAGCAACTCGTTAACACTCTGCCGGAGAAGTACAGAATGCCAATCTATCTGTATTATTCAGCAGATATGCAGATAAATGAAATATCTAAGATTCTTGGACTGCCGGAAGGAACCGTCAAAAGCCGGATGCGGAAAGCAAAGAAACAGTTAAAGGAAAAATTGGAGGCGATAGGATATGACAGATGAAAAATTGGATCAAATCTTAAAGCAAGCCCTTGCTCCTGAAATAAGTGACAGAGAAATACGGATACATAAAAGGAGGAAGGGTAAAATGAAGAAATTTGGCAAAATAGGAAAATATGCGGCTGCTGTAGTGGCAGCGGTGGTCATTGGAACCTGCGGACTGGGATACTTTAATCCGGTGCTTGCGGCAAAGATTCCATTGATCGGAAAGATTTTTGAGAAGGTTGAGGATGATGCCGCATATTCCGGAGACTATGCAGATAAGAAAACTGTCCTGACTAATGAGGATTCTGTCGGGAATTTGGATACGTCGGACTATACCGTATCTGATAAAGGCATCACACTGACTGCGTCAGAAACCTATTGTGATGGATATTCCATATTCCTTACAGTAAATATTGAATCAGAAGATGCAGATTTTACACATATTCCCAAACATTATACCGGTATGAAAGCTGCAGATGACCGGACAGCCGCAGGATTTTATGTGGACGGAACATGGGGGGTGGATGGAGGTTCACCCGAAGGGATTGAAAATTCGTTTGATGGAGCGGTGATCGACAGTCATACATTTGCAGGCATGTTGAAGATAGATCTTGCAAAGAAACATACAGGCAGCGGCGAACTGAACTTAAATATAAGCGGTCTTGGTTATGATGATGACAGGATGCTTGACGGCGAAGAAATATCGGCATCTCACTGGACGGATGGTGTCTGGAATATTACTATACCGTTTGAGGTAAATCCGACAGATGTAAAAACAATAGAAGTGGGTGAGAAAAAGGGGAATATTACGCTTGAAGATGTAGTGGTATCGCCGTATCAGGTAATTGTCCATACAGCAACACCGGGAGAGCAACGAGAACTGACAGACGACAGGAGGGAAAAACTGCTTTCAAAAAATCCTGATATGACGGATGCGGAGATGTTTGAACTTCTTGGGTGGTCTTATGAACCCTGCTATACAATTTGCTTTAATCAGGACGGGGAAATGCTTTATGCAGATACGGAAATGGCAGGCAGGGCCGGATTTGCCGTTCAAGGGAAAGAGATAAAAACATTGAATGTATTCATGTTTGACAATTTTGATGATTGGATTCAGATGGAGCAGGAAGGAATGAACAGCAGCGCTGCAGACAGGGCTGTCATTTCAAAGGAAATTCATGTAGAGTAGGTTCAATACTGGATTTACTGGTGTTTTTGTTCCTTTATCAACCTTAAGGTTATTGAGAGCCACCATATGCAGGATGTGACATAATTGGAGAATCCTAATATATCAAATAAAGCAATAGAATAAAATTGTTCTTGTTTGCCGGCTTCCTTGAGACGTTTTTCCATCTCTATTTGAGAAATGCGCTCATGAGTTGCTTGACCGGAAAGAAATGGATACACTACACAAATAGCTATGTGCTTGTAAAATCGGGAGGTCTATGGTAGTATGGAGATACGAAAACAGAAGGGAAAGCAGGCGGGAAGATTGACAGTGACGGAACAGATAGACCAGAAACATCAAGAAGATTTACAGAGGCTAAGAGGTTTTCGCCTGCTTGATGATGATTTTCTCACAAAGTGTTTTGAAGGAGATACGGCAAGCATAGAATTGGTATTGCAGATTGTGCTGGAAAAGCCGGATTTAAAGGTACTGGATGTCCGCACCCAGGTATTTGTGGAGAACCTGCTGAACCGTTCAGTGAGGTTGGATATTCTGGCTACGGACAGCACAGGGGCAAAATTGAATGTGGAAGTACAGCGTTCCGACAAAGGGGCAGGGAGAAAAAGAGCCAGGTACAACAGCAGCATGATGGACGCAAACCTTTTGAAGAAAGGCGAGGACTTCGACAAGCTGC
>CAJULP010000029.1 GCA_910587295.1 uncultured Lachnospiraceae bacterium | reverse complement strand
GAGCCAATAAACCAGCCCTAATATGATGAAAAATCTTAAGGAACCATTTCGCGAATGCTTTATCCGAGCGTGGTGACGTAGATTTTTCATCTTATTAGGGCGGTACTGTTAACCATGTAACCCAACTAAACGGGAATTTACAACTGAATCCCCGCCTTCTTAAGCGCCGGCCGCAGTGCCATATACAGCAGCACAGACACCACCGCAGAAGCTGCTGCATTGATAGAAGTGGAAGCGATATTCCATACAAGGGTCACTTCGGCAGCAGGTTTCCCGATGATGGCCAGCTTATACACGTAACCAAAAAGCGGGTCAAAGACCAGATTAAATCCAAGTCCGCATGCCGCTGCAAGGATGGTCCATCTCAGCACTTTGCCGTTATCTTTTTCCGTGGAGATTTTTCCAAGTCTATGTGCGATGAGTCCGGTAATCAGGCCGATACATAATTTCAGGATAAATGTTTTAGGCGCATAGATGATGTACTGGGGATCTAACAGATCGCCGATGGTCATGCCGATAGCGCCGCCAAGTCCGCCGTAGATTCCGCCGAGAAGCAAAGCTCCAAGTACACAGACGGCATTTCCAAGGTGGATGGAAGTGGCATCGCCGCCGGGAAGCTGTATCTTAATCTGTAAAAAGGTAAATACCACATAGGAAAGTGCAGCCATTAAGCCGGTCAGAGCAATTTTTTGTGTTGTTTGTTTTTTCATGATCATTCTCCAATTTGAATTTATTTCGTTTTTCTGCATCGCTGCATGTTAGCTTACAAATTACATTATAAGTAAATGTGGCATATAAAAAAGTGCCAAATCAGAACTTTTTAACCATACCAGTTTAAACTATTCTTTTATAAAAATTTTCTAAAAAAGAATTTCCTGTTTCTTAAATATCCAGAATCTGGTTGACATTCCCGGTAAAAAAAGAATAGAATAGCAAATAGTTAACTAGTTAAATATTAAATGATTAACATTTGGGAGGAGGGCACGATGGAAAGTAAGCAGCATCAGATCGTGAACTTGTTCAGGCGGTCTGATCAGGTTATCAGGCGTTCCGTTGAATGCAAAGTGAAGGATACCGGGCTTCACAGAAGCCAGCACAGGATTTTGATGATATTAGGCAGGCATCCGGACTGTTCCCAGACAGTTCTTGCCGAAAAGCTGGAAGTTTCCCCGGCGGCCGTTGCTGTGGCATTAAAAAAGCTGGAAAAGGCAGGGTATATTGCCAGGGCGTGTGATGATAAAGATAACCGCATGAATCATGTGGTTGTGACGCCTAAGGGGCTTGAGGCGATCAGGATAAGCTGTATTCATTTTCAGGAAGTGGAAAATGCTTTGCTGAAAGGTTTTTCGGATGAGGAATTGGATGCGGCGGAACGGTTTTTAAGAAGGTTCATCCAAAACGGGGAAGATTATTACAAGTCTGAAACCTGGAAATTAACTTGATAAGGAAGACAGGAGTGAGATTATGAAAAGATTTTGGAAGTATATCAAGCCATATTTAGGTGCGTTTGTTTTTGGCCCGATCCTGATGATCGTGGAGGTGATCGGGGAAGTGCTTCTGCCAAAGCTTATGGCGAATATTATCAATATCGGTGCGGCAAGCCACAATGTTCCTTATATTATAGGGATGGGAATTGCCATGATCGCATCAGCGTTTCTGATGATGGCAGGGGGGATTGGCGGCGCTTATTTTGCGGCAAAGGCGGCAATCAGCTTTTCTTCTGATTTAAGGAGCGATCTGTTTGATAAGGTGCAGAAATTTTCGTTTTCCAACCTGGACCAATTCAGCACAGGGTCTTTGGTGACCAGGCTGACCAATGACATCACACAGGTACAAAATCTGATCAATATGGCGCTGCGCATGATGCTTCGGGCGCCGGGATTGTTGATTGGCGCCCTGATCATGGCAATTGTTATGAATGCCAAGCTTGCGGTAGTGGTTTTGATCGTGATTCCAATTTTGGTTGCCCTGATCATGCTGATCATTAAGATAGCGTTCCCGAGGTTTGAGATCATGCAGAAGAAACTGGATTTTCTAAATTCCAATATCCAGGAAGTTCTGACCAACGTGCGGGTCATTAAATCCTTTGTCAGGAGTGGCTATGAGGAAAAGAAATTTGCGGATGCCAATGAGGATTTAAAACAGTCCAGTTTAAGTGCGTTTAAGGTAGTGATCTTTACCATGCCCCTTATGATGTGCATGATGAATGTAACAACTCTTGCGGTGGTGTGGTTTGGCGGTAATCAGATCCTGGCAGGTTCTATGCCGGTGGGGGATCTGACGGCGTTTACCACTTATATCGTCCAGATATTGATGTCGCTTATGATGCTGGCTATGGTGCTTCTGCAAAGCTCCAGGGCTCTTGCGTCGCTGCACCGTATCACGGAGGTGCTGGATACGGAAATAAGCTTGTCCGATGAAAACTGCGGGCTGCCGAAAAAGACGGTGAACAGCGGCAGGGTTGAGTTTCAGGATGTGAGTTTCCGTTATTATAAGGAAAACAAAGAAACCGTGCTTTCTCATATCAGTTTTAAGGTGGAAAGCGGTCAGACGCTTGGGATCATCGGATCCACCGGGAGCGGCAAGACCACGCTGGTTCAGATGATCCCCCGGCTTTATGATGTGGACGAAGGGCGTGTATTGGTGGATGGTGTGGACGTGAAGGATTATTCCTTAAGAAACCTTCGGGAAGGAGTGGGAATGGTGCTCCAAAAGAACGTGCTGTTCTCCGGCTCCATTGCGGAAAACCTGATGTGGGGAGATGACAGCGCTTCGGTGGATGAGATGAAAAGAGCGGCTAAGGCCGCTCAGGCGGATGAGTTTGTCAACTCTTTTACGGAAGGCTACCGGACGGAATTGGGGCAGGGCGGCGTCAATGTGTCCGGCGGACAGAAGCAGCGGCTTTGTATTGCAAGGGCGCTTTTAAAGAAGCCTAAAATATTAATATTGGATGATTCTACCAGCGCCGTGGATACGGCAACGGAGGCAAAGATCAGGGAAAGCTTTTCCGGTACATTAAAAAATACCACCAAGATCATCATTGCCCAGAGGATCACTTCCGTGATGGATGCGGATGAGATCCTTGTCCTTGACGAAGGGCAGATCGTGGGGATGGGAAGCCATGAGCACCTCTTGAAAGATTGTGAGGCTTATCAGGAAATTTACTATTCCCAGATGGATAGGGAGGTGAGCGCATCATGAGAGCGGAAAAGCTTGCGTATTTGGAAAAAAAGTATGAAAGCAAATTAACCCCTAAAGAGGATTCCATGCAAAGCGGAGCACCGGCAGGAAAGCCGGCAGGGCCGAAGATGCCCGGCCATGGAAGACGGGGAGGAAGGGGCGGCATTCCGGGAGGCAAGCCCCGGAATGTGAAAAAGACGGCAGGGCGGCTTTTAAGTTACATTGCCAACCAGAAATTAAAACTTGCAATCGTCTTTTTATGTGTCATTGGCGGAACGGTTGCCAACCTTGCCGGTTCCTATATGCTGCGCCCGATCATCAACAGTTTGACTTCCGCAGAGGGCAGCGTGGCAAATTTGTTAAAAGGTGTACTGATGATGGCCTGCATTTACTTTGCGGCGTTGTTGGCTCAGTATTTACAGCAGAGGATCATGATCGGGGTATCCCAGAGGGCGATCCAAAAGCTTCGAAATGACTTGTTTGAAAAATTGCAGAAACTGCCGGTGAGATATTACGATACCAACAACCACGGTGACGTGATGAGCCGGTTTACCAACGATGTGGATGCGGTAGGGGAACTGCTGAACAATACGGTAGTCCAGTTGATCTCCGGCACGATCAACATAGTAGGAACGTTTGCGCTTATGGTATATACCAACGTGTGGCTGACCCTGATCACGATCGTGATGATTCCGGTGATGTTAAAGGCGGTCCAGTTTGTGGGAGGAAAAAGCAGGAAGTATTACCGGGCGCAACAGGCAGCCATCGGAATGTTAAACGGGTACATTGAGGAGACGGTGACCGGACAGAAGGTGGTGAAAGTGTTTTGCCATGAGGAGGAATCCCGGGAGGAATTTGAATACCTGAACCGGGATCTTCGGGGGAAACAGATCAAAGCTCAGTTTTTTGGCGGTATCATGGGGCCGGTGATGGGGAATCTGAGCCAGGTCAGCTATTCCCTTACCGCATGTATTGGTGGTATCTTATGTGTGCTTAAGGGCTTTGATGTGGGCGGGCTTACCGTGTTCGTCAATTATTCCAGACAGTTTTCAAGGCCCATCAACGAGGTGGCAATGCAGGTGAACACCATCTTTTCAGCCCTGGCCGGCGCAGAGAGGGTGTTTGCGGTGATGGATGCGGAGCCGGAAGCAGAGGATGTGCCAAACGCGGTGTTCATAAAAGAGGAAAATGGGAAAAAGCTTTATGTGATCCCGAAGGCAAACGCCATCACGAAAAAAGAAGGGTTTTTGACAGATGTGGTCAGTGAGGACGAAGGCTATTATTATAAGGAAGTAAAAGGTGCGGTCACTTTAACGGACGTGACTTTTGGCTATAACCCGGATAAGACGATCTTGAAGGATGTGTCACTGTATGCCAAGCCGGGCCAGAAGATTGCATTTGTGGGTTCTACAGGAGCGGGGAAGACCACCATTACCAACCTGATCAATCGCTTTTATGATATTGATTCCGGGCTGATCACGGTGGATGGCATTCCGGCCACGGAGCTGGTAAGAGACGATCTGCGGAAAAATATTTCCATGGTGCTGCAGGATACCCATTTGTTTACCGGAACTGTCCGGGAAAATATCCGTTATGGAAGGCTGGATGCCACGGATGCGGAGGTGGAGCAGGCGGCAAGGACAGCCAGCGCCCATTCCTTTATCATGCGTCTCGAAAACGGCTATGACACCATGTTAGAAGGCGACGGCGCAAATTTAAGCCAGGGGCAGCGGCAGCTGATCAACATTGCCCGGGCGGCGATCTCCAAAGCGCCTATCTTGATCCTGGATGAGGCTACCAGTTCTGTGGATACCAGGACAGAGAAGCATATTGAAAAGGGGATGGACCGGCTGATGGCGGAGCGGACCACGCTGGTGATCGCCCATCGGCTTTCCACGGTAAGGAATGCCAACGCCATCATGGTGCTGGAAAACGGCGTGATCATTGAGCGGGGCGACCACGACGACTTATTGGCTCAGAAGGGGCGTTACTACGAACTTTATACCGGGCTTAGTGAACTTGACTAAAGAGATATCCTGCCAGCTATAGGAACAACCTATAGCTGGCAAGATTTTTTCTATATTGTACAAAAGCTTATCATAGTGATATACTCAATCTGGCAAACAAAAAGAATCTATTGCTACAGGAGGAAAATATTATGAAAAAATTTTTAGCGGTTTTACTTACAGGGGCAATTGCTGCAGGTGTCCTTACCGGCTGCGGCGGCAAAGGCGCCGATGACAAAGTGATCAAGGTGGCGGCATCCGCTACGCCCCATGCGGAGCTTTTGGAGCAGGCAAAACCTATCCTTACGGAGAAAGGCTATGATCTGCAGGTGACGGTTTTTGACGATTATATCCAGCCTAATGAGGTGGTGGAAGGGGGCGATTTTGACGCCAACTATTTCCAGCATATTCCTTACCTTGACAGTTTTAACGAAGAAAAGGGAACTCATCTGGTAAACGCCGGCGGTATCCATTATGAGCCTTTTGGGATCTATCCCGGAACCAAGTCAGACTTAAGCGCTGTGGCAGAAGGCGACAGTATTGCGGTACCCAACGATACCACCAATGAAGCAAGGGCGCTTTTGCTGTTACAGGATAATGGTCTGATCACGTTAAAAGAAGGCGCGGGCCTTAACGCAACGGTAAATGATATTACGGACAACCCTTATAATCTGGATATCGTGGAGCTGGAAGCAGCCCAGATCCCCAGGGTCCTTCCTGAAGTTGCTTACGCGGTCATGAACGGGAACTATGCATTGGAGGCAGGCTATTCCGTGGCAAAGGATGCCCTTGCTTATGAAAGTTCCGATTCTGAGGCGGCAAAGACTTATGTGAACGTGATCGCCGTAAAGGAAGGGAATGAAAATGCGGATAAGGTGAAAGCTTTGGTAGAGGCGCTGAAATCCGACGCCATTAAGGATTATATCAACAGTACATACGACGGTGCGGTAATCCCCTTTGAATAAACGATCGGAAACGATGAATATTTTTGTCGCTTTCGTTGAATAATTGTGTATAATGAGCATAGCAGCTCCGGAACTCCGGTTCCGGGGCTGTTTTTAAGGAAAGGAAACCGTTTACGGACAGAAAGGATCAAGATATGACATTAGCGCAGCTTCGTTATGTGATCGCAATTGCGGACACTCATTCCATGAATGAGGCGGCAAGGACGCTCTTCATTGCCCAGCCTAGTCTTTCTCAGGCCATCAAGGATCTTGAGGAGGAGATTGGCATTTCCTTGTTTAACCGGAGCAACCGCGGGGTGCGCCTTACGCCGGAAGGAACAGAGTTTTTGGGTTATGCAAGAGCGGTGGTGGAGCAGTACCGTCTGGTGGAGGACCGCTATATTGAAAAGAAAAACAGCAAAAAGAAATTCAGCGTCTCCATGCAGCATTACACCTTTGCGGTAAAGGCTTTTGTGGAATTGGTAAAGCAGTTTGGCATGGATGAATACGAATTTGCGGCCCATGAGACCAAGACCTATGAGGTGATAGAGGATGTGAAGAATTTCCGCAGTGAGATTGGGATATTATACGTAAATGATTTTAACTCTGCGGTGCTCACCAAGCTGTTTCAGGAATCCGGTCTGGAGTTTAGAGAAATTTTCAAATGTGGAATCTACGTTTATATGTGGAAAGGCCATCCCCTTGCGGACCGGGAGGAGATTGCGCTGGAAGAGCTGGAGGAATATCCCTGCCTTTCTTTCGAGCAGGGGGAAAATAATTCTTTTTACTTTGCGGAGGAAGTGCTCAGCACTTATGAATATAAACGGTTGATCAAGGCAAACGACAGGGCGACCCTGCTGAATTTGATGGTGGGTCTTAATGGATATACCCTTTGTTCCGGTATTATTTGTGAAAGCTTAAACGGAACCGATTATTGTGCGGTGAAGTTGAAATCCGAAGAGATCATGACCATCGGCTATTTGAAGAAGAAAGGGATGCCTCTTAGTATGCTGGGACAGAAATATTTAGACGAAGTCAGAAAATTCCGGGCAAGTTTATAAAAAAGTGTTGCTTGTAACGCTGCGTTATGTAGTAATATAGCGGCATAAGGAGGTGAAAGGCTTTGTCCAAATATACGACAGGGGAGATTGCCAGGCTTTGCAACGTGACGGTGAGGACGGTGCAGTACTACGATTCCAGAAACCTGCTGGTGCCCAGTGAGCTTAGCGAAGGGGGAAGGCGGCTTTACTCGGAAGAGGATCTGCATAAGCTGAAGGCTGTCTGCTTTTTAAGGAATATCGGCCTGCCCATTGGAAGTATCTGCGAACTTTTTGAGGAGGAAAATAAGGAAGAGGTTTTAGCGATTTTGCTTCTGAAGCAGGAGGAAGCTCTTAAAAAGGAGATCAAGGAACGCCAGGAGAAGCTTTTGGCGCTGGGAGCCATGGAAAAAGATTTAAAAGGCATGGGTCATTTTTCTGTTGAATCAATTGGGGATATAGCGCAAAAAATGGAAAACAAGAAAAAGCTTTACAGAATGAGGATGTTATTATTTTTCGTGGGAATCCCTATGGAGCTTGTTGAGGTGTCAACCTTTGTACTTGGGGTAGTAAAGGGGATCTGGTGGCCTTTTGTGCTTGGCATGAGCCTGGCGGTGGCAGTGGGTGTATGGACTTCCTGGTGTTATTTTCGCAGGGTGGCGTATATCTGTCCGGAGTGCCACACCGTATTTAAGCCCGGGTTCCGGCAAATGTTTTTTGCAAAGCATACGCCGACTTTAAGGAAGCTTACCTGCAGGGCATGCGGGCACAAAGGATTTTGTATCGAGACCTATGATGAGAAGGAAAAAGGAGATTGACTATGCTTACGATTCAACATTTGACGAAACATTATAAAGGAAGCAGCAAAGGCGTTACGGATTTAAGCCTTACCGTCAGGCCGGGGGATATCTATGCGTTTATCGGCCACAATGGTGCAGGCAAGACCACCACGTTAAAATGTATTGCAGGTATCCATGGCTTTGATGAAGGCGAGATCTTCATCAACGGATTCAATATAAAGAAAGACCCTTTGGGATGTAAACGAAGTATTGCCTATATCCCCGATAACCCGGATCTTTACGAGTATCTGACGGGGGTGCAGTACTTGAATTTCATAGCGGATGTTTTTCAGGTGGAAGCCGCAAAGCGGAAAGAGCGCATCAAAAAATATGCGGACGCATTTGAAATTACACCTTCTCTCGGGGATTTGATCTCCACCTATTCCCATGGGATGAAGCAAAAGCTGGCGATCATTTCGGCATTGGTTCACGCGCCTAAGCTTTTGGTCTTAGATGAGCCTTTTGTGGGTCTGGATCCCCAAGCGTCCGTGCTGTTAAAGAATATTATGCATGAAGTCTGCAGCGAAGGGGGAGCAATTTTCTTTTCCACCCATGTGCTGGATGTGGCGGAAAAGCTTTGCAGCAAGGTGGCAATCATTAAGGACGGCGTGCTTGTCACATCCGGAGATATGGAAAAAATTGTAAGGCCGGGGCAGACATTGGAATCTATTTTTTTGGAGGTGATAGGGAATGGGAACAAAGCTGTCACAGATTAAGATTTTATCAAAGGCGGAACTTTATAATGTTTTTGGACTGAATGTGCTTCGGTTTTCTAAGGATAAACGGGTAAAGAGGAGGGCGACACTTCTTTTGGCTGTGTATTGTTTTTTGGCAGTCATGATAATGTTTTATGTGGGCAGCCTTTCCTTAGGGCTTTGCCTGCTTTCCTTGAGCGAGGCCGTGCCCGCTTATCTGTTGGCCGTCGCCAGTTTTTTCCTTTTCTTTCTGGGAATTTTTAAGGCAGGGGGCGTGGTATTTAAGAAAGAAGGATATGATATCATTTCATCTCTGCCGGTATCGCAAAGCGCTATCGTGGTCAGCAGGTTTTTGCGGCTGTATATCGAAGATTTACTGTTTGCGCTGGCGGTACTTCTGCCGGGACTTTCGGTGTATGCTTTTTTTGAAAAACCGGGGGCAATATTTTTCCTGTTTGGGCTCCTGGCAGTGCTGCTGGTGCCTGTTTTACCCATCGTTGGCGCAGTATTTGTTGGCGCGCTGGTGACGGCAGCTGCATCCAGGATGCGGTACAAGAGTTTAGCCGTATCCGGATTGTCAATCTTATCGGTACTGGCAATTATGGCAGGAATTTCACGGCTTTCTGCCACAAGTGAATTTAGTCCGGAAATGTGGAAGGAACTATCGGATGTGATCTTTTCGGTTTTGGAAAAAATGTACCCGCCTGCGGTTTTCCTTGGCAGGGCGATGGTGGATATGGACTTTGGGAGATTGCTTCTATGCGTGATTTTTTTCGCTTTGGCTTTTGGGGTGGCGGCTGCCCTGGTCTCAAGCTGTTTCCATGGAATATGCCGCAGCCTTTATGGAACGTCGGCCAAACATAATTATCAGTTTGAGGAGACGAGAAGCGAGTCTTTGTTAAAGGCATTGGTAAAAAGGGAGCTGAAACGGTACTTTTCTTCAGGCATTTATGTAACGAATACGATCATCGGTCCTGTGATGGGAGTCATTTTTGCAGGGTCAGTTTTCGTAACAGGTATGGACCGGGTAACGGCGCTTTTTCCCGTTCCCGTGGATATGGGCAGTTATATTCCTTTTGTGCTGGCAGGAATCTTTTGTATGATGAATGCCACATGTGTATCGGTTTCTATGGAAGGAAAAAACTGGTGGATCATAAACAGCCTGCCCTTAAGCGTTAAAAATATCTTAAATGCAAAAATATTGATGAATTTGATCTTAGCGACTCCGTTTTATCTGGTGTCGGAGATCCTTCTTACTTTGGCGCTTCGTCCGGCCTTTCTGGAACTGGTGTGGCTGATTCTCATTCCGGCGGCAGCGGTCTTATTTTCCAGTGTATTTGGGCTTGCCGTTAACCTGCATTTTCCGGTTTTTATATGGGAAAGCGAGACAAGTGTGGTGAAACAAAGCGCTTCTTCTTTGTTAGGCGGACTTGGGAGCATTTTGCCGGTGATCTTGTCTGCAGCCGCAGTTGCGGCACTCCCGGCAGTGAACCCACATGTGGTAAAAGCGGTATGCTGCGCGGCGTTTCTGCTGGCAGCGGCACTTTTATACCGGAATAACAACCGGATAGATTTGAAGGAATTGCAGTAAGGAGACAGTGCGATGGATGATGAAAAGTGTTACTTGACCATATTGATCAACTCCATACGACGGATATGGGAATTTCACGAATCGAGAAGAATTTGAAATTAGATACGGATGATGTGGTGCTGTATTGTAAAAATAAGGTCTTAGATCAGAAGTGCAATATCTATAAGCAGGGGAAAAACTGGTACTGTGAAGTAGATGGGGTCAAGATCACGGTCAATTCATATAGTTATACGATCATTACGGCACATATATTAAGGAATAATTCAAGAAAGAATAACGAGGCAATAAATTGATATAATTTGGAGATACATGGCAGGGATAATTGAATAAATACTAAAAATAAAGTACAATGTAATATATAGGTAAAAAATTGGAGGTGTGGTGCTGTAGATGATAGTTTATTTGGATAATTGCTGTTATAATAGACCGTTTGATGATCAGATGCAGGAAAGGATTCATTTGGAGAGCGAGGCTATTTTAGCAATTTTAAAGATGGGACAGGTGAAAAGGATTGTCATTGCAGGAAGTGATATTTTAGAGCTTGAAATGAACCGCATGTCAGACGAAAATAAGAAGCGAAAAGTACTGGATTTGTATAAGGCAGCTGATATTCATATACCATATACAAGCAAAATAAAAAAACGTTCTGAAGAAATTGTATCAATTTCAAAAATACGCACATTTGATAGTCTTCATATTGCGTCTGCAG
>CAJULP010000028.1 GCA_910587295.1 uncultured Lachnospiraceae bacterium | reverse complement strand
GAGCCAATAAACCAGCCCTAATATGATGAAAAATCTTAAGGAACCATTTCGCGAATGCTTTATCCGAGCGTGGTGACGTAGATTTTTCATCTTATTAGGGCGGTACTGTTAACCATGTAACCCAACTAAACGGGAATTTACCACTCCTTCCCCCTGACAACCCAAAGTGAAATCCGATAGGACGCTCCCACCATCACTACATCAATCAGCAGCATAATCCCGAAAATAATCATAATCGTTGCTACAGACGGCGTACCCTCAAGCATCATAACAGGTGTGTTCTTTGCCAGGTACGCAACTCCGAAGACTGCAGCGCCCATGGCCAACATAACTCCCATGTAGATATACCTTGCTTTTTCCACGCCGTATTTTAATACGACCGGAAGTGACACTGTATAGGCAGTCAGAAAAAATGTGGATAATACTGCCAGCATAATCCATTCCATGGCCCCCTCGTTCCATGGAGTCAGCATGGCGATCATCTCAATCACCAGTGCAAGCAGGCTCCCTCCCGCAATACACAGGCAGGTCAACGCATATTTCTCTTTGACTAATGTCCTGACACTGACCGGCATTGTCAATGCATAACGGTTAAAATGTACTGCCTCATCCATAGACATGATGGAAAATGTCATCATCCCCCCCAACAAAATCGTATACATTGCAAGAAAAGAAAAAGACTGGGTAAAAATTGACCACCCTCCTATAAATAACAAAAGTAATCCATACTGCTTCTTAAAATTAGATACCAGATATAAATCTTTCATCAATAAACCTTTCATCTGTTCTGATCCTTTCTGATTTTAACTAAATCTTAATTTAAAAATAATTGTTGTTATCGATGTTTTACAATATACAAAAGGATTTCTTCAATATCAACCCTGTCTATCACAGGTTTGATTCCTTCCCCCGTCTGCCTGTCAAAAAATCCACTGTCCTTAAGACTTTCCTTGTCCTTTACAAGAACAGATGAGCCAAACTCCGTATCCTCTCTTCCTATAACGATTTTTTCCGGTATACTCTCTGCCTGCTCCTTGGAACATTTCACCATGCCATACTCATAAATCAACGTATCTTTGCTTTCCATCAAAAGTATTTTCCCCTGGTGAATCAGTAAGATATAATCCGCAATTTTTTCAATATCAGACGTTATGTGTGAAGACAAAAATATTGTCCGGTGCTCGTCAACTACGTATTCCCTGAAAATATCCAATATCTCATTGCGCACCACCGGATCCAATCCGCTTGTCGCCTCATCCAGTATCAGCAGCCTGCTGTCATGGGAAAGCGCCACGGCAATGGACAGCTTCATCTTCATTCCTTTTGAAAAATCTTTCACCTTCTTATCTACCGGAAGCGAAAATTTTTGTGTATATTCCATAAACACATTTTCATTCCACGTCCGATAAATATTTTTCATAAACGAATTGATATTTCTAATTTTCAATTCGTTGGAGAAATTGCATTCATCAAATACCACACTGATCTGTTCCCTCCACTTTTCATTTGATTTTTTATCGGCTGTTTCTCCAGCAATTTTCTGTTCCAGTACGGTAATTTCTCCCTGATCTGCCGGAACCAGTCCGAGAATTGCCTTTATTGTGGTACTTTTACCAGCGCCGTTTTCACCGATGAACCCCACAATGGATCCTTCCGGAATATCAAAACTTATGTTATCTAATAGAAATCCATCATATTTCTTTGTCAGATTTTTCACTTCTATCGCATTCTTACTCATTTCTTCCATCCACTCCTTCCACCGTATGTTATGTCTAATCCTTTCTGCCTTATTCCCCGTTCCCATATACAAGGTCAAGCATTTCCATTACTTCCGCACGTTCTATCCCGCTTCCGTTTGCCACGTTTACCGCCTCTGCCAATAAGCCTTCTATCCGCTTTAATTTTTCCTCACGAACCAGCCGGGTATCAGCTGCCTTCACAAAGCTTCCCTTTCCTACCATGGTGGCGATAAAGCCGTCACGCTCAAGCTCTTCATATGCCCGCTTCGTGGTGATCACACTGATTCGGAGATCCTTTGCCAGTGTGCGCATGGAAGGCAGCGGCATCCCTTCCTTTAATTGCCCGCTCATAACCATATTTTTAATCTGATCGGTAATCTGCTCATATATCGGTTTATCACTGGAATTGCTGATGATAATATTCACCTTTTCCTCCCCTCCCTCCTATATATATTCCTCATATATTGTATATATCATTTATATACAATGTTGTCAATATAAATTTTAAAAAAAACAGGCCCTCGGCCCGTTTTTATATTATTTTGTGAAAATGTGCAATCCACTTATTTTGCATACCTCTCGATCACGCAGGTGTGCTTCCTCTCTCCCATCAGCAGCTTCTCAAATTTGTAGTCTTTGCAGCCAAAGTATGCCAGCTTGAAATATCCGATTATAAAATAACACTGCTGTTTTTTTGAATATATTTTCTCAATCTAGGCCACTGCCACAAATAACTCTGGCGTCACCCTGACTCCTGAATCACTCTTCCTCATACAAAAGCCCTATGATCTCCAACGGCCGGTTCACAAACACCTTGGCCCCCGCCGCCTCCTGCTCTTTTCTGGTTCGAAAGCCCCAGCCAACAGTAATACAGTCCATCCCGGTATTTTGGGCTGTGGCAAGATCCACCTCAGAATCCCCCACGTACACCGCCCGCTCTTTTGAGATCCCCAATTCCTTTAATGCGGTGAGGACAGTATCGGGCGCCGGCTTCTTGCGTATCCCCTCCTTCTCCCCAATAGCCACATCCAGATATTCCGTAAAATACTGCTCCTTTAATGCCTGCACGCCTTCATAATACTTGTTGGATACAATGGCCATCCGAAAGCCATCCTGTTTTAGCGCCCAAAGCAATTCACGGATCCCCGGATAAAGATCTGTCAGGTCATTACAATGTTTCACATAATGTTCCCTGAACAGTTCGTAAGCACGTTCAAAATCAGGGTTTGCAAATCCATCCGGCACGGAAAGCTCCATCAGGCGCTTCACACCGTTTCCCACAAAATGCCTGACTTCCTCATAGCTCCTTTCCGGCATGTTGCAGGCCGAAAGCGCATAATTTACACTATTTTTCAAATCCTCCAGTGTATCAAGCAATGTACCGTCCAGATCAAAGATCACACCGTCATATTTTTTCTTTTTCATCTCTGTATTTTCTCCCGATCAAAAATCTTACGCCTTACCACAAAAAAACAAATCAAATGTGCAAGAGCAGTCAGGCCCCATGACACCGGATAGGATATGTATAAGGTGCGCAAAGTCCTGTTCCATTGAAAAATAGTATAAATCCAGATCACGCGGAATACGCAGGCCCCAAGAAGCGACACGATCATCGGCATCACCGCATATCCTAATCCCCTGATACTTCCCACCAGCACGTCCATAACCCCGCACAGGAAATAAAAGACACAAATAATGCTCATCCTCTGGATGCCATAGGCAACTACCTCCACATCAGATGAGTAGATTGATAAAATCCGGTTTCCCAGAAGATATGCTCCATTTCCTAAGACCAGACCGATTGCCGCTACAAAGAGAAGACATTCCAGCAGTATCTTGTTGATCCTATCGTACCTTTGCCCGCCTAAATTCTGCCCGGTAAAGCTTACCGCCGTCTGGTGGACGGAGTTCATTGCCGTATAGACAAACCCTTCCACGTTAGACCCTGCCGTATTTCCCGCCATGGCAATAGACCCAAAAGAGTTTACCGATGACTGGATCAAAACATTAGAGATAGAAAACAGCGACCCCTGGATACCTGCCGGCAGGCCGATTGCCGCAATCTTCCCAAGTTTTTCTTTGTTGATGCAAAGCTTTTCCTTACAAAGCCGAAAGCACCCTTCCGACTTAGTAAGGCACCGCAGTATCAATACCGTGGATACACATTGGGAAAGCACTGTTGCCAGTGCCACACCTGCTACTCCCATACGAAAGACGATCACAAAACAAAGGTTTAAAACCACATTGATCACACCTGCTATGACCAGGTAGATAAGAGGCCTTCTGGTATCCCCGATTGCCCGCAAAATAGCGCTGCCAAAATTAAATAGCAGCATCACCGGCATCCCCATAAAATAAATCCTCATATAAAGAACCGAGTGTCCGATCACATTTTCCGGCGTATCCATCATAAGCAAAAGCGGCCTGGCAAGCGCGATCCCGATAAAAGCAAGAACAATCCCGCCAACTGCGCTGACCAGCATCGAAGTGTGGACGGTCTGACTGACCTCATCCCATGCCTTGGCGCCATAATACCTTGCCACAAGAACGTTCGCTCCCACAGACAGACCGATAAACAGATTCACCAAAAGGTTTGTTAAAGAGCCGGTAGATCCCACCGCCGCCAACGCCTCATTTCCCGCAAAACGCCCCACCACTACCACATCGGCCGCATTGAACAGAAGCTGTAAAATGCCGGAGAGCATAAGCGGCAGTGTAAAGAGCAATATCTTGCCAAACAAAGGACCGTTACACATGTCTATTTCATAAGTTTTATTTTTAACTGTTTTCATAAGTCATACCTTACAGCTTGCCCTCTAAATCCTCCAGGGAAGTATAGCCGTACAATTTCGCCGTATTCTCCATAATGATCTTTGCCAGGTTTTTTCCGTCCTTCCATACATCTGCAACAAACCGCCCGTACAGATCCAGTGTCTGGTCGGAATAAGTGGACAACTCTCCTCTAAGATAAGTTTCATAGGAAGTATTATACATATTATCTTCACTGGAATGGATGCTTCTTGCATTTTCAGCCGCTTTGGGATATTCCTTTGCAAACTCTTCCATCCAGCCAACCTGTATCTTAACAATCTCTTCTATGATTTCCTTCTTTACCTCCGGCAGCTTTGGAAGGGAATCCTTAATCTCCAAAAACTGGACCGGTGCCGTACTCTCCATCATCCTGCCGTATTTTTCGGTGATCAGGTTCCATCCCCTGTCATTGGCCCTGTTAAAGTCACTGATATAACTCTTTAACATTTCTTCATCCCAGGCCAGGTACTGGCTTTTTCTCATTATGGAAAAAGTGTTCCAGTCGTCCTGGCAGTCGGCCCTGCCTCCTTCGTTGTGAACCTTGTCAAAGGCCTCCCACTCAAGGGAAACCAGTTCATCCACAAGAGCAGACTTAAAGGTTTCATCCTTATGCTCTTTTTGGGGGATACTGTGCAGGATCCTGTCCGTATGGTGGTCCAGGTAATTATCTTCCCCGCTGGTAAGACCCTGCTTTTTCATTTCGGCAATAATAAGCGCAACAATGATCTCAATGGTCTGCGGAATCCGCTCGTCACCGCTTGGGAAATCCACAAGGGCATTTAAAATATCTCCAATCTCCGGCAATACCCGAAGCTCCTGCATCCCTCTGTGCATCCATTTATAAAAGGGAGAATACTTCCGGTTCAAAAGATAGACCATAGCCATGGTATGCTTCATAAATTCAGATAAAGCGATCGCCGCCGTCACCTTTTCCCCTCTGCCGAACATCCGGGAATAATTGTACTGCCCGGACTGGGCCATAAGGGCTGCCTGCCTGGCAATCTTCTGGATCCGCACCTCTTCCGGGTAATGGTTTAATATGCCCCGGCGGATCCGGGTAAATTCCCCAAAGTCATCCCGGAACACCTTTCCGTTTGTGGCTGCCGCAAGCCGGTAATCTTCCAAAAACAGCCATTGGTTCTGCGTGCTTGGCACGTCTTTGAGCCCGATCAGTCCTTCGTAGAAATCACCGATACGGAATACCCCCACCCTCTTTTGGGCTTTTGCGGTGGTAAACCGGGTAATCCCCCCGTAGGTGGAAGGCAGCTCGTCATAGGCCTCCTGCAGCTGCTGCCCGATCTCATCATAAATTTGGTCCGTCAGCCACATGCAAAAGCCCGGGCCAAAATCATGATCCCTTGACACCTCGTCATCAAAACCAAAACACTCCGACCCTTCCCCCACAAGCCCTGTGGCGATCACCTGCTCATACTGGGGAAACTTTTCCCTGATCATGGGAACGCCATATTCTTCATAAAAAGCCTGGCACAGCTCCATGCCATTTGCAAACCTGCCACTTTGCGCGGGAAGCTCCCGAAGCTTTACCGTCACCGCATTTAGATTCTGCAGCGTGATCTCATAGGCTTTATTCCTGCCCATGTTCCGCTCAATCTCATTTAACGCAAGTTTGTAATACCTTGCGGATTCTTCCAGATTCCCTAAAAGGTACTGAGCCTCTCCCATAGCGGAAAGTGCGCCGCTGTAATGGTAATCCCGCTCCTCATCCATCTCAAAGATAGAAAATGCCTTTTTCAGATTGTCAACCGCTTCCGCAATCCTGCCGTTTTTCAGCTGGGATGCCGCCAGGTTCGTGTAAGTGACAGCAACCTCAATCCTCGCTTCCTCGTAAAGGGATGCCACGCTAAGAGCCCTTTCCAAACAGTCACATGCACTGTCAAAATCTCCCATTTCCTGAAAAAGCAGACTCATATTGTTATACAAGCTGGCATAGCGAAAGTCTGAAGACTCTAATTCCCGCCCGTAAATTTCCTTGACTTCCTGATAGTAGATCATGGATTCCCGCAAAAGTCCTGCTGCCCGGCAGGCATTTGCCACATTTAACAGTGTGGTCGCATAAGCAACGCTGCCTTTTAATTCCAACTGGTCCATCAACTCTAACACCTGCTTACAGGCGGCAATTGATTTTTCACTTTCCCCTGTCTCCCTGTAATGGCCGATCAGCTCATTTAAAAGCGTGATCATCGCCCCGGTATCTCCAAGCCGCCTGGCAGCTTCCATTTTTTCCAAAAGGAAAGGTTCCACCTCCCTGATCTGATGCTGCGCAAACAACTCATCTAATTGTTTTAAAACTTGATTGATATCCATGTCCATGCCTCCATTCTTAACTTACGTTGTCAAAAAGCTGAATATCTCCTCTTCTCTCCCCATTGCCTCCTCGTAGCCATGCTGGTAGTAATCCATCAGCACCTCCACGTTGGATTCATTATTCCCCACCGCCAGCCTTGACGGGCGAAGGACGATTGCCTTTCCTTCTTTTTCCATCCTGTCAATCTCATCTAAACAGGCATTGTATTTTTGGGCCCGGCCAGCTACCGTCTTGATCAGCTGCGGATATTTATGGTAAAGAAGCCGCAGGAAAAACATATATAAATGCCTGTATTTCTTCCGATAATCTTCTTTTCGGGTCAAGATCACCAAAAGCTTTTCCCACCCTTCTTCCTGCACCTTTTCCATCGGAAGGGCATCCGCCAGCCCTCCATCCAGCATGGGAATATCATTGATCCGGCTGACCCTTGAAATAAAGGGAAGGGAATTAGCCGCCCGGCATATCTTCCAAAACTGCTCTTCCGTGTCAAAATCCTCATAATATACACTCTTTCCTGTCAGGCAGTCCGTCGTGTTGATGATAAACCTCTTGGCTGAATTTTTAAAGGTCTCGAAATCAAAAGGCGCCTGCTTTTTCGGCACCACATCAAACAGATAATCCATGTCAAAAAAGGTTCCCTTTTTTAAAAACGTCTTGGCCCCCATATATTTTTCCTTTTCCAGGGGCTTGATGACTGCGTCCACGGCTCTGCCCATCTGGCCTGATATATAATTCATACCTGCATACGCACCTGCAGAGACCGCCAGCACATTAGGGATCTCGATTCCCTTCTCCAACAGAAAATCCAACACCCCTGCCGCAAAAACACTGCGCATGGCGCCCCCCTCGATCATGATCCCCGCTTCCTTCATCTGCATATCCTGTTCCTTTATCCATTCCCCAAAATTGCATGCTTCTTACTTTTAACACTGTAATCTTATTATACTGCATTTAGTTTTTTTTTCAAGCACCACCGCCACCCTCCCACATACAATATAGTAAGAACTTCGACAAGGATCTACATTATGTATCTTTCAATTGGTTTTTTACTTTTGGCGTTGGTGCTTTGTGTCCTTTTGGGATTTACCAGAAGACGCTCCGCCATTAAAAAGGTATGTTCTATGTCCTCTTGTGATAAATGTGAACTTCTGTCCTCTTTGATCGCCCCTTTTGGATACTGTTATGACAACCATCAGGATATCATTTCTTCCCGGATAGATGCATGGCAGCGTGAAATAGGTTATACCGCGCTTTTTGACCGGGCCGCCGCTTCTTTCAATATGGTGTTTGATTACCTCCCTGTGTATTTTACCTGGCAGGAACGCACCTGGCTGATTGAATTTTGGAAAGGCCAGTATGGCATCAACACCGGGGCTGAAATCGGCGTTTATCACGCTGACCGTGTACTGCTTCCAGGGGAATACTCCACCGCTGTCTTTGATGCGGCAAGCGATCACGAAATGCTGCTTATGTCCTTTGGTCTGGTCAAAGGGCATGACAGGATGGCAGAACTATCAAAACGTACCTGGTGGCTTACCGCCTTTTGCATGGGACGCTTTTCCAAGCCGGAGCAGCTTTGTCTTAAGGCCGCTATCCGCTTTCCTGACCGGGATATGATGCACAGCTTTTTAAATGCCCTGTACGAAACAGGCGTTGACCGGAATGATGTATCTGTCTGCGGCTGTGAACTCCAGATTTGCTTTTGCGGACCGCAGGAGCGCCATTACGGGTGGTTTGCAAGACTGCAGCGCAAATGGGCACAGTTTTGGAACCGGATCTTCTGCAAAGTGTATCTATGGACTACTGCGCCCTTTTGTGCCACCATCGACCGGCTTTTATACTTGTACTACCTTTTGCCATTTGTCTTCCGTAAGATGCTGGCCCCCAGAAAATACAAAGGCTGCAAAAAATGTAAAAGATGTAAAAAATGCAAGAAATATAAGAAATAAAAGAATTAACAACCAGAAAGGATTTTCCCATGAGCGACCAATCCCGTATCCGGCATGCTTTTGAAAATGCCCCCGTTTTCCCCATGAACGCCAGAATGCGCTATGTGCTTTTCAGCGACTGCCACAGGGGTGACGGGAGCTCTAACGATAACTTCCTAAAAAACCAGAACCTGTATTTTACCGCCCTTCGGCACTACTATGACCGGGGTTATATCTATATAGAGTTAGGGGACGGGGATGAGCTGTGGGAAAACCGGAAGATGAGCCAGATCATTGAGCTTCACAGCAATGTGTTCTGGCTCCTTTCCCTGTTCCACCAAAGGAACCGGCTGATCATGCTATACGGTAACCACGATATGGAAAAGAAGAAGCCGGGCTACTCCGATACCGTCTGTTCCTCTTACTTTTGTACCCAGACCCAATGTATGCAGCCCCTCTTCCCCGGCCTTACTTTTTATGAAGGGATCATTCTTGAAAATCCCTGCAGCGGGCTACGGCTCTATCTCACCCATGGACATCAGGCGGATGCTTTAAACTCCACCTTCTGGAAGCTGGCACGCTTCCTGGTCCGTTACCTGTGGCGCCCCTTAGAACATTTCGGCGTGTTGGATCCTACCAGCGCCGCAAAAAATTACGTCTGCAAAGACCGGGTGGAACAGCGCCTTTCCTCCTACGCATCCGAACATCAGATGCCCCTTATCACCGGCCACACCCACAGGCCAAGGCTCCATGCCGCATCCCCCTACTATATGAACACCGGAAGCTGTGTCCACCCCCGATGCGTCACCTGCATAGAATTAGAAAACAATCAGCTTTCATTGGTCAAGTGGGCATTGTCCGTTCGGCGCGATCAGACGCTTTTCGTGGAGCGGACCGTCCTTTCCTCCTTACGGCTTGACAAAGAGATTTTTTCCAAGGACAGACCCGAAAACAATATCAACTGAGAAAACAACATGCTGCAGAATAACAAAATTTTCAACTTTTTATCCACTTTTTTCGTTCCCGTTCCATTTATCCTTCCAGCCCATAGCTCAAGACCTTCCATCCCTGTCCGGTCTTTTCCATTTCCATACTAAGATAGCTGTACGCATCCTCCGTCTCCGCATTCCCGCTAAACTCATAAGAGACATAGCAGATCACGCCAACAGGCACATCCCCTTCCGGCACCCCGGCGATATACTGTCCTTCCATCTCCCCTGCCTGTTGGGGATACGGATAAAAATCCGGGTTCCCTTCAAAACCCTCCGCCAGATATCCGCGCAGCGTCTCCTCGTCATTCTGGAAATAAGCCTTTGCAAAGGTCTCAACCACCTGCCGCATAGTTGCCCCGTCTTTGGATGGTTCCCCGTTATTTTCCGGTCCCATCCCATTTGCATCAGGATCAAGGGTTATCGTTTCATGGTCCTCAAAGAACATTTTTCCGTCCGCCACGGCACATTTTCTCTGCAGACTGCCCAGATTGCTTCCATCTTCAAACCGGTATACCTTTTCCGCTTTCCCCTCTTCCCACCTGGGAATGCGCATCAGATATATTTCATGTACGCTGACGCCTTCCTGATCTCTTCCCAGAAACCTTTTTGATGTAAAGTAAAGATAATCCCGGTCATAATTAGCCAACTGGATTTCCTTCCACTCCCTGCTATCCTCCTCCCAGATCTTCCGCTGCGTTTTGGTCTCATAATCCACATACCAGATGGCCGAGCCCTCATAAAGGGGATAATACACGCCGGTTTCTGTCACAAGGATTGGATAGGCAGCAACGGCATCGCATAAAAATTCATAATTCCCATCCGGCTTTTTCAGATAAATGCTGGAAAGAAGTTCATCCTTGTACTTCATGACCACCTGATCCCCGTCCAGCATTTTCTGGCAGGCAGCCAGGTCAATAGCTCCCCGGTACATACCACTTGCTTTTTCCGTAAGCTCCACATATTCCTCAGAGCCGATCGTCACTTCATTATTAAATATCTTCCTCTGCAGATTCCAGTAATCGTTATCTTCCCTGTAAAGGTAATCTTCCGCTTCCTCATCCAGAGTCTTTGTGATCCTGCCATCCTCAGAAAGCTCAAATCCCATCTTTGTTCCAAAATACCCGCTTGTAACGTAAAGTTTCCCGTCGATAACAGTGATATCATAAAGTGCGTCATACACTTGGCTAAACAGGGCGAACAGATCCTCCACTTCGTAGGTAGCAAGATCCATTCGGTAAATATGGATATTGTGCCCTTCCTGCTCCCCTGATTTTGATGAACCACAAAAGTAAAGGCCATCCTGATAGATCTCCATCCCTCTTCTCATCCAATAGCTGTTGGCATAGACCAATTCTTCCCTGCCATCCGAAAGACGGTAAATCCCGTCCTGCCTTGCGATAAAAAGCACATCCCCATAATATCTGATCATCTCATTGTACACATTGTTCGGGTCATAAGGGATAGCGCTTTCCTGCTTCTGATTGAAATCCTCCTGTGCTCCACTCCCGTCATCACCGTCCGAAGCTTCCTTCCCACCGTCATCTTCCTGTCCGCTTCCATCATGCTCCGTTTCCTGAATGATCTGTTGTTCTTCCGGATTCCTTTCTTCTAACTTAGATCCACAGGAGACCATAAGCCCCATGGCTGTCACCATGATGCCGGTCAAGATAATACCTGCCGTTCCTCTTTTTCTTCCCCTGATATCCAACATATAATCTATCCTTTCTTTCATCTGCTTTCTATTTTCCCCAAATCCGGTGGAAAAGGCACTCCCACCTTTCTTTTCCCTTGCAAAAGAAAGCATCATCCTTGCATAGGCTTCCCGAAGTTCCTCATCACAGCCGAAAAGCACACATTCATCACAGGCAAGCTCCAGTTCATAAAAAAATTGCTTTTTCATCATCCAGATCAGCGGATTAAACCAGTTAACGCACCAGACAAATGTCATCAGCAGTTTCAGCCACAGATCTTTATGGGTGTAATGGAACACTTCATGGGCCACTATAAGGTTTAATTCCCTCTTCTCCCATTCCTCTTTATCCGCCAAAGCAATGGGAAAGATCAGCTTTGGACCAAAAAAGCCAGCCAGCATAGGGCTTTTTGCCGCCCGGCTCTGGTAAACAGGGATAGATGCCTTCCCCATAAGTTTCTTTTCCAGCCCCATTACCTGCCGCCTCACGGCAATATCCGTCACCGGCCTTAAGTTTTTCCGGCAGTTTATCCAAAAACAGCCCCATCCGATCAGGCAATAGGCCAGGCACAGTGCTGCCCCTGCCAGCCAAAGAAACGGAAACATACGGACTAAAGCAAGCGCTCCCTTCTGCCATGCCCTTCCCGCATCCGTACCTGATGCCTGTCCGGATTCTGCCCGACGGTTTCCGGTATCATCTTCAGGTCCTGTTATCAACAGATCGGATGCTCCCATTGTTCCGGCTTCCTTTTCCGCTCCGATTCCTTCTGTTATAACAGTTCCCGGATAAGCGTTAACCCCTTCCCCATCTCCGGCATCCAAAGCTGCCGCACCTTTTCCAGCCGCCATACCGCCAGCCTGTCCGTCCGCTTCCCCATCGTTCCCGCCTGTACCCCTGTTTGTCCACCCGGATTCTTCCTCCCGGATGATTCCCGAAAGAGTAAACAGCCCAACCGGTGCGGAGGGCAGGGAAAAATTATAGGGGATGGCAAGCCGCACCGCCAGGATGATCCATGCCAGTTTCATCCATCCGGCACCGTAACGCCTCCGCAGCCTTCCGGAAAACAAATACAGCAAAAGGAACGCAGCAGAAACCACAATATTACTCTCCAGCACATCCAAAAATATTCCCCTCATCCTTGCCGCTCCTTCCTTTTTGTACTGATATAATCTTCCAGCTCCTTTAAGTCTTCCCCAGAAAGACTGTCTCCATCGTATAACGCCGCCAGAAAGTTTTTGGCTGAATTGCGGTAAAGACGTTTTAAAATATTCCGGCTCTCCGCCCGCATATAGTCCTCACGCCCGATCAGCGCATGATAGACGTTATTCTTTCCTGCCTTCCTCACTTCAAGAAATCCCTTTTCCTGCAGCCTGGAAAGGAAGGAAAGTATCGTAGTGGGAGAAAGCTTTCTCCCCTCTTCCATCCTCTCCTCAATTTCAAATCTGGTCACGGGCTTATCCAAATCCCATATGATCATCATAATTTCCAGTTCTGAATCCGGTAAACGTTTCATAATCAATCTCCCCATGCTTTTCATAAATTTTCCACCCATATTCGGCAGTTGTAGAATATAATTCATTCTACAACTGCCGAATATATTTTGTCAATATTTATTAGATCGATTATATAAATGAACCAGTCTGCCGATATATAGATTGATATATGGAAATATCAGTTTGCATACAAGGATGTGATCAAATGAAAATAGGGGAAGCAAGAAAAATTTACTCTGCCCAGCTTAAGGAATTTCAGGAACAAAAGCTATCCCTGGCAAAGCAGAAAAAAGAACTGGAACGGAAAATGGGCATTTTCCCTGACCGAAAGGAAGAATATGCCAACGAGGCGGCAACTCTGGAACTGTCCTACAATGCCGTTTCACAAAAGTATGAGGAATACCGCAATTTCATGGATAAGCTGATGCAGCAGCACATGCTTCTTTATAGCGCTGAGGCCTCCAAGCAGCAGGGAGACGCCATGGAAGAACACACCGAAGACCTGATCAAGATCATGGAGGTTGCCAGGCGGATCGGCCGGGGCGATAAAGTTCCTGCCTATGATGAGCAGAAACTGATGGAATACAGCATGGAGCTGTATATGGCTGCCAAAAACATGGCCATGCTCAGCGAGCTTCAGGATAAGGATAAAGAAAAACACAAATCCCTATGGAACGATGATGAAGAAAAGCCCAATGAACCTTCGCCGGAAGAGGTGGCAAACGACGGCTCCGTCCAGGGTACAGCACCGGAAGTCGTGAGCGTTGACGAGGTGATCTCACAGGCTGTCGGCGATCTTTCATGATCCGAAATCTTTCAGGAGCAGGGCAAGTTAGTTGTCCTGTCCCTTTTCATATTTTTTCCCGGCCACATACATTGGGACAAACGTGCCCCCAAATATAAATACCATTTCCACGACAACTTCCACCCACCAGGCTCCCGGAAACAAGAAACACAGCATAAAACTTATCGCAGGATATCCCACCATGGCGGTAACCGCCCAGATACGCCCTGCTTTCAGAATATACGGCCAGTTATTGTTGTTAAACACCAGCCCCGGAAAACTTATATTAAAAATCCCACTGTCATTATAAAAGCTGATACGGTTTTCATCATAATAATCCGGCAGACGGACCACCGCAAAAAAACAAAAATATCCTCCAAATATCATCCCCAGCAGTACGACAAGAGGAAGCCCGATTGTTATTGCTCCAAATAGAGCACATAAAAAACACTCCAAGCCGGAAATGAGAAACGCAAAAAGATAAATCCTCCCCCATTTACCTCTCACCTGAAAGGCCCTGACCGGCTTGTCATTAGAATAAGAAATAGCCGTTTTCACCACATTTTCCACCTGGTCCGTATCCATAGTGCCATCCTGCCCCATACGCTGGCACATTAAAAGCTCCGTTACCGTGATGCCAAATAAATCCGCCATAGGAACCAATAACGCCGTATCCGGAATGCTGACCCCCGTTTCCCATTTACTGACTGCCTTATCAGATATGTAAAGAAGTTTTGCCAGTTCCTTTTGCGTCAATCCTTTTTCTTTTCTGAGCATTGCCACAAATACCCCAAATTTCTGCTTGTCGATTTCAAACATAAAATTCCTCCATTCCGGCCTTACAAAAACCTGCCTGCACATCAAGTCTGTTTTCACTTTATTTTACTTTGGAGGCCTATCTGTGGCAACCGAATGGCAGTAGAATTACAGATCTTTAATCTATTTTTACTCACTTCTTCTCTTTTCTAATGCCAAGGACGCACCAGCGAAGCACCGGAACGCGGACAAACTCCCTGACTGTGTGTTTCTCCAGGTGCCCGATCACGCCATCGACCACAATGCCGTTAAACATATAAATGACATGATAGATGACCACAAGCACGATCGTCATCCACCTGATATTGTCCAGATAAGGTTTTCTCATATTGATTTTAACGGTATATTCACATAATCTTTCGACTTTTTTTGTCCAAAGTATTGACATAGGTCCAATATTCACCCTCTCTTTGTGCTGAATTCTAATTATGCTATTATATCATTTTCATCTGGATTAAAATTATCAAAATATTCTTCACGCTTTTTTCTCAGTTCATTTACTTCTTGGCACATAAATACACAACACAAATCATAACTTGGCTTATTAGTTCCCACATTTGTAGGCTGTTCAAACTTAAGGGCGACATTATAATAATTAATCAAATTTCCGTCCTCTGAAGTATCTGCAGCAAACAAATACGCATACTGACATCCAATACTCTCTTGAACTTCATATATAATTGGCGCAATATATTGCCAAAACATAACTTCTCCCATAGGATGATTTATGTTAAAACTTTTCCATTTTTTCTTCATTGCATCATTTGCACAAAAATGAACGATTTCAATTCCTGGATATGTATGCCCTACTCTTATTATTTGTTCATTTTCTTCATGTTCTTTATCATAATTTAGCTGATCTAAAATCATCTGAGCTTGCCGGGCATTAATCTTAATCCGTTTTTTAATTTGCTCCGCAGGAATATCCTGCCCTGACCTAAAATTCTCAAGTAATTGCAAAGCAAGTTCTCGCTCCTGCCCCCCTTTATTCATATCCTGCACAATTTGTAACCATTCTTGAGTTCTTTTAGCCCTTTGCTTAATAATGTCTTCATCCAATGGATCAAATAAAGCTCCACACTTTAATGAAAAAAATAGGGCAACCTCACCATCTGGATATTTAATTAAATAATAGGCCGTTTTACATTCAGTATCTTCACTCCATGCTAGATGTTGAAGATAACTGACTAAAGAACGGCCTTTCTCACTTTTGAAACTTTTTATTAAATTCCTATTTTCTTGCTTATCAGACAATCGTTCACAAGAAAAACTCTCAATTATCTGCTTCTGTTCATCCGTGATTTTTCCCATATGCTTCTACACCTTATGCAAGCCCTAGCTCATTCAACATTTTCCTTCTGGATTTAATTCTTTCAGCATCAGCCCTAATATCTTCAAGCCTCATTGGATTATCACTATTTTCATCTTCTGGTACGCCTATCCGAGAATTTTTCCAAGATGTTTCTCCATGTGTCAACCTACTGAGACTCCATGAGTCTTTTTCAGCATATTCATTCATAATTTTTTTCAAAACCAGCGAGCAATCCTTTATAAACCCTTGAGGTTTAATTGTAATAAAAGTTCCATCTTTATACGCACTCCGAATCTCTTTCAAAATCGGGCCATACTTCCAGCCATAAAATGTTGCATTAAAAAGAGGCTCACCCGTCTGGATGAGGGATTCTCTTTGTGCAAAATACATTAATTTGTGCAATTTCATTTCATCAATCTGTTGGCCGTATTCCGAAAAATATTCTTGTGCAATATAGGCGGCAAAATTTAATACTTTTTCCATAGTACGCCTCCTTTTCTCATGTGCATTCTCCATCACATATAGTATACCACATATTTATCGGAATGATAACTGTTTTTTTACAAATCAAAGTTGAAAAACAGGTAAATATTTTGATATTATTCCGCCTTACACAAAACACTTATTCCAAACAAACCAAGGATGCAAAGGAGGCTTTTTCACCTCATTGCATCCTTACAATTCTTGATTTTACAACATCACAAGCGGCATCGGTCCAATCAGCTTATGCTTATTTCGCTTTCCCCTTTCCCATCCTTCATTTTTACCTTCCAGCATATCGCATAAACCTTTTCCATCTCCCCGGAATGGTTGCTGTGCCCATACTCCTCCACTGATATCCCATCCTCAGCCAAATCCTTAATTTCCAGACGGCACTTCGTTCCATCCTTTTCTAAGACCACATAATTTCCGCACACCTTCGGAAGAATCTGCGTTACCATTCTCTCAAAAACCTCATTGCCTGCGCTCTCAAACCTGTCCTTAAGATCCAATTTCCCGCTTTTTAAATCAAACGTAAACTCCCGGATGATTTCAGGCTTCTCCTCTTGCGGCCAAACAGGCCCATAAGCTTTCCCGATTTCCATTTCAACCCTTCCGTCCGGCTGTGCCGCAAATCCCTGACAGGCATATGCCGCACCGGCACACTGTCCTTTCCCATTAAGGATTGGCACACTATGTCCAAAAGAATTGTTACAAAAGATTTCATACCTTCCATCACTAAAATATTCTTTTGTATATTCCCCGCAGCCAAGATCCGTTAAAAACATCACACCTTCTGCTTCGTACAAAAAATGCCCAATATCATTATGATTGTGAGGTTCGTCATTATGCCCGCCCTTGCAGGCAAAACCCACACCGTTTTCTGAGCACCCTATACACCACTGCGCTGACGGAAAGATATGAAAAACGCCTTCCTTTTTCCCGCATTCATCCAGCGCCCCTTCCTTCTTCCCAGAATTTCTCAAAAGCTCCATGTACTTTCCGGTATAAAGCATATCCATCTTTAATGAAGTAAAACGATAGCAGCTGTCATCATGAAGCCCCGCCCCCCTGTCAAGATCCGGAAATGAGACAGCCGGATAATGCATTGCAAGCACACCAAGCAAACCTACCCGGAAAGTATCACGGCTAGACCCGTCCGAAAAACTCAGTGTCCTACCGTCCGGGAAAAAGCATTTTGCCGGAAATTGTGCCATTTTAGTCCGCTTATCTTCCTTCCCGGCCTTAAACTCGCCCCACTCCCCACAAAACAGATCCCATTTTCCGTCAGAATACTCATATAGCTCCTGGGCGAAATTCACGAAATATGCCATCCCATATGTATAATACCCAAGGCCTTCCATGCAGGCGCCATCTTCGGAAAACCCTTTCAGATACCACAAAAGCCCGTCACAGATCCGTTTCAGGTTCTTTAAAAGCTGCTCTTTATCCTCCCTCATCAAATGCAGGCAGACGCTTCCAATGGATCCTGCGCACACCGCATTCCAGTTTGTTTCCCCACATTCCCATTTGCTGTATGGTATGGCTGAATCAAAAAACGGATTCAACACCCTTCTCCCAATTTCCTTTACCATGCGCCCCTTAAGCTCGGTGGGCAGATCTTCCTCAAGCCTGTCTGTAATCTCCGATAAAGTCTGGGCTGTCTCACAGGCAAATAAATCCGCCGTGATACGCCAGTCCTTATCCTCCTTCCTGTCCACATGGGCAGGCAGAGCCCAGCATTCTTCCCTGCAGACATCTTCTATGACCAGGCACAGCTTATCCAAAATTTCCGTCGATACAGCCTTTGCTTTATTTCCTGCTTCTTCCTTCTCCAAAATTGCTTCCAACCCCAATACCGCAAGCATCTTTCTCCTGTTAAAATAAACCGTTTCATACCGAAGCCTGTTGCCGTTTTGTTCAAATAATGCAAAAAGTTCTTCCGTCAGTACAGGCATATCCTGATCCAGCAACGACCATGCACTTTCTCTTACTTCCTTACGATACCCCATCCTAAACGCTTCCAGCTTTTTAACAAATCCATCCATATCCTTCCTCATTTCCGCATGACTGCATGCTTTTTATCCCTTTTTCCAGTATAAGTCTTTCTGCCTATGTCCTGCAATAGAAAGAACTCCCTGACATCTATAGTGAATATTTCCCTGCATACTCCTGATACTTCACCTTAAACTCATCATTATCGTTCCGAAGCTTACGCAGAGATTCATGAATGTTCATATTGCGGTGGGCTACATCCGTGACACATCCGGCAATATTGGAACAATGATCCGATGTCCGCTCTAAATCCGTAAGAATATCAGACCATACAAACCCGGCGTCTATGGAACACGCCCCCTGCTGCATGCGGGCTATATGACAGGTGCGCATCTGCTCCTTTATTTCGTCGATCACCTGTTCTAATGGCTCCACCAAAAAGGCATTCTCCAAATCATCCTCCAAAAAGGCAGCCAGCGACAGATCCAGAATCTCATTGACCGCCGCAAAGATCACTGCCAGCTCTTTCTTCGCCGCTTCCGTAAACTGCAGTTCTTTATCACGCATTTCTTCCGCCGCTTCCAGCAAATTTACCGCATGATCTGAAACACGTTCATAATCCCCGATAACTTTCAGCAGTTTTGCCGCTTCCCTGCTGGCCGATTCCCCTGCCTGCTTTGTGCTCAATTTCACCAGATACGTTCCTAAGATATCCTCATAATGATCCGTCTTTTCCTCTTTTTCCCGAATTGACTCCGCCAGCTCTGCCGTATAGTTCTGCAAAGACTCCATCCCGCCTTTGATAGATTCCACGGCAGTTATTGCCATATCCGCAGCAACCTTCCTGCAGCGGTCTAAAGCAATAGGCGGCGTTGTCAGCAAACGCTCGTCCAACTCCGCAAAGCTTTCCGGCTTTTTGGCATCCGGAACCAACTTCGTCACAAGCTTTTCCAAAAGTCCGGAAAGCGGCAGCATTAATATTGTACAAAGCACATTGAAAATAGAATGAGCTATCGCTATGCCAAGCAGAGAAGCCGGCTGCTCTAAAAGAATCGGATGTAAAAGCCCTTTGATCAGACAAAATACCAAAAGCCATACGGCTGACCCAATCACGTTAAAGGACAAATGCACCAGCGCCGCCCTTTTTGCATTTTTATTTGCTCCTACCGCCGAAAGCATGGCCGTCACGCAAGTGCCGATATTCTGCCCCATGATGATAGGGATTGCCGCACCATAAGTAACTTTCCCGGTTACCGCTAAAATCTGCAGGATTCCCACCGATGCGGAACTTGACTGGATGATTGCTGTCAGGATAGCGCCCGCTGCCACTCCAAGGATTGGATTTTGAAATAAAAGAAACAGGTTTTGGAATGCCGGAATATCCCCTAATCCCGAAACGGCGCCTGACATGGTCTCCATGCCAAACATCAACGTTGCAAATCCCAGAAAAATCATTCCCAGATCCCGCTTTTTCCCGCCTTTGCAAAAATTAAACAAGATAATGCCCCATAGCGCCAGAATCGGAGTAAACGCTGATGGCTTCAACAAACGCACAAACACATTCCCACTGTCTATTCCTGATAAGCTCAAAATCCATGCGGTAACTGTCGTGCCAATGTTGGCGCCCATGATCACGTTAATCGCCTGCCTAAGAGACATCAGCCCGGAATTGACAAACCCGACTACCATCACAGTCGTTGCCGAAGAACTCTGGATAACAGCCGTCACACCAAGCCCTGTAAAAAGCCCGGCAGCCCTGCCCGTAGTAAATTTCCCGATCATGGCACGGAGCCGCCCGCCGGCCCGCCTCTCCAATGCCTGCCCCATGATTCCCATGCCAAATAAAAACAGGCTCATACCGCCGATCAGTGTAAGCAAATGAAAAATATCCATAAATCCCTTCCTTTCTCCTCATCCATTAGTGTAACTAATATAACAGCTTCCTATTACAAAAAGAATCCTGCTTTCTCGTATAAGCCAAAAAACGAGACTTCTGCTGTATTTAATACAACAAAGTCTCGCTTCTTACTCACAAAACCGGATTTCCTGCGGGAAATCGTACTGACGATTTAGTAAACACGGATACCTTAAATGATCTCCATGTAAGCTACTCCCTTTATTTCCTTGAGAATAGCATAAAAATTAACAGTCTGTCAACCATTCCTTGCAAACTAATCACAAAAATCCATTTACCTGTTTTTCATCAAAATGATACTGCCCACAAAGTCCGGCCACGATCTCATGATTATCTTTTTCTCCGCCACTTCAATTTTTCTCACATTTTATCGTCCTTAAGCCTTCCCTGTAAATATCCTCAAATTCCGGGTATTTCATTTTAATCCGGTATCCCTGTTTCTTTCTCCGTGCACAAGAGATATTCCGGCTGACAGTTTTAACGCCATGTGGCCGGTTTTGGGCAATAAAAAACACCAGCGTTTCGCTGATGTTTGATACCATATTACAGTATGGCATTTTTATTCTTTTCATTTTACAGGAAAGCACATTATAACATTTTCATTCCTCTTTGTAAAGAATCCTCTTATTCCTCAGCATCCCCCATGCCACTTTGTATAGTACTTCTCCTCGGATAAAGCCCATTTTGTGCGCTGTAAGAGACAGCAACGGTAATTGCAGTCTTCGGAAAGCTCCCTTTTTCTCCTGTGATGTGCAAATTCTGACAATTAGAAAAGCCCCGGAACACGGCCGTTCCGGAGCGAAAACACTGTCCTTACACAATCCCCTGCGCTGTCATCGCATCAGCAACCTTAAGGAACCCGGCAATATTTGCACCCGCCACATAGTTTCCTTCCATACCATACTTCTTAGCGGCATCATCCAGGTTGTGGAAAATATTCACCATGATATTTTTGAGCTTGGAATCTACCTCTTCAAAAGTCCAGCTAAGACGCTCAGAGTTCTGGCTCATCTCCAAAGCTGAGGTGGCAACGCCTCCTGCATTCGCTGCCTTACCCGGTGCGAACAAAACGCCGTTTGCCTGCAGATACTCTGTCGCCTCGATGGTCGTAGGCATGTTGGCGCCTTCCGCAACAGCGATGCAGCCATTTGCGACCAAAGCCTTAGCATCGTCGATCAAAAGCTCATTCTGAGTTGCGCAGGGAAGAGCCACGTCACACTTAACGCTCCAAACCCCTCTGCCCTCATGATACTGAGCGCTTTTCCTTGCTGCCGCATATTCCGTAAGCCTTGCGCGCTTTACTTCCTTCACTTCCTTAAGAAGCGCCACGTCAATCCCTTCCGGATCATATACCCAGCCAGTGGAATCGGAAACGGTCACCACCTTAGCGCCTAACTGCTGTGCTTTCTGGGCAGCATAGATTGCCACATTCCCAGATCCTGAGATCACAACGGTCTTGCCGCTTAAATCATGTCCGTTGCACTTTAACATTTCCGCCGTCAAATATAACAAACCATAACCGGTTGCCTCTGTCCTTGCCAAAGACCCGCCATAAGACAATCCTTTGCCGGTAAGTACTCCTTCATACACGCCCCGGATCCTCTTATACTGGCCATACATATAACCAATCTCCCTTGCCCCGGTACCGATATCCCCTGCAGGCACATCCGTATCCGCACCAATGTATTTATTTAATTCGGTCATAAAGCTCTGGCAGAAAGCCATCACTTCCCTGTCGGATTTTCCTTTCGGGTCAAAGTCAGAACCACCTTTTCCACCACCGATTGGGAGCCCTGTCAGGGAATTTTTAAAGATCTGTTCAAACCCAAGGAACTTAATGATACCAAGGTTTACGCTGGGATGGAGACGAAGACCGCCCTTATAAGGACCGATCGCACTGTTAAACTGTACGCGGAACGCATTGTTGACCTGGACCTGCCCCTTATCATCTACCCAGGGAACCCTGAAAAGCAGCTGCCTCTCCGGCGTTACCAGCCGCTCTAACAAAGCATCCTTTTTATATGCTTCCTCATTTGCCTCGATCACAACACGTAAAGACTCCAAAACCTCCTTGACCGCCTGATGGAATTCCGGCTGCGCAGGATTCTTTTCCACTACCATCTGATACACTTCATCAACGTATGACATTTTTAATCCTCCTTTGATTTCCTCACTTTTTTGCCCAATGCATATTATATAACGTGCTTGCAAAAATCACAAGACACTTTAAGCAATTAAATCGGAAAAGTTTTAAAAAATGTCAAATTTACAAGTACTGTTTCAGGCGTTCTATATTTTTTTCTTCAAAATCCATCAGTTCTTTTGCCACTTCCATGGACACATCCCCTGCCCTTTCATGGTGGTTTATAGACTTCCACATGCTGGTAAGCCCTCTGTTGGACCCCTGGATCAGCATTTCCGCAATATGGCTGGTGCTGGTGTTCAGCATGGTATTGGCACTAATGCTCCCTTTTAACATCAGATCCTGGAAGCCATTATCCCGGTAAGAAGCCGCCTTCCCTCCTATCAGCCTGTCCGTAGCCTTGTTATAGATTTCCGCATACTTCATGGATTCCCTTGCCGCCTGCACAGACAGTCCGTCATCATATATTTTCCCACTGAGCGCATCCAGCGCCTTCATCGCCATTCTCGTATTTCTCTGCACTTCCCTCAATACACCCACATCGTCACTTTTCATTTAAAGCCATCCTTTCCACAGATAAAGATTCATACGCACAAACTGCTCCTCTTATCCTATTTTGGCCCAAAATGAACGTTATTATTCTTCTATGCCCTATCCTCCTGCTCAAAAGGATAAACAATCCCCCATTCCTTTCTCAGAGAATCCATCAGCTTCATCACACGCAGGATTTCCTCATGGGGCATTTCCTCACATTGGATTTTTCCGGCACGGATCGCACGGATACTCGCCTCCACCTCATATTCATATCCGGAAATCTGTTTCGGACGCTTATACTCCGCCGCCTTTTTATAAGAAGCGTCATACACCGTAATGCTTTCAAAATTATTAATGTTTTCTACGATCGCAAATCCCTTTGTTCCATAGATGATCCCCTTCCTGTCACTTAAGGATTCCATGGAACTGTTTAAAACAGCATATTTCCCGTCCCCATACTGGAGCGTCACCGTATTTTGCCGGTCAACCCCGGTATCCGTATAAGTACAGGAGGAACGGACTTTTTCAATATCATTTCCAAAAATCATCATCGCAAAATTTATCGGATACACTCCAACATCCAAAAGTGCGCCGCCGGCTAAAGCCGGGCTTAAAATCCGCTCCACCTTATCGATCACATACCCCAGATTCGCCGTAAGTGTCTTAGGATCCCCGATCACGCCGCTGCCAATCACTTCCCTGATGGTCTTTAACATAGGCATATAGCGTGTCCAGATCGCTTCCGTAATAAAAACATGCTTTTCCCTTGCCAGCTTAAATAATTCCTCCGCCTGCGCCGCATTTGCCGTAAAAGACTTTTCACATAAAACCGGCTTATTGTTTTCCAGACAGAGTCTGGCATTTTCATAATGCTCAGAATGGGGCGTGGCAATATAGATCAGTTCCACCTTATTATCTTTTACCAATTCTTCATAAGAGCCGTACGCCTTCTTCACGCCATGCTTGCCCGCAAAAACATCCGCCTTCACCTTTTCCCTGGAGGCCACGGCATAAAGCTTTACCCCCTTCATCCTGTTTAGGGTCTCTGCCATCACTGCGGCAATATTGCCGGTTCCCATAATTCCAACGTTAAATTTCCCTAACATCCTTTTCCTCCTTTTCGTGATTCCTGATTGCAAAAATAACGCAGGCCTTAAAAGCCTGCGCCAATAAACTATTCCACATAATCAGATTTTACAAATGCCGTCTGGCCTTTATACTTTACTTTTGTCCATCCGTCAGCCTGCTTCATGACCAGCTCAAGTTCGTCTCCGGCGTATGCGGTTCCCAATGCATCCGCATCAGTACTGGCACTTTTACGCACCTTGACGCTTTCCTTCACTTTGACTTTTCCTGAAACAGTTTCATTCGATGTGGCAGTTTCCGCAGGTTCTGCAGGTTCCTCAGGCTCCTGCTGGTCTTCTGAAGATGCCACCTCTATCGGTTCCTCATCCACTACTTCCAGATAATCGCTTTTGATGAACGCTTCCTTTCCATTGTGTGAAACCTTACTCCAGCCATTCCCCCGCTCTTCAAGGAGCGTAAACTCCTGTCCGATCTGGGCTTTATCAATCCGGTCAGCCTCTTCACTGTCGGAAGAACGGATATTTACTACATCCGTAGCCTTGACCGTCTTTTGCACAGACTGATTCTGTTCTTCCGTTCCCGATGCTGTTTCGGGGGCGCTTACATCCACCTCAGGCTGCTCCGCCTTGGCAAGGATCTCACCTACATCCTCATTGATCTTTTCCCTGAGATATGCGATATACTCTTCCAGTTCCTCATCCTGGGCCAAAAGCTCGTTGTACTCCACCACCACTTTATTATTCAAATCCACCACGTCATCCTGAAGCGTGATCTTTTTGATATAATCATGGATTTCCGCATCATTGGTTCCGTCATTGATAAAGTAATCTCCCTTTTCATCCATTCCGATATAAAAGGTCTGCATCCCTGGCATTTCCTGCTCCATTTCAGAAAACTTTACCGTTGAACATACATATGCAACATAAGAATTTTCTGTAAGCCCCGGTTTCGTATATACATCAAGCACCGGATATGCGTCCACGTATTTGCTCATTTCCTGAACCTTGATGATCTCAATCTCATCTAAATAAGTGTTCATCTTTGAAATCGTTTCCACATCACCTGATACCTGCGCATCATAATAAGTACGGACCAGATTGTTGATTTCCGGGTGTGCATTTTTTTCCAGTTCATACTCAGCCGTATCCAGACCTTCCGTAGAAACCGGCGAATCTTCAGTGGAAACCGACATCGCTGCCTGCTCCGCCTCTTTCTCCAGAGCTTTGCGATGGTTTGCATTTACTGCTATCGCAATGGTTATGAGCACACATACAACCAGGACAAGGGGCATTACAATTTTGCTATGATCTATCACCCAGTCTTTCGCAGTAACAGTCTTCCCTTTCATCGTACGCATATTGTTCTGATTTGAATGATCCATAACATTCCTTTCTTTGTATTTTAAAGGTGATGCAAATGCACCCGACAGGAATCGAACCTGCATTAAAGGCGTCGGAGGCCTTCGTTCTATCCGTTAGACTACGGGTGCATAAAATTAAATATTACAAATTTGTTACATCACTTTGATATAATAACATATGACCTTGAAATTGTCTAGTCCAACATTTATAAAAAAAAAATAAACATTTAAATTTCAGCAGTGATCCGGCCGTATCACTTAATCTGAGCGCACACCATCAGGCCGGACGATACGGCTGGACTGCTTCCATATTTTAATTTAGATCATAATGATCTTGTCATTACAGCGGCTATAATAATATACGCTATCCGCCAAAATCTCGTCCTCCGCTACCTGCGTCCTGTTAATATCCGTCACGGTTTCCTTAAGCTCCCCCTCATTGGCAATTGCACCTGCGGGAACCAGGATCACTTCATGTACGGAGCTTGGCAGAATATAGCAGTCCTGATCGATCCTTTTTGTAAACTTTTTCAAGATGTCAGGATAAAGCATGCAGACAGCACCATACAGCTTTTGTTCATTAGACAGCACGTACATCGGAATCCCGGCTTTCGCTCCCGGGTAGAGCGGTATCTCATCTTCCCCGCAAATTCCAAGTTCCACTAATTCCTTTTCCACAGATCCCTCTTCCAGATCACTGGAAAAAAGCTGCCGCATAACGCTTTCCATGCTTTCAATTTTCCCCGGAAAAAGCCTTGGCGTGTTTGAAATAGCCACTTTCAATAATTCCTCCGTTTCAACCTTCCATGCTTCCCGGTGGCTGTGGCGGATCAAAACAATGGCCTTTCCCTCAAAAGGGAGCTCCCTTACCGGATAATACACCACAAGCGCCAGATCGTGAAAAAGCATGTGTGGAACCTGCTCTAACAGCTCCTTATTTTTTCCGGCATTGATCAGCTTCACCACCACCCTCTTTTTTACCTTTTCATATTCTGAAAATCCCGAAAAATCAATATCTTCGGCAACCTCCGCTTTTTTGAGCGCCATGTACACCTGCTCTGCCGCGCTTTTGGCTTCTTCGCATGTCATATTTTCATGATAAAGCTCATTGATATAAACAGAAGGGGACGTATTGCAACCTGATTTTCTGGCAGCCACCCCTGTCAGTTCCACCCCGTTATTTTTCTTAACGGTATGGGAAAATACAGTATAATCGCTGCCAAGCTTTTTCTTAAGATCAGACATGATACTTTCTGTAAATGATGTGAATGATATAGAATTGTTGTTCATAGAATACCTCTTTTCTTTGATGTGAAATTAATATAGTTGATATTACCGGTTTTCCCTAGTCATTTGGATATTCTATTTCTGCGGTATCGCATCCTGAACGTTTCATACATATAAAAAGACAATGAAACAAGCATGTCCATTGTCTTTTAGGCCAATCTGATTGAATATTGAAATTATACCCTGGAGAGATAATCTCCTGTACGGGTATCGATCTTGATCACATCATGCACATCTACGAATAAAGGAACATAAACAGTTGCCCCGGTTTCCACCGTTGCCGGCTTTGTAGCGCCTGTTGCCGTATCTCCCTTAAAGCCCGGCTCCGTATCTGTAATCTCCAATTCCACAAATAATGGAGGCTCTACAGAAAATACATTGCCATTGTGGGAGCACATTTTAACCATTTCATTTTCCTTGACAAACTTTAATGCGTCACCGACTGTCTCCGCATTTAATGCAATCTGGTCATAAGTCTCAACATCCATGAAGTTATACAGATCTCCGTCTGAATACAGATACTGCATATCCTTCCTGTCAATTCGTGCCTGTGGACATTTTTCAGTTGGTCTGAATGTTTTTTCCACTACGCCGCCGCTCTTGATATTTTTTAATTTCGTCCGGACAAACGCTGCTCCCTTTCCGGGTTTTACGTGCTGGAACTCAATTATCTGATAAACGTTATTATCTAACTCAATCGTAATACCATTTCTGAAATCACCTGCAGAAATCATTAAAACACTCCTCCTAAAATTTTCAAGTTATAATTCTTTACCAGTTTAATATAAAAACCGATATTTTTCAACTACTTTCATGTAATACTGCAAATTTTTTTCTTTAACCAAGTTTCTTTTCCAGTTTATCCGCCATCTCCTTAATGCTGCCATCCTCAAACGGCGCCTTAAGGCCCACTTCCTTTAACATATTGGTATAGAAGTCACTGGCTGACAAATTGCATAACTTCAGGTAGCTGTTCCATGCAGCCTGGTAGTCCTCATCCATCCACACCTTATACTGCAAAGCGCAGGTCTGCGCCAGGCAATAATCAATATAATAAAACGGATAATTATAAATGTGGAGCTGTCTCTGCCAATAGCCGCCCTGTCCGAAACGCTTATTATCTTCATAATCCAGATAGGGCTTGTATTCTTTTTCCAATCTTCTCCATGCGGCATTTCTCTCATCCGGCGTTAAGTCCGGGTTTTCATAGACAATGTGCTGGAACTCGTCCACCATACAACCGTAAGGGATGAACGCCGCACTGTCCTCTAAATGCATCTCTATGTAATCCTCTTTCCTGTCACCGAAAAACAGATCCATCCACCCTTCCGTGAAAAATTCCATGGACATGGAATGGATCTCTGCCGTTTCCATGGTAATATCCGCATGTTCCCTGATGGGATCTTTTCCGCTGACAAATCCCTGGAACGCATGTCCGCACTCATGGGTGATCACGTCCACATCCCCACTGGTACCATTAAAGTTCGCAAAGATAAAGGGCGACTCATAATTAGGCAGATAAGTCATATAGCCGCCGGCTCTTTTTGTTTTTCTTCCGAGCACGTCAAAGAGCTGGTTTTCCATCATGAAATCAAAAAATTCCTTAGTTTCCCCGGAAAGTTCCGAATACATCTTCTGCCCGGACTGTAAGATTTCATCCGGTGTTCCGATAGGTGCCGGGTTCCCGTCTTTAAAATAGACCTTCTCATCATAGAACGAAAGCTTCGAAAGCCCTAACCGCTGTCTCCTTCTTTCATTTAATTTTTCCACAAAAGGAACCCATACTTCCTTTACCTGCCTGCGGAAATTTTCCACTTCTTCCTTTCCATAGCAGTTCCGGTTCATACGGTAATAACCAAGCTCCACATAGTTCTCATAGCCGAGCTCTTTCGCCTGCGCCGTCCGGTTCTTCACGAGTTTATCAAAAATATCGTCCAATTCCCCCGCATTTTCCTCAAAAAACGCCGTGAATTTATCCCATGCGCGGATACGCACCTGCCTGTCCGGGCTGGTAAGATGGGGCGTCATCAAAGAAAGGTTTAAAGTCTCCCCCTCCCAGTCGATCTTTGCACTTGCGATCAGCTTGTTATAGCTTGTCACAAGGTTATTTTCCTCCTGCATAAGAGGAATCAATTTTTCGTCAAAAGCTTTAAAGTTAAGCTCCATGCTCTTAAACGCCACCGGTCCGATCTTGCTTACAAGATATTCCCTGTAAGGTGACTCGTACAGAAGTTTTTGATAAGCGATCTCCAGGTTATTGATTACCGGGCCGATCTCATCATAATAATTTTTCTCCCCGTCATAATAAGTATCCGTTGTGTCCACGTCATGGCGGATGTTTGCCAGAGTGATATTGGTCTCCACATCTCCCTTCAATTTATAAAATTTTTTGTGGACCTCAAACTGCTCCTCTCCGGTAGACGCAGCCTTAAACTCCTCCATAATCCGGGTAAACGCTTTTTCCACCTCGTCCTTTTCCACACGTTTGTATGGCATGTCTTTGAATTTCATTTCCGCTTCCTTCCTTTCCTGATTTTATTTATATTCTTTCACCAAAATAGCTCTTATAACCTTCCCCATAAATCTCCGATGCGTTGGAAATAATCATAAATGCCGCCGCATCCTCCTGCTTAACGATCTCTTCCACTTTAAACGCGGATGGCTTTTTCACCACGCACATAATCACCTGCTTGTCCTTATTCTCGTAGGCGCCGATCCCTTTCAGGTAAGTCACCCCGATATCCACTTCCTCCAAAAGCCGCCCTGCGATCTTTTCATAATGATCGCTGACAATATAGATCATTTTCGCCCCGTCGCGGCCATAAAGCACCAGGTCCATCACGAAAGAGCTTACCGTGACAGAAAGTACGCTGTACAGCACCGTCTCCACGTTCTGAAAGACAATCCCGCTAAGCCCAATTACCGCGCCATCCACCAAAAGAAACAGCGTTCCGGTCTTTAAATGGGGATTTTGCTGCCTGAAATATTTCACGATCACATCTGTTCCACCGGTAGTTGCCCCGGTCCGAAGCACCAGCCCCATTCCCAACGCCACCAGAGCACCGCCAAAAATTGCCGCAAGAAGCGGTTCTTTTGTTAACGCAGGAAACCGTTGGAACAAGTTGGTAAAAACAGAGGACATAAAAGTGGCATACAAAGTAGCAACAATAAATTTCCTGCCAAACTTCCATGCCCCGAATATCATAATAGGGATATTGATCAGCATATACAACGTACCTGTTTCCAAAGGAACCAGCCTGTTTAAGATAATGGCAAGCCCGGAAGCCCCGCCCGGCGCAAAATCATTGGGATCGATAAAAAGGCTGAGGGCCATACCAAAAAAGAATGTGCCACAGGTAATACAAAAATACTTCTCTAATTTTCCCCGCATTCCAGCCTCCTTTAGATATTAGTCCTTACCAGCTTCGGTTTATAGCCGTTTTTCTCCAGGGCTCTAATGATCTGGTGTTTATGGTCCGTGCCAAAAGCTTCCATCGTAATACGAAGCTCCACCGCCGCACTCCTGTTAATGGAAACAAACTGGTTGTGCTCAAGCTTGATCACGTTGCCGCTTTCTTTGGCGATCACATCTGCCACATGGCTTAACTCTCCCGGCTTATCCGGCAAAAGCACCGATACCGTAAAGATACGGTCTCTCATGATAAGCCCCTGCTGTACTACCGAAGACATGGTGATCACATCCATGTTCCCGCCGCTTAAAATGGCGGCCACCTTTTTATTTTTTACATTCAGGTGCTTTAATGCCGCCACTGTCAATAACCCTGAATTTTCCACCACCATCTTATGGTTTTCCACCATATCCAAAAACGCCACCACCAGCTCTTCATCCCCAACCGTAAGGATTGCGTCCAGGTTTTTAGCCAGGTATGGGAAGATCAGCGCCCCGGGCGTTTTTACCGCAGTACCGTCCGCAATGGTGCTGACGCGCTCTAAGGTCACCACCTTTCCTGCTTCCATGGAAGCTTTTAAGCAGCTTGCGCCCTCCGGCTCCACACCGATCACCTTGATCTTAGGATTTAACAGCTTTGCCAGGGTGGATACCCCTGTCGCCAGGCCGCCGCCCCCTACCGGAACCAAAATATAATCCACAAGCGGAAGCTCCTTAAAAATCTCCATGGCAATGGTTCCCTGGCCGGTTGCCACTGCCGGGTCATCAAAGGGATGGATGAACGTATATCCCCTCTCCTTTGCAAGTTCATAGGCATGTCCGCAGGCTTCGTCGTACACATCCCCAAAAAGCACTACCTCCGCGCCATAGCTCTTAGTCCTGTTTACCTTGATAAGGGGCGTGGTGGTGGGCATCACGATCACAGCCTTGACCCCGTAACATTTTGCCGCATAGGCAACCCCCTGGGCATGATTACCCGCGGATGCCGTGATCAGACCCTTTGCCCGCTCCTTTTCTGACAGGGTGCTGAGCTTATAGTAAGCGCCCCGAAGCTTATATGCTCCTGTAAACTGCATGTTCTCAGGCTTTAAATACACCTTATTTCCTGTCCTTGCACTGTAAAAATCGCTGTAGACCAGCTTGGTCTCCTGGGTGACCTTTTTGACCGTTTCCGATGCCTCTTCAAATTTTTCTAATGTTAACATCTTATCATCCATACCCTCATCCTCTTTCTTTATCTATACCGCCGGATTTTTATGATCAATCCTCTGCTTCCACGTCAAACAGTGCATTCACAAACTGATCCGGATCAAACCTTTGAAGATCCTCCACCTTTTCACCTACCCCAATGTACTTTACGGGAATGCCAAGCTCTGACTGAATCGCCACGGCAATACCCCCTTTGGAAGTTCCGTCCATCTTGGTAAGGACGATTCCCGTAATGGCTGTCGTTTCCCCGAACTCCCTTGCCTGATTTAAAGCGTTCTGGCCGGTAGTTCCGTCTAAGACGATCAGATTTTCCCGATAAGAGTAAGAATATTCCCTGTCGATGACGCGGTTCATCTTCTTAAGCTCTTCCATCAGGTTCCTTTTGTTATGAAGACGTCCTGCCGTATCACAGATCAGCACATCCACATTTCTTGCCTTTGCGGCGTTTACCGCATCAAAGATCACGCTGGAAGGGTCTGCCCCCTGGGAACCTGTAATGATATCCACGCCTGCCCGGGCAGCCCACTCACAAAGCTGCTCACAGGCCGCCGCCCTGTAGGTATCCGCCGCGGCGATCAGCACCTTTTTCCCTTGCTGCTTTAATAAACTGGCAAGCTTCCCCACCGAAGTAGTCTTTCCGGCGCCGTTTACGCCAATGACCATCACCACCGTCTTTTGATTCTCGAAATTATATGCGTCTTTATCCGGCTTCATCTGTTCTTTGATGCTTTGGATCAAAAGTTCCCGGCACTGCCCCGGCTCCTTGACATGATTTTCCTTCACCTGCGTTTTTAAGCGTTCCATGATCTCTCCGGAAGATTTCACGCCGATATCTCCCATGATCAAAATCTCTTCCAGCTCATCATAAAAATCATCATCGATAGAAGTAAACCCGCCAAAAACAGAATCAATCCCGCTGACAATATTATTTCTGGTTTTTGATAATCCCTCTTTTAATTTCCCGAAAAGCCCCATCAGTCATCCAACTCCTTATCAATTAAATTCACGCTTACCAAGGTGGAAACCCCCTTCTCCTGCATGGTGATCCCGTAAAGCCGATCTGCCTTTTCCATCGTTCCGCGCCTGTGGGTAATCACGATAAACTGCGTGTTTTTGGTGAGTTTATGTAAATACTTGGCAAATCTCGCAACGTTGTTTTCATCCAGCGCCGCCTCGATCTCATCCAAAAGACAGAACGGAGACGGCTTTAGGTTCTGGATTGCAAACAAAAGTGCGATTGCCGTAAGGGCCTTTTCCCCACCGGAGAGCTGCATCATATTCTGAAGCTTTTTCCCCGGCGGCTGCGCAATGATGCGGATCCCTGCCTCTAAGATATCCTCATCCTCCATAAGTTCCAGTGTTCCCTTTCCGCCTCCAAACAATTCCTTAAATACCTTGTCAAACTCCCGTCCAATCTCCGCAAACTTCTCGTTAAACTGTTTGCGCATGGCACTGTCAAGCTCAACGATGATCCCTTCCAAGGTTTTTTCCGCTTCCACCAGATCGTCATGCTGGGTCTTTAAGAACTGATACCGCTCCATCAAATTCCTGTAGTCCTCAATGGCGTTTACATTCACATCCCCTAACTTTTTAATCTGATCCTTTAAAGAAGCGATCTCCTTTTTCATGGCCGAAAGATCCGTCATAGCCTCATCCCTGAGAGTGGCCGCATCGGAAAGAGTAACCTCATACTCATCCCACATATAATTGATCTGGCCTTCTAACTGTTCCTGAAATTTTTCCTTTTGGGAGCTTAAACGGTACACTTCCTTGTCAAGCCCTGTCATCTTTTCCGACAAAGATTCCCTGTCCGCAAAGAAATTTTTCTGTTTCAGGGAAAGCTGTTCCTTCTTCTCAATATCCTCCTTCAGCTTTTTCTCTGTGTCGCCCTGAGTCGTCTGTGACGCTTCTATGGTCTTTTCCAGCTGTTCAATATCGGATTCCTTATAAGCGGTATCCTTGCTGCTCTTTAAAATCCCTTCCTCAATTTCCTTTAGCTCACTGGCAAACCGCTCTATCTCCCCATTGATACGGTCTACGTTCTGCTGGTGGAACCCCTGCTGCTGGAGCATCTTTTCCACTTCCGTATCCCACATCGCCACATGGCTTGACTGGTCGGATTCCTCACGCCGCTTTTCCTCTAATTCCACCTGAAACTTCCGGATCTGTTGCTCTACCTGCTTTTCCAAAAGCTCCGAATCTTCCAATTCCTTTTGGATCTCCTGCTTGTTTAACTTGATCTCCTTGATCTGCGCTTCGATTTCCCGCTCTTCATTTTTAAGCTCCATGGATCCTTCGGAAGCTTCATTTTTACGTTCCTCGGCCTTGATGACGTTCAGCCTTGCCGTATTCTGTTCAATGAATTTCCTTTGCAGCTCCCCTTTGATCTCCTCAATGGAAAGCCGCATTTTATTCCGCTTCGCCTTGGTATTTTCTATTTCTTCCAAGATTACGTCGATTTCCCGCAAATGCTTTTTCACATTTGCTTCTAATTCTTCCATTTCCCTTCTCCGTCCGAGAAGGTTACTGTTATTTTTAAACGCACCGCCGCTGATGGCGCCGCCGGGGATCAGAAGTTCCCCTTCCAAAGTTACCATACGGATCCCGTAATCAAATTTCCGGGCAATCTTCACCGCATTGTCCACATGGTCCACCACCACGATCCTGCCCAGCATGGCCTTCGCCACATTGCGGTACCTTTCATCGGTCCGCACCAGCGTATCCGCCATTCCGATCACGCCTTTTTCTTTCAGCACTTCCGGTGTCTTAAACTCCTGGGGCCGGGAAATACTGGTAAGGGGCAGAAAAGTAGCCCGTCCGGCCTTTGTCTGCTTCAAAAAGGCGATCATCCGCTTTGCCGTCTCTTCATCATCTGTCACGATATTTTGGATATTTCCGCCGAGAGCCGTCTCAATAGCCGTCTCGTGCTTTTTATCCGCTTTGATGATATCTGCCACAACACCTACGATGCCCTTTTCCCGGTCTTTACATTCCATGACCTTTTTAACGCTTCCGCCATACCCTTCATAGCGCTCGGTAAGATTCGTCAACGCTTCTAACTTTGACTTTTCCTGATGGTAGCTGACCTGGGTATCTCTTAGCTTTTTGTCCTTCCCGGCAAGTTCCTCCCGAAGCAGTAAAAGCGCTTCCTCGCTGCTTTCCTGCTGCTCGTTCAAGGTGCGTATTTCGTCATTTAACTTCTCAAAATCTCCCTGAAGCTTTGCGATCACAGCCTCCTGCTCGGCCTCATCGGATTTGATCCGAAGGATCCTTGATGTGAGCTCCGCCTTGCGGATGTTGATCTGCTCCGTCATGGTATCATAACGCCCTAATTTGGATTTTATCGTGGCCCTGGAATTTAAAGCGTCAATGATGGTATTTTTCCCGTTTTCAATATCATTATTTAATGCTTCAATGCGGTTTTGCACTGAAAGCAGTTTTTCTCTTGCTTCATTGCGGTCTTTTTCAATTTCCGCAACCTGTTCATCTATGACCTTTTTATCAGCAAGGATACCCTCCATGTCCAAAAGCTTTTCATCCATTTCTTTTTGGACTGCCGCTTTCCTTAACTGAAAATGCTCTTCATTACTTTTGGCGGACTTGATCTGTTCCTTTAAGACATTGATCTCTCCCTCTAACTTTCCCCGCATCATACTGGTATCCGTAAGGGAAGTCCGCGCCGTCTCGATTGCTTCCGTCAGGGTTTCGATCTGCCCCTCGATCTGCTCATATTCTTCTTTGATCCTTTCATATTGAAGGGTCGTCTTTTCTAAATCTTCACTGGCAATATCATATTTTTCCTGGGCGCTTTGAAGCTGTTCCTGCAGACGGTTGTTCTCAAGCAAAAACATATTCACGTCCAGTGTCTTTAGTTCTTCCCTTTTTTTCAAATAGATCTTTGCTGTTTCGGACTGCTTTTCCAACGGACCGATCTGTTTTTCCAATTCCGAAAGGATGTCCTTAACACGGACCAGGTTCTGCTTTTCATCCTCTAACTTCTTTTGCGCAGCCACTTTACGTTTTTTAAATTTAACAATGCCGGCCGCCTCATCAAAAAGCTCCCGGCGTTCTTCCGGCTTACCGCTTAGGATCTTGTCGATCTGGCCCTGCCCGATGATCGAGTACCCTTCTTTTCCGATACCTGTATCATAAAAAAGCTCATTCACATCCTTGAGCCTGCATGGTGAGCCGTTAAGCAGATATTCACTTTCCCCGGAGCGGTAGATCCGCCTTGCCACCGTGACCTCGTCATAACTGGTGGCAAGCTGATGATCCGAATTATCCAAGGTGATGGCAACATAGGCATAGCCTAAGGGTTTTCTCAGTTCTGTGCCGGAAAAGATGACGTCCTGCATGGACGCTCCCCGGAGCTGCTTGATCCTCTGCTCCCCTAATACCCATCTGACGGCATCCGCCACATTGCTCTTCCCGCTTCCGTTAGGTCCTACAATACCGGTGATACCGTTATGAAACTGAAATACTAATTTATTTGCAAAGGATTTAAAGCCGTGAATTTCAATACTCTTAAGATACATAAACCTACTCCGATTCCAAAACATTACTTAATAAGACATGATAAGCCGCCTGTTGCTCCGCGGACTTTTTATTCCGTCCCTGCCCGGATCCGGCCACTTTCCCGTCGATCAATGCTTCCACCGTAAAGATCTTATCATGCTCCGGTCCCTGCTCGCTAAGGAGCGTATAAGAAAGCTGCCTGCCCGCCTTTTGCACCTTTTCCTGCAGGATCGTCTTACTGTCGAAAAACAACTGCTTATTTTCCAGGTCGGAAAAAATAAACCGTTCCACGAACCCGCCTGCTTCCACAAGGCCGCCGTCCAAATAAATTGCACCGATCACGGCCTCCATCACATCCGAAATAATGGAATCACGTTTCCGTCCGCCTGTGGCTTCTTCCCCCTTGCCCAAAAGCACATATTCTCCCAATGAAATATCTCTGGCACAAAAAGCAAGGGCCGGCTCACACACCATGGCGGAGCGCCGCCTTGTCATCTCTCCCTCAGACATTTCCGGATAATTTTCATAAAAGAACCGGCTTGAGAGAAGTTCCAGGACCGCATCCCCCAAAAACTCCAGTCTTTCATAATTTGCAAATTTATTGATCTTCTGCTCGTTAGAAAAAGAGCTGTGGGTAAGCGCCTGCTTCAACAGCCCCTTTTTTTTGAACTGATAACCGATCTTTTTTTCTAATTCTTTTAAACTTTCCCGATTAAACATAATTCACCTGACCGCAATTTATTATCTGGAAAAAGCCCGTAACCGGGCTTTTAATTGATAGCGTTCTTAATAAGTGTAACAGCTTCTTCTACAGTAGAAATCTTTTCTGCCTCTTCCGGCGGAACTTCAATATCAAATTCCTCCTCAATCCCCATGATGATCTGGAATACATCCAGGGAATCCGCTCCAAGGTCATCCGCAAAGGTCGTTTCCATTGTGATCTCATCAGGATCAACGTTCAGTACATCAGCAATTACTTTTTTCAGCTTTTCAAATTCCATTTTTTCATTTCCTTTCTAGTTTTTTTCCATTGTTATTTTTTCTTTTATTTTTTGGTTGATATTCTGTTCTGTAAAAGTGATACATTGCAGAATGGAATTTTTAATCTCTACTGCCTTAGAACTGCCATGGGTCTTCACCACCAGTCCGTTAAGCCCAAGCATCGGCGCCCCGCCATACTGCTCTAAGTCAAAAGCCTTTAAAGTCTGTTTCAAAGCCGGTTTTACAAGAAGCGCGCCTATCTTGCTGCGTAAGGTGGTCATCATCCCTTCTTTCACTTTCTTGATCAGGATACCGCCTACCCCTTCATACATCTTTAAGATCACGTTCCCCACAAACGCCTCGCAGACGATCACATCCGCCATCCCTGCAGGAATATCCCTTGCCTCGATGCTCCCTGTAAAATTGATATCCGGACAATTTTTAAGAAGCGGGAAAGTTTCTTTCACCAATGCGTTCCCTTTCTCCTCTTCTGCACCGATATTCACAATCGCTACCCTTGGGTTTTTCACACCCATGACGCTTTCCATGTATACCGATCCCATTTTAGCAAACTGTACCAAATGGGAAGGCCTGGCGTCCACATTGGCGCCGCAGTCGATTAGGAGCGCACATCCGTCCGCCGTAGGGATAAGCGGCGCAAGCGGCGGCCTTTCCACACCCTTGATCCTTCCTACGATCACCTGCCCTCCTACCAGTGTCGCTCCGGTACTGCCGGCAGATACAAAGGCATCGCAACTGCCATCCTTGACCAGGTTTAAGGCCTTTACCATAGAAGAATCTTTTTTCCGTCTGATCGCCATCACCGGAGGCTCCGCCATGTCAATGACCTCACTTGCCGGAACCACTTCAACCTGATCTTTATTATATGTGTATTTTGCAAGTTCAGCATTGATCTGTGCTTCCTGACCAGCCAAATAAACTTTTACATGCGTACTTTCATTGACTGCTTCAACGGCTCCTTTGACGATTTCCAAAGGTGCGTTATCACCGCCCATGGCATCAACAGCTACATTAACATATTTTGCCATATTGACACCTCCTCTATTTCCTTCTCTACTATACTAGACCATATTCCAAAAATCAAGACAAATATACAAAAAATAGGAGGCTTCATTACATTAGATAATGAAGCCCCGACCATGTCTTACCATTCAATTATTAATCCTGGGCAATGATTTCTTTCTTATTGTAAGAACCACATGCCTTGCATACTCTATGAGGCATCATCAGCGCGCCGCATTTGCTGCACTTAACCAATGTAGGAGCACTCATCTTCCAGTTTGCTCTTCTCTTATCTCTTCTGGATTTTGAAGATTTATTCTTAGGACAAATAGACATCGTTACACCTCCTTATTCGCATAAAAGATATCTTTAATAGCCGCCATCCTAGGATCGGGAACAAATGTATCGCACCCGCAATCCCCTTCATTCAGGTCATGTCCACACTGCTTGCAAATTCCTTTACAATCAAGCTTACAAAGCACCTTGACCGGCATATTGACCAGTATTTCACTGTTTAACAGGGCTTCCACATTAAGCTCATACCCCTGCAGAAAACTTTGTTCTTCCTGCCCATCGGCTTCCTGTCCTGCCTCCGGTGAGATAATTTCCTGTTCAAAACAGACCGGAACGGATACTGTAACCTCTTTCAAGCATCTGTCGCAGGGAATACCAAGAGTAAATTCCGCTTTCACGCAGACATTCGCTTTCCCCGTTCCAACATTGGAACACTTCACATGGACAGGTGACTTCTCCAAAATGCGGTATGTATTTCCTATATAAGAAACTTCATCCGCCCCGAAGGTTATGATTTCCTCTCTGTCTTTTCCCTCAGATGTAAAAACATCAGTCAGATTCATGAACATTGCAAACTCCCTATAAAACACATGTGCAGATAGTCTGCCGCACACTCCAACCATTATAACGGCAGTTGCTTCATTTGTCAATACCTGCCAGAAATTATTTTACCAGCGCAAATGTCTCCCTCGCGATAGCAAGTTCTTCGTTGGTGGGGATCACAAGTACCTTTGTCCTGCTCTCCTTTGTAGAGATCAATACTTCTTCCCCCCGCTTTGCATTTTCCTCTTCATCGATCCCGATTCCAAGATAAGCAAGATGCGCACATACCTCTTTCCGGATAAAGGAATTGTTCTCCCCGATTCCTGCGGTAAAGCAGATAACGTCCACACCGTTCATCACCGCCGTATATGCCCCGATGTATTTCACAACCCGGTAAATAAACCCGTTCATTGCGCGGATAGAGGGCGCTTCTCCTCCATTATAGCCTTTTTCCAGATCCCGGAAGTCAGAAGAATACCCTTCCGAAAGGCCTAAGACACCGGACTCCTTATTTAAAACATTCAAAATTTCATGGACGGTTTTTTCTTCTTTGCCACACAAAAACTCTATGATGGCGGGATCCAGATCCCCGGATCTGGTTCCCATGATCAGCCCCTCCAAGGGGGTAAGGCCCATGGATGTATCCACGCATTTTCCATTCTGCACGGCCGAAATGCTTGCCCCATTCCCCAAATGGCATACGATCATCTTCAAGTCTTCATACTCCCTGCCAAGCAGCTCTGCCGCCCGATGGGAAACATAGGAGTGGCTGGTTCCGTGGAAACCGTACCTTCTTACCTTATAATCCTCATAGTAGCGGTAAGGGATCCCATACAGATACGCCCTCTCCGGCATGGTCTGGTGGAACGCTGTGTCAAAGACCCCTACCATCGGGGTGTCCGGCATCAGCTTCCTGCAGGCATTGATTCCAATCAGGTTAGCCGGGTTATGTAAAGGAGCAAGATCATTGCAATCTTCAATCGCCTTCATCACTTCGTCATTGATCACCGTGGAAGCGGCAAAGCTCTCACCCCCATGGACGATCCTGTGCCCCACCGCGCCAATCTCGTCAAGGCTTTTCACAACGCCGTGCTTTTCATCCGACAGAGCATTTAAGACCAACCGGATCGCTGCCGTATGATCCGGCATATCTTCCGCTTTTTCTATCTTTTCCCCTCCTTTGGGAGCATAGGTCATCTGACTCCCGGGAATCCCGATTCTTTCACATAAACCCTTTGCGATCAGTTCCTCAGACTGGGCATTGATCAGCTGAAATTTTAAAGAAGAACTCCCACAGTTAATAACTAATATGTTCATATTCTCTATCCTCCATTTTAAACTAACTGGGCCTGTACTGCGGTAAGAGCCACAACGCCTACGATATCCTGCCAGGAGCATCCCCTTGAAAGATCGTTTACCGGCCTTGCGATCCCCTGGAGCATGGGCCCGTAAGCTTCCGCATTGCCAAGCCTCTGGACTAACTTATAACCGATATTCCCACAATCTAAGTTGGGGAAGATAAGCACATTGGCTTTTCCTGCCACTTCGCTTCCCGGCGCCTTGGATTTTGCCACCTGGGGAACAAGGGCAGCGTCCGTCTGCAGCTCACCGTCAAGCACCAGATGAGGATACTGCTCATGAGCGATCCGTGTGGCTTCCACCACTTTATCCACCAGAGGATGCTTTGCGCTTCCCTTTGTGGAATGAGAAAGCATGGCAATGATCGGCTTTGCCCCCACAAGGCTCTTAAAACTCTTTGCGGAAGTATCCGCGATCGCAGCCAGTTCCTCCGCCGTAGGATCCTGATTCAGGCCGCAGTCCGCAAACAGGAATGTACCGTTCTCCCCGTAAGGGCAGTCGGGCACGCACATTAAAAAGAAGCCCGATACCAGCTTTACCCCCGGGGCCGTCTTTAAGATCTGCAGGGCCGGCCGCAGCGTGTCTGCCGTGGCATGGCAGGCCCCCGCCACCATCCCGTCCGCGTCATTTGCCTTGACCATGATCACGCCAAATGTCAGATTATCAGTCAAAAGGATCTCCCTTGCCTTTTCCGGGGTCATCCCTTTATTTTTCCTTGTCTCATACAAAAGCTCCACATAAGAATCCAGCTTTTCGCTGGTATGGGGATTAATGATCGTGACGCCGTCCAATTCAATCTCCAGCCAGGTAGCGCCATCCATAATCTTCTCTTCATTCCCGATCATGATAATGTCCGCAATCCCCTCCTGCACGATATTGGATGCTGCGATCAAAGTCCTCTTATCCGTGGTTTCCGGAAGGACGATCGTCTTTTTGTCCATTCTTGCTTTGTCTTTTATCACGTCAATGTATGACATAACCGGTTCTCCTTTCGCTGCCCAATACTTTTATTTGTTGATACCCAAGAAAATTATAGCTTAAACAAACTGCTCAGACAAGACTTGTCAGAAAAAATCTGTGCTTTTTATTTCATACATGGTACAATTAAAAAAAACAAAGTTCCCTGGAGGTAATCCTATGAAAACAGCCGCTGTCATAGCTGAATATAATCCCTTCCATTCCGGCCACGGATACCATATCGAAAAGACAAAAAAGGAAACCGGCGCCGATTATGTGCTGGTGGTCATGAGCGGCCATTTCGTCCAAAGAGGCGCCCCTGCTCTTTTGGATAAATATACCCGCACAAGGGCGGCGCTTCTTGGCGGAGCGGATGCCGTGATCGAACTGCCCGCCCTCTACGCCACCTCCAGCGCCGAATATTTTGCCCAGGGAGCGGTAACTTTGCTCCACAAACTGGGCGTTGTGGATTTCTTATCCTTTGGCAGTGAGGAAGGCGCCACCTCACCTTTTATTGAGACCGCAGCCGCCCTTCTATCCTGCGGGGATAGCATCCGGAATACCATCCAGGAACTGTTAAAGGAAGGCTTATCCTATCCCGCCGCAAAAGAAAAAGCCGCCGCAAAACACCTTCCCTTTATCAAGGACCGGCCAAAGCTCCTTACCGCCCCTAACAACATCTTGGGGCTTGAATACTGTAAGGCATTGCTTGCCCTTGACAGTAAGATCACGCCTTTTACCATGAAACGAAAAGGGCAGGATTTCAAGGACAGCAGCATTCCTTCTGCCCCTGAGACCTTTGCCAGCGCAACCGCCATACGGAATGGAGCAGTCTCCTGTTTCAGGCAGATACTCCCTTTTATTCCCAGAGAAAGCCGGGAACTCTTTTCTTCTGCCATGGAGTCCGGCTGCTTCCTGACAGAAGATGACCTGTCCTTAATGCTCCACCACCAGCTCCTTACCCACAGCCAGAGCGGCTTTTCCATGTACTTAGACTGCACGCCGGATCTTTCCGCTAAAATCTGTAAAAATCTCCCTGCCTACACAGGCTTTTCGGATTTTTGCAGCTTACTAAAGTCTAAAGATCTCACCTATGCCCGCATCAGCCGTACCCTGCTGCACATCCTTTTGGAGATCAGGCCGCCTGCTTTTTACCAAGAGCCCTATTCCCAAAGAGAATACCATATTCCTTACGGACATCTTTTGGGCTTTCGAAAAAGTGCCGGAGAACTTTTGTCCGCCATCAAAAAGAAAAGCAGTATTCCCCTGATCACCAAAATGGCTGACGCCAAAAATACCCTCACAGGGCAGGATCTTGATTTTTTTAACAGGGAACTGTTCTGTGCTTCCCTCTACGAAGCCGCCTGCCGGGCAAAAAATAAAGAGACTGCCTTAAATGAACTTAAGCAGTCTCCTGTTATCGTCGGATAAACCCCTTATCCGCAGTCCTTGATCAGATCCTTCACAACTTCCCCGGCAATCACAAGCCCTGCGGCCCCCGGAACAAAAGCAACACTTCCGGGAATTGCCCTTCTTTTTCCCTCTTTTAACTGCACCTTCGGGGTCATGGGCTCTTCCTCGGAATACACCACCTTGAGCTTCTCTATGCCCCTTGCCCGAAGCTCTTTGCGCATCACTTTGGCCAAAGGACACACTTTAGTTTCATAAATATCCGCCACCTTAAACCGGGAAGGATCCAGCTTGTTTCCGGTTCCCATGCTGCTGATCAGCCAAAAACCTTCCTGCTCCGCCCTGAAAGCAAGTTCAATTTTCGCAGACACCGTGTCAATGGCATCCACCACATAGGAATACCGGGTAAAAGGCAGAAAATCCGCATCCATCCCCGGCAGGAAAAAGTCATGGTATACTTCCACCTGTGCCTTAGGATTAATGGATAAGATCCGCCTTTTCATCACATCCGTCTTGTATTCCCCGACAGAATCCCTGGTGGCGATGATCTGCCGGTTTAAATTACTTAGGGAAACGGTATCATGATCCACAAGGGAAAACCCTCCAATGCCGCTTCTTGCCAGGGCTTCCGCCACATAACCGCCGACACCGCCGATCCCTAAGATTGCAACATGGGCTTTATCCAGTTTTTCTGCTGCTTCCCCGGAAAGAAGCAGCTTTGTCCTCTCCTGCCAGTCCGCCATGATCCTGCTTCCTTATCTGGTCTCATTTACATAGATCTGAGCCCTGCTCTGGATAATCCCCGCCACATCCTTTGCACTCTTCTGTCCTGCAAAGAAAGCAGCCGCCTCCTCATTGATGATCTGGTTTAACGCATCGTCATACCGGTAAATCTGAGTAAAACTGTAAAGCTCATCCATCAGATCCTTTGTTTCCTGCTCAGTCATCGGCTCTATCACGACCTCCATGCCATCCATATAATATACGTCATCATATTCGATCCGTTTTCCGTTTTCGTCCTCGTAATAATTCTTTTCCATGGCTTCCTTTGCCAATTTCTCCAAATGCTCGATACTTAACGGAAACCCGTAAATATTTGACTGATATTCATCCATCAGGAAATTTCTCATAAAGGACCATGCCCCCTCTTTTACCTGTGACTTCGCAGACATTACGATCTCTAATCCCGGCATGATCACGGAACCGTCGCCATCCGCGGAAGGAAAACCGATCATCGTCACTTCTTCCCCAAAAGTTCCTTTTTCCTGCCTGTTAAACTCTTTAAAATCTCCCAGATATAACTGTGAGGTCAAAACACGATCCTCGCGCCACATGCTGTCATAATTTTCCCAGTAATTATCCGTAAAATATTCTTCCTCGTTGATTTCCTCCGGAAACGTATTAACAAATTCCAGCATCTGTATAAAACCGTCACCGTCAAAACTGCACTTACCCGTTTCCCAATCAATAAACTGGCTGGCGGAAAGCCGGATACAGGTATCCAGCATAGATGACCTGGTCGTGCTGTTTAAAAACTCTGTTCCTTCCGGCATAGATTTCCAAATATCCACCGCTTCCTGTACCGTCCATCCCCGCTCGGATCCGACGTATCTGCTTTTGGCGATCAGCGTGTTCACCGAAAAATAAGGCACCAGTATCTGCAGCTTTCCGTCTTTAGAACATGCCTCAATGATGTTGGGCATAAATTGATTGATATCAAGGTCAGCGTCCTTTTCGATATAAGGCCTTAAATCCTCAAACAGCCCCTTGTTCATATAGCTGTCTATGGGCATCTGATCATCCAGCAGGATGATATCCGGTATCTTCCCTGACGCAATATCCGCATTTAATTTCGTAAGTCCGATGTTGTTATCCTCCATGGTATTATACATAGAAGAATAATCCTGGATCTGGATACGGTATTCCTCGCTGCTTTTATTAAACTTGATGATCTCCGACCTCACGTTCCAATTAGTGTAGGCCATCGCAAGGGTAATGATCTGCTTATCCTTCACATCCTCGGGCTCTACCTTTGTAAACTTGGCAACATTCCTTCCGCCATCCATACTGTCGTAGATACCAAAAAAAGACTTTTCATCAATAGGGATGATATTGCTGATCCCCCAGGAATCCATATCCGAGTCCACGTAGTTTAACAACTGGGTCTTATCCCCATCGCCGATATTATAGCCGTACATACCATAGGTATCCGTCAAATACAGATCATATCCCATCCCCGCATAAAAGCTGTAGTTATAGCTTATGCCGGGAAGAACCGTTTTTTCACCCAAAGTGCCTTTTTCCATATCCGCAAGAGCAATCGACATGTCTTTCTCACTCCAGATAACAGCCACAACCCGCCCGTCCAACAACTTATACAAGCCTATACTGTTGTTTTCCTCGTTTTCAAAATTCCCGATTACCTTTACAAAATTTCCGTCCTTATCCATCTGCACATAATTGCCGCAGCAGTTAAAGTATACATAATCCCCAGCCGCTATCAGGGAATAAGCGCCAAAATACCCGTTTTCTTCCTCTATCTGTTTTAATTCCGGAATATCATTCAGTCTGGTGGAAAAAACTTCCTCCCCCTGCAGGGTAAACTTCACAAAGTGATACTCATCAACATATTCCCCTTCTTCTCCGATCAACTCGCCTGTCTCCGCATCCTGCTCCCCGGTATAATAGGATCTGTTCCGGATTGCATACAAACTTTCTCCGTCCGAATCAAAATTATTGCAGCTTTCACTTTCCTCCATTACAATCTGAAAAAGGGCAGTCTTATTCCCGTTTTCATCCAGAGAGCCAAAATCAATCGTGGAGCCGCTGCCGTCTTCCGCCCAACTATATTCATACGCCAAGATCTTATCTCCTGCCTGTAAAAGTGAACTTCCGTTATACTCATTATCCGACAGCTTCAGATCCTGCGTCTTATAGACATAATCCTTTGCCCCCTTACTTGCTACCTGCTCCCCCTGCTGTTCGTCTTTCCCCTTACAGCCAAAAAGTCCCAGAGCCAACAGCGCTGCCAATGCCAAAACTATTTTCTTTTTCATACTATTACCCTCATTTCCGCCCTTTTGCATTTTGTCTGATCCTGTCTTTCGCATCAATCAGATAATTCCCTACATCCTTGATCGTAAAACTCCTGTTTTTCCATTTTATGAAAAGAAATGCCATAATAATCACACAAGGAATCAAAAGGAAAATAAACTGAAACAAAAGTGCCAGTGCCCTTACATCCTCATAAGCCCTTCCAATATTTTCCCAATAGGGGAACTTGACTGCGGAATTTTGCATGGACCGGGCTCCGAAATCCAAAATCACCGGGATCAGAGACTCTATGGAGTATCTGGAGGAATTTTCCACCACTACCATGTCCGTCTCTTTTACCCCAAGCTTTTCTTTTACCGCCGTGTAGACAAATCCCTTTACCGGGTTAGGCGCCATCACCTCATAAGTACTAATCTTGCCGCCTTCCCCATATGCTGCCAGGCTTTCGTTTGACAGATACACGATGCTCTTATCATACCCGGCATTTTCGGCAAACCTTCCCTCCGGCCGTTTGTAAACACCACTGACATAATGGGGAACGCCTCCAATCATCACGCTTTGGCCGGCAATATCGGAAGATCCAAACAACTGCCAGGCCCCCTCCTCATCCAGCATGATATAGTCCTTCATCAGGTTATCACCGGAAATATAGCTTCCCGATACCAGCGTCAACGGATGGAACAAAAAGAAATCACCGCCAACCCCCACCGCATCGGTCTCAAGGCTTCCCTTGTCACTAAGCACGCTCACCCTGCCCTGGGAACTGTAAGCATCTACCACTAGCCGCTTCCCGTTCTCTTCAGAGTACTCCTCTGCGGAAAGGACTTCCTTTAGCTGCTGTTCTAACTGGCGTTCAAAGCTCATGATCATAAAATCATCTATTTCCACGCTTTCTGAAAGGAAGCAGCTTACCTGTGCGCTCTTCCCCTCCTTATCCCATCGCCTTGCCGCCTGCTGATCTAAAAGGCCATTGACTGCCCCTTCCGACCAGATCGTCAGTACCAGAAAAAATACAAGGAACAGGAACGTGATCAGCGAATATACAACCTGCTTCATGGATAGTCCGTAAAAAAATGCTTTCAGTCTCGAATTGCTACTCATTCAGCCTTACCTGCTTTCCTGCCTCTACCGGTTTTGTGGAGGTCGTGATCACATATTCATATCCGTAAAGGGGAGCGGAGATTGCCGTGTTGTTGTCATCTGACGCAAGCACTTCCACATCCACCCTGGTGGCAATATAACGGTTCCCTAAAGGGCTGCTCTTAGATTCCACGGTCAGGATAAACTTACCGTTATTGTCTTCCCTTACCGCACTGTTGGGAACCACAAGCTCATACTCCGAACTCCTCTGCCCCACGGAAATGTTTAACGCCTGTCCGTCCTGGATGCTGGTTCCTGTCACATCGAAATTAAGGAGCTGCTTTTGGCCCGGCGCATCCGGATCCGGCTTGATGGATGCAAGGATCAAATGCACGTCATCATAATACCATGCATTCTGTACCTCAGCCTCATCCCCGACCTGAACCTTCTTCGCCTGGTCGTTGGTCACGGATATACTTAAGGTATAGCCCTTCCCTTCCACCTGGATCACCGCCGCAGGCTCCTCCGGCTTGGTGGTCTCCCCGGCTTTATAGGTAAGGGTTGTGACCGTACCCGCTACCGGCGCTTTGATCTCCGCCCCAATGGATTTTTCCTTTAACTTTTCAATCTCCTCCTGCTTGGCGATAATATCCCGGCTTGACTTGGAAAGATCAAGCTCCGCGTTAATGTCCGCATTCATCAGGGTCTGTTCTTCTTTCAGAAGATCGTAAAGGGATTGGGCGGTCTTTAAGGCAGCTTCCGCATTGGCAATCTGGTTCTTATACGCCGCAGACGCCTGCTCCCCCGCACTGGTCAGCTCCGTGATATTTCTTGTTGCCTGGTTTAACCTGTTTAAAGCATCCTTATAATTATCTTCACCTGTTACATTGATCGCTTCCACTTCGGCCTTTTTGCTTTGAAGGGATGCTAACTGGCTCTTTAAACTTTCTAACCTGCTTAACTGGTCAGTGGAACTTCCGCCGTATTGGTTTAGGATTCTTGCGGCCTCCTTTAACAGATCCAGCGCTGTGCGGTATTCCCCATAGTCAGCTTGCAGTGCCAGCTGGGCATCAGAAGTCATCTCTTCCCATTTAACTCCGTTATACCATTTTTGCACATCTGCTTCTGTTCCCATAGGGTCATCCCCTGAAGGAAACGTTTCACTTGACGAATAGCTTCCTCCTCTTAATGCTTTTATTTTTTCAATTACTGTACTCTTCCTTTCATTAAATACTTCCGACGCACCAGCTGACGGGCTGGCTGCTGGCTGTTCCCCTGACAAATCCTGTGCATTCGCTATCAAATCTTCCAAGTCCTTGATCTGATTCGATTTTTCCTGAATCTCATTTTCAAGCTCTGCAAGCCTGCTTGTCTTTCTGGTCTCAAAAGCAGTCTTGATCTGCTCCATATCCGCAGTTGCCAGATCACTTTCCAGCTTGTCCGATATAATGCTTGCCGATGAGTCATTGGTGCTTATCGTGCTCTGCAGACTCAGCTTATCCAAGTTTTCCTGACACGCTTTCACCCTCTCCTGCGCTTCATCAAGGCGGGCCTGCATGTCCGTAACCTTGGCCTTCAAAGCCGAAAACCCGTCCACGTTTCCGCTTGCCACTTTACTGATGATCTCAGGAGATACGTTACTGCCAAACAATCCCTTCATATAGCTTAACTTTAAATCTTCCAGCTCCGCTTCCGCCTTTTTTAATTCCTCGCTCTCCGCGTCTTCAAGGTAATAAAGGACCTGATCCTTCTCCACCACATCCCCCTGCTTCACCGCAACGCTGGAAATCACTCTGGATTCTTTGATTTCTACATTATAAGGGTCGGTAGCCACCACATTGCCGGTTCCTCTGACCTTAGCCGTAATGCTCCCCCGCTGGACATACTGTGTAGCCACCTCGGGAAGTGAATAATTCATAATCGTATTGGAAAAAAAGGTCAAGGCCAGCATCACCGCCAAAAACACGATCGCCGCATTCTTTACCCATTCCCTTCTTTTTCTTGTGTCTTTCTCATTCATAATATCCTTCCCGCCTTTCTTTTTCTTTCAAATCTTTTCAAAGCCTTCCGTTATCCCTTGATACCGCCCTGATACGTGATCCCTTCCACCAGATAATCCTCCCCGTATAGGAACACCAATATCGGCGGTACCATATAAATTGTCGCAACCGCAAACGCAAGCCCGATCTCCCCCGCATTGATCTTTGATAAAAATACGGAAAGCGGATGTTTTTCCGCATCCGACAGTAAGATCAGCGGCTGCTCCACCATATTCCAATAGTCTATGAAAATCAATATCGCAATAGAACACATAGCCCCTTTACATAAGGGCATACAGATCTTTCGGAAGATCTGCCACTCTCCCGCACCGTCTATCTGTGCCGCCTCCATCACCGAAACCGGAATCCTGCGCATATACTTGGTAAGCAGGAACACCGCAAAGGGTGAAAAGATACCCGGCAGCCAGATCGCCCAGTTGGTGTCCAATATATGGAGCCAGTCCGAAACCAGATAATTAGGCACCAGCGTAACCTGATAAGGCATCAGCATCAAAATAATATACAGGAAGAATATCATTTCCTTTATCCTTCCCCTGTATCTGGTAAACCCGTAGGAAGCTCCCATGGCAACCAAGATCTGAAAGCCCACGATGGGTACCACCAATATGACAGAATTCCAGAACTTCAGCAGATATTCCGGACTCTTTAAAAGTACCGTGGCATACTGGCTAAAGGATACCATATCCGGTATGAATTTTAAATTCACGCGCTCGGAAATATAAACTTTGCCCCCCGTATCCGATGTTGCAAATACCTGCCCGTAATTGGCAGAGATCTCCGATGCGGACATAAAGGAATTTGTTAGGGTCAGCACGATGGGCATTAAAAACAGCACCGCAAAACATGCCGCAAACATAGTCGCAAAGCTGATCCTGACAAACTGCCTGGTATTCTTTATTTTCTTCTTTCTCTTAACTTTTTTATCAAAGCGCTCCTCGGAAAGGTTATCTAACCTTCCGGCGCTCTTCCTTACCGCCATCACCCTTCCACATCCTTTCCGAAGTAATTCTCGGTCAAAAACAGGATGCCGATGAGCACCACCATCACTACCGCCATCATGATCGCCGCAGCGGACATCTTCTGATAGTCTAATTTACCGAAGGTATTGTTCATAAAATGCTGTAACATGTACATCGTGTCATAAGGATAATCACCTTTCAGTAAATAGATTTCCCGAAACACCTTAAAAGAATTTATCAGGGACATAATCGTTACAAAAAGGATCGTGGATGACATGTACCTTAACTTGATATGCCAGAAAATCTGCACAGGCGTAGCGCTCTCTAACACCGCCACCTCCAAAATATCCTTAGGGATACTGCTTAGGGCCGCCATAAAGAGGATCATGTTGTACCCCAAATTTTTCCAGAGGAACAGGACAACGATCACCACCTGGGCATAAGCAGAATTAAGCCAGTCAACCTTATCCCGGCCAAACCAGCCCAAAACCTCGTTCATCATGCCGTTATAATGGAACAATACCTGCCAGATCAGCACAACGGACGCGATCGGCACCATCATAGGACTTAGAAAAAAGGTTCTGAACTGACTTTTAAACGGGATCTTACTCTCTAACATCATGGCAAGCAAAAGAGACAATACCACCGCAAGGGGCACTGCCGCAGCCGAAAATATCATGGTATTTTTTGCCGCCTGCTGAAATGCGGCATTATGAAATACCATCACAAAATTGTCAAAGAAGACAAACTCCGCATTGATCGGGTCATCGATCACCGAATAATAAATTACGATAAAAAAGGGCAGTACGAAAAACAACAGTACCCCAATTACACTGGGAAGCAGATATAACACGGATATCTGCTTCCCCCTGCGGTCTCTTCGGTTACTGTTCGTTTTTCTGCTCTTTCCTGCAGGTTTATCCCTCCTGCCCTTAAAAAGCCTCATTCTTACTCTCCATACTCTCCACAAACTGCCTTACTGATTTTCATTTACATAAATCTGTATCCTGTTTTGGATCACGTTTGCGGTATCTGCCGCTGACTTCTGCCCCTTAAAGAAGGCTGCCGATTCTTCCGTGATGATATTGGTAAGCTGCTCATCCACGTTCCCGGAAATCTTTTCCGCCGATTCCAACAAAGCTCTGACCTGATCAATCTCTTCCTGGGTCGCCGCATAGATTTCCATGTTGAAATCATCGTACCCCCAGCTGGTCTTTGACTGCTCTATCTGCTCGCCATTTTCATCCTCGTAATATTCCGGCGTCATATCTTCTTTAAACTTTTTCTCAAGAGCGGATTTCATCACCGGGAATCCCCAATCCGAATACTTGGACTCCTGATATTCCTTTGACCATAATCCGCTTAAAAATTCCCATGCTCCTTCTTTATTCTTAGACTTAGCCGAAAGCCCTATACATCCGCCGGTGGATTGGATTAAATTGCCTTTCCGCTCATTGTTCGGATATCCCACAAACGATACCTTTTCACCAAACATGCCCATCATCATCTGGAACTGCTGCACGGAACTGATACTTGACTGCATCAAAAGGATCTTATTTGCTTTAAGCCGCGAATAGATTCCTTCTCTTTCCGAATAATCCATATTCATTTCCTCATAGCTGGGGAATTTTGCGGCAAACTCCAAGGTCCTTATGAAATCTTCCCCGTCAAAGAAACATTTCCCGGTCTCCCAGTCAATAAATTCATCAATATTATTATATATGAAGTAATAGAATATGCTTTCCCTCGCCCCACCGTCAAAAATATTTTCAGGATCATTCTTTTCCACAAAGTCAAGCATTTCCGCAAGCGTCCAGCCCGTAATATCCCCAACCATGGACTGTTTTGCCATAGTGGTAGTGACATAAAAGCCAGGCACCACCGCATACAGTTTCCCGTCCACCTCATAAGCCTTTAACACATTTTCAAGGAAATCTTCTTTCTTAAGGCCGCTTTGATCCATATAAGGGTAAAGATCCTCAAATATCCCTTTTGAAGCATACTGGGTATAATTTAAAGCGCTAAGCTCCACCAGATCCGGACAGTTTTTCGTCGTCAGATCCGCATTGAACTGCGTCCGCCCTGTCTGATAATCCTCCGTGCCGTATTCCTTGACCACAATCCTGTATTTTTCATTGCTCTTATTAAAGTCAATGATCATCCGCTTCACATCCCAGTCAAGGGCCATCGTTCCATAAGTAATTTCTTCCTTGGGCGTTACATTATCCGCCTTTTCTTTTTTCACCGTAAGAAGCTCAGGTTTGCTGTTTTCTGTCTCATAATCCTGATAAACCGCCCAGATCCGTCCATCGGAAAGCTCCCCTGCTCCCCTGATGTAATTGCTGTTCACATCCACATCCAGCCAACTGAAAATATCTTCCTGGGTTTTCGACGCAATATCATATAAGGCTACCTTTTCACCGGAAAACATGATACTCTTGCTGACACCGGTATAATATTCCGCATTCCCGTATCCGCCGCCAAGGCCTTCCAATGATTCCCCAATAGACTTTGACGCAAGATCCACCTTTCTGAGTTCCGGCCCTTTTTCTCCGTAAATATTAACGTAAATATCCCCTTCTTTGGAAGCCACCATGCCGTTGATCCAATCACCCGTTTTAATCTCCGCAATCTTCTGCAGTTCCTGAGATATCACGAAAATAGTCTGATCCCCGCCATACAGGTAGTAATTCCCCTTTCCATCCATGCTAAGATACTGGATATAAGGATCCTCTTCCCCAAAAATCCCCGTAATATCCTGAGAATTTTTTACCGATCCGTCCTTAGAGGATATCACCCTTAATTCCAATGAGGAAGAATAGTTGATGGGTTCCCCGTTCTCATCTAACTCATATGACGTTCTGGAGATTATCACAGCAACATCTCCCTCCGGGGTGACGCATATCTGCCCCGGCCAGTCATTTTCGCCTAATTCCAAGGGGATTTCATCCAAAGTGCCCTCTACCATGTTGTACCGGAAAATGCCATTTTCACTTCCGCTTTCCTCATTCCACGCATTTACCTGCATATACATATAATCCCCGGATGCCACCGTCTGGCTGATATTCATATTTTCACTGGAAATCCCAAAATCAATCTGATGATATTCCGGCACGTACACGAACTCTTTCTTACTGCTTTCCTCCTCTTTGTCATCCTTCCCTTTACCGCAGCCTGCAAGCATGATCATTGCCAAAAACAGCGCAATAAAAGCCGTTGCCGTTTTTCTTCTATTCTTATCATTTTTCATAGTACACCTCATAATCTTGTATTTAATCTCTTATCACATACAAACTATAGCATACTCTCCCCTAAGAAACAACCTGCATAATCTTAATTTTTTCCTAATCTATTTTTTGAACAGCCTGCGTACCATACGTTTTATCATATTTTTTAAGAACAAAAACTCCTCTGTTCTCCCAAAAAACACCAGATAAACCACATTGGGCACAACCCCGCAGACAACTGCCCTAAACCAAAAGCCAAACACATCCCCTCCGGCCATTTGACACAAAAGCCCTGTTAGCGCTCCGGCAGCAACGGTCACTGATAAATGGATAAGATAACTGAAAAAATATTCTCTCACAGGCAGTTTCAGTCCATGCCTGTATAGCCCAAGGGGTTCGATCCAAAAAGGAAAAGCCGCCGTACTGGCCAGTGTTCCGGCGATGATTCCCAAGATCCCCCACCGCTTTGCCAGGATAACAGATATTACCAGATTAGAAAACGCTTCCAAGATTGATTTATACCGTTCATCCCAGAACAGCCCCATAACACTTTTGGTATTTGCCACGGGTATCCGCATACCGTTTACATAAAAGTTGACCACGATCAGAAGAACCACCGGCTTAGGCAGAAGATATCCCTCCCCCAGCCAAATAGTAATAAAAGGGTCATACAGCCACAACAGGCAGATACTCAGCCAGCCAAAAAGCCATGCCGCAAAAAAATGAAGCTGCCGGAAAGCCTCCCGCCTGCGCTCCCTGCCTTCCGTCGCATTCAGATTTCCCAACGCAGGGGTAAAGACATTAAAAAGGGCGTTTACCATCGTATTTAAAAAGTTCCGTATCAACGTATAATTAGAATACAGCCCGGCAGCCGCCACCCCCACAAATTTGGAGATTAGGATATTATCGGTGCCAAAGACCACCACCGCTCCTATCCGGTGTAAGATCATTGCCCCCATGTTCCGCCGGATCTCCTGCATGATCTCCGGCGGAAGGGGATCCACATCCTTTTCCCGCAAATACGGGTACAGACGGTCTGTCTTTAAATAAATCAAGATATTCTGCAAAAACGTTGCCGCAATAGCGGTCAAAAGATAATACAAATAATTTTCGGTCACAAAAAGCACCCCGGCCTGCGCTGCCACAGACACTAACATCACCCCGGCACGGATCATGCCGTCTATATACTTTTTTTGATACACAAACAATAATGTGGATTTGTAAGAAAAAAAATATGAGATACCGACGTTTATTACATTTAAGATGTAGATCAAGGGGATATGGGGAATGTTTTCCGGCATTTCCTTTACAAAAAAGCCAAGAAACGGTGTGATACAAATCCCAACCGCAAGCACAGCCGCCCCGATCACCTGGTAGGCCCTTCGGTACAGTCTCATCAGGGATTTGATCAGCCTATCGTCATTTTGTGCTGCCGGCCGGTACAAGCTGTATGTGATCGACACCCCAAATCCCAGCTCCACTAAAGAAAGCATGGAAAGGATATCCGTAAAAAGCCCGTTAATGCCCAGATATTCTTTTCCTAGGAAAAGAACAAAAATCTTTCGCGAAATAAATTTTAAAATGGCCAGGATCATTTCACTGGCCATAGAAAACTTTAAATTTTTTGCAGCGTGTTCTACTCTCTCCATCAGGCTTCTTTTCTCCGTTTCCATACTCTCCCGCCCTTAAACTGCTTGATCACCTTAAAAACTGCCGCCATGGGCCAAAAGAATGCCGTGCCCGCATATAATAAAAATACGGCTGCGATTGTTTTTTTATCCCTGCAAAGTAATATTGCCTTCCAATGAAAATGGCGGCGGACGCTTCTCTTAAATCTTTTTAGATACCGGGAAAGCTCCCTGTAAGGTATATCCCCTTCCACTGCCTGCATAGCCAGACGCACATTAGCGTCTAAGGCCAAAAGAGATAAACCGGGGAGCAGTTCCGGACCGGACCGGGCAGCGTCCTCACAGATATAGTCAAGAAGCAAAAGCACTGTGCATCTTTTCTCGTCAACGCCATGGTTAACAAGACTCCCTTCTCTGTGAATATAGTGGTAAAGCTTATCAGGCAGATAGCTTACCTGCCTGATTTCCATAAGAACCTGATAAAAAAACAAAAGATCCTCACAACAAAGTGCCCTATCATCAAAAGGATGTTTCTTCACAAGCTCCATAGGGTACAGTTTCCCCCAGACATTCCAAAGAAAAGGGGTCCGTCTTCCAAGGCAGCACACCGTCTCTTCCCTGGAGTAAACAAAAGGCCGGGTTTCTTTTCCTCCTAAACCGTCTATCCCGCAGATACTGATATCCGCCTTACCCGATTTTAAATTAGTATAATTCACTTTAATTAGATTTATGTTTGAAAACGTGATATAATGGTTTTATATAACAAGGAGGCCACATATCATGTCAAATTTAGTCAAGGTTATCAATCTTTCAGAAGAAGATAAAGCAACTCTGGAAAAGATTC
>CAJULP010000027.1 GCA_910587295.1 uncultured Lachnospiraceae bacterium | reverse complement strand
GTCAGAAGTAAAGCAGCTGATGAGCGAGATTGACCGTGTACAGTCCACCACAACATTCAATGAGCAGAGCTTATTAGATGGTACATTCTCAAACAAGGGTCTGCAGGTTGGTGCAGAAGCAGGTCAGCATATTGCAATTACCATTGCAAATATGAATACAAACCAGTTGATCGCACAGGCTATCAAAGACAAAACTACATTCAATGTAGACCATCTTGAGACGAAAGCAGACGGTACAGTTACTGATCATGACAAGGAGTATATTGATGCTGGTACTGCAAATGCATCAGGCAAGGGAGCAACGGATGTAGCGTTGCAAGCTAAAATGCTTGACAAATTTTATGGTTTTGATCCTACAGGGGATAACTTAGTTGCGAACGACAAATTGTCTGCAACAGATATTGCGGGTATGACAGGTGATAATGGTAAGCAGACATTAGATACAGAAGCTCCTACCGCGGCAGACTTCGCAGCATTAAATGCATTTGCAAAGAGCGCACTTAAGACAGTGTCTCAGCAGAGATCAGATCTTGGTGCAATCCAGAACCGTCTTGAGCACACCATCAGCAACTTGGATAACATTGTTGAGAACACCACAGCAGCAGAGAGCCAGATCCGTGATACAGATATGGCAACAGAGATGGTTAGATACTCTAACAACAATATTCTTACACAGGCAGGTCAGGCAATGCTTGCACAGGCTAATCAGAGTAACCAGGGGGTTCTTTCTTTACTCGGCTAATAAGATAATTTATGTAAGAGAATTAGTACTTAAAGTTAACAAACAATTACAGGGGGATCGGTTTTCCGGTCTCCTTGTTTTTACGCAGAAGGAAGTCCTGGTCAGAATCGTATGGATATGCTAAAATACACAAAAAGAAGAAACATATCTTGGTGTATCACAAAGTGATGTGGGATAGGAGTTTTAAATGCGTTATTTGACTGTTTTCATCACAATCTTAGGCCTGGATTTAGGTATAAAAAACCATATTGAAGATCATCTGGAGGAAAAGGAACAGCGTTCTAAATGCGGGGGCTTTTTGCTGATCCAGAAATACCATAACAAAGGCGCCTTTTTAAATGCGGGTCAGAAAATGCCATGGCTGGTGGCAGTTTTATCGGTGGCGCTCACATTGCTTCTGACGATTTTGTTTGCCGTGAGCCTGACGAAGGCTGGCAGCAGTACGTTGAAATGGGGGCTTACCATGCTGTTAGGCGGGGCGTATAGTAACACATATGACCGGCTTAGAAGAAAGTATGTGGTGGATTATGTGAGCCTTCAGGTTCCGGTTAAAAAACTCAGGCAGGTGGTTTTTAATATCGGGGATTTCTGCATCATGGCCGGAGCAGCGCTTGTGGTAATCGCATCTGGTAAAAATTATACTTGACAAAACTTTCCGAAACATTTATTGTATTAATTAAGTAATACAATAATACGGGAAAGGACAAAGCATATGGCGTGGAATTTAAATTCTGACAGACCGATTTACGCTCAGATACTTGAAATTATCCAGATGAGGATTGTTTCAGGGATTTACCGGCCGGGGGAGCGGATCCCCAGTGTGAGGGAGTTGGCCGCTGAGGCAGGGGTGAACCCGAATACCATGCAGAAAGCGCTTTCAGAGCTGGAAAGAAGCGGGCTGGTGATGGCTGTGAGAACAAGCGGACGTGTGGTGACGGAGGATATGGAGATGATCAGACAGACGAAAACAGCCCTTGCCAGGGAACAGGTGCGTGAATTTATTGACAGGATGAAAAGATTGGGATTTAATAAGGAAGAAGTTGTGGAACTTTTAGAACAGGAGGGGGAGCATGAGTGAATTGGTAGAAATTCGTGGTCTTACCAAGGTGTATGAGAAGAAAAAGACTGCTCTTGATAATTTAAATCTGACAATTGGAAGGGGCAGGATCATCGGGCTTTTAGGGCCTAATGGAAGCGGAAAGACCACATTGATCAAGCTGATCAGCGGTCTCTTGGTGCCTACCCAGGGAGAAATCCTGATCAATGGGAATCACCCGGGAGCGATGACGAAGGCGCAGGTGTCTTATCTGCCGGAGAGGACATACCTGCAGGCTGGTATGAAAGTGAAAAATCTGGTAGATTTTTTTGCTGATTTTTATGAGGATTTTAATCCGGAGCGCGCGAGGGGGTTATTAGCGAATCTGCGAATTGACGAAGGCGCACGGCTTAAGACGTTGTCAAAGGGAACGAAGGAAAAGGTCCAGCTTATCATGGTGATGAGCAGGCAGGCGCAGTTGTATCTTTTGGATGAACCAATTGCAGGGGTAGATCCGGCGGCGAGAGATTATATTTTAAAGACGATTATCACCAATTATAATCCGGAAGCTACAGTGATCGTTTCCACTCATTTGATATCTGATATTGAAAATATTCTGGATGAGGTGATTTTTATTCGTGATGGACGGATTATGCTGCAAGATACGGTGGAGTCGATCAGGGAGCGGAAAGGAAAGTCCGTGGATGCATATTTCAGGGAGGTGTTTGTATGTTAGGAAAATTGATCAAACATGAGCTGCGCTCCACATGGAGAATCCCGGCGCTGATGATTGGTGTATTGATGGTCATTTCGCTGGTGACGGGGGGAACCTTGGCATTGCTTCTGTGGAGTATGGAAAACGGACGGGGATGGATTGGTCTGCCGTTTTCGCTGGTTGCGCTGGTACTGCTGTATTATGCGGCACTGATCGCAGCGAACTTTGGAGTTGTGCTCTATCAGGCGGTGCATTTTTATAAAACCATGTTTACCGATGAAGGTTATCTGACCCATACGCTTCCGGTTACCAGCCATCAGCTTCTTTTATCCAAGGCGGCGGTTATTTGTATCTGGAACCTGACATGTATTATAGGGGTATTTGTTAGCGTATTTTTATTAGGTGGAAGCTTTATGGTGGCTTTTGCAGAGGAATTTGCGGAGATCAAAGACGAGATCATGTATGTCTTACGAATGGGTATGATGGAAAATTGGGGCGGCCTTATAGTAAGCCTTGGTGCGATGATGATAGTCTCCGTCTTTTACAGTGCGGCAATAATCATCGGGGCTATCTCCATTGGGCAGATGCTGCGAAAGCATAGGATTTTAGGCGCAATCGGGGCATATTTTGGGATTTCCAGCGTGGTAGGGCTGCTTTCCATGATCATATCCACGGTCATTATGTTTACATCCCTGATGGTGGCTGATGATGTAATGAGAGTTTTTTCTATTTACACACCGACGTATCTGGTGATGGCTCTGATCGAAGGGCTGGCAAGCGTGGGATTATATTTTCTCAGTGAATATCTGGTCCGGAGACATCTGGAATTGGAATAGACAGGCGGCCGAGGCAGGATAGCAGGGCAGAAACAAAAAAGATACACAGGCAAGTCTTTTGTGGATAGGGACTTGCCTGTGTTTTTGCTGTCAGGCTGTGATCAAAGTTCCGGCTTTCCCTTTCAGGGCATCTGATACCGCATCTAATGAGGTGATCAGCACGCTGCCTTCCCGGTTGGAAGAAAGATAGGAGACGGCGGCTTCTATTTTGGGAAGCATAGTGCCTTCCCCGAAAGTGTTTTCAGAAATCATGTTTTGTGCCTGCGCTATGGTAAGGGAAGGGATGGCTTCTTGGGACTCTTTCCCAAAATCTTTGTATACATAAGGAACGGATGTTAAAATGATTAACTGATCCGCATGAAGGTCGGCAGCTAGCTTTCCGGCGATGATATCTTTTTCGATAACGGCAGATGCACCCTTAAGGGCGTGCTTCTGTTCAATGACCGGAATACCGCCGCCCCCGCAGGCAATCACAATCTGGCCGGATTCGGCAAGGGTGCGGATTGCCTCGATTTCAACGATGTCAATAGGCTTTGGCGCAGCAATGATTCGGCGGAAGCCTTTGCCAGGCTCCTCTTTTACGTAATTTCCTTTTTTTTGTTCGATTTCCGCATCATCGGCAGACATATATCTCCCGATCAATTTGGTAGGTTCATAAAATGCCTCATCGTAAGGGTCTACGGTCACCTGGGTTAAAATGGTGGAAACGGTTTTGCTGATTCCCCGGGAAAGAAGTTCCGCTTTTAAGGCATTTTGAATGTCATAGCCTACATATCCCTGGCTCATAGCGCTGCACACGCACATGGGGGCAGGAGTGTAGTCAATATAGAGACGGCGCAGTTCGGTCATAGCCTTGTGGATCATACTGATCTGGGGACCGTTACTATGGGTGATGGTGAGCTGATAACCGGCTTCCACGAGACCGGCAAGGGCCTTTGCGGTAATCTTGACAGCGTCTAATTGTTCTAAAGTAGTTCCGCCTAACGCACTGTGGCCAAGGGAAACAACTGCTTTTTTCTTATTTGGTATTGTTGCGGTACTCATGATATTTTCCTCTTTTCTGCATGGCTTTGATAGCCTGGCATTGATGAAATCAGTATAGCAAAAGATAGGGAAGATGTATACAAAAAGATGGAAAAACTCTCTTGTTATTTTTCTTGATGTATGTTATAT
>CAJULP010000026.1 GCA_910587295.1 uncultured Lachnospiraceae bacterium | reverse complement strand
GAAATGGCTCCTTAAGATTTTTATCCCTCATCCCGGCTGGGCTATTGGCTCATGTAAGCCCAACTGGCCGCTCGACTAGATTTCTACCCACTACGTAGCTGGCTATTTGACGCAATGTGGCGTAAATGGCACTATTAGCGGTAGCCATTTAAGTAGTGGTTTTCACATTTAGTTGAATGTTTCGTTGGGTTAGTGTTAGCCAAAAACTCGAAGGGAAGGAAAGAAAAATCTTAAGGAACCATTTCGCGAACGCTTTATCGAGCGTGGTGACGTAGATTTTTCTTTCCTTCCCTTCGGGCATTTAGACAACCCCTTTAACCCAACTAAACGGGAATTTTACAGAGCAAATTCCCGATACAGGGAATCCCGGAAAGTTTCATCAGAAACTGCCCTGCCCAGGCCATCAAGGCAGCCATCAGGCTTGCAAAACGCTTTTCACCTTTCTTGATTCCAATTTTTTCTCCGATTTTTTTGCCGCGCTTTTCGCGTTCCGCTCATCGGCAGCCCATTCCCTTATTGCTCTACACATGTCGGTTCCATCTCCTTCCGTACTTTTTCTCAATCTGCTGATTTTCTTAGGAAGATGGAGCAGGATGCTGACCGTGTCAAAAGTCTCCTCGTCCATCTTCAGGATCCGTTCCTCGTTTTCCTGAAAATACCCCATTAACTTTGTCTTGTCCGCCTGCCGCTTTAAGAAGCCTGCAAGCTCCCGCATCCCGGTCTCGAACTTAGTCTCGTCAAGGTCATTGGCCGTTATCATGTTTGCATGATAATCCGAAACATAACGTTTAAACGTTTTGTTTTCCTTATTTAAGTCTAACATATCGTGCAGGTACGTGCAACCGTCATAGGGATCTTTTCCATGATAAAACACGATCGTTGTGACGGGATTCAGTTTTTCGTCCTTTGCCATGCCGGAGAAAAACTCCTCCCCGGGAAGCTTTTCCTTCCGGTTATTTTTCAGTTCCTTTAACTGCCTTTTATATTCCATGACGTCATATTCCATGCACAGGGCCGGCATGGCATAGTCCACCCGGTCCTGGGCTTCTATGCCGATTACAATGTAGCAGTCATCGTGAAAGACTGCTTTTAACACATCCCGCCGCCGTTCAACATACCGTGGCTTCCGGGGTGTCAGATACCCTGTTCCTTCCTTCTGGCAGGTGACCGTCTCCCGGTCTGAAAGCTGCCTGGGGGATACCACTTTTTCCCCGCTATGGATGCTTCCATTGATAAAATCCGCAAAAATGACCGGATTCGATAAGCAGCTGCATAATGCATTGTTCTTTTGCCCCATAGAAATAAACACTCCTTCTCTGTTTTGAAATGTAGGTGATAAACCCTGATGGAAATAATGTGCCAGATCGTCTTGGCGGTAGAATAAACACGAATCTAAGATGTCTTAATCATAACAGACCGGGGGTGGGATTACAACATTGCAATTATAAAACTTTTCGCAAATACGATGTAATTTATCTTTACACAATTAGGACAGATATGTTATTATAATTGCAAACATATCTGGGAATCTGGAGTTCTGGTATCGCATCTGTGACACATCGATTAATCTGAAGGAATCCCTTATATGAAAATTATTAAGGGAGGACGGAAGTATGGGAAAACCAGACGAGTATTATTATGACTATTTGGACGACAACGGCAGGTTTGCGGACCAGATGAACGGAGCGCTGTTTCAGGGGGAGCAGGTAGTGAGTCCTGATGAACTGGAAGCGGTGGATGCACAGCTTGTCTATCTTGGCAGGGAGGCCGGGGGCAGGAAGAACTTTAAAGCGACCGTTGACAAGGCGCGGATGTGGAAAGGAAATCTGGTCCATATTATGCTGGTGGAACATCAGACCTATGTGGATTATCAGATGGTGCTTAGGAACATGCTCTCAGAGAGTTTAAGCTACCATAAGCGGTGGAAGCAGAAGAAGGCGTTCCACGAAAGCAGGAAAGATCTGCCGGCAGGAATTGATGCGTTTTTTTCGGGTGTGGGGAAAGACGAAAAGTTTGTGCCCGTCATTACCTTGGTGGTGTATTGCGGTACGGAGCACCCATGGGATGGGGCGGTCTGCCTGCATGATCTGCTGGAAGTTGACGAAAGGGTGAAGCCGCTTGTCACAAACTATAAGCTGAACCTTTATGACTGTCATGGGCATGATACGTTTGATGAATATCATACCGGCCTGTGGCAGCTGTTTGAAGCGGTGCGCTACGGCCAGGATAAGGAGCAGATGAAAAGAATCATGGAAGAAAACCGAGAAGCATATGACAATATTGACAGTGCGACGAGGGAAGTTTTGGAAGTGATAGCAAAAGTGAAGATACCAAAGGAGTGTAAAGTGATGAAAAACGGAGAGAAGCGGTTTGAGATGTGTAAAGCATTTGAGGACTATCGGCTGGAAGGAAAAGAGGAAGGAAAGCTTGAGGGAATGCAGGAGCATTTGATACAAATGGTATGTAAAAAGTTAATGAAGAATAAGGCTGCAAGGACGATTGCGGACGAACTAGAAGAGGAACTTTCAGAAGTAGAAAAGATCATAGAAGCACAAAAAAGAGTGGGAAATTATGATGCGGGGCAGATCTGTGCGGCCCTGACAAGATAGACCAAAACCGCTGCGCTGCCTATCAGCTCATTGGAAGGGATGAAAATGGTTTTCATCCCTTGCTTTAGTATCATTAACGAGGAGTATTATGAATGCATTTTCCTGCTGCGGAAAGCACACAGGCATACAAACAGCAGGAAAATAACGGCGGCGCCCATCCAGCAGGCTAAGGTCAGCGGGCTTTCCCCACGGAATTTGTCATAATATCCTTTCAGGTAGATCACTGCAATGATAAGGGGGATGCCGTAGGAAACATAAGGTTTCAGGAAGCGGGGGAAGGCAAGTCCGTCTCCGGCGTTTGCTTCCTTTAAAAACGCATCCCATCCCCAGCCGTTTTTCCTGGTACAGAACAGCACATAGCCAAGGCTTCCCAAGGGCAGCAGATTATTGGATACGATGAAATCTTCAAGGTCCATTATAGTGCTTCCCGCACCCAGGGGCTGGATGCCGGATAAAAGGTTATACCCCAGGACGGCAGGCATACTGAGTACCACCATAAGGACAGCGCTTACGGCCACGCTCTTTTTCCGTGACCAGCCGAACAGATCCATGTCAAATGCGATGATATTTTCAAATACGGCAATGATCGTGGACAGCGCCGCAAAGGTTAAGAACAGGAAAAACAGTGCGTTCCACAAAAAGCCGCCTTTCATTTGAGCAAAAATATTTGGCAGGGTGATGAATACTAAGCTGGGGCCGGCATCCGGCTCGATTCCGTACGCAAAACAGGCGGGGATCACGATAAATCCTGCGGTCAGCGCTACAACGGTATCCAGTACAGTGATATGAACCGCTTCTCCGGTAAGCCGGCGGGAACGGTCCAAATAACTTCCAAAGATCAACATGGCGCCGATGCCGATGGATAAGGTGAAAAAAGCCTGGCTTAAAGCGGCAAACACTACATTGCCGATTCCGTTATCCAGCATCTTTTGGAAATCCGGCACCAGATAAAACCGGATCCCTGCGCCGGCACCCTCTAAAAATACGGAATGGACGGCGAGCACGAGCATGATGAGGAGAAGAGCCGCCATCATAAATTTGGTGATCTTTTCCACACCTGATTTAAGGCCCAACGCACATACGGCAAAGCCAATCAGGCAGATCAGGACGGTCCAGAATGTCATGGTGGGCAGATCACCCAGCATTCCGGTGAAAGCGCCGGCAATCTGCTCCGGTGACGCACCCCGGAAATCACCTCTAAGACTCCGGAAACAGTAGTACATCATCCAGCCGCCTACCATGGTATAAAACATCATTAAAAGGTAACAGCCAAAGATACCGATATATCTTAAATTGTGCCAGGATGTGCCGGCAGGTTCCAACTTGTTAAAGCTTAAGGCCACGCTTTTTTTGCTGCCTCTTCCTGCTGCAAATTCACATACCATGACCGGGATCCCCAGGATCACTAAAAAGATCAGATAGATCAAAATAAAGGCGGCACCGCCATAAGCGCCGCAGATGTATGGAAATTTCCAGACGTTGCCCAGTCCGATGGCGCATCCTGCGGATACCAGGATGAAACCCAGACGGGAGCCAAATTTTTCTCGTTTCATGATTATACCATGCCTTTCCCGCATGAACCTCTCCCACAAGGAAATAGGCCCAAATACGTAGATTGAAAATTTTCAATCGTTATCTTTTTGTGCAGTAATTAAGGACGGAAGGTATCTTTTTCCGTCACAAGGTAGATATCTTGCCCGGTTCTTTTTCAAAATATTCCTTTAACTTTAGATTGTAATCCCATTTTTCCTGGGGATAAGCTCCGTACCGGCGTTTCACGTCGCTCATCCGCTCCTTGATATCAAGGACGCCTTCCGCACCTGCCAGGGAATCGCAAAGCTGGATCAGCCTGTCGTATTCATCCAGGGAAATAGAGGAAAGAGCGTCTATGATCAGGGCAGATCCTTGCGGCTTCCTCATATCCTAAAGACATCATATAAGAATAACCGTCCGATACGTGCCCTAAGTGCCTTTTGCCAAATTTTCTTCCGATGTCGTGTAAAAGGCCGAGGATATAGGCTTTTTCCGGGTCTAGACCGGTACATGAAAGCGCGATCTTTTCCGCGCAATGGGCAACGGTCCGGCTGTGCTTCCCCCAGGGCCCGGGATTACATTTTTCGGCTTCTATTAAAAGAGCGTCTGCCTGTTCTCTGGTTGGCAACATAAAAATCCTCCATGTTTTCAAAAACCTGCAAATTTGGGCGCAAGCACAAATTAGTCTGTGAAAAATTTATTTTTCACAGTAACCTCCTTTGCAATAAAAGTATTTTAACATTAGAAAGTGTGCCGGGCAAGTGTTTGCTGCTAAGGACATAATTTTTCTTCTAAATAAGTTTGAGGTGGAAAGATGGTCAAAATCAAGGTATGATAATAAAAGGTATTGTGTAAATTTTGATGATGGGAAATGCCATACGAAGGAGGCTTGTTTATGCGGTACTCCCATAAGAAAAGAACTTTTAAGCCGTAACCAAAAGATATATCAAGATCATCTTTCGGGAATGAAAAAGGAGGAACTGGCAAGGAAGTACTTTTTATCGGAAAAGAGCATATAGCGTATAGTAAGACAAATGGGCCGCTTATGTTAGACAAGCGGCCTATTCCTGGTGGAGGACAGGGAAGAAGAGGCGGGGATTCTTGGGCTGGATGAACCTGCTTCCGCCATTGACCCGGTACAGGAATGGGGGTATGATAAATCTGGAAGTAAATAATGGGTAAAGGGGAAGGGGGAGGACGGAGAATGCATTTTGTGGATGCAAAAGGGATCTTATCGGCACAAAACGGCATGAACCTATACCGGGGGTGCACCCATGGCTGCATCTATTGTGACAGCCGAAGCAGGTGCTATCAGATTAACCATGCTTTTGAGGACATTGAAGTAAAGCAAAACGCACCGCAGCTTTTGGAAAAGGCGCTGCGGTCAAAACGGAAAAAGTGCATGATCGGTACCGGAGCCATGTGTGATCCTTATATGCACTGCGAGGAGGAACTTCGTCTTACCGGAAAATGCCTGGAACTGATCGATAGGTATGGATTTGGTCTTGCCATCCAGACCAAATCCGATCGGATCCTGCGCGATCTGGCGCTTTTAAAAAGTATCAATGCAAAGGCCAAATGTGTGGTGCAGATGACCCTTACCACTTACGACGAGGAGCTTTGCAGGATTCTGGAGCCCGATGTTTGTACTACCAAGAGACGTTTTGAGGTATTGCAGATTATGAAAGAAAACGGGATTCCTACCGTAGTCTGGTTATCGCCAATCCTGCCCTTTATCAATGACACAAGGGAAAATCTGGAGGGAATCCTGGATTATTGCATTCAGGCCAGGGTATATGGTATCATCAATTTTGGTATGGGAATGACGCTTCGGGAAGGTGACAGGGAGTACTATTATGGGGCGCTGGACCGGCATTTTCCGGGTCTCAGGCGGAAGTACCATCAAAAATACGGCTTTGCTTATGAGATCGCCAGTGACAACAACAAGGAGCTTATGGCTCTTTTTTATGCAAGGTGCAGGGAGCATCATATAGTATGTGATACGGGCCGGCTGTTTGCCTACCTGCATGAATTTCCGGAAAGCCCGGGATATGAGCAGTTAAGCCTGTTTTGAGGGAGGGAAGTTATGCGGTTTTATATATCGGACCTGCATTTTTTTCACAGCAACATGAATGAAAGTATGGATAAGCGGGGCTTTTCTTCCGGGGAGGCCATGAATGAATCTATGATCCAGAAGTGGAATGGCCGGGTGCGCAAAAATGACGAGGTGGTGATCTTAGGGGATCTGTCCGTCGGTAAGGCGGCCGAGACTAATGAAGTGATCCAACGGCTTCAGGGTAAGCTGTATCTGATCTCAGGGAACCATGATCTTTATTTGGGGAAAAAGGAATTTGACGCTTCCCGTTTTGTCTGGATCAGGCCATATGCGGAGATGCATGATGGCGGGCGGAGAGTGATTCTTAGCCATTACCCGGTTTTTTGCTACAATAAACAGTATCTGCGGGATAAAAACGGAAATCCAAGGACTTATATGCTTTACGGCCATGTGCATGATACTTACGACGAATATCTGGTGGACCGGTTTGTACAGATTACCCGTGCTTCCCGGCGCAGCCTAAAGGAGAGTGGGGAGGAAATGCCCATTCCCTGTAATATGATCAATTGTTTTTGTATGTTTTCGGATTATGTGCCGCTTACGCTGGATGAGTGGATCTTAGTGGATGGAAAGCGAAGGGAGAAAATGGCAAAAGAAGGGGGAAAAGTGTATGTATGAATGTCCTAATTGCAGTGGAAATTTAAAATTTGAAATTAAATCACAGAAACTGGCGTGCGCATACTGTGGGGGGAGCTTTGACCCTTATTCCATTACCAAGGACACGGATGCCATAGAAAATAATTTCAAAAATGATGATTTTTTTGATGTTACGGTATTTACCTGCCCGCAATGCGGCGGCGAGCTGTTCAGCGAGGATAATGAAGCCACATCTTTTTGCAGCTTTTGTGGCGCATCCACTATTTTGTCAAGCAGAATAAGCAGGGAAAAGCGCCCTGACTTTATCATACCCTTTAAGAAAACAAAAGAGGATTGCAAGAAGGCTTATGCCCAAAAGATGAGGAAGGCATTTTTTGTGCCGAAAGAGCTGAGGAATCCGGAATATATTGACGAATTTCGGGGGATCTATATGCCTTATTGGTCTTATCAGCTGATTCAAAAAGGCAATGTGCTGCTGAAAGGGGAAAAGAGTTACCGGAGAGGAGATTATGTTTATACAGAGCGTTATGACCTGTCCGGACGGCTGGATTCTTATTACCTGGGATATTCCTCTGATGCGTCCACTTCTTTTTATGATAACATCAGCCAGGCCTTAGCGCCTTATGATGCGAAAGAGATGGTACATTTTACACCTGCGTTTTTAAGCGGATTTTATGCGGATACCGCTGATGTGGGGCCGGAAGTGTACGTTGGAGACGCCATGGAAAAAGCGGAGGAGAATACCTTCCGCAGTATCTGTAAGGAAGAAGCGTTTAAGGGCTTAAAGGTGAAAAGGCCGAAAGACCAAAGGCAGGGCATGGGAACATACCTTCGGAAGGCGGATAATACCATGTACCCGGTCTGGTTTCTTACCTATAGAAATAAGGACCGTGTAGCCTATATGACGGTAAACGGACAGACCGGGAAGGTAGTGGCGGATATGCCCATTGAACCGAAACGGTATCTGGCTGCTTCTCTGTTGCTGGCAGTTCCTATCTTTTTATTCTTGAATTTATTTTTAACCCTGCGCCCTGCCTGGCTTTTAGGGCTTGGTGCAGTGCTTGCGGCAGTTTCGGCAGTGATCTACGGCTTGGAGCTGGAAGGGATACACAAAAGGGAACATAATCTGGATGACCGGGGATTTACAGGAAAAAAGGAAAAGGGGAAAAAGGCCAGGGCCGGCTTAGGCCGGGGATTTTTTGTAACGGCGGCCTTAAGCGCGGTGGCAGTCCTTTCTGCGGCCATGATCGGTATTGTGCGTCCTGTCTCGGATGTCTACTATTATACAGGAGGGCTTTTGGCTTTGGGGGCAGTTCTTTTTAATATGATAGAGATCATCAGGAATTATAACCGGCTTGCCATGCGCAGGCTTCCCCAATTTGACAAAAAGGAGGTGGCCTGATATGAGGGTATGCCGTGGGAAAGGAAACTGGATGCAAAAAGCAGCCTGGTTATTTTTGTGGGCGGCGGTTATAGGGTATCTGGCCGATGCCAGGGCTTACGCGGAAGAAAAATACCATAACGACACCACAGGATATCGGGTGATCATAGAGGATGACGCGGATCTTATAAGCAGCCCGCAGGAGGAGGCCCTGGCGGAAGTGATGGAAAGCATTACGGCTTATGGCAATGTGGCCTTTAAGTCTATTGACGATAACGGATATTCCACGGAGCGGTACATAAAAGCATATTATGAAGAGATGTTTGGAACGGAAAGCGGCACGGTATTTTTGATCGATATGGATAACCGGAATATCTGGATCCACAGTAACGGAGGGATCTACCGGGTGATCACCGGCAGCTATGCGGATGTGATTACGGATAATGTTTACAGATATGCTTCCGACGGGGATTATTTTCGCTGTGGCAGGGAAGCCTTTTCTCAGATCTTAGCCAGACTCCGGGGAGACCGGATCGCCCAGCCTATGAAATATATCAGCAATCTGCTGCTTTCCGTGATCTTAGGGCTTATGGCCACTTATTTTGTGGTAAGGACCATGTCCATGTCAAGGAAACCCAGTGATAAGGAGCTTTTGGAGGCCACCAGATATCAGTATCTGTTAACGGATCCCCAAACCATACATACCGGCACCACCAAAAAGTATGATCCGCCCAGTTCCGGAGGAGGGGGAAGGTCAGGTGGCTCGGGAGGAGGGGGAAGATCAGGTGGCTCGGGAGGAGGCGGTGGCGGACACCGGTTTTAAACTCCTTCATTCCGGCATATAAAGCAGGACTTTCACATGGAAACAGTTATCTTTATCGCAGATGGTAATACCGCCGCCATACTTTTTGGCCAGCAGCTTTACCCGGGAAAGGCCCTGGCCGTGAAGGCGGCGGTCCGGTTTTAAGGTCAGGTAATTTCCGTGGGTATCCTTTGTTGGTATCCCCAGGTATTTGTTGCTGATCTCCAGGAATAAGGTGGTGGCGTCGGCCCTGACCTTAAGTGCGATTCTGCGTTGGCCGGATGTTAATTTGCGGACCGCTTCTAACGCATTGTCGATCAGGTTACCAAGGATCATGTTAAGATCCCGGTTGTCGATCTTGATATGGGTCAGAATCTGATGGTGTATGTCAATATGAATCTGCTCTTTACGGGCGGCCTCCTGCTTGTAGTTCAAGATTGCGTCCATGCCGATATTGCCGGTATGGATCAGGCCGGTCTTGAAGTTGATACAGCCGGCTTTTTTCCGGTAATGTTCCTCAAGCTGTGCGTATAATTTTTGGTTCAGGTAGTTCATTTCCAGGATGTAATCATTTTTCAGTTCATGGTGCATAAAACGGAAAGCCTGATGCTGCTTTGCCATTTCTTCGAAGCGCTTCCTTAAATAGATATTTTCCTGGCGCAGCAGTTTATGATCTGCTTTTAGATTCTGGTATTCCCTGTATTTTCGATAAAAAATAGCTATAAGAAGTATTGCTGTTAACACTGTCACCAGCAGAACTGATAACAGTAGTATAAAAAGCTGTCTCATTTTTCCCCCTCGTCTTTACGGCATATCATAAATTACCATAAGCCAGGGTATTATTATTGTAAACCACCTTTGGGGGATGTGATGGGGAATGATTATTCTTGATATGGATTCTTATTATGAAAGAAGGGCAGGAAAAACCCGCCCGAATAGATGTGATATTAGATTTTCCAAAGCCCACTTTGCATTATACAGTATACGGGTCGGTTTACATAAAGTGGTTAAAAATGACATACTTATTGTCGTAATCCGTCTTTTTCAGCATAGGCATCCATTTGGAATTGTATGATGGCGTCTTTCCGGCTCTTACTGACCGGCAGTTCGATATCCCCTACAAGCGTTACCGCCCTTCGGTGGAACTTTATGATCTTCCGGCTGTTTACCAGATAGGATTGATGGATCCTTAAGAAAATATTTTGGGGATATTGCAATTTTTCTTCAATATCGCTTAGCTTGTGATACATCTTATGTTCTGACCCGTCTTCCAAAATGATCTTTACAACCCGGACATCACTGGAAAAATATAGGACTTCGTGGAGGTTTACACTGTGCAGCCAGTGATTTGACTGGAACTGAAAAGGGAGATTTATGCTTTGATATTCTTTGTGGACATGATTTAGAAGGTGATACAATTTTTCCTGATTGAATGGTTTTTCCAGATATAATATGGGCCACCAGCATTGACCGTGTATTTCCTGGCAGAGGTTATACAAGGAAATGAACACAATGTTGATCAGGGGGTATTGTTTTCGGATCTGTAATGCCGTTTCTATCCCGCTTAACCCGGTCAACTGGATATCCAGGAAAATTACACTGAAATGACCGGAACATTCAATTTCAAATAAAAGGTCTTCCCCGCTTTGGAATTTAAGAATTTGAGTCATTATCTTCTGTTCTTTCTGCCAGTGGGTGATTCCCTTAGCAAGGCTGTCCGCATAAAACGGAACATCGTCACATATGCCTATTCTTATCATTCTTTCCTCCTTGTGGATAAGTGGTTTATCATTAGTCAACCGCAGTGTAACTTTGTTTTTCGCGCATAGCAAGACCCTATGGTGAGCCGAAATGTAACTATAGTAACAATTCGGCAGGACTGAATTGTTGCTGACTGTAAGGCGGCGTCTGAATCCTTCCTTGTGATATTCTAGCAGGTGTGCTAAAATAAAAGGCAGTATAAAAACCAAGAGGGATTGGCGTATGAAATTGTTGAGCGCAGTGGTTCCCTGTTACAATGAAGAGGGAAATATCACTGATTTCTATGTAGAGTTTATAAAAAATGAAAGCTTTTTTAAGCGAAAGGACGTGGAGCTGGAGCTGTGGTATATTGATGATGGTTCCAAGGATGGTTCTGTAGGCGAAATTAAATCCCTGATCGAAAAAGATAAGAGGGTGCATCTGCTTTCCTTTTCCAGAAATTTTGGGAAAGAAGCGGCAATCTATGCGGGCCTTGAAGTGGCAAAAGGGGATTATGTGGTGTTTTTGGACGCTGATCTGCAGGATCCGCCAGCTCTTCTTCCGGAAATGTTTGGCTATCTGGAGCAGGGTTATGACTCGGTGGCCACCCGGCGGGTCAATAGAAAAGGGGAACCTATGGTCCGGTCTTTTTTTGCAAGGATGTTTTACCGGATCATGAAAAAGATATCCAGGACCGAGATTGTGGACGGGGCAAGGGATTACAGGCTGATGACCCGGCAGGTGGTGGAGGCTCTTCTTTCTCTAAAAGAATATAACCGCTTTACGAAAGGGATGTTTGGATGGGTTGGTTTTGAGACCAAGTGGCTGGAATTTGACAATATTGAGCGGAAAAAGGGAGAGACCAAGTGGTCTTTTTGGAAATTGTTTATTTATTCCCTTGAGGGGATCACGTCTTTTTCCACGGCGCCTTTGGCTTTTGCCGCGTTTATGGGCGTGCTTTTCTGTATCGTTGCATTTGGACTTATTATCTTTACTATTGTAAGGAAGGCTCTGTTTGGGGATCCCACTTCAGGGTGGCCGTCCCTTGTGTGCATCATATCCCTGATCAGCGGCGTGCAGTTATTCTGCCTGGGGATCGTGGGGCAATATCTTGCCAAGACGTATATGGAAGTGAAAAACAGGCCAATCTATCTGGTAAAAGAGGAAATATAAATGGAACAGGATGCAGGGCTTATCAGCATTATCGTGCCGGTCTACAACGCAGGCGCATATATCAGGGAGACCATTTCCATGGTTGCGGCCCAGACCTATGGAAACTGGGAGCTTTTGCTGGTGGACGACGGTTCCGAAGATGACAGCAGGGAGAAGATCCGGGAGAGCATGGAAAGCGGGGATGCCAGGATCCGCCTGATAGAAAAGCAGCAAAATGAAGGCGCCGCCCGGGCAAGGAATACCGGGATAGAAGCTTCCAAGGGCAGATATGTGGCCTTTTTGGATGCGGATGATCTTTGGATGCCGGACAAGCTGGAAAAGGAGCTTGCTTTTATGAAAGAAAAGCAGGCTGCCTTTGTGTTTACCGCTTATGAGTTTGGCGATGAGGACGCAAAAAGAACCGGGAAGGTGGTAAACGTGCCGCCGTCGCTTACTTATTTTAAAGCCCTCTCCCGGACGGTGATCTTTACCACCACAGTGATGCTGGATACGGAAAGGACAGGCAGGGAACTGATCAGGATGCCGGAGGTAAAAAGCGAGGACACGGCCACGTGGTGGAAAATTTTAAAAAACGGATTTACCGCCTATGGGCTTAACGAGGTGCTGGCGGTTTACAGAAGGCCTGCAAGATCCCTGTCCTCAAACAAATTGGAAGCGATAAGGCGCATATGGAACTTATACAGGAAGCAGGAGAAGCTTTCTTTGTGGTACAGTGTATACAATCTTTTTTTCTGGGCAGTGCGCGCCACCATGAGAAGACTTTAACGAGGTGTATCCGTGAAACGTTTTGAAAGCTTAAAAAGAATACTGGTGCTGTGGATGAACTTCATCGGATTACTGATGCAGACCGCAGTTTATGCATATATTTGGTTTGAATATTATTACCCACTGGTAAACGGCTATCAGGAGGGCCGTCTGGGGCTTAAGTTTTACCGGAACGGGCATATTTTGGTGCTTGCCCTTTATCTGGTGCTCTTGTTCTTTTTTACCAATACCTTTGGCGGTTTGAAGATTGGGTATTTAAAGCCGGTGGATGTATTTTTGTCCCAGCTTTTTTCCGTCCTTACGGTGAATGTGATTACATATGTCCAGATTTCCCTGATGCGGAACTGGGTGGTGACGCCGGTTTATTTGGCAGGCGCCACGGTACTCCAGCTTTTGATCTCCACATTGTGGGTGAATCTGTGTGACCGCATTTACAGGCGGGTCTTTCCTCCCAGGAAAATGCTGTTAGTCCATGGGGAGCGGGATATCAAAGACATATTAAGGAAGTTTGAAACCAGGCAGGACAAGTACCGGATCGTAAAGTGCGTGGATGTAAGGGAAGGGCTTTGGAGGCTGGAAGAAGAGATTGACAAAGGCTACGGCGCAGTGATCCTTTGGGATATTTCCACGGCGGAGCGGAATCATTTGTTAAAGTATTGTTACAGCCGTTCCATACGGGTCTACATGATGCCGAAGATCCCCGATGTACTGGTGATGGGAGCAGACCAGCTCCATTTGTTTGACACTCCCATATTGCTGACCAGGGAATATGCCCTGTCTGTGGAACAAAGGGCAGTGAAAAGGCTGATCGATTTTGTGTGCGCCCTTATTTTATTGGTCATTGCCGCTCCTTTTATGCTGGTAACGGCGATCTGCATCAAGTGTTATGACGGGGGATCGATTCTGTATAAACAGGTCCGCTGTACCAAAGACGGCAGGGAGTTCATGATCATGAAATTCCGGAGCATGAGTGAGGATGCGGAAAAGGACGGCGTGGCAAGGCTTGCGGCGAAAAATGACAGCAGGGTTACGCCTGTGGGGAAATTTATCCGGGCGGTACGGATTGATGAGCTTCCCCAGTTGTTTAATATCCTGAAGGGAGAAATGTCCTTTATCGGGCCGAGGCCGGAGCGGCCTCAGATCATCAGGCAGTATATGGAGGATATGCCGGAATTTGCTTTTCGTATGAAGGTGAAGGCGGGACTTGCCGGCTATGCCCAGGTTTACGGCAAATACAACACCACGCCTTATGATAAGCTGAAACTGGATTTGTTTTATATAGAAAATTATTCCCTGTGGCTGGATCTGAAGCTGATGCTGCTTACCATGAAGATCTTATTTCGGCCGGAGAGCACGGAAGGAGTGGAAAGCCATCAGGTAACGGCGCTTAAAGACGCCTCAAAGCAGGATGTTCCGGGGATGAATGTAAATGTAGAGGAAAAAGATGAGGATGAATGAGGAATATTTAAGCAGAGGAATGGATTTAAAAAGACTGATGCTTTACTTCCAGAAAAAAATATGGGTGATCATCATGCTGACCGTTCTTGGGGCAACCTTCGGGGGCGTGACCTACCAGATTGTCCGGGGCATGAAGATGCCGGTGGAATATGAGGCCATGTCCAAGCTTTATATCAGCTTTCGGGTGGATGAAAACGGAGAGGTCTACCAGCATTATAACGGGTATACCTGGAATGATCTTCTTGACACGGATCCGATCTTAGACCTGATCATGAAAGAGCTGCCGGGGTATGAGCGGACGAAAGTCCGTGACGCCACCACGGCGGAGATCCTGTCGGATATCAGGCTCCTTACCATTTATGTCAGGGGGGATTCCGAAAAGTTTGTGCGGGAAGTAAGGAACGCGGCGGAAGCGGGGCTTATGGAGTTTGCAAAGCAAAGCGAGGAGTTAAAGCTGATCAAAGTGATCCGTTCCGAGCCTCCTGTGCGGATCTATTGGGATGACCGTACTGCGGCAGCCTGCAGCGCCGGCGGGATCGTGATGGGCATTCTGGCGTTTTTAGCCTTTGGTTTTGCCTATGCCTTAAATGAAAGTATTTATGTGCAGGGGGATGTGGAAAAACGTTATCCTTACCGGGCTCTTGGCATCCTGACCATGAACCAGAAAGGGCTGGAGCCTTATGCCGGGGAGTTAAAGGCGGACATCCATTATGCGCTTGGGGATAAAAGGACCTTTGCGATCCTGGATATGGGAAACCATGCGGATATGAGGAAGCTGGAATTGGAAGGGCTTTTAAACCGGGGAGAGATGGAGGTTCCGGCAGGCAGCAGTGAGGAAGAATTTGGCTGGCACATCATGGAGGAGGAAAAGCCCCGTGAGGCGGATGAGTGGGAAGTGGTTCCCTTTAATGAAAATGTATTTTCCGAGGAAGAATGTATCAGAATCCGGGAATTAGGCGGCGTGGTCATCCTGCTTCCTTTCGGGTTTGACGTGGGAAGAAAGACGGAGCGGATCCTGACATTTTTGAAAAATCAGGATTGTAATATCTTTGGCATGATCATTGCTCAGGCGGATGAAGAGTTTCTAAACAGGTATTATTCCTAAGCACAAAAAGAGGTATAAAAATGAAATTACAGGTGTTGGTGGCGGCAGTAAACCAAGATGTGGATCAATTGGCGGATCGGATGGGACTTACAAGCGAAGCGCTCATCGTCAATCAGTGCGATCATTATGACTACTGCGAGTATCAGCATAAGGGGAAGAAGATCCGATGTTTTTCCATGGCGGAGCGGGGGGTCGGCCTTAACCGGAATACGGCGCTTGAGCGTGCGGATGGGGATATCTGTCTGTTTTCCGATGAGGATATTGTGTTAGATCCGGGATATGAGGAGGCAGTGCTTAAGGCATTTGCGGATCATCCCAAGGCGGATATCATCACTTTTAATTTCCGGGTGGATGCGTCAAGAGCCACCTATCACAATGCTGCATGGAAGCGGATCCGCTGGTATAACTACGGCAGGTATCCTACTTATGCGGTGGCTGCGAAAAGAGAAGCGCTCCACCGGGTGAATGTGGGATTTTCCCTGCTCTTTGGCGGAGGTGCAAGGTACAGCAACGGGGAGGATAGTTTGTTTTTACACGACTGCCTGAAAAAGGGGCTTAGGCTTATTGCTTCTCCGGTGTGCATCGGGCAGGAAGTATACCGGGAGTCCACCTGGTTTCGAGGATATAACGATAAATTTTTTGTGGACAGGGGGGTATTGTACCACCACCTTTACGGTGTTATGGCTAAGCCCTTTTCCTTACGTTTTCTGGCAGCCCATAAGGAAGAGATGTTAAAGGAGACAGGGTTTAGGAAGGCATACCGACTGATGAAGCAGGGAATTAAGGAAGGAAAAGGCATATGATTTTGTATAGCGGCGTGGCGGTGGTGACAATACTCTTAGGGTTATTGGTGGATAACCGCCGCAAAAGGCAGAACGGCATAGTGACCAGGCAGCAGATACTGAATGTACTTTCGTTGGTATCTGTTTTTCTGATTTTGTTTGCCCTTTCCGCCTGCCGGTTAAATGTGGGCAATGATTACGCCAAATACGTGGAGTTTATGCATTTGGTGAACTGTGACGCCTTTGTGCCCACGGAGGCGGGGTTTAATTTTATCGTCAAGGTCTTGTACGGGATAAGCGGGGGTGAAAACTTCCTTTTGGTGTTTGCCTTCTTTTCCTTTTTTACGGTGCTTTTCTTTCTTGCGGCAATATACAGGCAGGCGGATTCCTTCGGGTTTTCCTTTTTTCTGTTTATGGCTTTGGGGTATTACTTCCAGTCCTTTAACACGGTAAGATATTATCTGGCGCTGGCGCTGGCCTTATATGCCATCCCGTATGTGTTAAAAAAGCAGTGGGGAAGGTTTGCCCTTTTGATGCTTTTGGGGGCAACGCTGCACAAGTCGCTGCTTGTTGTGATTCCCCTATACTTTCTGGCTTCCCTTCCCTGGAAGAAGTGGCAGCTGGCGGTGGCGGCAGTGTTTTGCTCCACGTTCTTTTTCATGCAGGATTTTTATTTGAAGATGGTGGTGTTTCTTTACCCAACCTATGAGGATACGGAATATCTGGAAGGCGGCACCAGTATAGTCAATATAGTCCGGTGCTTTGCAGTGTTGATATTAGCGCTTTTTTGCTACAAAAGGAGTGTTAAGGATTCGCCCAGGAATCGGTTTTATTTTTACTGCAATTTAGGGGCGCTGGTGATGTATGTGTGCTGTTCCTTTCTGCCCATCATATCCAGGATTGGGTATTATCTCACCATCACGCATATTTTCTTTTTGCCGTCGCTGGTCATGGGAATCCCGGATTTTAAGTGGAGGCGGCTTTCGAAGGCCGGGGTGATCGGGGCAGGGATTTTGTATTTCGGCATTTTCATTTTGATGAAAGCGGGAGGTGACGGGCTTCGGATCCTGCCCTATGAGACATTCCTGTTTCATGACATGGTGCCGATTCTCTCTGACGTAAACTAAAAGCGGGAAATCAGGAAGGAGCGCTTATGGAGCCTTTATTTTCGGTGATCGTGGTCTGCTTAAATCCGGGGGCAAAGCTTGGGGAAACCTTAGAGAGCATCCGGCAGCAGGATTTTCAGGATTATGAAGTGATCATTAAAGACGGCCTTTCCACGGACGGCTCGTTAGACGGGGCCATAGACGGCTTTCCGGAAGGGAAGGTGCGTCTTATCAGGGAAAAGGACCGGGGGATCTACGATGCGATGAACCAGGCGGTGGGACAGGCAAAGGGAATTTATGTCTATTTTTTAAACTGTGGCGACCGGTTTTATTCCGGCCAGGTGCTCTCCCAAATGGCGGAACTGATCAGCCAGCGCCATTTGGCAAAAGGGGTTTATTACGGCAATATTTTTGAAAGACTTACCGGGCAGAGGGTTGCTTCCAATCCCCATATGGACGCCTTTGGATGCTACCGGAATGTGCCCTGCCATCAGGCCTGCTTTTACAGCAGAGAGCTGCTTCTTGCACATCCCTTTGACTGCGGCTATCGGGTAAGGGCGGACTACGAACAGTTTTTGTGGTGCTATTTTGTGGCGGGGGCAAAAGGAGAAGTCTTATTTGTCTACAAAGACTTGCTGGTTGCGGTCTATGAAGGGGGCGGCTTTTCGGAAACAAAAGAAAACAGGCGTATCTCCGCAAGGGAGCATAAAGAAATTACCGAAAAGTATCTTCCGAAAGGACAGCGCCTGAGATTCCGGATGGTGATGTTCCTTTCCCTGGCGCCTTTGCGGACATGGATCGCATCCAATGAAAAGACTGCCGGGATTTATAACCGGTTAAAAGGGCTGGTCTATCAAAGAAATAAGTAAGAGAAAAGGATAAGCGGGGGATTGGTTTGAAGAAGGTTTTGTGGATCTGTAATATTATGCTCCCGGCAGTGGCCAGAGAGTTAAAGCTTCCATACAGCAACCGGGAAGGGTGGCTTTCCGGTATTTTCGAGCGTGTGCTCCAAGCAAAAGCGCCCTTTGAGCTGGGGGTTTGTTTCCCTTTGGAGCGCATGCCGGAAGGTTTGGGGCAGGATGGCGGCAAAGAGGCCGGGTTTTGGATCAAGGGGGTCAAATGCTATCCCTTTGCAGAGGATCTCGGGCATCCGGAAAAATATGAGGAAAGTCTGGAAGAACGTTTTCAGGAAATTTTTGAGGATTATAAGCCCCATATGGTGCACATTTTCGGAACGGAATTTCCCCACGCCCTGGCTGCGGTCCGGGCTTTTGGGAAACCGGAACGGACGCTGGTGGGGATCCAAGGGCTTTGCGGCGAGATCGCTAAGGTGTATATGGCAGGGCTTCCGGAACGGGTGCGGCGCAGGGTCACGTTCCGGGATCTCATCAGGCAGGATTCCCTAAGGCAGCAGCAGGAGAAGTTTATCCTGCGGGGGAAACATGAGGCAGAGGTTATAAAAGGCTGCGGCTATGTTACCGGACGGACCGGGTTTGACAGGGAAGGAACGGCAAAGTTAAATCCCGGGGCAAAGTATCTTACCATGAATGAGACCATGCGGCAGGAATTTTACAGCGGAAGCTGGGAGCTGGAATCATGTGAAAGGCACAGCCTGTTTTTGGGGCAGGGGGATTATCCTTTAAAAGGGATGCACTTTGTGCTGGAGGCAATGGAGAGGCTTTTGCCGGATTACCCGGACCTAAAGCTCTATGTGGCGGGAAACAGTGTGATAGAGAAGGGAACATGGAAGCAGAGGTTAAAGCTTTCCGGCTACGGGAAATATTTGCTGGAACTGATTTCCCGGTATCATTTGGAGGGGAAGGTGGTGATGACGGGAAAGCTTTCCACCCTGCAGATGAAGGAGCGGTTTTTGGCCTGCCACACTTTTTTATGCCCTTCTGTTTTGGAAAATTCGCCCAATACCGTAGGGGAAGCCATGCTGCTAGGGGTTCCGGTGGCAGCGTCAGCGGCGGGAGGCATCCCGGATATGGTAAGGGATGGGCAAAGCGGTCTGTTGTTCCCGGCAGGGGATGGGAAGGCATTAGCGGAGACGATTTCTCGGATGTGGGATGAGGAAAAGGACCGGGAAGGGCTTACGCTGGCCCAAAGGCTTTCCAGGCAGGCGGTGCTAAGCGCATCGGTTGCCCATGACGGGGAAACCAATTATCTGCGGCTTTTAGAGATCTATCGGGAAATATTACAGGATTTTGAGGAATGACTATGACAGTTGCTTTTGTGTCCAATTATATCAATCATCATCAGATCCCCTTTTGCAATGCCTGTTACCGGCAGTGGGGGGAGGACTTTTTCTTTATCCAGACACAGCCCATGGAGAAGGAGCGGCTTGCTATGGGGTGGGATGAGGGCGGTGAAAAGCTTCCCTATGTAAGGCGGTTTTATAAAGAAGAGGAATGCTGCAGGAAATTGATCTTAGAATGCGATGTGCTTCTTGCAGGCTGGAATGACAAAGACGATCTGGTGCAGCAGCGGCTCCGGTCAGGAAAGCTTACCATACGGATTTCTGAGCGGATCTACCGGGAAGGCCAGTTTAAGGCGGTTTCGCCAAAAGGGCTGATCCATAAATACAAGGAGCACATCAGATACCGGAAAGACCCGGCCTATCTTTTGTGCGCAGGGGCCTATGTGCCGTCGGATTTTCACCTGATCCATGCTTACCCGGAAAAAATGTTTAAGTGGGGGTATTTTCCGGAGACCCGCTGTTACAAAGAAGGGGAGCTTTGGGAGAAGAAGGAGAAGGAGGGCATTCATGTGGTGTGGGCAGGGCGGTTTATCCCCCTAAAGCACCCGGAATATATGATCCGGTTAGCCAAGGATGTTCCGGCCTGCAGGATCCACATGGCAGGCAGCGGAGAGCTGCAGCCCCGGATGGAGGAACTTGCCAGAGAGTACGGGGTGGAAGAGCGGGTTATTTTTTACGGGTTCCAGAAACCGGAGAAAGTCCGGGAGATCATGGAGCGGTGCCAGATCCATGTGTTTACCAGCAATCATTTAGAGGGCTGGGGAGCGGTGGTCAATGAGGCCATGAACAGTGGCTGTGCGGTGGTGGCAAACGTCCAGGCCGGCGCAGTGCCTTATCTGGTGCGGCAGAAGGTAAACGGGATCGCATACCCGGCAGGGAATTATGAAAAGATGAAAGAAGCGGTGGAGTATCTTGTGGATCATCCCGGGAAATTGAGAAAGATGGGGCAGGCGGCCTATGAGACTATTATAAGATCATGGAATGCGGAACATGCGGCAAAAGCCCTTAAGGATATGGTGGAGGGGATCAAGGCGGGGAATTTCCGGCCGGAGAAGGAAGGGCCTTTAAGCCCGGCACCGGTGGTAAGTCCCCGGAAGATGTTCCGCTTTATGGAAAAAAATACGTAAGGCTGTTTGGGAATGGACAAAGGAGGCAGACAATTGAAAGAAAGAGAGCGTCCGGCATTGATCAGTGTGATCGTGCCTGTTTATAATACGGTGGAATATCTGGAGCGGTGTGTCAAGTCTATCCGCAGGCAGACCTGGCGGAATCTGGAGATCATCCTGGTAGACGACGGATCCACGGATAACAGCGGCGCCCTGGCGGAAAAGATAGCTATGGAGGATATGCGGGTCCGGGTGTTCCACAAGGAAAACGGCGGTACTTCCGCCGCAAGGAATCTGGGGATTTCCAAGGCCAGGGGAGATTTCATCGGCTTTGTGGACAGTGACGATTATATCGAGCCTGAGATGTACGAGCGGCTTTTGGCTGTGGCTCTTTCGGAAGAGCTTTTGATGGTGCAGATCTCCCGGGATGAGATTGATGAGCATGGAAACCTTATGGAGAACGTGTGCGTGCCGCCTGAAAAGCCGGAGCTGTGGGAAGATGAGCGGTTTATGAAGGAACTTTTGCTTCACAGGGGGGATTGTTCTTTTTGTACCAAGCTGACCCATGCTTCTTTGTTTGCGGAAGAACGGTTTCCGGAAGGGGAATTGAACGAGGATTTCAATCTGTTGGTGCGTCTTCTTCCCAAAGTGGGGGCAGTGGCGGTTCTGCCGGAGCAGGATTATCATGTGTTTTACCGGTATGGCAGCAACACAAGGACCAGGGATGAGGAAGAATTTCCCCAGGTATTTACAGACATCGTTAAAAATGCGGACCGGGTATGGGAGATCGTTCAGGAGGAATATCCGCAGCTTTTGCCGGAAGCCATGCGGTTTGGGCTTTTCCAGCGGCTGGACTATATGCTTCACATCCCCATTTCCCGGATGAATGAAGAAAATGCTTTTTATGTGCAGGTTAAGGATTACCTTAAGGCGCACCGAAAAGACGCGTTACATTCCCCCTGTCTGACGAAAAAAAACAAGCAGTATCTGTTCTTGCTTGGAACGGCGCCGGTACTGGTGCGGAAGGTGCACAGGGCAATCAAAAAGAGTAAGGAACGTACATGAAAAATAAAATGGGTTTCAAGAAGAATCAATTAAATATTCCGGCAATGCCGATGGTACTGGCATGGGCAGTCCTTTTGGGATTGGAGCTTGCGGTGCTTTTTTACTACGGGAATCAAAAGGCAGGGTTTCACGAGGACGAGCTGTATACTTATTATTCCAGTAACAAGACGGCAGGGCTTTTTGTAAACGACAGGCAGTGGATGGAGCGGGATGAGCTTCGGAATGATTTCGTGGTACTGCCGGGGGAAGGCTTCCGCTATGACGTGGTGTGGCAGATGCAGTCCTGGGATGTACATCCGCCCCTTTATTATTTTTTGTTCCACACGGTATGCTCCCTGTTTCCCGGTGTGTTCAGCAAATGGCTTGGGATCGGGCTTAATCTGTTGTTTTTTGCGGGAAGCTTCGTGCTGCTGGCGTATTGCGCTTATATGGCGGTGGTCTGCGGCAAAAAAGAAGCGTTACCGGAGGGCGTGTGGGGGGAGAATCGTTCCGGGGGATGGAACTGCCGGGCAGGAATGCTGGCATTTTTCACCTGTCTGTTTTGGGGATTTTCGGCGGCGGTGGTCTCCGGCGTGATGTTTATCCGCATGTACCAGCAGCTTACCTTTTTTGTTCTTCTGTGCCTGGCCCTTCATCTCCGGGCGCTGAATAAACAGGACTTCCGGGTAAGGAGCTCTTTTCTGCCCTTAGCGGTTACGGTCTTCCTTGGATTTTTGACTCAGTATTATTATATCATCTTCCACTTTTTTTTAGGGGCAGGGTTTTGTGTTTACCTTTTAGGGAAGAAAAAGATAAAAGAGCTGGTACTTTATGTGATTTCCTGCGGGGCGGGGCTTTTTGCGGCGGTTCTTTATTATCCCCCGGCGCTGTCTCATATTTTCCGGGGATACCGGGGAACGGAAGCGGTCAGTGAATTTGGGGATGCTTCCAATACTTTCGGGCGTCTTCGCTTTTTTGCCGGTCTGTTTGACGATTATGTGGCAAACGGCACCTTAAGCGTCTGGCTTCTGGCATTGGTGCTTCTTGCAGTGACGGCAGGATATTTAAGAAAAAAGGGCAGGCATACAGGAAAAATGGCGGTGAATCCGGCGGTGCTTCTGATGCTGTTTACGGCAGCGGGATATTTCTTTACGGTATCAAAGACGGCGCTTTTATTGGGGGAGACTTCCAATCGTTACCAGCTTCCGGTTTACGGGATCCTTTGTTTTCTGCTTTTGTATGGAACCTGGGAAGTACTGGAATGCCTTTTCCTGAAAGGAGCGGTCGGGAAAAGATATCCAAAAGCGTTGATGGCAATGATAGGCGTGGCGATCCTTGTCCTTGACTTTGCGGCTTTAAGACAGGGGAAAGTTTTCTTTCTTTATGAGGAAGAAAAGGAAATAATGGGATTTGTAAAAGAGCATAAGGATGTGCCGGTGGTGGTGTTTTATCAGGAGGCTTCCGGAAACCATATCTGGTGGCTGTCTGACGAGCTGATGGAATACCCCAGGGTTTATCTTGCCGGCACGGGGAACAAAGAGGCTATTGCAGAGGAAGAGATCACAGGGAGCGATTCTCTGGTGGTTTATGTGGCAGACCCGGAAAACGGTGAGGAATGCCTTCAGGGCCTGCTTGCCGTTAATAAGAATTTAAGTTCCTATGAGCTGGTGGCCGAAAAGGGCCGGGGGGTATGGAGGCTCTACGAGCTCCGATAGGTCAATGGCTGTGGATCGGCATGATATCATGGTTGATCTTTTGGTAAAAGAGCCGTTCCATTTCCTGCCTGCTGGTGATGTGGAGCCCTAAGATCCACATAAGCTTGGCGTAAACGGCTTCCAGGGTCATATCGTAGGTTTCCAGGAAAGGCAGCTCGTCCTTTGCCGCTTTTCCCACTACATAAGTATCCATGCTGCTGCCCTCATAGGTCACTTGTGTGGTCATGACCAGCAGTTTTTCGTGGGCTTTGTACTGTTTCATTTCCGTAAGAAATGCTTCCCGAAGGTGGTCAGGCAGGCCGCCAACGCCGAAGCCTTCCATGATGATACAGTCATATTCCCGTAAAATATAAGGGATGACCTTGGCGGACACGCCGGGGGTCAGCTTCCATAGAAACACGTTCCGGTCCATCCGGCCATAAAATTTCACTTCTTTCGGGCGGACGGTTTCCTCAATATAATATAATACCGTGTCGTTTTGGATTTTCCCGATCAGCGGGAAATTGATGCTGGAAAAAGCGTCATAGCTGAAGGTGGAGGTCTTTTTGGCCCGTGTGCCGGCAATGATCTTTCCGTCAAATACCACCCGTACATCCCGGCTTCTCTCATCCAGTACACAGCGGATGCCGTCGTGCAGGTTCTTGCGGGCGTCCGTGATCTCGGAAAGGATGGATTTCTGTGCACCGGTGAGCACGATTGGCTTTTCGGAATCCTGGATCAGGTAAGACAGCGCCGCCGCTGTGTAGGCCATGGTATCGGTGCCGTGGCAGATCAAAAAAGCATCATATTTTTCGTAGTTTTCCTTGATCAGGCGGGCTAACGTAAGCCAGTGCCCTGCGTCCATATTGGTGGAGTCTATGCTGCAGACCTCATAAGGAACCAGCTCGCAGACTGCTTCAAATTCCTTTACATACTGCAGAAAATCCATGGAAGACAGCACGGGCCGAAGCCCGCTTCCGCTGTCTTTTGAGGCGATGGTACCGCCGGTGGTCAATAATAGAATTTTTTTCTTCATGGCCTTACATCAATAATTTTCTTCATGCACTTCAAAATAGCTTTGTGGATGGTTACAGGTGGGGCATACTTCCGGTGCTTTTGTCCCTACAATAATATGCCCGCAATTGCGGCATTCCCATACCTTTACTTCACTTTTTTCAAAAACGGCTGCCGTTTCCACGTTTTTAAGCAGAGCGCGGTATCTTTCCTCATGATGCTTTTCAATCGCCCCTACCAGCCGGAATTTGGCAGCAAGCTCAGGGAAGCCTTCTTCCTCCGCTGTTTTGGCAAAATTCTCGTACATATCTGTCCACTCAAAGTTTTCACCGTCTGCGGCTGCCGCAAGGTTTTCTTTGGTATTTCCAATCCCCTTTAGTTCCTTTAACCACATTTTGGCATGTTCTTTTTCGTTATCCGCCGTTTTCAGAAACAGGGCGGCAATCTGCTCATAGCCTTCTTTTTTAGCTGCGGAAGCAAAGTAGGTGTACTTGTTCCTTGCCTGGGATTCCCCCGCAAATGCTGCTTCTAAGTTCTTTTCGGTCTGCGTTCCCGCATACTTTGATGTTTCCATTTTTTTCCTCCTTGTTGGTATGAAATAATGCGCCGTTGATGGCGAGGATTTCCTTATGCGTGTGCGATATTGGTGTGTTCTGAAATTTCCCTGCTGATGGTGCAAAGGTCGTCAACGGACAGGCCGTGGATATCGTCGTTGCCTGTGATCCTTGCAAATGTCCGCAGTTCCTCCGCAGAACATTTCAGATAGTTTTCCACCCGCCGGGAAGCGGCGTCAATCTGTAACCGTTCCCGCAGTTTTTTATCCTGTGTGGCTACGCCGACCGGGCACATCCCGCTGCCGCAGATACGGTATTGCTGGCAGGCTGCTGCCACCATAGCGGCGGAAGCGATGGCTACGGCATCTGCCCCCATTGCGATGGCCTTGGCAAAATCGGAAGATACCCGAAGTCCTCCGGTGATGACAAGATCGATCGAAGAACGGATAGAGTCAAGATACTTTCTCGCACGGTAAAGGGCATAGATGGTGGGAACGCTGGTGGAATCCCTTATGATGGCAGGGGATGCCCCGGTTGCGCCGCCCCGGCCGTCTATGGTGATAAAATCCGGCTTGGCATAGACACAAAACTCTAAGTCCTTTTCAATCCGTCCGGCGGCAATCTTAATGCCAATGGGCCTGCCTTCGCTCCGTTCCCTTAATTCGTTTACCAGATTCTTTAGATCATCCGCATTGTTGATTCCCGGGAACCTGGAAGGGCTGATCACGTCCTCTCCAAGGGGCTTATTGCGTATTTGGGCGATTTCAGGCGTCACCTTGCCGCCTGGAAGATGGCCTCCCATTCCGGGCTTCGTTCCCTGGCCGATCTTGATCTCAATGGCGTCGGACGTTTTTAAGTTTTCGTCGGTGACGCTGTATAAATTTGGCACGTATTCAAATATGTATTTGTACGCAGCTTCCTTTTCTTCCGGTAAGATGCCGCCTTCGCCGCTGCACATTGCGGTACCGGCCGCTGCGCTTCCCTTAGCCAGAGCAATCTTTGTTTCCCGGGAAAGGGCGCCGAAAGACATGTGGGAAATATAGACCGGCATGTCAAGCACCATGGGCTTTTTGGCCTGTTTCCCGATAACGGTTTTTAAGGATACCTGGGCGTGTTCGTCTAACGGCATGGGGTTTAACTGTGCCCCAAGCACAAGCACGTCATCCCAGTCCGGCATTTTCATCTGTGTGCCCATTGCTTCAATGGCTGATTTCCCGGTGACGGCCATTTCGTGTATTTCTTTCATGTAACGGTAATTGCTGTCCGTCTTTCTGGTTTCTTTTGGATAGCTAAGATCCAAGCTTTCGGTGTCTGCACAGGCGCAGCCTTCCACCGGGGCGTGGGGGGCGGGGTGTTCATCCGGTGTTTTTACCGCTTGGAATTTCTCCGGCGGCTGCTGGCAGATAGGGCATTTTTCTAATTCGGAAAATGGTTTTCCTTCCTTTTCCTCATCATACTCATACCCGCAGATGCTGCATTTGTAGACCATTGTAAATACCTCCTTTACGTATCCCTGCACTTTGGGCAGAGATAAAATACTTTTAAGTCGTAAGATAAAATGCCTTCTCCAAGCTGATGTTCAAGATTTTTGGTCAGATCTTCAAACTTAACATCAGATAAAGCACCGCATTTTTTGCAGACCAGATGGTCATGCCTGGACTTTAATTGTAACATAATTTGGCAATTAATGTCGAGGGATATAAATAAGCTTCTTTTTTTCTCTGCAAGGGGTTATAATAAAAAAAGAAGGGATACAAAAGTGGGGAATGATTGGTGGTGCTATGGGAAGATTATTTAATGTGAATGGAAATTGTATACCGGAGCTGCATTATATGGTTGACCTTACAGAGCGGCTGGAGCAGGTCAAAAATATGGTGGATGCGGGTCAATATATTACGATAAACAGGGCAAGACAGTATGGAAAGACAACGATGCTGAAGGAATTGGCAAAAGTTTTAAAAGAAGACTATATTGTTGCCAGTCTGGATTTCCAGAAATTAAGCTATGCGAATTTCGAAACTGAGCAGGCGTTTGTAATTGCGTTTGCGGGTGAATTAGCAGACAGTGTAAACAACCTTTCGGCGGAAATACAGTGTAGATTGGATGCATTTGCAGAAGGAAATGCTGGAAATTTAACGCTTTTGGCATTGTTCAGGTTGATCAACAAGTGGTGTGGCGAGTCGGAAAAAGGGGTTGTGCTCATGATCGATGAGGTGGACAGCGCAACCAACAATCAGGTGTTCCTTGATTTTCTTGCGCAGCTGCGTGGCTGCTATATTGGCAGGGATACGAAAGCTACTTTTCAATCGGTAATCCTTTCAGGTGTGTATGACGTCCGGAATGTGAAGAGGAAGATCCGCCAAGAGGAAGAACATAAAACGAATAGTCCCTGGAATATTGCAGCTGATTTTCTGGTTGACATGAGTTTTTCTGTAAATGATATTGCAGGAATGCTTGCGGGATATGAGGAAGATAATGAAACAGGCATGGATATCCAGGCAATCGCCGGGGAAATTTATGATTTTACTTCGGGATATCCGTTTTTAGTTTCACGAATCTGTAAGCTGTTAGATGAACGCATCATGGGGAGTGAAGGATTCCCGGTCAAGGAGAAGGTGTGGACAAAAGCCGGAGTTACGGAAGCGGTAAAAATGTTGTTAGCTGAGAAGAATACATTGTTCGAATCACTTGCAGGGAAATTGGACGATTATCCGGAACTTCGGAATTTAATATATGCATTGCTGTTTAATGGGAATGCCATTCCCTATAATTCATTAAATAAAGCAGTTGAAATAGCGGAGATGTTTGGGTTTATAAAGAATTTAAACGGGAATGTAGTTATTTCGAATAGAATTTTCGAGACAGTCTTATATAATTTGTTTCTTTCTGAGGAAGCATTGGCAAGTGATATCTATAAGATGGCGCTGCAAGAAAAAAATCAATTTATCAGGGATGGGCGTCTGGATATGGATTTTGTCCTAGAGAGGTTTGTAGTCCATTTTAATGACTTGTATGGAGATTTAAAAGAAAATGGAGCGAACTGACGTGAGCGTGGATTATAATGGTGAGCAATTTGTAATAGAGCTTAAGCTTTGGAGAGGGAATGCCTATAATGAAAGAGGAGAGGGGCAGCTATTGGGATATCTTGACCATTATCATCTAAAAAAAGGATATATGATCAGTTTTAATTTTAATAAAAGAAAACAAATTGGAGTAAAAAGAATGATGTTCGGGGATAAGGTCCTTGTGGAAGCTATTGTTTGAGAATTTGTAAAAAGGAAAATGTAAATGAACATAAATAAGAATCTAGAAGCAGTTATCACAAGCTATAACCAGAAATCCATGATCTACGAGGCAGTCCATTCTTTATGCGGACAGACAATACTGCCGAAAAGGATCATTATTGTGGATGATGGATCGACAGATGAAACCTCCATGGAAGTTTTAGAAAAAATAGAGACCGACCGCAGGCTGCCGGTTCCGATCCTGATCATCCGTCAGCCAAACAGCGGAGTTTCTGCGGCAAGGAATACAGGGATTCGCGAAGCGAAGGCTCCGCTGATTCTGGTGCTTGACGGGGATGATGGACTTGCGCCTTCTTTTATCGAAGAGACCGGTAAGCTGTTGGAGGAAAATCCGTCTATGGCTGCCGCATCGTCCTGGCTGCATACATTTGGCGTGCTGGAGGCTCTCGTGCGCCCGTTGGGGGGCACGGCTAAAGATTTTCTTTCACGGAATTGCTGCCCGGCATCACATATCTTACGGCGTGAAGCGTGGGAAGGGTGCGGCGGTTATGATGAGACGATGCGGAGCGGCTTTGAAGATTGGGATTTTTTCTTGAGTATGTTGGAAGCCGCCCCGGGTGCGTCTATCGGGATTGTAGAAAAGCCGCTTATCAATTATCGGACAGCCCCTGTTTCACCTAATATAAAAAGCATGGAAAAACGGCTTGAACTTATGCGCTATCTGATCAATAAACATAAAACGCTTTACAAAGATCATATTGAAGATGCGCTCCTTGGTATGGAAGCCATATCAATTTCAAGACTTTATGGGTGGGAATGCGAAATACTCCATGCAAGGCGGGCAGGGAGCGGCTTAAGTGATATTTCAAATGAATTTATCAACAGCCCGTCTTATGGTGATGGAGGGATGGCAGCGGCTGTCCGTATTGCATCGGCAGATCGATAAGGTCTCCTTCAATATAAAATAAAAATTAGCTGTTTAACGTGTCTGGATTCCCTCCTTACGGAGGGCATCCAGTAATTCTTCTATCGCCATGCTTCCCAGGTCACCGACATCTCTTTTGCGGACGGAAACACGGTTTGTTTCGGCTTCTTTGCCGCCAATGATAAGCATGTATGGTACTTTTTCCAGTTGGGCGGTTCTTATTTTGCAACCTATTTTTTCCGTCCTGTCATCCAGCTCACATCGCAGTCCTTCCTGTTTTAAAATAGATTTGATTTCGTTTGCATAACCGATATATTTATCCGAGATCGGTAATATTTTTATCTGCACGGGTGAAAGCCATAATGGGAATTTGCCGGCATAATGTTCGATCAGGATACCTAAAAATCTTTCTATGGAACCAAATATGACTCTGTGTATCATGATCGGACGGTACCTATTTCCGTCCTTGCCGATATATTCCGCTTCAAAACGCTGCGGCAGCTGAAAATCAAGCTGGATGGTTCCGCACTGCCAGGTCCTGCCGATGGAATCTTCCAGATGGAAATCTATTTTGGGCCCGTAAAATGCCCCGTCGCCTTCATTTATAACATAGGGAAGCCCCAGGTCATCCAATGCACTTTTTAAACCGTCTGTTGCCATTTCCCAGTCTGCATCGCTTCCTATGGAATTTTCCGGCCTGGTAGACAGCTCTACATGATAAGAAAATCCGAAGGCGGAATATACTTCATGGATCAGGCGGGCTACGCCTTTGATCTCGTCCGGTATCTGATCCGGTGTCATAAAGATGTGTGCGTCATCCTGCGTACAGCAGCGGACACGCATAAGCCCATGCAAGGTACCTGATTTTTCATTTCTGTGTATCAATCCCAGCTCACTGATCCGCAGGGGAAGCTCCCGGTAAGAGTGGGGCTCCATTTTATATACAAGCATACCGCCCGGACAGCTCATAGGCTTTATGGCAAATTGTGCTCCGTCAATTGAAGTTGTGTACATGTTATCCCTGTAATGTTCCCAATGGCCGGAAGTTTCCCAAAGCTTTTGGTTTAGCATGATGGGGGTTGCAATCTCCACATATCCTTCCCGTGCGTGAAGTTTCCGCCAATAGTCCACCAGCAGGTTTTTTAAGAGTAATCCCTTGGGGAGGAAAAAGGGGAATCCCGGCCCTTCCTCAAGCAGCGCAAATAGTCCTAATTCTTTCCCTAATTTTCTATGGTCTCTTTTTTTAGCCTCTTCCAGCCGGTTTAAATATTCCGTCAGCATTTCCTCGTTCGGAAAGGACGTTCCGTAAATTCTGGTGAGCATTTTATTGTTTTCATTACCGCGCCAGTATGCGCCTGCAACGGATAACAGCTTAAAGGCTCTGACCGCACTGGTGTATGCCAAATGGGGGCCGGCGCACATTTCCAGGTATTCTCCCTGCCGGTAAAAACTGATTTCCTCATCTTCCGGTAAATCCAGCAGCATTTCAATCTTGTAGGCTTCCTTTCGTTCTTCCATAGCCTTCATGGCCCATTTGTGGTCTTTTGTAAAATGCCGGAGCTGCAGGTTTTCTTTGACGATCTTTTTCATCTCAGCTTCAATTTCGGAAAAGTTTTCCTCCGAAAAATGAAAGGTGAAATCAAAATCGTAGTAAAAACCGTCTGAAATGGCAGGGCCGATCGCACATTTGGTATCCGGATACAATCTTTTTACTGCCTGCGCCAGGATATGGGCGGTGGTGTGCCTGAAGGCGTTTTTTCCTAATTCCTCCTCGAAACCGGACTCTTTGATGGAACCATCTTTCATTTTGATCTTCATATCATTCTTTCCTTTCTTGAAAAAATAGTTTGACCAACATAAAAAAACACCTTTAAAGACACGTTTCATGTATCTTTAAGGGTGCTTATCGCACGGTTCCACCTCAATGTTTCACTTCAGGTTCCAGCAAACCCTAACCTTTAACGCAGGTGTACGGTAATGCTTACCTCTACTTTCAGCATTACAGCTTGGGAATGGTTTTCGCATACAACCCACATAAGCATTTTCCACCAAGTAATGCTCTCTCTGGCTGCGGTTAATATGTTACTCGTTTCCGTCATCGCTTTTTTATGTTGATTTGCTTATTATCATAGCATCCACAGGATGGATTGTCAAATAAAATCCGCTTTTGCTCCAGGGCCAGAAGTTTCCTTTTTTTGTCGATTCCTCCGGCATATCCCGTCAGGCTCCCGTCTGCGCCGACTACTCTGTGGCAGGGGATGATGATGGAAATTTTATTGTGCCCCACCGCACCGCCTGCTGCCTGTGGGGACATTTGGGAAAGTCCTTTTATTGCAGCGGCTCTTTTGGCGATTTCCCCGTAAGCTAGGGTTTTCCCGTAGGGGATCTTTTGCAGGATATCCCAGACCAAAAGTTGAAAGGGAGTTCCGATCAGATGGAGAGGCGGATAAAAGTCAGGTTCCCGGCCTGAAAAATAAATGTCCAGCCATTTTTTGGTCTGGTCAAAAACAGGGGTGTTTTTTTCCACAGGGTTTGGGTCAAGGCCGCAGGCATAGTATTTTGCCCCGTCAAACCATAGTCCGGTAAGTCCGGTTTCACAGGCGGCCAGAAGGATAGTGCCAAGGGGAGATTGGTAATGAGTGATATAATGCATGTTGGGTCCTTTCGCCGTTTTATATTACGGCTAAAATGCGTTCATCAATGCGCCGCACCACGCCATGGGTATAGGTGGTAAAGTATTTGGGCCAGAAGCCCTCCGCGGTGGGGTTTATGCTTTCATAGTCAACCCCAAGCCTGGTAATGCCTTCCGCCTTTAATGCGGCTATGGTGAAATTTAACAGATTCTGGTACACGTCTTTGCCCCTGTGCTCCGGCAGGCAATAGGCGCCGGTGATGTGGCGGTAGGTATTGCCTTCGGAAATAAAGGTTTCACCTGTGGCGGTGATCCTTAGAAACGCGCAGACCGCTCCATCCTTTTTTGCCACAAAATACCGTGCCTGTTCCTGTCTGGAAGACTCCAGAAATTCTTCCGGCGTTTCCGGAGTGCGGTTCATAAAAAAAGGACTTTTCCGGTAATGGCTGTACAGCAAAAGGTCAAGGGGATAGACCAGATGACAGGCATCCCGGGGCAGTTCGGCATATTCGTAATCCGGACGGGGCGCACAGCGGATCGATTCCATCGGGCGGATGGCATCAATACAGCGAAGCGATCCCCCTTACATCCGTGGAGCGGAAGGTATTGTCAAAAGGCAGGACGCAGCCTAAGAATCCGGTCATTCTTCCGCTTTCAAAGGCAGCCACGCCTAAGCCGTTTGCGGCATAACTTTCCAGAGCGGGGATCTTATGTATGGCTGGCAGCTCCGGTATAGATTTTTTCGCATGGTCATAGTCGGCCATGGCAATGTCAAGGGCTTCTTTTATGTGTTGTTTTTCAAAAGTCGTGATTGTCAAATCAGATCACCTTTCATTTTGGAAGTTCGTGATGTAGTCAACTCTATTTAACAACATTTTAAATACCAATGCAAGTGAATGTAACAATTCAGCTTTGCCGTCTTTTTTGCCGCAAGGCTCTACTTGAATACTATTGCTGCTCGTAGAAACCTACAAGTGATTCCCCGTATTTACTTTTAGCGTTGCAATTTGTGCCCGGCAATGGGATAATAATGTGGTGCAACTGTAAATTTACAGGAAAAAACCAAAAAGCAACAAAGGGTTAATGGAAGCTGCCCTTGCGCAACCGTATAATAAAGTGCATAAACAGGGCACATGGATGTGCTTGATAAAAATATGGTTGAATTGGAGGACAAGAAATGAGTTTTGCGGAAAATTTACAGTTTTTGAGGAAACAGAAGGAGATCACGCAGGAACAATTGGCGGAGATACTGGAGGTATCCCGGCAGTCCGTCAGTAAATGGGAATCTGCTCAGAGCTATCCGGAAATGGAAAAGCTTTTGCAGATCTGCAGTCTGTTCCATTGTAATATGGATACGTTAATGCAGGGGGATGTGAGCAAAACCTTTGCAAAGGACAATTATGGGTATGACAAGCAGAAGAATCAGTTTAATAAATGGGTTTCCGCAGGGATCGGGTTTATTATTTTAGGGATCAGCGTTATAGAGTTTTTGACTGGGGCAGGAATGAGCGAGGAATTTGCGTTGGTGATATTCTTTATCATGTTGATCGTGGCAGTGATGATCTTTGTGGTGATGGGGATGCAGATGGAGCACTTCATGCAGAGACATCCGGTGATCGAGGATTTCTATTCAGAGGAAGAAAGGGATCAGGCATACAGGAAATTTACCGTAAGGATTGCTTGTTTATGCGGGGTTTCAAAAAGAAAAATATAATATAGAAAAATACAATAAGGAAAGAAACCCTTCGCCAGAGCGGAAAAGGCGCAATGCCTTAATTGGGAAAATATACGGGTGTATTATGATGCTGGCTACCTGTGTTTATTTGTTTTTGGGTTTCACATCGGGAAGTTGGGAAGCTGCACCGGAGGTATACTCGATAGCGGCAATTTTCTGCGGGATAACTGTAGTTGTATTGGAAGGGGAAGGAAAACAGGGAAATAAGAAAAACAAGGAAAATAAAGAATGAGTCCGGTATATGGTACAATGATTGTGATAAGATAGAACTATGCAGGAAGCAACAAAGGAGGGGTATTGTGGACCTGGGGCAGGTTTTTACCAGAGGGCAGGCAGCGGAATATATGGTTTCATTGTTTGGGGTAGATAAAGACGCCAGGCTGCTGGATGCCTGTTTTGGGGATGGGGCGTTTTTGGAGGCGTTAAGACAGCGGGGCTATGGGGATGTCACCGGATATGAGATTGATAAGGATATTTGCGGCAGGACGGCTGTGCGTTATCCGGAATACAAGCTGGTTCAGGGGGATTTTCTGGGGGTGCAGGAAAGGGCCTCCTATGACGGGATCATCATGAACCCTCCTTATATCAGGCAGGAGAAGATCGATGATCTGGAACCTCTTGGTATTACCAAGACTGTCTTGCGGAAGGATCCGATATACCGCCACTTGCCAAGTACGGCGAATATGTACATGTATTTTACGGTGAAGGCAATCGAGCTGTTAAAAACAGGGGGGGAGCTGGTGATCATTTTTCCAAGCAGCTGGATGCAGGCAAGAAGCGGGCAGCAGTTCAGGGAAGCGCTGCTTTCCGGATGCGGCATGGAAAAGGAGATCCATATCAAAGGAGAAGTCTTTGAGCAGGAAGCGCTGGTAGAGGTGGTCATATTAAAGCTGGTGAAGGGGATCTGCCAAAAGAATACGCTGGTAGAATACCTGGAGATCAAAGACGGGAATTTCCTGCCCCGGAAGGGCTTTAAGGAGGTTTTAAACTTAAATTTTCAAACGCCTTTTTCTGATCTGGCCGGGGTGAGAAGAGGGCTTACCACCGGTTATAACGCTATGTATATCAATCCTGGCTTTTCCGGTCATGATTCGGAACGGTTTGTGCGTCCTATTTTATCAACGCCTAAGGCGGTGGCAGGATATTCCACCAAAGGGGCGAAAACGGATTTTCTTTTTTATCCGGGAAAGGAAGGGGAATTTCCGCCGGAGGTGGCTTTATATCTGCAAAAGTGGAAAGAAAAGATCATAAAGGAGAAAAGTCCCAAGACCTTATACGAAAGGGCCTTAGAAGATGAGCGCTGGTATGAGATCAGGGAAATTAAGGGTACCGGGATCCTGTTCAGCTACTTTGTGCGTAATGATATGAAGTTTGTGTTAAATGACCAGGGGTATTTTGTAAGGGATAATTTTTATGTGATCTATCCGAACATGGATAAGATGCTCCTGTTTGCGCTGCTGAATAATTATTATACTTATTACCAGCTAGAGCAGAGCGGAAAGAAATATGGCGCAGGGCTTTTGAAATTGCAGCGGTATGACATTGAGTCTTTGAAGTTTCCGGATTACAGGGATTTTTCCAAGTCTTTTACTAAGAGACTGACAAATCTGGCAAAGAAGCTTTCGGTTTCCGGGCAGGGCAGGCTTGTTGGGGAGATCACGGAGGTATTGTCAGAGTACTCGTCTGCCGGCTATGAGGAGATCGCAAGGCAATATGATGCAATCAAAGGTCACAGACTGGAGGGCGGCAAAGATGGGAATTAAGGTGGTAAGCCTGTTTTCCGGGGGCGGCGGCCTGGATCTTGGTTTTCTTTCAGAAGGATATCAGGTGGTCTGGGCAATCGATAATAACCGGAATGCGGTTGAGACTTATAAAAAAAATATTGGAGATCATATTATTTGCGGGGATATCAATGAGGTTGATATTGCCCGGATCCCACAGGCGGATGTGGTGATCGGCGGTCCGCCCTGCCAGTCTTTTTCGCTGGCAGGCAACAGGAATGTAGAAGATGACAGAGGGAAGCTTGTGTGGAGATATATCCATATCATAGAGCAGGTGAAGCCCAAAGGGTTTGTATTTGAAAACGTGACGGGGCTGATGTCCGCCAGAAATTCCCAGGGTGAAAAGATCATAGATCTGTTGAAAGAGGCGTTTCGAAGGATTGGGTATACCATTACGTTACGGATCTTAAATGCGGCCGATTATGGCGTTCCCCAGAGAAGGCGCAGGGTGTTCATTGTAGGGCTTCAGGAAGGGGAATTTTATTTTCCGGAGCCTACCCACAGCGAAAAGGGCGGGGAAAAGCTCCGGTATGTAAGCGTAAGGGAAGCTTTGGGGGACCTGCCGGATGCAGTGGAGGATGAAAACGGGCTGGCCCGGTTTACCTGCCAGCCAGAAAACGAATATCAGAAAAAAATGAGGGCCGGTGAGTTTGTCTCTGAACATTTTATCCCACAGATGAGCGAACTGGACCGATATATTGTTTCCCATGTTAAGCCCGGGGGGAATTATAAGGACATTCCCGAAGATGTAAATTCCAGCAGGATTAGAAGACTGCAAAAAGAAGGGGGCCATACCACCTGCTATGGCAGGATGGCGCCGGATCAGCCTTCTTATACCATAAACACATATTTTAACCGGCCCAATGTGGGCTGTAATATCCATTATCTGCAGGACCGGCTGATCACGGTCCGGGAAGCGTTAAGGCTGCAGTCCTTTCCGGACAGCTATAGGATCGTCTCAAGCAGTAAGCAGGGAAGGAACCTGATCGTTGGGAATGCGGTGCCGCCTATGCTTGCCGCCGTAATTGCAAAAGAACTAAAGAAATACCTTTGAGGAGAAGCGATATGTGGATTTCTTATTCGGATTCAGAAATAAATGTGTTCCACCCTGTTTGTGAGCGTGCCCTTGTGCGGGCTTTAAAACTGCTTGGGAAAGAGGAACGGTACCGGGTCCTGCACCATCAGTATACCGGCGCTCTGGAGATGGATTTTGCGGTCCAGAATGTCCTTACGGGAAAATACCTGTGTGTGGTGGAGGTGAAAAGAACGCCTGCGGATGTCCAGAGTACCCGGTATCAGTTTCAGGCCATGTCTTACGTTCAGATGAATGCGGACGAATCGGAAAAGCCTTTTTATATCCTGACTAATCTTGAATATGCGTTTTCCTTCCGATATGACCCTGCAAGGCCCAGGGCGTTCCAGCAGATGTTGAAGCCGGGACTGTGTGGCATTGGGCGCTTTGAGGAGGATTCACGAGAAGCGTTTGAGGAAAAGCTGGCGGGATATTTTAAAAGGCAGATAGAAGCATATTGTGCGGATTCTTATGAATATCTGGTAACCTTGGAAAGCTTTGCCGCCCATATGGAGCGGATCAAGAATGCGCCTAAGAAATGGAAAAGCCATCTGGCGGTTTTGTTGTACGAATATATCCGTGGCGCATTTACCTTTCTTGGAAGGAACGACCTGCGGGATGCGCGTCTATTTGGGGATGACGTGATGAAGTTGTGCAATGAGGCGGCTAGGGTCAACTTTAAGGATATTTTTCAATACTCCGATGAGAAATTCGAGAGAAATTCTCATATAAAAAGGGAGATGCTTTCAGAGCTTTTTGATTTCGGCAGCCAGAATATCAATGGGGATTCCATTGCCGGTATTTTACACCAGATCGTGTCAGAAGGGCATGAGCACGACGGAGAGGTTCCCACGGATTTGGAATTGGCCAGGATCGTTGCCCTGTTGGCGATGCATACAAGCGGCAGGCTTTTGGGAAATGAACTGCTGTGTGATCCGGCAGCAGGCAGCGGGAATTTGTTAAGCGCCGCGGTTCCCGTATTTGGGCTGGCGCCGGCGCAGATCATAGCAAACGATAAAAACCCGCAGCTTCTGGAACTGCTTTCTTTAAGGCTTGGGCTTAATTTCGGGAGAACGGTCTGCGCGGGAAATTCTCCGGCAGTTTATAATTACGATCTGACCGGGCTTGACAGTTCTTTTTTTGAAAACGTGAAGGTGGTGGTCCTAAATCCTCCATTTGTGGCAGGGATCAACTGCATGGACCAAAAGCGGGATTTTTACCGGAAAATCAAATTATTGCGGCAAAGGGAGGCAGACACGCTGGTGGGGCTTATGCCTTTGGAGGCGATATTTTTAGAACTTCTGACGCTTCTGGTAAAGCCGGGAACTACCATTGCCTGTGTTTTCCCCAAAACCCATCTTTTGGCAAGGGGAATGGAAGCGAAGGTGATCCGTCGGTTATTGTTGGATAATCTGGGGCTTGAAATGATCTTTACTTATCCGGGGGAGGAGATTTTTGATGAGGTGATCAAGGGTACCTGTGTCCTGGTGGGGAAAGCCATGTGCCAAAGCAGTAAGGTCACGGTACTATCCAGTTACGAAAAGATACCGGATTTGGACATTTCCCGTTTAGCTAATGCATTAAATTCCTTTGGAGGGGATAGCGGCCTGTGGTTTATGCCGGGGGTGACGGCAGAGGTAGTGGAAAGGGATGAACTTTTGGATGTGATAGAAGACGGCTGGCGGATGCTGAATCATGAGCTGACGGAAGCCGTGGAATACGTGGAAACGGTTTTCCGTTATAATCCCAATTTTAAAATGCTTTCGGAGTACGGGTTTCCCATGAAAAGAGGGAGTGCCGGTAATTACGGAGGAAGCGATATTTTGTTTTTTGATTCCAGGGAAGATCTATATGAAAAATTCAAAAACAAAGGGGTAAAGCTATGTGCCGGCATGAGAAATGCCAAATTAAGCCATATGGATATCGGAAGCGGAGACAGTGCGTTTTTGGATGTATCGATCAATGAAACATGGCTGGTGGAAGAGATCATTGACGCTTACAATGCATTGCCTGTAAGGGCGGGGAAGCAGAAAAGGAAAATAAAAGGAAAAAATGAGTGGATGAAGATCCTTTATAAGGAAAGTAAAAGTGGATTTTTGGGGGGCTCTGTCTTAATTCCACGGGGGATCAGGACTACGGGCCGGGTGTATTTTTCAAGGAATCCGGTTTTTGTGTCCACGAATTTCGTGGTGTGCACGCTTTTTGATGAAACAAAGGCGGTTCTTCTTGCCACCTGGATGTCCACCATTTTTTATCAATTGATCTGCGAGGTTTCTTCCAAAGACCAGGAAGGAATGCGCAAGATGGAAGTGATGGACATAGGGTATACATTTGTACCCAATCTGGATATCTTATCAAAAGAAGTGACCGAAAGCCTGAAAGAAGAAGCACAAAGGATAGCATTTTTGGATCTGAACGATCCACAGATCAGGAAGGTTGACCGGATATGGGCAGGTGAAATGTTTGGGGATAGGGCAGATGAAGTGTTAAACCGCGCACTGCGGCTTTTGGGTTATCTTGTAAACCGCAGAAATCCCGGATAGGGCAGTTGGCAGCGGGGAAGAATAAAAAATTGCTGATGGCAGTTTTTTATGTTATAATGTGCGAAACAATATTGATCTTGGAGGCAGTTTATGTTATTGGAGAATAATAAGCTATTGGATAATAAGACGATACTGATAACCGGGGGAACAGGTTCTTTTGGGAAGTGCTTTACCAAATACGTGCTTGAGCATTATAACCCGAAGAAGGTGATCATCTACTCCAGAGATGAGTTCAAGCAGTCCGTAATGCAGGGGCAGTTTAGTGAGTATGCGGACAAGCTTCGGTTTTTTATTGGGGATGTAAGGGATAAAGAGCGGCTTTACAGGGCTTTTGAGGGTGTGGATTATGTCATCCATGCGGCAGCTTTAAAGCAGGTACCGGCCTGTGAGTATAACCCTAACGAGGCGATCAAGACGAATATACACGGCGCTCAGAATGTGATCGATGCGGCTTTGGATTCGAATGTGAAGAAAGTGGTCGCTCTTTCCACGGATAAAGCGGTAAACCCGGTGAACCTTTACGGCGGAACGAAACTGGTGTCGGATAAGCTGTTTATTGCGGCAAATGCTTATGCGGGGAATAAAGACATTAATTTTTCCATTGTGCGGTATGGGAATGTTGCAGGCAGCAGGGGCTCCATCATTCCTGTTTTCCACAATATCATTAAAAACGGCGGGAAGGAACTTCCCATCACGGATTATCGGATGACACGTTTCTGGATCAGCCTGACCCAGGGTGTGGAGCTGGTGATCAAGGCGTTAGAAGAAGCCACCGGCGGGGAAACCTTTATCAGCAAGATTCCTTCTTTTAACGTGACGGATTTGGCGAAGGCAATGTTACCGGACTGTGAGATGAAAGAGATTGGCATTCGTCCAGGGGAAAAGCTTCATGAGATCATGGTCACGGTGGAAGATTCTATGACCACCTATGAATATGATAAGCACTTTATCGTATATCCGCAGGTAGTCTGGAATGACAAGCAAATGATCAATACCAGCGGGAAGAAAGTGGAGGAAGGATTTTCTTACAGCTCCGGGAATAATGCGGAGTGGCTTTCCGTGGAAGATATCCGTGAGCTTTTGAAATCTGTTGACCTTGGGGATTAAACTTACTGCCGGGAAAATTGGGGCAGTGGAATCTCGGTCTGTGGCGGGCTGTATCTTTGGTATGTTTCCACCGCCGGCAGCATATAAAATAAATGGGCGAAATGGGTGCATTGGAGTTTCCGGTGTACCTTTTTCTTTTCACACAGAAGGATTCTGATTTAATCATGTAAGGAGAAGAGGGCAATGGATATCAAAGTAAAGCAGGAATATTTGGAGAGGGCGGTAAAGCTCCACAAGGATAACCCGGTGGTGGATGCGCATCTGGATCTGGCAGGGGAAATTCTGCTAAGAAAAAGGAACGGGGAGCGGGATATCGTAAAAAACCATTATCTGAATCATTTGAAAGCGGCAGGGATCAATCTTATCTTTTCTTCTATTTACATAGAAAACGGCGTGTTGGAGGAGGGAAAGGGGAAGGAGCCCGGGCCGGGATGGGAAAATGCGCTTTTGCAGATCGGTGCGCTGAAAGAAGATGTGGAAGAGCTTTCGGATGTGGTCCTGCTTTATGGGAAGGAAGATCTGGAGCGGACGCTTGCCGAAAAGAAGATTGGTATCCTGATCTATATGGAAGGACTGGACTGCATCGGGGAGAATATCTCCAAGCTGGATGAGCTGTATGACCTTGGGGTGCGGGGATGTGCGTTGACGTGGAGCAGGGCAAATGCCCTTGGAACGGGGTGCTGTAAGGCGTCGGAGTACCGGCAGATACCGGGGGGCCTGACCGATGCGGGGGTAGAAGCGGTCAGGCATATGGAAAAAAGATCTATGTTCCTTGATGTGAGTCATTTAAATGATGACGGATTTGAACAGGTGGTAAAGATTTCCAGACGGCCTTTTATTGCGACTCATTCCGGCAGCCGGAGAGTTTTTGACAATTTCCGGAACCTGACCGATGAGCAGATGGATGCTCTTGCCGGACAGGGCGGTGTCATGGGGGTAAATGGCTGCAAATACATTGCGGGTTCTGCGTTGGGCAACCATTTGGAAATGCTTTGCCGCCACATAGAGTATGAGGTGGAACTGATCGGGGCGGAGCATGTGGGGTACGGGTTTGACCTGTGCGACTCCTACGACCGTGCAAAAGCGGCCCTTAGGGGAAAGGAGCTTGCAAGCCGGGATGACTGTCTTTTGGATCATGGGCAGATACCTCTTTTGACAGCCGCCCTTTTGCAGAGGGGGATGGAAGAGGAGAACCTGCAAAAGATCATAGGAGGGAATTTCGTGGAATATTTGCAAAAGGCAGTATTTTGACCGGGGCGGCAGGATTTTTGGCCGGCTTTGATGGAACATGTCAGACAGATGTCGTGTTTGGCTTGATAAAATAATATAAAAAGACGCAGGGCAACAGGTATGAAGATAGACCGATTGATAGGGATTTTGGCGATTTTACTGCAAAAGGACTTTGTGACTGCCCCTGAACTGGCAAAACGCTTTGAGGTTTCCCGCAGGACCATCAACAGGGATATTGAAGATCTGTGCAGGGCAGGGATTCCCATTGCCACAAGGCAGGGGCAGGGAGGCGGTATCCGCATTATGGACGGATACCGGGTGGACAGGGCGCTGCTTACGAATGGGGAGATGAAGGATATTCTTGCAGGATTGCGGAGTCTTGACAGTGTAAACGGCACGAACCGTTACGGACAGTTGATGGAAAAGCTTTTGGCGGGATCCTCCGATTTGATACCGGGGGAGCAGTCCGTGCTGATCGATCTTTCCTCCTGGTACAAAAAGTCTCTCGCCCCCAAGATAGAGATGATCCGGACAGGCATTGAGGAAGGGATTGAGATTTCATTTTGCTACTATGCCCCGAAGGGGGAAAGCGTAAGGAGGATGGAACCCTATTACCTGATCTTTCAGTGGTCAAGCTGGTATGTATGGGGGTGGTGCCTTGAAAGGGAAGATTTCCGTTTGTTTAAATTAAACCGTATGGAAGAGATGCGTCTTACCGGGAACCGGTTCCAAAAGCGGAAGACGGCCGTGCCGGATTTGGGAAATGAGAGGGTTTTCCCCGGCGGCATCCGGGTAAAGGTTCTTTTTGAACCGGAATGCAAATGGAAGCTGGTGGAGGAATTTGGACCGGCCTGTTTCCGGGAAATGGAAGATGGGAGACTTCTGTTTCAGGAAGATTACACGGACGAGAGGCATCTGTTCATGTGGCTTTTGTCCTTTGGGGACAAGGCGGAGGTGCTGCAGCCTGAAAAAATGCGGGATCGGATCAGGAAATGTGCCGAAAACATGGCGCGAAAATACGCAAAGCCGGAAAACGGGCATACATTACAGGAAAAGAGAGGTACACAGGATGAGGTATGAGTGGATTGACCAGTATTTGTTAAGCAAAAAGAGATTATGGAAGGAGGAAATGAAATGGGTGGATTAAGCTGTTGTGGAACGGATTGTAGTACTTGCAGGTGCTATGGGTCTATGTGCAAGGGGTGTAACGAGAGCCTTGGGATGGTTTTCCATGCGCCGGAAGGGCAGGCCTGCCGGATCTATGAGTGTTCCATAAACCAGAAAAAGTACAAAGGATGCGGGGAGTGTGCCAAAGTTCCTTGCGATATCTGGAAAAAGGAGAGAGACCCGTCCATGTCTGATGAGGAATTTGAGAAAAATATCAATGAACGGGTAGGAAGGCTTAGAGGTTGATAAAAGTGCTGCCGCCAGTTTTGCTTATAGTATTTGGAACGTATCGGCAAGCAACAGCCAATTTGCACGGAACAGCCGCATGATCTGCCAATATCCCATGCCTCTTAGCCCATAGGCCTGCAGCAGGGAAAACTTTTCCCGGATGCTCCTTACGTCCTCAAACCAAACTTCATGTTCCAAACCATCCTTTTCATAACGGAAAAAAGGCGACATGGCAACTTCGTCAAACTGGATGGGAACGCCTGCGGAAGCGGCAATCTGAACGGCTTCTACATTGCCGATTACTTTTGCGGCGGAAGTGCCCCGCACATAGGGCAGGGTCCAGTCATAACCGTAATTGGGGATGCCTAAGTCGATCTTGGCAGGGGCTATCCGGGTAACGGCGTAGTCTACCACTTCCCGGACTTTGTTGATAGGGGCAACGGCCATTGGAGGGCCGTAAGTATATCCCCATTCATAGGTCATAAGAAGCACGCTGTCTGCCGCGGAGCCAAGCAGTGCATAGTCTTTTCCTTCATACAATACGCCCTGCTGACTGTCAGAGGTTTTCGGCGCTAAGGCGACGGACACATGGAAACCGTATGGCGATAAAAATTCCCGTGTCTGTGCCACGAAATCGGCAAAGGGTATGCGGTCTTCGGGAAGAATATATTCAAAGTCGATGTCCACTCCTTGAAATCCCTTTTCCAAGAGGGTGGAGAGCAGATTGGAAAGGAGTGTTTGGATAATTTCCTCATTGTTTACCAGTGTGGTGATGAGGAGATTGTTAAAATGCCCGTCAGGGCCAAAGGGTGTCAATGTCAGCACCGGTGACGCACCAAAGTTTAAGGCTGCCGTGATCATGAAAGTATCGTCAACCTGTGGGGGAACTAATTGTCCTTCCGGGGTAAAGCCGTAGGAAAAAACATGCAGGTTGGTAAGGTATGGCAGGGTTTCTTCCAATACGGCTTCCCGGATGTAGGGGTAGGCATATCCGCCCACGACGGCAGGATAGGAAGGGGAAGAACTTTCCCCGTCATTGACCAGCAATGCCTGCCCGATGGCAAGGGGATATGGGTAAACAAGCTGGTTGTCATAAATGATCGTTGATGGGGGGATTCCATAATAAGAAGCGATCAGGTCTACCGAATCTCCGGGCTTTACTACATAAATATCCATAAAGACTCCTTTTGCAGGGAAAGGCTGCATAGTGAGGGTATGGTTTATTGTATGCGGAGGGAGGAAACTGTGACTTTTATAATATTAAAAAAGGCTGGATTTTATGGTAATATGGAAATATAATATTTAACAGGGATAAATAGGAACATTAGGTGTATTGAATGATACAGCTCCAATAGTACTGTGATAAGTGCTATTGGATAAATAAAAATTGAGATAATATGATTTGGGTTCGTCAAGTTAAATGTGTAAGTTTTTTGTTAAGGTTACATATAACGGATTGCTTTATTTCGAAATATCGTTTTTTTGTAACAAAACGAAAACCGTTGTCAAGATAACCGTGGAATAATGGAGCAGAGCCCTGAGCCTTCATCCACTTGTGAGCATATCCTCTATATCATCTAATGCAGATGTAAATTTTCTGTATCTTGTGTGAATATGTCCTTTAGCAGGTCCTTGGGTTACATACTGCGTTCTTCAATAGCAGTTTTATGCCTTTTCATCATCCCTGCCTTCTATAAATCCTCATATTTCAGAATACGTAACTGTATCTTGCCATCCATAGATAGCCGGTTCCTGACAAGTGCCCGTTGGTACTTTTTTACTTTTTATTGTTATTGTGTCGCTTCTTTTCCTGCCTGCCTCGCAGGTTTTTTTCGAAATATTTTTCCGTCTTTTTTCCCTGTATCCCGCTGACAACTTTTCCTTCATACACGATTCCCCCAATGGAAGGACGCCGGAAAGGCTTTTCTTGGGTGTTTTCGCCGCACTCAGCGTTTCCGCAATTTCCTGCACCTCCATTCCCTTAAAGATTACTCCCGCCAATGGGCCAGGTATCTCTTTCTCCTGCGTATCGTAGGGTAGCAGACCTTTTTTATTTTTGTAAAGGTGTTTATATAGCTCTCAGGCTTTTTGCTTCTATCGCACGGGAAATTGGCCGTGTTCATATCCGAGATCATATGATAAAATATAATAAAACAAAAGAAGGGGGCCTGATATGATTTTATTATTAATTGCGGTATTTGCTGTTTTTGTATTTTATGTCATCCAGAAAAAGCAGTATGAAAAAACTGAATACTATACACAGACAAAAACGCCTTATTTTCAAATGATTTTCGACAAAGGACGTTTAGGTGAATTTTACACTTACAAAAATCTGAAAACCCTGAAAGGTTATAAAAAATATTTGTTCAATTTATATCTGCCAAAAGCGAATGGAGAAACCACAGAATTAGATGTTGTCCTTTTGCATGAATCCGGTATTTATGTGTTTGAATCCAAAAATTACAGTGGTTGGATTTTTGGTTCCGAAACCCAGCAATATTGGACCCAGACTCTGCCATCTGGAAAAGGCAAATCTCAAAAGAAACGCTTTTTTAATCCTATCATACAAAATAAGGTTCATTTGAAATGGCTCCAAAATTTTCTTGCAGACCAAACGCTGCCTTTCTATTCTTATATTGTATTCAGCGAGCGCTGCACATTAAAAGATATCACGTTGACCAGCAAAAAGCATCACGTTGTTAAGCGATATGATCTTCTTTCTGCGGTTCGGCAAAATGCAAACAGTGCAGGAAAAATACTTTCATCGGAGAAAATTGACGTTTTATATAAAAAGCTTTATCCACTTACTCAAGCAGACAAAGCTGCTAAAATGCTGCATGTTGAAAATATCCAGAAAAAGCAACAAGCAAATAATAACAAAAGCAAGCGCACCTGACTCTCTTACAACCGGCTTACTTACCCATATCCTCTTGCTGCCGGGCAGATATCAGTTCCTCCTTTTTTGTTATATTATATTTTATCAAAGGATTTCGGATATGGACACGGCCAATTTTCCGTGCTTTTTAGTTGCATATTCCACCGAAAAAATTTATAATAATCTTAATTTAAAGTTCGATAAAACAGCGATATAGCAACAGGAGGGATTTGGAATGAATTACGAACAGGCACTTGCGAAATTAGCTGCCGCAGGGCAGGAACATGTAATGCGGTATTATGATACCCTGAGTGAGGAACAAAAGGAAGCTCTGCTTTCCCAGATTGAGACTACGGATTTTTCTGTGCTCTCTTATTTAGGGCAAAATAAGGGTGAGATGCAGCGTGGGAAAATAGGTCCTCTTGCGGCTATGCAGATTGAGGAGATCAAAGAAAGGGAGCAGGAATTTCGGAGTGCGGGGCTTGGCGCTATCCGTGAAGGAAAAGTAGGCGCAGTGCTCTTGGCAGGGGGGATGGGAACCCGTCTGGGTTCTGACGACCCGAAGGGAATGTACAATATCGGGATTACAAAGAAGGTCTACATCTTCCAGCGGCTGATCGAGAATCTGCTTGACGTGGTCAGGGAAGCCGAATCGTGGATTCCGCTTTACGTGATGACCAGTGATAAAAATCATGAAGCAACGACGGCCTTTTTGAAAGAGCATGATTATTTTGGGTATAATAGCGAATACGTGACCTTTTTCATGCAGGACATGGCTCCGGCATGTGATTATGAGGGAAAGGTATATATGGAGAAGCCGTGGAAAATTTCTACTTCCCCTAACGGTAACGGTGGCTGGTATACTTCCATGCATAAATGGGGCGTTGCGCAGAAAGCGATCAGCGATGGCGTGGAGTGGCTTAATGTGTTTGCGGTAGATAATGTGCTCCAGCGGATCGCGGATCCTTGTTTTGTGGGTGCGACTTTGTTAAATGACTGTGCGGTGGGGGCTAAAGTGGTGTGCAAGTGTACACCGGATGAAAAGATCGGCGCTATCTGTACGGAAGACGGGAAACCTTCTATCATAGAATATTATGAGCTTACGGATGAACTGATGAACGCTAAGGATGAGCAGGGGAACCTTGCGTACAGTTTCGGCGTGATCTTAAATTATCTGTTCAGGATATCCGACCTTGAGCGGATCAGGGAGAAGAAGCTTCCGCTCCATGTGGTGGAAAAGAAGATAGCTCATTTAGACCAGGATGGGGTTTTACAAAAGCCTGATAAGCCAAATGGATGTAAATTTGAGCAGCTTGTGCTTGATATGATCCATGAGTTAGATAGCTGCCTGCCTTATGAAGTGGTGCGAAACAAAGAATTTGCTCCGATCAAAAATGCAACCGGGGTGGATTCCGTGGAAAGCGCAAGGGAGCTGTGCAAGGAAAACGGTATAGAACTGTAAATAACATTTTGACAGGTCTTTGTAACATTCTCCTCTTGTAGATTAAGCGGTTTTGTGAAAAAATGGGGTATAACAGAAAACGATAAGCAAGGTAGAAGACAACATGTGAAAGGGAGGTAGCAATATGGCTATATTGGTTACAGGTGGCGCAGGTTATATCGGCAGCCATACGGTGGTAGAATTACAAAATGCGGGTTATGACGTGGTGGTTTTAGACAATTTAAGCAATTCCAGCGAAAAGAGCCTTAAGAGGGTGGAGGCTATCACGGGTAAGCCGGTTACTTTTTATAAGGCGGATATTCTTGACAGGGAAGCGTTAAACCAGATCTTTGCAAAGGAGTCCATTGATTCCTGTATCCATTTTGCAGGGCTTAAGGCGGTAGGTGAGTCTGTCCAGAAGCCGTGGGAATATTACGAAAATAACATTGCGGGTACATTGACACTGGTGGACGTGATGAGACAGCATGGCGTTAAGAATATCATCTTTTCTTCTTCGGCTACCGTTTATGGGGATCCGGCGATCATCCCGATTACAGAGGAATGCCCCAAGGGCCAGTGCACCAACCCTTATGGGTGGACGAAGTCCATGTTGGAGCAGATCTTATCAGATATGCAGAAGGCTGACCCTGAGTGGAATGTGATCCTTCTTAGATACTTTAACCCGATCGGCGCCCACAAGAGCGGCACTATGGGAGAGAACCCCAATGGTATCCCCAATAATCTGATGCCTTATATTACACAGGTGGCCGTTGGCAAGTTAAAAGAGTTAGGTGTGTTTGGCAACGATTATGATACGCCTGACGGAACCGGCGTAAGGGATTACATTCACGTTGTTGACCTTGCGATAGGGCATGTGAAGGCGTTAAAGAAGATTGAGGAGAAGGCAGGGCTTTGCATCTATAACCTGGGAACCGGAACCGGTTACAGCGTTTTGGACATTGTAAAGAATTTCGAGGAAGCCACCGGGGTGAAAATCCCTTATGTGATCAAGGACAGACGCCCGGGCGATATCGCAACCTGTTACTCTAATGCGGCGAAAGCAAAAGAGGAGCTTGGCTGGGAAGCGCAGTACGGGATCAAAGATATGTGTGCTGATTCCTGGAGATGGCAGAGCAATAACCCTAACGGGTACGAGGACTAAAAAAGGATCAAAAGATAGAACAGGAAAAGGACCGGTTTGTCAGCCGGTCCTTTTGCTATGCAACATAAAGGTACATAAAGATGAAATGGCAGATGCTTCCGCCCATAACGAACAAGTGGAAGATTTCATGGGAGCCAAAAAATTCGTGTTTTGCATTAAAGATAGGCAGCTTTAATGCGTAAATAACGCCGCCTATGGTATAGATGATGCCGCCGGCCAAAAGCCAGCCGAATGCCGCATGGGGCAGGACATTCCACAATGGGCCAAACACAGCCACGCAGACCCAGCCCATGGCAATATATATAATGGAAGAAAACCATTTTGGGCAGGTGATCCAGAAAAGCTTCAGAGTCATGCCAAATATCGCAATCCCCCACACAACGGCTAAGAGGGTGTAACCGAGCTGGCCGCCAAGGATGATCAGGCAGACCGGGGTATAGGAACCTGCGATCAAGACAAAGATCATCATGTGATCCAGTTTCCGGAAGAGACGCAGGGCTTTGCCGCTTATGTTTAATGAGTGGTAGGCTGCGCTGGCGCCATAGAGCAAGACCATGCTGATGCAGAAAATGCTAAGGGCTGTCAGGCTGTTCCCGGAAGAAAGCGCTGATTTGGTCAAAAGAGGAACGGCGGCGAATAGAGCCATCATCATTCCGATAAAATGTGTAATTGCACTGCCTGGTTCTCGTATTGTAATTTGCATAATAAACCTCCATTCTTGCACGACATCTTAGTGATGTTACAGATACGACATGTAGTTTTGGATACTACATAGTGGTTATGATAATACTACTACTTATTGTTTCTGATGTCAAATGTTTTATGCAAAAATGGTACAGACCTTCTTTAATCTTCTTCGATCACATGGATCTCCAGGTAATCAAAGTCAATCTGCTCGATGAAATTATCCTGATAAAAACGCGCTTTGGCGTGGCGTTTAAACTCCGTAACGGTGGCATCCAGCCAGATTGGCTTGCCAAGGTCAAACTCATAACAGATTTCATCCAAAGCGCGAAAAACCTTGTGCGTGCGTGTATCTGCGCTGTCATCACAGATTACGGTATCTTTTAACATGTGGTTATCCTTAAATATTTTTGCCCATAACCGAAACATACTTTTCCTCTTTTCCAAACAGTGAGATTCTTTGCCTGTAATTATAGCAGAGGGAATATTTTTTCACAATCATTAAAAAATAATTAAAATACTGGCAAAAAGATGCATTATTATGCAAAAGTATGATAGAATAAATTTAAAGGGCAGCCATGTTTTTGGCGGCGGGAAGAATACATAAGTAAGGCGGTAGTTCCATGGAATTGAAAATTGATCGTGACAGCGATGTTGACAGTTGGAAAGAGGTTATTTTAATTTATAACTCGGCTCTCAAGCAGATTGGCATCAAGCTGGAAATACTGAATGATGAGTTTCAGCATGTGCACAGGTACAATCCGATCGAGCACATTAAGTCCAGAATCAAGACTTCTGAAAGTATTGTGAAAAAATTAAAAAAGCATGGTTATGAGTCTACGATCCAGAACATGATCGAGCATGTCAATGACATTGCCGGTATCCGCGTAATCTGCTCATTTACCTCGGATATTTACCGGATCGCGGATATGATCAGGAACCAGAGCGATATTAAAGTCATTGCGGTGAAGGACTATATCATAACCCCCAAGACCAGCGGGTATAAGAGCTACCACATGCTGGTTTCAGTGCCGGTGTTTCTTTCGGACAGGATCATCGACACTAAGGTGGAGATCCAGATTCGGACAGTGGCTATGGATTTCTGGGCCAGCTTAGAGCATAAGATACATTATAAGTTTGAAGGCAACGCACCTGCGTACATCAAGAACGAACTGATAGACTGTGCGAGGATGGTTTCCGATCTGGATGCGAAAATGCTTCGGCTGAATGAGGAAGTGCTTGGGCTCAGTGTGGAGACCGAATATTAAAGTGCTGCCAATGGCGGCACTTTTTTTGGCCTGCTAAGCCCATAAAATGAGGAGTGCCCGGACACATCTCTGCGCCCGGGCTATTATGAAAAAATTTATCTATGCTTGTCGTGTAAAATAAATATTTCTTTGTGCTTCTGTAAGTATAGGATACCGCAAAATTATGAACAAATTATGAACGTGAAATGAAATTATCGTGAATTATTACAACGATGAAAAAATTCAACTTTACTTTTTGTACAAAGTGCACAAATGAGGCGCCTTTCGTAGATTTTCGGCATTTTACTTGACTCTTTCTATTTTGTTTTGTTGTAAAATGTCGATAAGGATGATAAAATAAAGCAAACAGCAAAGGATTTATGAAAGGCGTGGTTACAGTTATGGACAATTTTATGGACAAGATTGCACAAAAGTTAAATTCACAGGAGATTATTAGCGCCAATGCGGCAGCGGATGCGGCGGAGATGGAAAGCCTTGAAAAGCAATTGGTCCTTTTTAAAGACCAAATGGAAAAGTATGATGACTGCCTTCAGGAGATGCGGAAGCTGAACCTGAAAAATATAGAAAGCGCCCAGGGTGTCCAGAACCTTGCGGATAAAGCGAATGAGAAATTAGGGGAGACGGCAGGGGAATTGGAAGCGGAATCCGTATCCAGGATCAGACAGACTTCCGATGTGTCCATTGCCGGGATCAACCAGACCTTAAATGAAAGCCTTGCGAAGATTGCGGAGATCAAAGAAAATTCGGATCATTTGGACCGCATCACGGAAAATATGTCCGGACTTCAGGAAAAGCAGGAAACCTTGTTTAAAAATCTGGAAGATTTTCTGCATACGGATAATGTGAAGGTATACCGGAATGTACAGGCAGCTATGATGGAGGAGCTGGAAAAGCAGACTGCGGAGCTTAAGGACAGCCATGAGAAGGCGGCAGGCCAGAACAAGGTCATTCTTCCTTTCATGATAGCTACGATGATTATAAGCATTGCCAATCTGGCGATCACTATTGCCAGGATTTTAAATCTGTTTTAATCCGCAGGGGATGCCCTGCTTGGAAGCGGGAGGCTGATATGGGAAAACAAAGCTGGAAACCGGGAAACATGCTATACCCTGTGCCTGCGGTACTTGTTACGGTTGTGGACCGGAAGGGAACACCAAATGTGTTTACGGTAGCTTGGGCAGGAACCGTGTGCAGCGCCCCGCCGATGGTGTCAATATCCGTGCGGCCGGAGCGCTATTCCCACCATATGATCGAAGAGACGAAGGAGTTTGTGATCAACCTGACCACAAAAGACCTGGTTTTTGCCACGGATTTTTGCGGCGTGAAAAGCGGGCGGGATGTGGACAAATTTAAGAAAATGCATTTAACGCCGCTTCCCGGGGAAAAGGTGAAGGCGCCGCTGCTTGCGGAGAGTCCGGTCAATCTGGAATGCCGGGTGAAGCAGACCATCCGTCTTGGCACACATGATATGTACCTTGCCGAAGTGGCCGCAGTCCATGCGGACGAAGCTTACCTGGATAAAAAAGGGAGATTTTCATTGGATGCGGCGAACCCAATTGCCTATTCCCACGGCGGGTATTACCAGCTAGGGAAGAAGCTGGGAACATTTGGATACAGCATTAAAAAATAAACCGGCAGAAATGCCGGTTTTATTCGTCTTTACGGTTTTTGAGGAAGCTGCCCCGCATGACGGCGCCGCTGCCGTATTTTTGACGGATGGAATCAAGGGTCTTATCTAATGCCGCCAGTTTTTCCCGGGAGGGCACAGGGCGGTTTTCCAGGTCAATGGTGGACGGGAAGCGCTCCTGCGTTTGCCATTGGCCTGCCGCCGGGAGGTCAAACAAAGAAAGCTGGACAGGTTCGGAAGGTGCGGTGAGTTTGGAGCTGCGGATACCCAGCAGGCGGATTGGTTCTTTGTTCCATAGTTCGTCAAACAGCCTGCAGGCAGTTTCATATATCACGCCGGAAGTATTGGTCGGTGATAAAAGGATCTGCTGATGGGAGACGCTTTGGAAGGTACTGTATTTGATTTCCACACTGACCATGCCCGCAAGCTGAGAAGCTTTCCGCAGCCGTCCGGCTACGCTGTCGGAAAGGGAAAGAAGGCAGCGGCAGGCCTCGGATCTGTCGGTTACGTCTTTGGGCAATGTGATGGAATTACCGATGCCTTTTGCCTCGGCGGGGGTGGAAGTGACAACGGATTTATCAATGCCGTTGGCATATTCCCAAAGAAGCAGGCCGTGGCTTTTTAAGTGGGAATAAATAATATTTTTATCCGTATTTGCCAGGTCGCCAATGGTGCGGATCTCCAGCTTTAAAAGGGCCTGGACGCTGGATTGACCACACATGTATAAGGAAGAGACCGGCAGCGGCCACATTTTTTCCCTGATCTGGGTAGAATACAGGGTGTGGACCTTATCAGGCTTTTGGAAATCGGAAGCCATTTTTGCCAGCACTTTTTTGTCGGAGATGCCAATGTTGACCGTAAAGCCGAACTGCTCCCGGATCTGATCCTTGATCATGGCGGCGGCAGCTTCCGGTGACGGAAATTTCTGCCGGATGGGGGCAAAGTCCATGAAGCATTCATCAACGCTGAGCTGTTCAAGCTCAGGGCAGATATCGGAAAGAAATTTCATCAGCTCGCTGCTTCTTTGGTGGTAAAGCTGATGGTCAGGCGCTTCTAACAGAAGATGAGGGCATTTGCGCAGGGCGTTTACGATAGGTTCCCCGGTGGTGATGCCATATTTTTTGGCAGGGATGGATTTGGCAAGAACCACGCCGTGGCGTTTTTGCATATCGCCGCCTACAATGGAAGGAATTGACCGCAGGTCTGTGCCGTCACCGGACTCAAGGCGTTTTAAAGCGCTCCAGCTAAGGTATGCGGAATTGACATCAATGTGGAATATTATGGTTTCCATCCGGAAGACCGCTCCTTTCTTTGGTACTTTACAATTAAAATGATAGCTGTTAGAATAAAAGAGTTACAAAATTGTTACAAAAAAATTACACAGTGGAGCTATGGAAAAACAATGAGACATATCACACGTTACTATAAAAGATTAAACATCAAAAACCTTAAAATTGCAATATTGGCAGTTATTGTCAGCGCCTTTTTTTTACCTTCTTATGTTGCTTTTGAAAAAACGGGTAATAATATGTTCAGGGTCATTTTAAATGACGTGGAAGTAGGCGTGGTAGGAAATGAGGAGGAAGCGGAAAGTTATGTATTAGAGGCCAGGCGTCGTATTGCGAAGGAGAGCGAAGAGCTTGTCTTAGTCAAGGCGGACATTGCCACACAGGGGGAAGAAGTGTTATTAGGCAAGGTGGATGCTGGGGATACGATCATTGACCGGATGGTCTCCGTACTTTCCGGGGATGTGGTAGAGACTCTTCACCGTTCTTATGTGGTCAAGATCAACGAATACATGGTGAACCTTGCGGACAAAGCAGATGTGCTTAAGCTTTTGCAGGCGGCTTTGGATAAATATGACACTACGGGCAATTACCAGGTGGAGCTCCATCCGGATCCGGCCCGGGAACTTACCGTGCTTACCACCCAGATCGCCACGAAAGAGGAAGCTATAAAGGAGGCTGAGGCACAGGAGACGTTAAGTATGGAAGCGGGCATCCAGGCGGACCTGACCCGGATGTTTGAAGAGGTGGAACCGGCTTTGGAAAAAGATTTTGAGGATTACGAGCTGGGGCTGATCTCCATCTCATACGGGGATAAGATCGAGGTGGTAGAGGCATATCTGGACGAAGAGGAGATTACGGATGTGGACAGCGCCATCTTGGAAGTGACACAGGATGAAGAAAAAAGCGATGTGTATGAAGTCGTATCCGGTGACACGCTTTCCGAGATATCTATTAAAGTGAACATTCCTATGGACAAGCTGATAGAAATGAATGATTCTTTAGAGGATGAAAATTCTATGATCCGGGTGGGGGATGAGCTTATCATCACCGTGCCGGAGCCGAAGCTTGCGGTAATCCATCAGGAAGAAGCGTACTACGAGGAAGACTATGAAGCGGAAGTCATATATATTGACAATGACGACTGGTATACTACGGAAAAAGTTACCCGTCAGGAGCCCTCGGCAGGGCACAGGAAGGTGATCGCGCTAAGCACGTTTGAAAACGATAAGGAGATTGCAAGGGAAATCATCAAGGAGGAAGTGACTTATGAAGCCGTGCCCAAGATTGTGGAACGGGGCACGAAAATTCCTCCTACCTATATCAAGCCTATTTCCGGCGGGCGTCTTTCTTCTGGTTTTGGAAGAAGGAGCAGGCCTACCCGTGGTGCAAGCACTTATCATAAGGGCGTGGACTGGGCAATCCCTACAGGAAGCTCAGTGGTTGCTTCCTGCGGCGGTACCGTGGCAAGGGCAGGATGGGGAAGCGGCTATGGTTATGTGGTATACATTAACCATCCTGACGGAAGGCAGACCAGATACGGGCATTTAAGCAAGGTGCTGGTATCGGCAGGACAGAAGGTAACTCAGGGACAAAGGATCGCTCTCAGCGGAAATACAGGTGTCAGTACAGGACCGCACTTACATTTTGAGATATTGATCGGTGGGTCACAGGTCAACCCGCTGCAGTATCTGAACTAATGTTTGGTGTTTACAGATGGTCATAATATGTTATAATTAATTAATGCGCTCGAAGCGTTTTGATATTTTGAGGCATTTTGGGATTATGAACGAATTTTAGTTGACAAAGCCATGACATATTATCCTGGCTTTGGGGTTTTGATATAGAGGTTAACTGAATATGGAACAATATGCAATTAAAGGTGGCAATCCGCTGGTGGGAGAAGTGGAAATAGGCGGCGCAAAAAATGCAGCGCTTGCAATTCTTGCGGCTTCCATTATGACAGATGAAACGGTGGTCATAGAAAATGTTCCGGATGTGCGGGATACAAATGTGATGATGCAGGCTATGGAAAGCATAGGGGCAGTCATTGAACGGATAGACAGGCATACGGTGAAGATTTCTGGGAAATCCATCCGGGATATTGCCATTGAAGACGACTATATTAAGAAAATACGCGCGTCGTATTATCTTCTTGGTGCGCTTTTAGGCAAGCACGGTAAAGCGCAGGTAGCCCTTCCCGGGGGCTGCAATATAGGGCTGCGCCCTATTGATCAGCATATCAAGGGATTCCGTGCCCTTGGTGCGGATGTCCGGATAGAGCATGGACTGATCATAGCGGAGGCCGGGCAGCACCTTCGGGGCGGTCATATTTATATGGATGTGGTCACGGTCGGAGCCACCATTGACGTGATGCTTGCGGCGTCTATGGCTAACGGGATTACCATCATCGAAAATGCGGCGAAAGAGCCCCATGTGGTGGATGTAGCCAACTTCCTTAACAGTATGGGGGCCTGTGTCAGGGGTGCGGGTACGGACGTGATCAGGATCAAAGGAGTTAATAAGCTCCACGGAACGGAGTATGCGATCATCCCGGATCAGATCGAGGCAGGAACATTTATGTTTGCGGCGGCGGTCACCAAAGGAGACGTGACAGTGAAAAACATCATCCCGAAGCATCTGGAGTCCATCAGCGCAAAGCTGATAGAGATTGGCTGTGAGGTGGAAGAATCAGATGATGCCGTCAGGGTAGTGGCTTCAAAGCCCCTTACACATACCCATGTGAAGACCCTTCCTTATCCTGGGTTTCCTACAGACATGCAGCCTCAGATTACGGTTGCTTTAGGGCTTTCCAGAGGAACCAGCATTGTAACGGAAAGTATTTTTGAAAACCGCTTTAAATACGTGGATGAGTTGACAAAAATGGGTGCCAGTATTAAAGTTGAGGGAAACACGGCGATCATTGACGGGGTTTCCAAGTATACCGGGGCCGGTATCAGTGCACCGGATCTTCGGGCCGGGGCAGCGCTGGTGATGGCAGGGCTTGCGGCGGAAGGAACCACGATTATTGACGATATAAAGTTTATCGAGAGGGGCTATGAGGATTTCCACATTAAACTGCAGGGATTGGGTGCTCAGGTTGAGAAGATAAACAGTGAGCGCGAGCTGCAGAAATTCCGGTTGAAAACAGGCTGATTCTTCAGCAGGCTGAAGAATCAATCCAAAATTATATTGACAAACAGGCTGATTAGGTGTAGCCTAGATACAGATATGAAAATTCAATATTGGGAACTCTCTTATTCAGAGTGGTGGAGGTACATAGGACCTGTGAAGCCACGGCAACCCCAGTTACGGAAGGTGCCTGCCTGAGCGAGTAATCGAACAATAAGAGGATTTGAGTATCGATTTCGAGTCCGCTTTTGTGAGCGGGCTTTTCTATTTCATAGGAAAGATTGTCAGTAAAAACAAAACAGGAGGAAAAGAAAGAAATGGAAAAACGGTTATTTACTTCAGAATCAGTGACGGAAGGGCATCCCGACAAGGTATGTGATGCGATTTCGGATGCGATTCTCGACGCATGTATGGAAAGCGACCCGATGAGCCGGGTGGCATGTGAAACAGCGGCTTGTACAGGATTTGTCCTTGTGACTGGTGAGATCACTACCAATGCTTATGTGGACATCCAGAAAGTTGTCCGTGAGACGGTAAAAGAGATCGGGTACACCAAATCAGAGTATGGCTTCGATGGCAATACCTGTGCGGTTCTGGTTGCCATTGATGAGCAGTCCGCGGATATCGCAATGGGGGTTGACAAGGCTCTTGAAGCGAAACTTGAAGATGCACAGATCGAAGCAATCGGCGCAGGCGATCAGGGGATGATGTTTGGTTACGCTACCAACGAGACAGAGGAATATATGCCTTACTCAATTTCTCTTGCACATAAGCTGGCAAGACAGCTTACCAAAGTCCGCAAAGATGGTACTTTGACCTACTTAAGGCCTGACGGCAAGAGCCAGGTATCTGTGGAATATGATGAAAACGGCAAGCCTGTCCGTTTAGAGGCAGTGGTATTGTCTACACAGCATGATGCGGAGGTGACACAGGAGCAGATCCACAAGGATATCAAGCAGTATGTGTTTGACCCCATCCTTCCTAAGGAGCTTCTTGACGAGAATACGAAATATTTCATTAACCCCACCGGACGTTTCGTGATTGGCGGACCTCACGGGGATGCAGGCCTTACCGGCCGTAAGATCATCGTGGATACTTACGGTGGATATGCACGCCACGGCGGCGGCGCTTTTTCCGGTAAAGACTGTACGAAGGTGGACAGGAGCGCTGCTTATGCCGCGCGCTATGTGGCAAAGAATATTGTTGCCGCAGGCATTGCGGATAAATGTGAGATCCAGCTTTCTTACGCTATCGGTGTTGCACAGCCTACTTCCATTATGGTGGACACCTTCGGAACAGGTAAGCTTTCCGATGAGAAGCTGGTAGAGGTGATCAGGGAGAATTTTGACCTCCGTCCTGCCGGAATCATTAAGATGCTCGACCTGCGCAGGCCGATCTACAAGCAGACAGCGGCTTACGGCCACTTCGGGCGCAATGACCTTGATCTTCCCTGGGAGAAGTTGGATAAGGTAGATGCTTTAAAGAAATATTTATAAAGAATATTTATAAGGAATGTGTAAAGTGCAAGTCAAATGGCTTGCACTTTTTATTGACAATTCGGTCTATAAGGTGTAGACTAAAGAAAGTGGTCTATATACTATAGACCAAAAGCGGGACAGAGTTTAGAAAACGTCCATATGACGGAAGAAAACCGGAAGGGAGAAGTAAGATGGGAGATTATAAATTAGCGGATGCGGAGGAGAGGTTTGCGGATATTATCTGGTCAAGAGAACCGGTCGCATCCTCAGAGCTGGTGAAGATCTGTCAACAGGAAATGAATTGGAAGAAATCCACTACATACACGGTCTTAAAGAAGCTTTGTGAAAAGGGAATCTTTTGCAATGACAATGCGGTGGTAAGGGCGGTGCTTTCCCGGGAAGATTTTTATGGGATGCAGAGCCGGAAATATGTGGATGATGTGTTTGCAGGCTCTCTGCCCCGTTTCCTTGCGGCTTTTTGCGGGGGCAAAAGGCTTTCGGAAAAAGAAGTGGAAGAAATGAGAAAATTTATTGACGAAAATACCTGATCAGGAAAGGGGATCATATGGCTGGATTATTTGTTATCGTGTTAAACATGAGCGTAGGCGCTTCGGTCTGTATTTTGGCGGTGATGTTTCTGCGCCTGATTTTGCACCGTGCACCGAAGATCTTTTCTTATCTGTTGTGGGCGGTGGTACTGGTGCGGCTTATCTGTCCGGTTTTGCCAAAAGCCCACTTTGGGATCTTGCCGGAGGTGGAATTATATCAGGAAGTTCCGCCTATGCACAAAGAAGCTTCTTATAGCGTATATTTGATGGGAAAAGCGGGCCAGTACAGCCTTGAAATAATTGGCGGAAAGTGGCAAAAAGACAGGGATAACAAAACGGCAGGAAATCTGGAGGAAAATTCCGAACATGAGAGTTTAGATACTGTGTCTCTTCCTGTAGAATATATTCTTGCGGATAACGTCTCCGCCCGTGGGTATGGAAGCGCGGTTACGGCCATGGCTATGGTCTGGGGTTTGGCGGCGTTTGGGCTTGTGGCCTATGCGTCAGTGGGATATGTACTTTTTATACGCCGCATCAAGAAGGGAAAAGTTTCCATGGCTTTTGTGGCGGGCCTGGTCCGCCCAAGGATCTACCTGCCCGAGGGGCTTGATGATGATCAGCGGCAGCTGGTCAGGGAGCATGAAAAGATTCATATCAGGCGGCTGGATTATCTGGTGAAGCCTTTCGCTTATCTGGTGTGCTGCCTTCATTGGTTTAATCCGTTGGTGTGGACAGCCTTTTTCCTGATGGAGAAGGATATGGAGGCATCCTGTGATGAGGCGGTGATCCGGAAGATTGGGTACGACAGGCGCAAAGAGTATGCCAATGTATTGTTGGGGCTTTCCCAGAGCAGGAGATGGCGGACCGGTTATCCCATTGCATTTGGGGAAAACAATGTAAAAGACAGGATCAAAGGTGTGGTAAAAATGAAAAAGGCCAGGTTGGGCGTGGTCACGCTGGCGGTGGGGATCATTCTGGCGGCAGCGGTTTTGTTGCTGGTAAACCGGACAGGGGAAACACCGGCTGCGGACGGGGAAGTTACAGCGAACCCATCACAGGAGCAGTCGGAAACAGCCCGGCTGCGTGATGAGGCATCAGATGATCAGGAAACGCAGCCGACGGTGGAGGAGGAATCTTCCGGGATACCAGACTTAAGAATGCGGGAATATTACAGCGCTGAGGAACTGCTTGAGGATGACGGATCGAATTATAGTAAACGACGTTAATTCTTTCTGTTTGACTCTAGGAAAAAGAGCATAGAGTAGCAAGCTTGTCATTTGGCTGCTGAAAAGTTGAAAACCAATCGTCAAGAACGCCAACTAACTTTTCAAGAGTCTCCCAGAAT
>CAJULP010000025.1 GCA_910587295.1 uncultured Lachnospiraceae bacterium | reverse complement strand
TTTGTGGGATGAACCGGAAGCGAATCTAAATCCAGAATTATATCCCCTTGTCGCAGAGATTTTGTTGGAATTACAGAAAAATGGAGTTCAGATTTTTTTGGCAACACATAGTTATAATTTTGCAAAATACTTAGAAATCCGTCGTACGAATAACGAGCAGGTGATGTTTCATAATCTTTATAGAAGCCGCAATTTATTTTCGAATGAAAAGCAAAAGATATTCCCCGGGATGGATGATAACAGTGAAGCAATATATAGTCAATCAGCGGATAAAATGGAAAAGATTAAATGCAATCACATTATGGACGCAGATAACAAATTGCTTGATGAAGTATATGAACTATGAGGAAATGACAGTGAAGAACTTATTTATAGAAGAAAATGGTGCATACAGTATTGATTGTAAGGCTGCTGTATGGGCAACGGATAAAATACATGAGGACTATCACAATGCAGGAATACACATTAATGATGTGGATTTTATGATTGAAAATTCTACGCATATTTTCATGGTAGAGTATAAGAATGCATGTCTTGCAAGTGCAAAGAATCCGGAAGCATTTCATCCAATGGAAGATAAGAAAATATCAGTCATAACACGCAAGTTTTATGATTCCTTGCATTATTTGAGATTATTGGATAAAACCAAACCGGTTTGGTACATATATATTCTTGAATATCCAAATGGAGATGTAACTACCAGAAAAAGACTGCGAAACAGATTAAAAATGGAACTTCCTTTTTCTCTGCAGAAGAATATTGGAAATGGAAAAAGATTGATAGATAGGGTAGATGTTCTTTCCATAGATGAATGGAATGCTGATAGTCAGTGTGGAAATTTTCCAGTTAAACGAGTATTAGAATAGGATCATTAATATGGAAAAAATTAGACATTTCTTTAAATTAACGAATAACTTCAAGAAAATATTTGAAAAGTTCATGTCACTAACTTGACACAAGGGGGATTAAAAGCGATGGAGGAGTTGGCGAAGCTGGAGGCGGAGCGGGGGACGCCGGGGTATGTGTCTGCAGGGGAAGGCATTTTTGCAGACGGAAAGAAAAAGGGGAACAAGACAGGTAAGAGCGGCGGTGAACTGCCTGTGTCGGCAAATGGAAAGAGCGGCAGGGTTGCCAGCAATGAGATGTGTACTTTTTTGATTTTAAATATTTCATCGCTGCAGCTGATACCGGTTAATATGATCGCCTACAGGCAGCAGTATGGCAGCGTGAACCCGGCAGGGATCATTGCACCGACGATCGCGGCAACGCAGGTAAGTACGGCTGTGGCAGTGGTGTATTGTAAGGGAAAGGATAGAAGACGATGAGCCGCCCAGCGAATACTTCAAAGAAGGGTATAACCTGTACAAACGGATGGCGGAGGAAAAAGAGAGGCACACACTCTTTTTACACTATCCGTCCGTGGAGCCGGATAATAACCTTGCAGAAAGATGTGCAAGAAAATTTAAACGGAAAGCAGCCCGGGTGATGTGCTTTCGCTCTCAGGATGGAGCAGACTGGTTTTGTGACGGTTTAAGCATAGTTCAGTCCATCAAAGCAGCGGGTAAAAATTTATATGAATCAGTCACAGAGAGATTTAATACTGGTCTGGAGGTGTAATGTTTATATACGCACCTCCTGTTAACCATGCAAAACCCCGTAGTCAATATCTGCGAGGTTTTTCTTTATCGGTTGGGCCATGAATTGTAACCTCCGGGAGGTGGTTGACACATACTTTTTGGAAAATCATCTTGCAATCTTGAAATACTGATGCTATATTAATATTAACTATAAATATTTTGTGATGTGTAAGGACACGGAGGTCCGTATATTATTCAAAGGAGTGATGGCAATGGGAAGTATTAATGTAGGTAACAATCAAGATTATTCTTATTTGTTCCAGAGTCTTTCGTCTAGCAGCGGCGGAATGGGAAATTTGAATTTCTTATCAGATTATGCCAGCATTAAAAATGGCAGTTATGGTAAACTTTTAAAGACTTATTATGGTGCAAGGCAGGACTCTAGTACAGCAGAGGTTAGTAAAAAAAGCAGTTCAGGCAATGTTCTTGAGAGAATATTAGAGGAGAAGAAAAACCCGAAAGTTTCCAAGGACGTGCAAAAGGCTAATGCCAGCTTGACAACGGGTCTTTCCAGCCTGAAGTCTTCAGTTTCAGCTCTGCAGAGTGATAAAACGTATACAGATACGGAGAACGGACAGAGTGCGGCAGATAAAGTAGTTTCTGCGATGAAGACGTTTGTGTCGGATTACAATAATGTTGTAAATGCGGCAAAGGGTTCCACGTTAGCGAACAAAACGGCGTATGTGGCAAACATGATGAGCAGTTCGGCTGCTAATGCGGATAAACTTTCGGAAATTGGCGTTACGGTTAATTCAGACGGTACCCTTGAACTAAATCAGGCAAGATTGAAAGAGGCAGATATTTCCAAGGTACAGGAATTGTTTTCGCCTGATAATATTATGAGCTATGGTTCTACGATTGCATCCCGGGTTCAGTTTGCCGGCACTTCCTCTGGCACCAGCGGTACAGGTAGTTCAGAATCAAATAACACGGCAGGGTCTGGAGCATCTTCTCTTAAGGAAGACAGCAAGACACTTGCATCTGATAAGCTGTACGAAAAAGTAAAGGATAAGGATGGAAACGAGACAGATCAATATGATATTAACAAAATTTTTGCCACGGCAAAGAGTTTTGTAAGTAATTACAATAAGATGTTTGACAATGCGGAATCCAGTACGAATTCCGGTGTGTTGGCAAACCTGTCCTATATCAGGGAAAAGACGGCCCGCAATGAAGATGCACTGAAGCAGTTTGGCTTTAGTGTGGATAATAAGGGCAGGATGAAAATTGATGAGGACACATTTAAAAAGTCGGATATGTCCGAGGTACAGCAGTTTTTTAAGGATTACGGTTCCTCGATTGCCACCAACGCATCGCTTGTGGATTATTATTTGACCACGCAGGCGAATGCTGCCAGCGGCTATACGGTTGACGGAGAATATAATGTACAGGGGAATGCCCGTTATTTTGGCTCTGTGTAAGGTGCTTAAGGTAAGTTTTAAATATTCAATAAGAAAAAGGTTGTAAAATATTATGTAAGTGCAGCAGGAAAAGGTTCCCGCTGCACTTATATTGTTAACATGAAGTTAGATCAGCGGGGAATATATGATCAAAAAGATTGCAGAATTTATCCGTAAATATCAGATGATAGAACCACATGACACAATAGCGGCTGGCATTTCAGGGGGAGCGGATTCGGTTTGTCTGTTCTTTATACTGCTGGAAATAAGGAAACAGATTCCGTTTAACCTGAAAGTGGTACATGTAAATCACGGGATACGGACTGACGCAGGCGGGGATGCGGAATTTGTAAGAATCCTGTGTGAAAAGCAGGGGATTCCTTTTTTCCTGGTAGAGAAGGATGTTAAGAAGCTGGCAAAGGAGTCAGGCCGTTCTGCGGAAGAAGAGGGGAGACGGGTTCGTTATGAGGCCTTTGCAAAGGCGCTTTGGAATGAAAGGGGCAAAATTGCCGTGGCCCATAACAGTAATGACCGGGCGGAGACCATGTTGTTTCATTTATTCAGGGGTACGGGTCTTACCGGTGTCTGTGGGATCCGGCCGGTAAACGGGAATGTGATCCGGCCGCTGCTTTGTGTTGACAGAACGGAGATTGAACAGTGGCTTTCTGAAAAAGGCATTTCTTACTGTACGGACAGTACCAATGAGCAGGATGCATACACTAGGAACCGGATTCGGCATCATATACTTCCCTATGCGGAACAGGAAATCTGCCATGGGGCAGTGGCACATATGAACCGCACAGCGGATGAGCTGATGATGGCGGAGGAATATTTAAAGCGGGAAACGGAAAAAGCAGTTGAGCGGTGTGTTTTACAGGGAGAGGGATGTATTCAGATTCGAATTCCTGCTTTTTTACTGGAAGATGAGTATTTAAAAGGACGCATTTTACTTTATTGCATTGAAAAGGCGGCAGGATCCAGGAAAGATATTTCGTGGGTTCATGTGATGGCAATAAAAAGATTGTTCCAGACTAATGGCAGCAAAGAAATTGACCTTCCTTATCGGCTTAAGGTTTATAAGCAATATGACTTGGGTATGATACAAAAGTGTGGTGAAAAATCTGGTAATAGGAAGGTATATTTGGTTGTTCCGCCGGGGCAGGTGGATATCCCAGGGCTTGGAAGGGTGGAATTTACAGTGTTTCCAATGGATAAATCTCAAAATATTCCAGAAAAAACATATACGAAATGGTTTGATTATGATAAAATACTTTCGTCTATGAAATTTCGGGCGAGACACAAGGGCGATTATCTGACTGTAAAAGGAAGTTCAGGCAGGATAGGGCATAAGCTTTTGCAGGATTATTTTGTGAATGAGAAAATACCCAGGGAAGAAAGAGACAGGGTTTATATATTGGCGGAAGGCTCCCATGTTTTGTGGATACCGGGCCGCAGGATAAGTGAATACTACAAAATAGATGAGAAAACCCAAACCATTCTGCAGGTTGTAGTGGTGGATAAGAAAGAATAAGTACGAAAAGGAGAAAGGAGTCATTAAAATGGCTGAAAAGATCAAAGTGATGCTTTCGGAGCAGGAGGTAGACGCAAAAATCTGTGAGATTGGTAAGCAGATCAGCGAAGATTATGCAGGGAAACAGGTTCATCTGGTCTGTGTGTTAAAAGGTGGCAGTTTTTTTATGTGTGAGCTTGCTAAGAGGATCACGGTACCGGTGTCTTTGGACTTTATGTCTGTTTCCAGCTACGGGAAAGAGACAAAATCCAGCGGCGTGGTGAAAATAGTAAAGGATTTAGATGAACCGCTTGTTGGAAAAGATGTGATCGTCGTGGAGGATATTGTGGACTCAGGACGTACGCTGAGTTATCTGATGGAGATGTTAAAAGACAGAAATCCGGAAAGCTTAAGGCTCTGCACGCTGTTAGATAAGCCTGACAGAAGAGTGGTGGATGTGCATGTGGATTATACAGGCTTCCAGATTCCGGATGAGTTTGTGGTAGGATACGGACTTGATTACGACCAAAAATACAGAAATCTGCCCTATATCGGGGTTGTAGAGTTTGAATAAATAGTTAGGCCGGAAAGACCGGCAAGTGAGGTAGCAGGTTTGAATAAAAAAAATCGTGGTTATAATGCATATTTTATCCTTGTGCTGCTTTTGATGGCTTTGTTGGTAATCCCCAGTTTTTTGGATAACAGCCAGATTGAGTACACAAGGGGGGAACTGGTCACAGACTTAGAGGCGGGGAAAGTGCTTTATGCCAGTATATCGCCGGGGCGTGAGACGCCTACCGGGGAAGTGGAGTTTGTGATCAGCGGGCAGCCTAATAAAACACTGTATGTGACAGACGTGTCGGAAATTGAAGAACTGCTGATTTCCTACGGGCTTGATCCGGAGGTCAAAAAGGTACAGGAGGAAAGCTGGTTTTTGACCAGTGTATTTCCGGTACTTTTAGCAGTGGTGGTGATGGTATTCTTCTTTGTAATGATGAACAGCCAGAATGCCGGCGGCAGCAATAAGATGATGAATTTCGGCAAGAGCTGGGCCAGGCTTTCCATGGGTGAAGGGAAAATTACCTTAAAAGATGTGGCAGGCCTTAAAGAGGAAAAAGAAGAGCTGGAAGAGATTGTGGAATTTCTGCGCGCACCAGCGAAGTTTACCAAGGTGGGGGCCAGGATCCCTAAGGGAGTGCTTTTGGAAGGGGCGCCCGGTACCGGTAAGACGCTGCTTGCAAAAGCCATTGCAGGAGAAGCGGGAGTACCGTTTTTTAGTATTTCCGGTTCAGACTTTGTAGAAATGTTTGTAGGTGTAGGTGCGTCCAGGGTACGTGACCTGTTTGAAGAAGCAAAAAGACATGCGCCCTGTATCGTGTTTATTGATGAGATCGATGCGGTAGCCAGACGAAGGGGTACCGGTATGGGCGGCGGTCATGATGAGCGCGAGCAGACGTTAAACCAGCTTCTTGTTGAGATGGATGGTTTTGGAGTAAATGAGGGGATTATTGTCTTGGCGGCTACAAACCGTGTTGATATCTTGGATCCCGCCATCATGCGGCCCGGACGTTTTGACCGTAAGATCAGCGTAAACAGGCCGGATGTAGGTGGAAGGGAAGCTATTTTAAGGGTTCACGCCAAAAATAAACCGCTGGCGGAAGATGTGGATTTGAAGCAGATTGCCCAGACCACCGCAGGCTTTACCGGAGCGGATCTTGAAAATCTGTTAAATGAAGCTTCCATTATAGCGGCAAAGCAGGACAGAAGTTATGTGCTTCAGGAAGATATCAAAAAAGCGTTTATTAAAGTGGGCATTGGAGCCGAAAAGAAAAGCCGTATTATCACGGACAAGGAAAAGAAGATCACGGCTTATCATGAAGCCGGTCATGCGATCTTGTTCCATTTACTTCCTGATGTGGGACCGGTCTATACGGTATCTATCATTCCCACAGGGCTTGGGGCTGCCGGGTATACCATGCCGTTACCTGAAAAAGACGACATGTTCATCACCAAAGGAAAGATGCTTCAGGATATTATGGTATCTTTAGGAGGCCGGATAGCGGAAGAGATCATTTTTAAAGATATAACAACGGGGGCTTCCAGCGATATTAAAAAGGCTACCGGAGCGGCCAGGGATATGGTGACCAGATACGGTATGTCGGAGACTATTGGTGTTATTAATTATAACAGCGATGACGACGAAGTATTTATCGGCAGGGATCTGGCACATGCGAAGAGCCACAGTGAACTGGTTTCAGGCGAGATTGACCGGGAAGTAAAGCGGATCATCGACGAATGCTATGGAAAGGCTAAGGAGATTATAATTGCCCATATGGATGTGCTCCACGGATGTGCGGATCTGCTTCTTGAGAAGGAAAAGATCGGAAGGGCTGAGTTTGAGTCATTGTTTGAAAACAAGGATACTTCTCCTGAGGCGTTCTTCCAATGCTAATGGGTTAAAGGTGCGGATTGTATTTTATTGATTTGTTGAAAGTGCACAAATTCAAAAGGTCAAATTTGTAATATTTGTGAATCGTTAGTATTTACCCCAAAGGGACCATATGCTATTATACTACTTGTAACCCCCCCAATACATTATATAGTTTTTTGCTATACCCCATAAGAAGAAATACCTTCTCTAAAAAGAACAGTACTTGTTACTGTTCTTTTTACTATCTATATTGATTAAGCGATATATATAGTATAAAATAGACATATGTTTGTCAGATGCGGAAATGGAGTTGCTATATATGGAAATAAACCAGTATTTAAAAGTAGAGAGAGAAAGGCAGTATATTGCGGGCATGCGCCCTGTTTTTAACAGGAATGCGTTATTTAGTGATACCACGGAGGATTATGTATCTCCGGCGGAGCCAAATCCTTATTCAAAAATAGTGATTCGGTTCCGGACGGCACTGAATAATATTGACAGGGTGCTGCTTGTTCACAACAATGTCAAATATTTAATGTCCAAAGAAAGCTGTGACGGGCAGTTTGATTATTATGAACATGAGACAGAAATAGAAAATATGGAGTTTTGTTATCATTTTGAAGTAGAGGTAGGGAGGATCAGCTGTATTTATGATACCAGGGGTGTTGCAAGGGAGGCGATACCGGAATATGCATTTCGGATCATCCCTGGTTTTAAGACTCCGAAATGGGCGAAGGGTGCCGTTATGTACCAGATTTATACGGATCGTTTTTATAATGGGGATCCGTCTAATGATGTTCTTACCTGCGAATATGAGTATATTGGGGATAAGACGGTTCACGTAGATGACTGGAATAAGTATCCTGCATCCATGGGGGTCCGGGAATTTTATGGAGGGGACCTGCAAGGCGTACTGGATAAAATGGATTATCTGCAGGATTTAGGGATTGACGTGATCTATTTTAACCCCTTGTTTGTTTCGCCGTCTAACCACAAGTACGATATACAGGATTATGATTATATTGATCCGCATATTGGGAAGATCGTCAGTGACGAGGGTGCTTTGTTAGAGCAGCATCAGCGGGAAAACAGGTTTGCGTCCAGGTACATTGACAGGGTTACGAATAAGAAAAACTTAGAGGCAGGCAACGAGCTTTTTGCAAAAGTGGTGAAGGAAGCGCACAGACGAGGAATGCGCGTTATATTGGACGGGGTGTTCAACCACTGCGGATCTTTTAACAAATGGATGGATAGGGAAAGGATTTACGAGCATGTGGAAGGTTATGAGAAAGGCGCTCATGTAAGTGCTGACAGCCCGTACCGTGATTATTTCCATTTTTATAATGAGAATACATGGCCTTATAACACAACTTATGATGGGTGGTGGGGTCATGACACGCTTCCTAAGCTTAATTATGAAAAATCTCAGGAATTATTTGATTACGTTATGCGGGTGGCGGCAAAGTGGGTGTCCCCGCCTTACAATGCGGATGGATGGCGTCTGGATGTGGCGGCGGATTTGGGGCACAGTCCTGAATTTAACCACTATTTCTGGGAAAAATTCAGAAAAGCGGTCAAGGAGGCAAATCCTGACGCCATCGTGCTTGCAGAGCATTACGGGAATCCCAGAAGCTGGTTAAACGGCAGGGAATGGGATACCGTTATGAATTACGATGCGTTTATGGAGCCCATAACCTGGTTTTTGACAGGGATGCAGAAGCACAGCGATGATTATCGCGAGGATATGTATGGGAATGCGGACAACTTTATAGGTGCAATGCGGCATCACATGGCAAACTTTACTGCTCCCTCTTTGCATATAGCCATGAATGAGCTTTCCAATCATGATCATTCCAGATTCCTTACCCGGACAAATAAACGGGTGGGCCGGACGGACGTATTAGGACCTCATGCGGCAAATGAAGGTGTGAATAAGGCGGTAATGCGTGAAGCTGTGGTCATGCAGATGACTTGGCCCGGCGCCCCCACGATTTATTATGGGGATGAGGCAGGAGTCTGTGGCTTCACGGATCCTGATAACCGTAGGACCTATCCCTGGGGCCATGAGGATCAGGAGCTGATCGCGTTTCATAAAGAGATGATCCGCATCCATAAGGAAAATCCGGAGATTCTTTCAGGGTCTTTAAAGTATGTGGATGGCGCATATAATATTGTTGGCTATGGAAGATTTAACCGGAAAGCGGCCACAGTGGTCGTGGTAAACAATAACGATTACGAAGTGACAAGGAGTGTTGCGATCTGGCACTTGGGGATTCCGAAAAGAAGCGTGGTAAAGAGGCTGATGCTGACAACGTCAGAAGGCTTTACTACACAGGAAGAAGAATATGTGGTGGAGGCAGGGAAGGTAAAACTGACGCTTCCAAAGACTTCTGCAATTGTACTGCATTATCAACGTTGATCGAAAAGGGAATGTGGGCACGCCGGGTTTTGGTGATGCCCTTGTTTTATTCCGGTGCATATTTGATTCCGGCAAAAAGGAGAAGCGGCTATATGACAATGGACGAAACGATTAAAAGGATCAATGAATTATATCACAAATCTCAGGCGGAAGGCCTTACAGATGGAGAAAAGGAAGAACAAAAAGAGCTGCGGCAAAAGTATATTGACAGTATCAAGGGGAATTTGCAGGGACAGCTTGAACACTTATCGATTCAAAGGCCGGATGGAACGATAGAAAAGGTGAAAAAGAAAAAATGAAATTATTATACGCAACGAATAACCCGGCGAAGGTTGCGGCCATGCAAAACAGAATAAGGGAATTGGGAATAGAGCTGATTGGCTTTAGCGATTTAAACAGGCAGATACCGGAGGTGGCAGAGAATGGGAGCACACCGCTTGAGAATGCGTCAAAAAAGGCCCTGGAATACTACAGGGTATTTGGGGTGCCGCTCTTTTCCTGTGATTCCGGTCTATACCTGGAAGGGATACCGGACAACCTGCAGCCGGGAGTTCATGTGAGGACGATCAACGGAAAGTATTTAAAGGATGAGGAAATGCTGGAATATTATTCCGGGCTGGCAGAAAGATACGGGGATTTGACAGCCCGTTACCGTAATGCAATTTGTATGGTATTGGATTTGGGCCGTGTTTATCAGGCTATGGAAGAAAGCATGGCAAGCAAGCCCTTTATCATCACTTCCAAACCCCATCCCCGGCGGAAAAAAGGATTCCCTTTGGACAGTCTTTCACTTGATATTGAAACCGGGAAATATTATTATGACCTGGCGGATGAGGAACTTGACCGGGTAGCAGTGGAAGACGGTTTTTTGGATTTTTTTAAAAAGTATTGTGGGTAGGAAAAGATGGGAGATATGATGTTGATTCGCAAAGCGGAATTAAAAGATTTACAGGATCTGCTGGATATTTATAATTATGAAGTTACATACGGGATCTCCACGCTGGATCTCCACCCCAAAACCATAACGGAGTGGCGGCAGTGGTTTGATGCCCATAACATTGACAATCATCCGCTTCTTGTGGCACAATTGGAGGGCCGCGCGGTGGGGTATGCAAGTTTATCCGCTTACAGGGAAAAAGAAGCGTATTGCTCGACCGTGGAACTTTCCGTTTATGTGGATGTTTCCTACCGGAACAGGGGGGTTGCCGATGCACTGATGGAAGCTATTTTGGATATGGCAAGAGAGGATGAAAACATCCATATGGTGGTGTCGGTGATCACAGGTGGAAATGAAGCAAGTATCAAGCTTCATGATAAATATGGATTTACTTATTGCGGCAGCATCCATGAGGCAGGGATGAAGCTGGGAGAATACCGGGATATAGAAAATTATGAGCTTCGAGTTTAAAGGGATAAAGTGATGCAAAAGAAAAAGGAAGTAAGGAAGAAAGCTTTTCGGGCGGCTTTTCCTCATACCATACCGATTTTTGCAGGATTTTGGTTTCTGGGAATGACGTATGGGATCTATATGAATGTGTCCGGTTTTAGTTTCTGGTATCCTATGCTGATGAGTCTTTTCATATTTGCAGGGTCTATGGAATTTGTGGCGGTAAATCTGTTGCTTGGTGCGTTTGATCCTTTGCAGGCGCTTGCCATGACGCTGATGATCAACGCCAGGCATTTGTTTTACGGAATTTCCATGCTGGACAGATATAGGGGGCAGGGCTGGAAAAAAATATACCTGATTTTCGGCATGTGTGACGAAAGTTTTTCCATTAATTACACGGCGGAGATTCCTGAAGATGTTGACTCCGGGTGGTTTATGTTATTTGTAACGCTGTTAAATCATTTTTACTGGTTTTTTGGTGCCACGCTGGGCGGTGTTTTTGGCTCTTTCATCCATTTCAATACGGAAGGGCTGGATTTTGTCATGACGGCAATGTTTGTGGTGATTTTTTTAGAGCAGTGGATGAAAGAGAAAAAACATATAAGCGCTGTTGTGGGGATTTTGCTGTCACTGCTTTGTCTGACCGCATTTGGAGCGGATAACTTTGTTATTCCGGCCATGCTGGCGATATTTGTATCTTTGACGTTGCTGCAAGGCAGGCTGAAAGGGGGTACGATGGCATGACGGTGTTGCAAAAAGTTGTTACAATTGCGGTGATAGTTTTAGGAACCATGCTGACCCGCTTTCTGCCTTTTTTACTGTTTCCTTCGGGGAAACCAACGCCCAGATATATACAATACTTAGGAAAGGTCCTTCCTTCTGCGGTGTTTGGCTTGCTTGTGATATACTGCCTTAAAAATGTCAGCTTGCTTTCCGGAAACCATGGGCTGCCGGAAGCAATCTCGATCTTGGCAGTAATCATATTGCATTTATGGAAAAGGCAGATGCTGATTTCCATAGCGGGGGGCACGGTGTGCTATATGCTTCTGGTGCAGCTTGTTTTTTAAAAGATGGTATTGTATTTCGGTTACAAGACAGTATATACTACATGTATGAAAAGTGAACGGAGGAAAAGGGATGGAAATGTTGTCGTTAACGCAGGAACTTAAGGAAAATGTTTATCCGGGAAGAGGGATCGTGATTGGCAGGAGCGCTGATGGAAAGAAGGCTGTCGCTGCCTACTTTATCATGGGGAGAAGCTCGAACAGCCGTAACCGTATCTTTGTGACCGAAGGGGAGGGGATCCGGACTCAGGCTTTTGATCCATCTAAATTAGAAGACCCCAGCCTGATCATTTATGCGCCGGTGCGGGTGCTTGGGAATAAGACGATTGTGACCAACGGGGACCAGACGGATACCATTTATGACGGTATGAAAGGAGGACTTACTTTTGAGCAGTCTCTGCGGAGCCGGGAATTTGAGCCGGATGGGCCTAATTATACACCCAGGATCTCTGGAGTTATGGAGATGGAAAGCGGAAAGTATGGTTATAGCATGTCTATCTTAAAAAGTAATAATGGAAACCCGGACGGATGTAACAGATATACCTATTCCTATGAGAATCCGGCAGCAGGGGAAGGGCATTTTATCCATACTTATATGCATGACGGGAATCCGCTTCCCAGCTTTGAAGGAGAACCGAAGCTGGTAGAGGTGAAAGGGGATATCGAAGAGCTTACCCGGCAGATATGGGAGAGCTTAAATGAGGAGAACAAGGTTTCCCTGTTTGTTCGTTTTATTGATATGGAAACCGGTGTTTATGAGACAAGAATCGTAAACAAGAATGGAGGATCGCTATGAATGAAATTCAATTAAAATACGGATGTAACCCGAACCAGAAACCTTCCCGGATTTTCATGGAGGATGGCAGCAGCCTTCCGGTCACGGTGTTAAACGGGAACCCGGGGTATATTAATTTTTTGGATGCCTTTAACGGATGGCAGCTTGTAAAAGAACTTAAGGAGGCTGTGGGTCTTCCGGCGGCTGCGTCTTTTAAGCATGTTTCTCCGGCAGGAGCGGCGGTAGGGCTTCCTCTTACGGATACCCTTGCAAAAATATACTGGGTGGATGATTTGGGAGAACTTTCCCCGCTGGCCTGTGCTTATGCGAGGGCAAGAGGAGCAGACCGGATGTCTTCTTTTGGTGATTTTATCGCCTTGTCTGATGTGTGTGATGCAGATACGGCACGGCTGATCAAGAGGGAAGTTTCCGATGGGGTGATTGCACCGGGCTATACGGATGAAGCTCTTTTGCTTTTAAAAGAAAAGAAGAAAGGGAGTTATAACATTATCCAGATAGATCCTTTTTACGTTCCGGCGGAGCTTGAAAGAAAGCAGGTATTTGGGATTACCTTTGAGCAGGGGAGGAATGAATTGGATATCAACGCAGATCTGCTTTCTAATATTGTGACGAAAAATAAGGAGATCCCGGCGGAAGCGTTGATCGACATGAAGATTTCCCTTATCACGTTAAAATATACGCAGTCCAATTCCGTCTGCTATGTAAAGGGCGGACAGGCCATAGGTATTGGCGCAGGGCAGCAGTCCAGAGTCCATTGTACCAGGCTTGCAGGGCAGAAGGCGGATAACTGGTATCTGCGCCAGGCTCCGCAGGTACTTGGACTTTCCTTTGTTGATAGTTTGGGGCGTGCCGACAGGGATAATACCATTGATGTTTATATCGGTGATGAGTATGAAGATGTGCTCCGCGAAGGGGAATGGCAAAAGCGCTTTAAGGTAAAGCCCCCTGTATTTACCAGGGAAGAAAAAAGGGCGTGGCTTGACGGGAATCAGGATGTGACACTGGGGTCAGATGCGTTTTTTCCGTTTTCCGATAATATTGAGCGGGCATATAAGAGCGGTGTCAAATACATTGCCCAGCCTGGCGGCTCGGTCAGGGATGATCTGGTGATCGAGTGCTGCGACAAATATGATATGGTCATGGCGTTTACGGGGATCAGACTGTTTCATCATTAATGATTAAAAAGAATCCTGCTTGCAGGATTCTTTTTAATTACAGGATGCGGCGTATTTCACCACATCCGATTTTTGTTCCGGCGTTGCCGGAGGGCTGGGTAGTAAAATCATCAGGGTCTGAATGGATGATCACTGATTTGCCAATAATCTCATTAATAGTAAAGCGCTTATCGTAAAAAGCGGACCAAGCATACCCCTGGTTTCCGAAAAGCGGCAGTAGATCGCCGGCGTGGGAGGGATGGAGGTTATTTTCGGGATTATAATGTTCCCCTGTTTTGGAAAAATCGCCGGAGCAGTCTCCGAACTGATGGATATGCATAGCGTAAAAGCTGCCTGCTTTTGCTTTTTCTATATTGGGAAGTCCGAAAAACTCTGCTTCCACTAAGACGCCATCGTAGAAAGTCTGATAAAATTTAACAAGGCCGCTCAGCTGGGGGTTGGCTGCGTTGCCGGTGACCCATGCCATAGCCTGTGGGCGGTCGTATTGGAGCAATTGGGTAAAAGTGATTCCCGGTGTTATCTGATCAGAAGGCATTTGAAAGCTCCTTTTTCATTTATTTTATGCGTCACATAAATCCGGGTTACAGAGCTTAAAGATCAATTAATAATTTTAGGGGTGCATAAATACCGAAAATGTAGTATAGTAAAAGTGGTTTTTTGACTAGAATATAGATAAGGGAGAAAATAAGATGGGTTTTTGCATTATTACGGATTCCGCTTCCGATGTGCCGGAAAGCGTGATTAAAGAATATAATTTACATGTAATGCCGACTCCGGTCACCATTGAGGGAACGGATTATTTTGACGGTGAGACAATTTTTCCGGATCAGTTTTATGAGATTCAGGCATCAGGGAAAGAGATAAAGACTTACCATATCAGCCAGTATATGTTTGAGGAGCATTTCCGCCCCTTTGCGGCCCGTGGCGACGAAGTATTATATATTTGTTTTTCTACAGGGATTGCAGGAACTTTTAATGCGGCTAAGCTGGCTTATGAGGAAATCCGTGAGGAATACCCAGACTTTAAAATGACGATCATTGACTCTAAATGTGCTTCTTTGGGATATGGACTTATTGCGGAAAGACTTTTACGGATGCAGAAAAATGGCGCTCCTAAGGAACTGTTGATAGAAGCGGCTTACTTTTTCTGTGAGCATATGGAACATGCGGTCACCGTGGTTGAGCTGAATTATCTTTTCCAGGGCGGGCGGCTTAGCAGGACTTCTTTTTTGGCCGGAACGGTGCTTGATATTAAGCCGATCATCATTGTGGACGAAGCGGGTTCTTTAAAGGCGGTAGAAAAGGTCCGGGGATGGAAAAAGGCACAGAAGCGTATTTTGGATATGGTAGGCGAAAAAGGGAAGAATCTGGAAAATCAGGTTATTGGCGCTGTTTATGGCATGGACAGGGAAGCTTTTGATTATATTCTGCAGGAATTGAAAGACCGTTACCATGTGAAAGGGATTTTGGAAGGAAGAGTGGGCTGTGCTATTGGGGCGCATACCGGCCCGGGGATTTTAGGAATCGTTTTCTTGAATGAAACGGATGAAAGGTTTGAAGAATATCTTAAGTAAAGGGAAAGGCATGGGCAGCAAGATGCTGGAAGTGAAAAATTTAGTGTTCCATCCTGTGGATAACGGAACGGAAATCAGTATAATAGAAGATATCAGTTTTACCTTAGTGGACGGTGAAATGCTTGTGATCACCGGGCCAAATGGCGGCGGAAAATCCACTATGGCGAAACTTCTTATGGGGATAGAGCCCCTTGATTCCGGGTCTATCATTTTGGACGGTGAGGATATTACGGGTTATTCCATTACCCGGCGGGCCAATGCCGGAATTGGGTTTGCGTTTCAACAGCCTCCCAGATTTAAGGGTATGACGGTCTCCAGGTTCTTATCTTTGGCAGCGGGGGAGAATCTGCCGGAGAAAAAATGCTGTGACCTTTTAAGCGGGGTAGGGCTTTGTGCAAGAGAATATTTAAACCGGGAAATGGACGGTACGCTGTCAGGCGGGGAAATGAAGCGGTTAGAGATTGCGTCCGTGCTTGCAAAGCCCCATAAGATCTGTATTTTTGATGAACCGGAGGCAGGAATCGATCTGTGGAGTTTTTCTATGCTGGTAAAACAGTTTGAAGAACTTCATGCAGAAAAAAAGGAAAGCCTGATTCTGATATCCCATCAGGAAAGAATTATAAGGATGGCTGACCGAATCATGGTGATCAAGGATGGAAAGGTAGACGCATTAGGGCCTAAGGAGGAGGTTTTTCCGGGGCTTATGGAGCGGGATACAGGATGCGTATGTATGAATCAGAGCCATAGGTCATAACGCCTGCGAATGACAGGAGATGGAAAAGGAAACATAGCTCTTAAGGAAAGGAAGAAGAATGTGGATAAGATAGATCAGGTAACGGAATCAATCCTTCAAAAGATTGATGGTGAGGGATTTAAGCAGGAAGGGGCATATAACCTGCGGTATAATGGTTATTCGCTCTGCCATGGGAGTACGGAGCATATCAAGATTGAGAAAAAAGAGGATAAGCAGGGGATAGACGTTTATATCAGCAGCGGCACAAAGGGGGAACAGGTGCATATTCCCGTGGTGGTAGCGGCTTCCGGCGTGATGGATGAGGTTTACAATGACTTTTATATTGGGGAAGGCGCTGAGGTTACTATCGTGGCAGGCTGCGGGATCCATAACAGTGGCTGTGATGACAGCCGCCATGACGGGATCCATACCTTCCATATCGGGGAAGGAGCGAATGTCCGCTATGAGGAAAAACATTATGGGGAGGGGGAAGGCACCGGTGCCCGTATCTTAAATCCGGTCACAAAGATCATTATGGAAGCCCATTCTGTATTTACGTTAGATACCGTTCAGATCAAAGGTGTGGATTCCACGAAGCGGGAAACGGAAGTAGTGATGGGGGAGGATACGAAGCTGTTTGTAGTGGAAAAACTTATGACCCATGGAAAGCAGGATGCCGTTTCCAATATGGATGTATGTTTAAACGGAACAGGGAGTTCAGCTCAGATTATTTCCCGGTCTGTTGCCAAGGGGGATTCTAAGCAGGTCTTCCATCCCAAAGCGATTGGCAATGCGCCCTGCCATGCGCATATCCAATGTGATTCTATCATCATGGATCAGGCCAGGGTGTGCTCAATCCCGGAGATTGACGCAAATCATGTGGATGCGGCGATCATCCATGAGGCGGCAATTGGACGAATCAACAACGAGCAGTTGATTAAATTAAATACGTTTGGACTTAGTGAAGAAGAAGCGGAAGCAGTTATAATAGATAATTTTCTGAATTAATTGATAGAAAGCACGGCGGGAAAGATAGTCATGAAGAAATTACTGGTGTATTTAAAAGATTATAAGAAAGAAAGTATTTTGGGGCCTCTGTTTAAACTGCTGGAGGCTTCTTTCGAGCTTATTGTTCCCTTAGTAGTGGCATCTATGATTGATGTGGGAATTGCAAATAATGATAAAGGGTATGTGGGAAAGATGTGCCTGATCATGGCGGTGCTTGGTTTCACGGGGCTTATCAGTGCTGTGACAGCTCAGTATTTTGCGGCCAAGGCGGCGGTTGGGTTTGCCACCAAACTTCGCCATGGACTGTTTGCACATATAGAGAGCCTTTCTTTTACCAATATGGATAAACAGGGAACCTCCACATTGATCACAAGGATGACCAGTGACATCAACCAGGTGCAGTCCGGCGTAAATTTGGTGCTGCGTTTGTTCCTTCGTTCCCCGTTTATTGTGTTTGGCGCTATGGTAATGGCCTTCACTGTGGATGTGAAAGCAGCCCTTATTTTTGTGGTGGTCATCCCCCTGCTGTCTGTTGTGGTGTTTGGAGTCATGCTGGCAAGCATCCCGCTGTTTGACAAGGTCCAAAAAAATTTGGATAAAGTGCTTGGGACTACAAGAGAAAATCTTACTGGCGTCCGGGTGATCCGGGCATTTGGGAAAGAGGAAAATGAGGTAGAAAAGTTTGATGGACAGACCGATTCTTTAAGAAAGATCCAGATGACAGCGGCAAGGATTTCGGCGTTGATGAACCCATTTACATATATTATCATAAACGGCGGTCTGATCATGCTGATCTATACCGGGGCTTTAAGGGTAGAATTGGGGATTCTGACACAGGGGCAGGTAGTTGCGCTTGTCAATTACATGTCACAGATTCTGGTGGAACTGGTAAAGCTTGCCAACCTGATCATTACCGTGACCAAGGCGGTTGCCTGTGGGAACAGGGTGCAGAGTGTGTTTGAGATTCCTGCGGGAATGGAAGGCAAAACGGGAAACCCGGCCCGGCAGACCGAACAGGGAAGGGTTGATTTTGAGGGAGTTTCCATGAAGTACCATGAAGGTGGTGAGGAAGCTCTGACGGATATTACCTTCCATGCCCAAAAAGGCGATACCATCGGAGTGATTGGCGGTACCGGTTCCGGTAAGACATCACTGGTTCATTTAATACCAAGATTTTATGATGTCGAGACTGGATGTGTACGGGTAGATGGAGTGGATGTGCGGGATTATGACCTGGTAAGTCTTCGGGATAAGATTGGGATCGTCATGCAAAAAGCTGTCTTGTTTCAGGGAACGATCCGGGAAAACCTGCTTTGGGGAAATGAAAGTGCTTCTGATGAGGAACTGTGGCAAGCGCTAAGGATTTCTCAGGCGGAGGAGTTTGTGCTGCAAAAAGAAGGGGGGCTTGACGCCCGAATCGAGCAGGAAGGGCGGAATTTATCCGGCGGGCAGAAACAGCGCCTTTCCATTGCAAGGGCTTTGGTGAAAAAACCGGAGATCCTGATACTGGATGACAGCGCTTCCGCTTTGGATTATGCGACGGATGCAAAGCTTAGGAAGGCCATTAAGGAAATGCCGGGGGAAACAACGGTGTTTATCGTTTCACAAAGGGCTTCCTCACTGATGCATGCAGATCTGATCATCGTTTTGGATGATGGGTGTGTGGCAGCAATGGGAAAACACGAACAGCTTCTTGAGAGCTGTCAGGTCTATCAGGAAATTTATTATTCCCAATTCGAGAACCACTCCCAATCCGGGAATGATTTACAATCGTTAAACAGACATTAAATGTGGGGGGGATGGAAATGAAGTCGAGCGGAAATAGAGATAAACAAAAAGAAACGTTGGTCAAAGTCCTGCATTATATGAAACCTTATGGTTTTTTCCTTGGGCTGACAATTCTGATGGCAGTGATTTCGGTGGCATTTACTTTGTATCTGCCCATCCTTACCGGCGATGCGGTAGATATGTTAAGCGGTATTGGAGAGCCGGAATTTTGGCCGGGATTATTTGCCATCTTAAAGAAGATGGCGGTGGTGATCGCACTTACGGCAATCAGCCAATGGATCATGAGTATTTGCAATAATAAGATTGTATACAGTATTATTCAGGACATTAGGAAGAAGGCGTTCCGAAAACTGGAAAGGCTTCCTCTTAAGTACTTAGACGCCCATTCTCATGGGGATATTGTGAGCAGAGTGGTAGCCGATGTGGATCAGTTTGCGGATGGACTTTTAATTGGGTTTACGCAGCTTTTTACGGGGGTTATCACGATCTTGGGAACACTGGGATTCATGCTTTCCGTTAATATTGGGATTACCGTTGTTGTGGTAGTGATCACGCCGGTCTCTCTTTTGGTGGCAGCTTTTATTGCTAAGAAAACTTTCAGTATGTTTCAGCTACAATCCAGTACCCGGGGGGAGCAGACAGCTCTTATCAATGAGATGGTAGGAAACCAAAAGGTGGTTCAGGCCTTTAACCGGGAAGATGAAACCCTGGATCGGTTTGATGAGATCAATGGAAGGCTGGAAAAATGTTCCCTCAGGGCGATTTTCTTTTCTTCTCTGACCAATCCCTGCACAAGGTTTGTCAATAGTTTGGTGTACATGGGAGTAGGGCTTACCGGTGCGTTTTCGGTGATCCGGGGTGGGCTGTCGGTTGGGCAGCTTACTTGTTTTCTTTCTTATGCAAACCAGTATACCAAGCCTTTTAATGAGATTTCCGGCGTGATCACGGAGCTGCAAAACGCCCTTGCCTGTGCGGCCAGGATCTTTGAACTGATCGAGGAAGAAGCCCAGGTTCCCGAACCGGAAAACGCAGCGAAGCTTCAAGATGTGGCAGGAAAGGTGGATATCAACAATGTGGCTTTTTCTTATGTGCCGGATAAAAAGCTGATCGAGGGGTTGAATCTGCATGTGAATCCAGGGCAGAGGATTGCGATTGTAGGACCCACCGGATGTGGGAAGACCACGATCATCAACCTGCTGATGCGTTTTTATGATGTGGATCAGGGTTCTATCTGTGTGGAAGGAAAGGATATCAGGCAGATCACCAGGAAATCCCTGCGGACTTCTTACGGCATGGTGCTTCAGGATACCTGGTTAAAGAGGGGCACGATCCGTGACAATATTATAGTAGGGAAGCCGGATGCCACAGAAGAGGAATTGATAGCGGCAGCCAAGGCGTCTCATGCCCACAGTTTTATCAGAAGGCTTCCTAATGGGTATGATACCGTGATAGGAGAGGATGGGGGAAGCTTATCCCAGGGCCAAAAGCAGCTTCTTTGTATCACGAGGGTGATGCTGAGCCTGCCTCCTATGCTGATCTTAGATGAAGCAACTTCGTCTATTGATACTCGGACGGAAATCAGGATCCAGAAGGCGTTTGCAACGATGATGGAGGGAAGGACCAGCTTTATTGTGGCTCACAGGCTCTCGACTATCCAAAATGCGGATGTGATTCTGGTCATGAAGGACGGACATATTATAGAGCAGGGCAGCCACGGAGAACTGCTTGCCCAAAAAGGATTTTATGCGGAACTGTATAACAGTCAGTTTGCGGTTTCATGAGTTAATGAGATTGTCATTTATTATTTAGGTTGATAACCGTGCTGTTTTGCCCATGCAAGCAGGTCGTTATAAGCAGAGTCCTTCTGCTGGATGATAGCGGCCTGCCTTTCAATTTCAGAACTTTGCCGTTCAATCTCTGCCTCCTGCCTTTCGATTGTGTCTTTGTCTTCCTCCATAGCAAGCTGTGTGGAGCGGAGACGCCGGTAATAATCATCCCTGGCTTCACACTGAAGACGGATATTATCTTTTTTGCTTAGTTTATAGAGGGTTTCGGAAGCCTCTTTTATAAATTCATTTTTGGATGCCAGCATTTTAATTTCCTCCCAGGTGATTGCCTTAAAGAGAGAAGCCCAATAGTCGATTTGATAGAGCTTATCTTCTTTTGTCGCTAAATGGATGTGAGTTAAGTCTAACACAGAAAGCTGTATTTTGTCACTATATAATGTAGAATTTTTTACGTTAAGAAACTTGTATGTAGCATAAAATTCCGGATGACTTGGAAAAAGAGTGAAATCAAGCAGACCAATCTGGATTGCCGGCTTTACATTTTTATAAGGAATACCGGAATTCAGATTATCAAATGAACGGCAAAGGTAGGTCAGGGAACGTTCCGGCCAATTATATTCATTGGCAACCTGCATTTCCAGATTGATCAATGCTTCGTTGTTCAAAACGATCCGCACATCAAGAAAAAATGTTTTGTCGCTGATAGATTCGCCCAGTTCGATCGGGTTGGCGATTTCCACGGAAGCAATCTCGTTGACAGGCAGATGCATAAGAGAGGAGATTAACCCCTTTAATGCCTTGTTATTTTTTTGGAGGCATGCCCGAAACATATAGTCGTTGGTGAGAGGGATGGAAACCGGTCCGTTTGCGAAGGCAAGAACGGAAGGAGGAGGAGTCGGAAACCGGCTGTCAGATATAATCATAGATTTTTTCATAGGTGTGTCCTTTCTTGGTTATGGTGTCTGGATGATTTTGGGCGTTTGCCCGGATGAAAGCAACTGATCAAAAAGAAGATATTTCTTAGTGATAATCAGAAAATAGAAATTCTTTGTAAGAAGGTTATAACATGAAATTGTGAGTAAAGCAAATGATTTTTAATGATATGGTAGTAGAAAATAGATTGTTTTTAAATAAGATGAGAACAAAAAAATACAATATATTGTATGAAAAAGAAAATGATTTCAAATTAACATACAATATATTGTATTGTGCACTTTTATTTGAATTTTACCGCAGTGCCGTAAGCAATCACTTCCGCGGCACCCTGCATCACTGCGGAAGACGCATATCTGATGTTGACCACCGCATCCGCATTCATCTGTTCAGCTTCCGCTACCATGCGCTTTGTGGCAAGGGCTCTTGCTTCGTTCATCATTTCCGTATAGGCGCCAAGCTCGCCGCCTACCAGCGTCTTAAAGCTCTGGGTGATATCTTTGCCGATATTTTTGGACTGTATGGTACTTCCCTTGACAAGTCCAAGCATTTCCAGTTCTTTTCCGGTGATGTAATCAGTATTTACTAAGATCATCTTCTTCTCCGCTCCTTATCTCATTGATTCTTGTTAATAGGACATATATCATAACCCCGGCAAGAGCCAGGGGAACGATTCCAAAAAATAATTTTATGAAAGCCGGAATGCCATAAATAAGCAGGCATACTGCGGCAAAACCGATATAATAAAGCACAAAAATAATGGTGATGATGACAGGTGCGATTATTTTTTTGGTGTGTTCATCCATAGAATTTCCTCCTTCTAAATTTATTATATACAATGATATGAGTAAAGTAAAGTGAAAACACCAAAAAGACAATTATAAGAAACTTTATGTAAAATATATTTGACATAATGCAATTTGAAATGTATAATACATGTATTGATAGATGCATGATAAATTGATGCATAAAAGAAAAATAAGCAGAAAGAAGGGTTTTTTATGTTTACGACAACGGAAAAAAGGGTAATGGATATTGTTAAAAGCGCAGGGTTTGAGCCTATTGCGGATAAGGGGATTATTGTCAAATATGCCCCGGAAAATTTAAGCGCTAAAATTGCCCAGTTTTTTAGCATGGAATTTTATGTATTGCAGCTTTGCAAAGACGAAGTTGTTTTAATTCCGTTTAGCACGGTTTCGGGAGTTCTGAAAAAGGAAGTCACTTTACAGATCCCATATTCGTCTATTAAATCTGTTGAAATTGTGGAAGATTTGTTGAATTACCAGATTGTGCTCACGACAGACACGGACAGTATCCGTTTAACGGCGCAGCAGAAGGAATTAAGCGATTTTCGTTCGTCGGGCACGCTTTCTCTTTATAGCGAAGGTTTAAAAATATCAAGCTGGCACAAAGAAAATCTTGATGCAACCTTAGAAACGTTAAGAAATATCAATAAGTAGATGAATAAAGATAAAGGGAGTTATTTTGAAAAATAAGAAGATGAAAATAGCAAGGGTGGAAATGGACTTATCCCAGGAGCAGTTAGCGGATCTGGTAGGGGCTACCAGGCAGACCATAGGGATGATTGAGTCCGGGAAGTTTAATCCCTCTTTACAGCTCTGTATTTCCATCTGCAGGGCATTGGGGAAAACTTTGGACGATCTGTTCTGGGAAGAGACAGGGGAGGGAGGCGCCGGTCAATGAATTGGCTTAAGAAAATATTTAATAAAAAGGTGGACGAAAGGCAGGAAATGGATCTGCTCCGGGTGGAACACTATAGCTTTTGGCTGATGTTCTGGCTGCTTGCGATAGAAATCATTGTTCAGGGGATCATTTTGGACGGGGGCGATAAAATTCTGGGCGAATGGATTGTCTTTATGGCAACTGCCGTGTTTTCGGTAGCCGGTTTTATCCGGAAGGGCGTCTGGAGTTATCAGGCGAAAAAGGTGCCGGGGGTGAAATCATATTTCCTGTACAGCGTGATTGCGGGAGCGGCAGGCGGTGTGATGTTTTTTTTGATCATGTTTAAAAAAAGCCCGGATACCCCGCAGGCAGTCCTGGCAGGTACGTTTGGCATGGCGGCGGCCGTATTTGCCATATCCTTTGCCGCATTTTGTGTTTTAGGAACGATAACCAAACTTAGGGAAAAGAAGCTGGAGCGGGAAGCAATGGAAGATGACGAGGAGGATGAATGAGATGAATAAGGATAAAGAGCTGTCAGGAGTGGAAAAAAAGCAGTTAAACATATTTTTGGCGGTTAATTTCGGGCTCACCGTCCTGATGGGCATTTTGATGTGGGTCAGCTACCACAACGGGAACGATGTGTCTGCGTTTGCGGCAACTCAGATGATGTATCCGGCAGCAGGGGTCATCCTGGCCATTATCATAACGGCAGGGAAAGAAAAGAAGCTGCCTATGAGGTTTTTTGTTACTTTTCTTGTAACGGCAGCGCTTGCAATCTTGCTGACGGCCGGGAACGTGATTATGCCTTCGACCATGTGGTATGCGGCGGAAAATGTTGTGTTTGTTATTGGGAGTATTATTTCGTGGATCATGCTCCTTACCGAGAAAAAAGAGGTAAGGGATGGGTGCAATCTGCGGTTTGGCGCCCATGATATGAAAAAATCCTTATTGCTTATCCTTTTGTTTTTTGTGCTGTATCTGGCCCGGCTTTTCCTTTCAGGGCTTCTGGATGGAAGCGTCAAGGAAATTGCGGGTCTGTTTGCAAAGCCTGTCCTATGGGCGAATATGGTGATGCTGGCCGTTAATTTCTATATCACATTTATCATATTTTTTGGAGAAGAGTATGGCTGGCGGTACTTTTTACAGCCCATGCTCCAGAAACGCTTTGGGTTAAAGGGCGGAGTACTACTTCTTGGCGTGATATGGGGGTTGTGGCATCTTCCCTTAAGCATCAGCTATTACAGCCCGGAGACATGGTTTTACAGCATATTGATCCAGGTGATCGGCTGTGTCAGCTTTGGGGTATTCTTTGGCTATGCGTATGGAAAGACCGGGAACATATGGGTTCCGGTTGCCATTCATTTTATCAATAATAATATGTCCGCGCTGTTAGCGGGAGGAGATCTGGGAAACCAGGTGTACAGGTGGCAGGATACGCTGATTGTCCTGGCCGTCCAGATGATTGTGTTTATGCCTTTCTTATTTACAAAGGTCTATAAAGGACAGACTGCAGATATTCAATGATCACTTTTGCTGCCCGGGCATGGGATTTCTTCCCGGGATGGGCATGCGATCCGACGGTCTCGTCTGTGGTATTAGGAAGCTGGAGAAAAGCGAGATTGCTGTCTCCGGTTTCTTTTTGGTAGGAGTTCATGGCATCCGTAATGGCAAATGTCAGGTCATAGCCTAACATGCCGTAGCACCAGAGGATATGGGAACCCGGGTTGTTTTTGCGGAGCATATGGAGAAAATTACGGACTGCCTGCTTAAACCGGCCAAGGTCCTCCTGGTTGTAGGTTCCGTCCGCTTCCCTTCGTTGGAAAAAGACCTGACCAGTCACAGGATCTGTCCATTCCGGCTGATTAAATGCGCTGGCATCGTTGGTTCCCAGATTGACAATGACAGCGTCCGGCTTCCAGCTTTCGAAATCGTAAGGCTTCCCGGCGCCAAGCTTTTCGTTCATTTTCCCTTTCGCAAAGCTGCAGATCTTTTCATAGTGGGAAGGGATATTGTGGCGGGGGTCGTTATCCCAGCCGCAAAGGACTCCCCAGCCCCCCTGGGAGATTATGCGGTACTCTGCGTTTAATGCATCGGAGACCATTCGGGCGTAATTTCTGCTAGTACTCATGTACATAGGAAGCCAGTCGGTATCTTCCTTAGCGCCATAAGTTCCTTCTCCGGAGGTGATGCTGTCGCCAATAAATTCCAGCTTAAAGGGTCTATCTGTAACAGGCAGAAAATCGCCGTCGGAGCGAAAGCCCTTGATCAGCAGGCGGCATACGTTATCTTCGGACATTGCCTGTAATTCCCGGAACAGGCAGATGTTCTTAACGGCTTCCGGGCTCATGGAGCGGAACAGGCAAAGGGAATAGCTTCCGGTCGTCAGCATCTGTCTGCTCATAAAAGAGCCATTTAAGGTGGTATAGACCCAGGGCTCATGCATCTCGTAATCAACGTCAATATCAATCCACAGTTCACTGCCCGTAACGTTCACTTCGATACCGCTTCCGTTAAAAAATAAGGGAAGCGGATCTTGCGTACGGTCTGTCCTTCCGTAAATTTTGAAATAAGGTGTTTCTCTTAAACTGTATGTTTTCAAGTCTTTGTTTGGTGTCATAGCTTCTCTTCTCCTATCGCAATAAGTATCTAGAAACAGTGTATTTCTCTTAAGAATTATTTGCAAGAACTAAATAGGATTCTCCTACTTTTGGATAGGTCTGTTATATGAAATGATAATGGAAAGATTTATAGTGAAAGCTAATTCGCCTTTTAGCAGGCATAGGAAATCAGCGGGAAAGAGGAGGTCTGTTATGACGCCGGTAAAATGGGTTTTTTCTTTTTTGAAAAAGTACAGAGTGAAAATGATCTTGGGTCTTGTAATGACTACCGGGATCGCTATGCTCACGATTGTCAGTCCTTACATATCGGGTGTGATTGTGGATGAAGTGATCGGAGCGGGCAATAAGGGGATTTTGCCTGTTATGGTGGGATGTCTGATCGGAATGACGGTGCTGAAAGGGATCTTAAGGTTCAGTTCACTGATCATGTTTGAGATCAGTTCCCAGGGCGTGTTGTACGGTATGCGTGATACGGTGTACAAGAAACTTTTGCAGGAAGACTTTGCTTTTTACAACAAAAATCGTACCGGAGATCTGATGTCAAGGCAGACAGGGGATATGGAAGCAATCCGGCATTTCATTGCGTATGTCATTTATGCCGTATATGAAAATATTCTGCTTCTAGGCTTTGCGCTTTTTATGGTCTTTACGGTAAATGTGAAGCTGGCGCTGTGCATGCTGGTGGTGCTCCCGTTTACCGCATTGACTACTTACAGCCAGTCGAAAAGGGTTCGTCCGGCATTCCAGAGGATCCGGCAGCAGTTTTCTTCCCTGAATACCTTTGTACAGGAAAATATCAGCGGAAACCGGGTGGTGAAAGCCTTTGCAAGGGAAGATTTTGAGATTGAAAAATTTAATAAAGAAAATGACGGATACCGGGATGCGGAGTTGAGCGCATCCGCAAGCTGGAAAAAATTTATCCCTGTTTTTGAATTTCTTTCCAATATCCTGACGGTGGTCTTGATGCTGTATGGCGGTTACATGGTGATACAAGAGGAAATCACGTTAGGGGATATGGTAAAGGTAAACGGGTATTTGTGGATGTTGACTATGCCCCTTAGGATGGCGGGATGGTGGATCAACGATATCCACAGGTTTACCACATCCGCAGAAAAGATATATGCTACTTACAGCCAGGAACCGGAGATCAAAAAGCCCTGGAAGAGCGTGGAAAGGAAACATTTTGACGGCGACGTGGAGTTTCGCCATGTGTCCTATCATGCGGAGGATGCGGATATCATAACCGATATTAACTTTAAGGTGAAGAAGGGGCAGACAGTAGGGATCATTGGAACGACCGGTGCAGGGAAGTCAACGGTCATGAATCTTTTGTGCCGGTTTTACGATACCTCGGAGGGGGAAGTCTTGGTAGACGGCGTAAACGTGAAGGATTTGAATCTGTATGACCTTAGGGATAATATCGGAATGGCAATGCAGGATGTGTTTTTGTTTTCCGATACCATAGAAGGAAATATTGCCTATGGGCGTCCCAACTGCAGCTTTGAGGAAGTGAAAAAAGCGGCGAAGATGGCGGATGCCAATTTGTTTATTCAGAACATGCCGGAAGGATATGACACCATCGTTGGTGAGCGGGGCGTTGGGCTATCCGGAGGCCAGAAGCAGAGGATTTCTCTGGCTAGGGCGCTTTTAAAAGATCCTGCTATTCTGATCTTGGATGACACCACCTCGGCGGTGGATATGGAGACGGAAAGCTATATCCAGAGGCAGTTAAAAAATATTGAAAAAGACTGTACTATCTTTATCATAGCCTACAGGATTTCTTCTATTAAGGATGCGGACCTTATTCTGGTCATGGACGGAGGCAGGGTCATAGAACAGGGAACTCATGAGGAACTGGTTGCGGCAGGCGGGTATTACGCCACTGCGTTCCGTCATCAATATGGTTCTTTAGGGGAGGTGGAATAAATGGCGCGGAATAAATATGATGTAGATGAGATTTTAGAAGACAGCTTTGACGTGAAGCAGTTAAAACGTCTGGCAGGGTACATAACGCCATACAAAAAGCAGATGGCATTGGTATTGTTTTTGATGTTATCCGCATCGGCGCTGGGAATGCTGATTCCTAGGTTCATCATGACGGTGATGGATGTGTGCATTCCGGAAAAGAATATGAAGGAAATCTGGATGTATGCCGGGTTTACGATCCTGATCGCGCTCTATACCAGTTTAAGCTTGAGGACAAAGATCAAGCTGATGACTTATGTGGGGCAGAATATCATTCATTCATTGCGGTATGATATTTTCAGTCATTTGCAGGAACTGCCTTTTTCCTATTATGATGAGCGTCCACATGGCAAAATACAGGTAAGGGTAGTCAATTATGTAAATAGTTTAAGCGATCTTTTGAGCAATGGTATCATTAATACAGTGACAGACTTGTGCAACCTGTTTTTTATTTTGTTTTTTATGCTGAGTATTAATGTGAGGCTGACTTTGGTCTGTATGTGCGGCCTGCCGGTGCTGACGGTGATCGTTATCTTTATCAAGAGGCGGCAGAGAAGGGCGTGGCAGATTCAGAGCAATAAACAGTCCAACCTGAACGCTTATATAGCGGAGAGTATCAACGGCATCAGGGTGACCCAGTCTTTTGTCAGGGAAAATGAAAACAGCGGTATCTTTAACCGCTTAAGCGACGGCTACAGGCAGGCATGGATGCGGGCAGTAAAATATAACTTTATTATGGGTCCGTCGGTGGATATCATCAGTGCGGTTACCACTTCGTTTATCTATGTGCTTGGAATTTCATGGATGAGCGATACATCTTCCGGGATCACGGTAGGTGTGCTGATTGCGTTTACGGCTTATATCAGCCGTTTTTGGCAGCCGATTAATACGCTGGCTTCCTTTTATAATTCGGTCCTTACGGCAATTTCTTATCTGGAACGTATTTTTGAGACCATTGACGAACCGGTGCTGATCACGGATAAGCCGGATGCCGGACAGATGCCGTTGATCGAAGGAAAGGTAGAGTTTAAGGATGTGACGTTTAGCTATGAAGAAGGCATCCAGATATTAAAGAATGTAAGCTTTTCCGTGAAGCAGGGCGAAACGGTTGCCATTGTGGGTCCTACGGGTGCCGGAAAAACAACAATCGTAAACCTGCTCAGCCGTTTTTACAATGTGGACAGCGGTGAGGTTTTGATCGACGGGATCAATATAGAAGATGTGACCATCAAATCCCTGCGCCGGCAGATGGGTGTGATGATGCAGGACAGTTTCATCTTTTCCGGAACGATCATGGATAATATCCGTTACGGAAATGATCAGGTCAGTGATGAGGCAGTAATTGAGGCGGCTAAGACGGTATGTGCCCATGATTTTATCATGGAGATGGAAAAAGGGTATTATACTCAGGTAAATGAAAGGGGCAGCAGGCTTTCTGCCGGACAGAGGCAGCTGATTTCTTTTGCAAGGGCGCTCTTGGCAGATCCCAAGATCCTGATCTTGGATGAAGCTACTTCCAGCATTGACACGGAAACGGAAATCCTGCTCCAGCAGGGGCTCGAGCGGCTTTTAAAAGGAAGAACTTCCTTTATCATTGCCCACAGGCTTTCCACGATCAAGAATGCGGACTTTATCATGTATATTGATAAGGGAGGGATCAGAGAAAAGGGAACCCATGAGGAATTGCTTAGACAGAAAGGTGATTATTACCATTTGTACATGTCACAGTATGATTTTTTAGCAGGATGATTGCAGCCTTTTGGCCGATATGGTATGATAAATGGCAAAACAGAAAGGTTCCTGAATATGAAAAAAAGTATTATTATATTTTTCGGAAGTCTCTTCTTATGCCTGATGATAACCGGATGCGGCGGGCCATCTGAGGAAAAGATTGCGAAGGTGCAGGAGGTTTATGCTCAACTGGTCCAGGTGCACAATCAGGTAGTGGAAGCGCATAAAGGTATTGATGACAGCTCCTTAGACGGACAGCTTGTGGCATTATCTGAAAAGGTGGCCGAAATAGAAACCATGAACTTGTCGGAGATGGACGAAGAAACGATTGATTCTTTGATCGAAACCATCTATTCTTTTATTGCTTCTTACGAAGAACACTTACAGACCATCAGTGGGATTAAAGAAAGTGAGGAGCAGGCCGTTCTGATCCCAATTTCATTTTCCCTTACCAATGAGACAGGACAAGTGATTCAAAAGCTTGTCCTGTATGAAGAAAATGATTTGACCACGAAGGTAAATGTATTAGAGGACGCAACTTCCTTTGAACCGGGAGAATCCCTTGTAGGGCTTATGGTCTATCGAGATGCCTCAGACACTCCCTGGGTCATGGAGCTGGAGAATGGGGAAGGCGCGTCTTATGAGATAGAGCTGCCGGTAAAGGATTTTGACGAAGAGGGGGAGGATCTGACCCTGACCCTTGATCCGGAAACCCAGGAAATGATTTGCTCCTGACATAAAAAGGGAGGGAACTGCAGGTGGAGAAAGCGTATAAGCTGGAATTTACAGAGGAGAAAAGCGGAAGTTTATTTGTTAACTGCTGCGGCTGCTCCAAGACAGAACCGCTGCACAGCTTTGGGCCGGCTCAAAAGCCCCATTACCTGATCCACTTTGTGCTGAGCGGACAGGGAAAATTTACCATACGGGGGAAGGATTACTTTTTAGGGCCGGGATATGGATTTTTGATTCCTCCGGAAGAGCTGGTGTTTTATCAGGCGGATGAAGCAGATCCGTGGACTTATGTATGGGTGGGGTTTTCGGGCATGATCGCGGAAGATACGGTGAAGATGATGGGGTTGTCTTTGAATAACCCGGTCTTTCTGTCAAAGCGGGGTGAGGAGCTTTATCAGGCGGTAAAGGATATGATGGAGCACAATACCTATGGCATTGCCAATGACCTTCGCAGGAACGGGCAGCTTCAATTATTTTTGTCGGTCATTGCGGAAAGTGTTCCCATTGAAAAGAAAAGCGAGACGGACAGTGCGGATAATTATGTGCGCCGAGCTGTTAAATTTATCCAGGGAAATTACTGCAACCCGATCAAGGTGACGGATGTGGCGGATTATGTATGCATTAACAGAAGCTATCTGTATACATTGTTTCGGACAGGAGTGGGGATGTCGCCCCAGCAGTTTTTGACCACCTTCCGTATTACCAAGGCGGCGGAGCTTTTACAGCTTACGCAGCATCCCATAGAAAGCATTGCATTGTCCTGCGGCTATACGGATCCGCTTGTGTTTACCAAAGCATTCAAACAGATGAAGGGCGTATCACCCTCTGTCTGGAGGAAGGAGATGCAAAAGGGGGAAACCAGAAGAAATAAAGAATACTTAAAGCAGATAGAGGACTTTATCAATCAGGTTCACGAAATCAACAGTTAACATTTTGACAGGTATATGCAACATAGCGTTCTGGTATTTGACGGCGGAAGCCCATATAATGAAATCATATGGAAAGAGATTTCAAGCAAGTATGGCAGCAAAATGATATTGGAGGGTAAAGATGAAAGAAATCGTATTAAAAAAATTCGAAGAAGTTTTTGGAAACGTGGAAGGGGTTAAGGTTTATTTTGCACCAGGGCGCGTGAACCTGATCGGTGAGCATACGGATTACAATGCAGGGCATGTATTTCCCTGTGCCCTTACCATTGGTACCTATGGCGCTGCAAGGGTAAGGACGGACAGGAAGCTTCGTTTTTATTCTATGAACTTTGGTCATCTTGGCGTGCTGGAAGCAGATCTTGACAACCTGAAACCGGAAAAGAAAGCAGATTGGACCAATTATCCCAAAGGAGTAATGTGGGCATTTGGAGAGAAAGGGTATCAGATTCCGTTTGGAATGGATCTTTTGTTGAACGGGAATATCCCCAACGGTTCCGGACTTTCCTCATCTGCATCGGTAGAAGTCCTGACAGGCTATATCCTGCGTGACCTTTTTGGCTTTGATGTGAGCAATCAGGATCTGGCGTTGATCGGGCAGTTTTCAGAAAATAATTTTAACGGCGTAAACTGCGGTATTATGGATCAGTTTGCGATTGCCATGGGCAAAAAAGACCATGCGATCTTTTTGGATACGGCGGACCTTTCTTATACATATGCGCCGGTGAAGCTTGAAGGCGCCAAGCTTGTGATCGCCTGCAGCAATAAGAAAAGGGGGCTTGGGGATTCCAAGTATAATGAAAGAAGAAGCGAGTGCGAGACTGCACTTTCCGAGCTGCAGAAGGTAATGGATATTAAGGGGCTGGGAGAGCTGACGGAAGAACAGTTTGAAGAAAATAAGTCTGCCATCAAGGATCCGGTAAGGGTAAGAAGGGCAAAGCATGCCGTGTATGAGAACCAGAGGACCGTACATGCCGTGGAAGCCCTGCAGGCAAATGACATTGTAAAGTTCGGGCAGCTTATGAATGCTTCTCATGTATCTTTACGGGATGATTATGAAGTTACCGGCATTGAGTTAGATACCCTGGTAGAGGAAGCGTGGAAGGTGGAAGGCGTGATCGGCTCCCGGATGACAGGGGCAGGATTTGGCGGCTGTACCGTAAGTCTTGTGAAGGACGAGGCAATCGACACATTTATCGATCAGGTGGGGAAAGCTTACCTTGCAAAGATCGGTTATGCGGCGGATTTTTATGTAGTGGAAATTGGAGACGGCCCTTGTACGTTATAAGGCGGGATGAGAGAAAGGTATGGTGACTAGAATGATACAGGATGATATCAGGCAGTTAGCTGCCTATGGGGTAGAGACCGGGCTGGTTCCGAAAGAGGATGAAGTTTTTACCGTTAATAGATTGCTGGAATTGTTTCAGCTGGATGAACTGGAAGAGTCTTCCGGAGAACTGCCGGAAAGTGACCTGGAAAGTATTTTGGCAAGGATGCTGGATTATGCATTTGAAAAAGGGATTCTGAAAGAAAACGGCGTGGTGTACAGAGACTTGTTTGACACGAAGATCATGAGTATGCTGATGCCCCGCCCCAGTGAGGTGATCTGCAAGTTTCAGGAACTCTATGCGCAGGACCCGCAGAAAGCAACAGATTTTTATTACAAATTGAGCTGTGATTCTGACTATATCCGTAGATACCGGATCAAAAAGGATATGAAGTGGATAGCGGCTACGGAATATGGGGATTTGGATATCACGATCAATCTTTCCAAACCGGAAAAGGATCCTAAGGCAATTGCCGCTGCAAAAACAGCCAAGCAGTCGGGATATCCCAAGTGTCTTCTTTGCAAGGAAAATGAAGGATACGCAGGTCGGGTCAACCATCCGGCAAGACAGAACCATAGAATCATCCCGGTGACGATCCAGGGTGATACCTGGGGATTTCAGTATTCCCCATATGTGTATTACAATGAGCATTGTATCGTGTTTAATGGCCGGCATATCCCTATGAAGATTGATCACAATGCTTTTTGCAAGCTGTTTGATTTTGTAAAACAGTTCCCTCATTATTTCGTGGGGTCTAATGCGGACCTTCCTATTGTGGGGGGCTCTATCTTAAGCCACGACCATTTCCAGGGCGGGCATTATGAGTTTGCCATGGCAAAAGCGCCTGTGGAAAGAAGCTTTACCGTAAAAGGCTTTGAGGATATCAAGGCGGGGGTTGTAAAGTGGCCCATGTCTGTGATCCGTTTAAGCGGACCGGATACGGAAAGGATTATTGCTCTTGCGGATGTGATTCTTAATAAGTGGAGAAGCTATACTGACGAAGAAGCGTTTATTTATGCGGAAACAGAGGGAGAACCTCATAACACCATTACTCCTATCGCAAGGAAAAGAGGGAACGACTACGAGTTGGATCTGGTGCTTCGAAATAACATTACCACCGAAGAACATCCTTTAGGGGTTTACCATCCCCATGCGGATCTTCACCACATTAAGAAGGAAAATATCGGCCTGATCGAGGTGATGGGGCTTGCAGTACTGCCGGCACGTCTGAAAGGGGAAATAGAAGCCTTAAAGGAGGCTGTGCTTACCGGTGCGGATCTTAGAGGCAATGAACTGCTTGAAAAGCATGCCGACTGGGTGGATGAGTTTTCTAAAAAGTATGATAAGATTGACGATTCCAATATTGATGAGATCCTGCAAAAGGAAATCGGACTTGTGTTCATGCGGGTATTAGAGGACGCAGGCGTTTATAAGAGGACGCCCGAAGGGCAGAAAGCTTTTGACCGGTTTACGGCAGGGCTGTAAGGAAAAATAACATGCAGTTTTTACTTGTGGCGGTCAACGCCAAATATATCCATACCAATCCCGCACTTTACAGCCTTCGCGCCTATGCGGGCAAGGAGCTTATCCCGTTTGTTTCTATGGCGGAATATACCATAAATAACCGGGTGGAAGAGGTGTTGGGCAGTCTTTATTTGAAAGATCCGGATGTAATAGGATTTTCCTGTTACATCTGGAATTTTCATTTCATACAAGAACTTTTAAGAGAGCTTCCTAAGGTGCTGCCGGAGACGGAAATCTGGCTGGGCGGGCCGGAAGTGTCCTTTGATGGGCAAGAGGCGCTTAAGAAGTTTCCCATGGTCCGAGGGATCATGGCAGGGGAGGGGGAGCAGACCTTTAAGGATCTGTTGTCTTTTTATGTGGCAAAGGATCATCCAAAGATGAAAAGCGGGTATGGAAACCTTTTGGAGATCCCGGGGCTGGTCCTGCCGGAAGGGTCTTCGCTAGCCCGTACTCCTTTGGATTTCAGCACCGTTCCATTTCCTTATGATGATCTGGGGGAATTTAAGAATAAGATCATTTATTATGAAAGCAGCAGGGGATGTCCTTTTCGGTGCAGTTACTGCTTGTCGTCCATTGACAAGACCGTGCGTTTTCGCGATATGGAACTGGTGATGCGGGAACTGCAATATTTTCTGGACCATAACGTGCCTCAGGTGAAGTTTATTGACAGAACCTTTAATTGCAGCCGCAGCCGAGCATTGGAAATATGGAAATATCTTGCGGATCATGATAATGGCATCACGAATTTTCATTTTGAAATTGCGGCAGAGCTTTTGGGCAGAGAGGAGCTGGAGCTTTTAAAGATCATGCGGCCAGGGCTTTTGCAGCTTGAAATCGGCGTCCAGACCACTAACCCGGAAACGTTACGTAAGATCAACCGTCCGGCAGATCCTGAAAAGATTGCCGGAATTGTGAAAGAGATCAAAAGCGGTGAAAACATTCATGTCCATCTGGACCTGATCGCAGGGCTTCCGTATGAGGGATATGATAGCTTTGGGCGGTCATTTGACTGTGTGTACCGGATGACGCCCCATCAGCTGCAGCTTGGATTTCTGAAAGTCCTTAAGGGAACGGCAATCTGGGAACAGGCGGAGGCTTACGGAATCGTATATGGGGATAGGATGCCTTATGAGGTGCTTTATACAAAGTGGCTGTCTTACGGGGAGGTCTTAAAGCTGAAGCGGATTGAGGAGATGGTGGAGCTGTACTATAATTCCAACCAGTTTGTCTATACGTTATCCGCACTGGAGCGGGAGTTTTCTGCCCCTTTTGCTATGTTTGAGGAACTGGCGGCATATTATGAAAAAAACGGCTATTTGGTCAACTCTCCAGCAAGGAGTTACCGTTATCAGGTGTTGCTGGATTTTGTGAAGGACAGGATACCGGAGAAAACGGAATTGTTTAAAGAGCTTTTGACATTTGACCTTTACCTAAGGGAGAATGCAAAAAGCAGGCCTTCTTTTGCCAGAGACCTTTTGCCCTGGCGTGAGAAGATATGGCAGTTTTATTGCGGGGAAGAGGAAAAGCCGGATCTTTTGGCGGCATATTCTGATTATCATGCAAGGCAGACCATGAAGATGACCCATATGGAAGGGTTTTACTATCCGGTGTGGGAGGCTTGTAAAGAGATGGAACTGATCAGGGGTAAAGAGCCGGGTTTTGTGCTGTTTGATTACAAAAAGAGGGATGCTCTTACAGGGGCGGCGGCTGTTTACGTGTTATAAGCTTCCGGCATGATATCGGCGGGATAGTGGGCAGAATATTTTAAAAGCGGGAGCCATATATTGTAGAAATGTGAAAGCATGGGAAACAGGATATGGCTTCCGTATTATCAAACATTTCTAACATTATCATACCGGTTCTGATCTTTTATATTATTGCTTATGGGATTGCGGCAAAGACGAATGTGTATGAAGACTTTGTTAAGGGGGCCAGGGAAGGCCTAAAGACAGTAGTGGGCATTATGCCTACGCTGATCGCATTAATGACGGCAGTGGGGGTGCTTCGGGCATCAGGGTTTCTTGATTTTCTTGGGAATATTGTCCGGCCGCTGAGCGAAAAGGCGGGCTTTCCGGCGGAATTGGTTCCTCTTGCGTTTATTAAAATGTTTTCCTCTTCGGCGGCAACCGGACTGGTTTTGGACATCTTTAAAAATTATGGAACGGATTCCCTGATCGGGCTGATCACATCCATTATGATGAGTTGCACGGAAACTATTTTTTATACCATGAGCGTTTATTTTATTGCGGCCAAGGTGACGAAGACCAGGTATACCCTGTCAGGGGCTCTGCTTTCCACTTTAGCCGGGATTGCGGCAAGCATTGTGCTGGCCGGGATGCTGTGAAAGTTCTGTTGAAGCTTTTGGGATTGGTTGATATTATGCCAGGATGAAGCGGCGGTAGAAAGGAATTGCAAAAGGAAAAATTATGGATGAGAAGAATTTTGTTTTGATTATGGCGGCAGTGCTGTTGCTGATACTGTTTGTATCGGTGGCCGCATTGCTTCTTCGCAAGGGCAGAAGAAGAACTGACCTGTTCGAGGATATGGAAGGGCATGAGTTCGAATATTTTTGTGCCGATCTTTTGAAGCAAAAAGGATTTGTGGATGTGGAAGTGACCAAAGGAAGCGGGGATTACGGAGTGGACATCCTTGCCGAAAAAGAAGGCGTTACTTATGCGATCCAGTGTAAGCGTTACAAAGCGCCGGTAGGCGTAAAAGCGATACAGGAAGCTTATGCGGGCAGGGATTATTATGACCGTATGGTAGGGGTTGTCATGACCAACCAGTATTTTACAGCGCCTGCGGTGGAAGCCGCAGGGAAGCTGAAAATACTTCTGTGGGATGGAGGCTATTTAGAGAGCATGATGGAAGAAGATGTCAGGAAGTAGCCGGCTTTTGCGCTTAGTATGACGTCTTGCGCGGCGGCATACATCTTGTTTTTCAGGGTCCGGAAATCCGAAGGGCCTGTTTCCAGAATAAATTGATGGAACCTTCTATCGGAATAATCTGTTCCCCAAAGGTCTTTTGCCTGTTCTTTTAAAGTCTGAAACTCCAGAAAACCCAAATAGTATTTTAAATAGTTGGCAGGTTCTTCCACGATATACTGGAAGATAGCGGCTGCGGTCTCCTTCGAGGTGATGCCTGCTTTTTGGAGGATGCGGCGTACCTGCTCAGGTCCGGCGCCTTCGTAATGGATGGCAATATCAAGGAGTGAGTACATACATAACTGGAGGTTCCGGTTCAGTCTGCAGGCTTCGTACCAGGCCGCCTTAAGGGGCTGGTCAGCCGCTATGGCCTGGGTATAATAGTAGGATAAATTTTCCACATACAAGGCCCAGCCTTCCACATAACCGCCATAGTGCAGGATACTTCTTAAAGGGGAAGCTTTTTGTGCGTTTAAGTATAACTGGCTGTAAACGGTCTGATAAAGATGTCCGGGGTACCCTTCATGTGCAAGGGTGGTATATAAGGACAGGGAATCAGGCTGATTTTTTTGGTTGATATAGATGATATTATTTTTAAGGTCGTCAATAGGAGGCGTTAAATAGTAGGCGGGACTGGTGTAGGGCTCCATGGCACCAGACACGTTTTTGACCGTGCATACCGGTGAAAAGCTTTTGTCAGTATGGGGAAAAGGGGGGAAATCTTCCTTCATGCGGTTTTGGAGATCCATAAGCATCTGTTCGGGAGAATCAAAGGGAAGCTCCGGAACCTGCTGGATACTGATTGCGGCAAGCTCGGGATACATATGTACCAGTGTGGCCAGTGCGGTGTAGTTTTGTTGAAAATCTTCAAACAGCATTTGTTTGATTTCCGGGATGGTGCGGTCAGATCCGGTTGAGGATGCAAGCAAATACTCATAATATTCCTGGCCCATAGGGTAATGAGCAAGACCTTCGGGATTTTGCCCGCTGCCGGAAAGGACAAGAAAGGCATCCCCTAAATTTTCATAGGCAGGAGCCATGACAGTGGTGAGGAGACGGTCGTTTTCAGAGATCCAGTGAGCTTTCTGCTCTTCGGTAATGTCTTTTGTTTCTGCCAGTTTGTTTAAACGTTCTTCAAAGGTGGTATGAAGAAAGTGGCTTTTGGAAGAGAGCAGATCAGTATCCATGATGGAATTGCACTGCTCCACAATTTTTGCCGCAGCGCTGTCAGACATAAAAAGGCCCTGCCCTGCTTTTTCTTTTTCAAATGAGATAAGCTGCTCAAAGTAAGTATCTGTCTGATCCAGAAGATGCAGGTAATCTTCCACATCCTGTTCGGAGCGGAAGGTATAATCGGCAAGCAAAATTGGCAATGAGGACTGCATGCCGGAAGAAGGGGAAAGGGGTTCCGCATAGTAGGAAAAAGGGATACCGGAAAGCTGTAATGTCAGATACCGGACTAAAAGTTCATAAGTGCAGGCATCGCTTTCCGATAAGCGTTCCGGCGAAATGTCAGAAAGCCTGTCTAAAAGAGATTGGATGTAAGCGCTATCCTTGGGGGTGGCCGCCTGGTATGCCGGCAAGGCTGCTTTGGAGGAAAAACCGTATTTTTCAGGGTATGCTAATGTATAATGTAAACTTAAGGTATCCCCGGAGAGCTCGGATGAAAACAATTCTTTGGAAAAGCTGTGGAATTTTCGGGAATCGTCCGTAAAAAGGAAGATGGTAAAAAGGATGGACGCTGCAAGAAACAAAATGACAAGGCATAGCCCCCATTGTTTTCGGGGAATTTTCTTTTTGATAAGCAAATCAGTAACCTCTAAGCAATACTCGTTTGATTATATGAAGGGAAAAATAGAAAAAGTCCATCAAAAGATAGCAAAAAATGAATAGTATTTGATATGAATATCGTATAGACGCAAAATTGCGGGTATGTTAAAATATTCATAGTTTAGGAAGTAAAAAACATGCGAATAACGAAAAATATGAAAGTGGGAATGGAGGTAATCATGAATAATCTGGAACTCAAAAAAGTTGCCAATGAAGTGCGGAAAGGCATCGTAACGGCAGTCCATAGTGCCAAAGCAGGGCATCCCGGCGGCTCTTTGTCGGCGGCGGACATTTATACTTATTTATATTTCGAGGAGATGAACGTTGATCCGGAAAATCCTGATAAGGAAGACAGGGATCGTTTTGTGTTGTCTAAAGGCCATACGGCGCCGGGGTTATATTCTACATTAGCCAACAGAGGGTTTTTCCCGGTGGAAGACCTGGTAACGCTTCGTAAGCTGGGGTCATACCTTCAGGGACATCCCAGTATGCAGTATATTCCGGGAGTAGATATGTCCAGCGGGTCTTTGGGGCAGGGCATTTCCGCTGCAGTGGGAATGGCGCTTTCCGCTAAAATGGATCAGAAGGACTTTCGTGTTTATACTCTTTTAGGCGACGGCGAGATCGAAGAAGGGCAGGTTTGGGAAGCTTCCATGTTTGCCGGACACCGTAAGCTGGACAATCTGGTGGTGATCGTTGACAATAACGGGCTGCAGATCGACGGCCCGGTGGCGGATGTCTGTTCCCCTTACCCAATCGATAAGAAATTTGAAGCGTTCAATTTCCATGTGATCAACGTGGACGCACATGATTTTGATGCACTCCGCGCAGCGTTTGAAGAAGCAAGAAACACCAAAGGGATGCCCACGGCGATCATTGCCCACAGCTTAAAAGGCAAAGGCGTTTCCTTTATGGAAGGCAGTGTGGCATGGCACGGAACCGCACCCAATGATGAGCAGTATGAGGTTGCAATGGCAGACCTTAACAAAATCGGTGAAGAGCTTTTAAAGGAGGAAGCATAATGGCAGAGAATACAGTAAAAAAGATTGCAACCAGAGAAAGCTATGGAAGCGCACTGGTAGAGTTAGGGGCTGAGAACCCTAATGTGGTAGTTTTGGATGCGGATCTTGCCGCTGCCACCAAGACAGGCATGTTCAAGAAAGCGTACCCGGACAGGCACATCGACTGCGGTATTGCAGAATGTAATATGGTGGGCATTGCGGCGGGACTTGCCACTACGGGCAAAATCCCGTTTGTCAGCAGCTTTGCCATGTTTGCGGCGGGAAGGGCTTTTGAGCAGGTAAGAAATTCCGTTGGATATCCGCATTTAAATGTAAAGATTGGAGCAACCCATGCAGGGATTACGGTAGGCGAGGATGGCGCTTCCCATCAGTGCAATGAAGACATTGCCCTGATGAGGACGATACCGGGGATGGTGGTCATGTGCCCGGCAGATGATGTGGAAGCGAAAGCGGCAGTGAAAGCGGCAGCGGCATATCAAGGTCCTGTGTACATGAGATTTGGCCGCGCAGCGTGTCCGGTGATCAATGATGTGCCGGATTATCATTTTGAAATCGGAAAAGGAAGAGTGGTGCGGGAAGGCAGCGACGTGACCATCGTGGCTACCGGTATTTGTGTGGGAAATGCGCTGGAAGCGGCTAAAATGTTGGAAGCGGATGGCATCAGTGCGGAAGTGATCAATATCTGTACCATCAAACCCTTGGATGAAGAGCTGATCATCAGTTCCGTAATGAAGACCGGTAAAGTGGTTACGGCGGAAGAGCATTCCGTGATCGGCGGCCTGGGAAGCGCTGTATGCGACGCCCTTTGCAAGTCCTATCCGGCACCGGTATGCAAGATCGGAATGCAGGATACCTTTGGCGAGTCCGGCTCGGCGGCAGCATTGGTTGAAAAGTATAAATTGGACGGAAAAGGTATTTATGAGCAGGTAAAAGATTTCCTGAAATAAGCATAAAAAGTTACAAGTAAGAATGGTCCTTTGGGATCATTCTTACTTCACGTTTATTATACAATTATTACGGAAAGGTCAAAAAGAATGTATATTTTAGCGCCCTCCCTATTGGCGGCGGACTTTACCAGGCTGGGAGAACAGATAAAGGAAACAGAGAAAGCGGGAGCGCAGTATCTCCATATTGATGTGATGGACGGCGTGTTTGTTCCCAGTATTTCGTTTGGGATGCCATTGATCGAGTCGATCAGGCCGATCAGCCGCCAGTTTTTTGATGTCCATTTGATGATTGTTCATCCGGAGAAATACATAGAGGAATTTGTAAGGTGTGGTGCGGATGGGATCACGTTCCATCTGGAGGCTGCGGAGAATGCGGATGCCCTGATCAAAAAGATCCATGACTGCGGCGCCAGGGCAGGGATTTCCATTAAGCCGGCTACACCCTTAGAAGAGGTGTTTCCCTATCTGGATCAGATAGAAATGGTATTGCTGATGAGCGTGGAGCCGGGGTTTGGCGGCCAGGCTTTTATCCCCGAATCTTATGAGAGGATCCGGCAGATGCGCTCTTATATTGACAGTCATGGACTTCGTGTTAAAATTGAAGTAGACGGCGGCGTAGGTAAAAAGAATATCAGGGAAGTCATTAATGCCGGTGCGGATGTATTTGTTGCCGGATCCGGTGTGTTCCGGAAAAACAGTATATCTGACAACATAACCAGATTTCAGGAGGCTTTTAGGGAAAAACAAAATGGAAAAGATAGGTAGGAACGACCACTGCTGGTGTGGCAGCGGCAGAAAATATAAAGTGTGCCACATGGCTATGGATGAAAAAATCCATCGTTATGAGCTGGAAGGGCATATGGTACCGGATCGGAGTCTGTTGAAATCAAAGGAGCAGATTCAGGGAATCCGTGACAGCAGTGTGATCAATGTTGCCGTGCTGGATGCGGTGGAAAAAATGATCGGTCCGGGGATCACTACCGGGCAGATTGACGATCTGGTGCATGATATGACAGTTAAGATGGGAGGGTTTCCGGCATCTCTTAATTACGAGGGGTTTCCCAAAAGTGTATGCACTTCTATTAATCAGGTGGTATGTCATGGCATTCCCTCCCATGAAGTGGTCTTAAAAGAGGGAGATATCGTAAATGTGGATGTTTCTACCCTTTATAAAGGATATTTTTCGGATTCTTCCAGAATGTTCTGTATTGGGGAAGTGAGTGAAGAAAAGAAAAAGCTGGTACAGGTTACAAAAGAATGTATGGAATTGGGGCTTACCATGGTAAAGCCGTGGAATTTCTTAGGCGATATGGCGCAGGTGGTCAATGATCACGCCAAAGAAAACGGCTACAGTGTGGTAGTGGATATCGGCGGCCACGGAGTAGGGCTGGAGTTTCATGAGGAGCCTTTTGTGAGTTATGTGACGAAGGCCGGCACGGAAATGTTGATGGTGCCAGGGATGGTGTTTACCATAGAGCCGATGGTGAATATGGGAACAAATGAGATTTATATAGATGATGACGATGGCTGGACCGTTTATACAAAGGACGGGAAACCGTCGGCACAGTGGGAGATCACGGTGGCGGTGACGGAAGACGGGCATGAAGTCCTGACATGGTGACAGAAGGGATTAATAATATGTATGATGTGATCATAATCGGTGCAGGTGTCAGTGGCTGTGCCATTGCAAGGGAGCTTTCCCGGTATCGGCTAAAGACCCTGGTCCTTGAAAAAGAGTCTGACGTATGTGAGGGAACTTCCAAAGCAAACAGCGGGATCGTCCATGCAGGCTATGATGCGGAGCCGGGAACATTAAAGGCAAGGCTTAACGTGGAAGGCAGCCGGAAGATGGAAGCATTGTCTAAGGAACTGGATTTTCCATACCGGAAAAACGGTTCCCTGGTGCTGTGCTTTAACGATAAAGAAACCGGGAAACTGGAAGAATTAAAAAAACGGGGGGAGACGAACGGTGTGGAGGGGCTGCGTATTTTAGACAGGCAGGAGCTTCTTTCCCTGGAGCCTTCTGTGGGGGAGCAGGCAGTGTCTGCTCTTTACGTGCCTACAGGGGCAATCGTCTGTCCTTTCGGGCTGACCATTGCGCTGGCGGAAAATGCGGCGGTAAACGGTGTGGAATTTCGTTTTGACAGACAGGTTACGGACATGAAACGGTGTGAAAACGAGTATCTTGTCAAGGCTGGCGGAGAGGTATTTAAGACGAAGCTGGTGGTGAATGCTGCCGGGGTTTGTGCCGATGAGATCCACAATATGGTCAGTGCCCTTTCCATGAAGATCACTCCAAGGAAAGGGGAATACTTGCTTTACGATAAGCGGGCAGGGAGCATGGCAGACCATACCCTATTCCAGCTTCCGACTGCCTTGGGCAAAGGAATTTTAGTTACGCCTACCGTGCATGGGAATCTGCTTACCGGTCCAACAGCTGTGGATATCGAAGAGAAAGACGGTGTGGACACCACAAAAGAAGGAATGGACACAGTGCTTGCCAAGGCGGCTTTCAGCGTGCCGGGGATACCGAAAAGTCAGGTGATCACCTCCTTTGCCGGACTCCGTGCTCATATCACGAAGATGCCAAAGGGGGAGGCCGCGGAAGATTTTCTGATCGGGGAAGCGGAAGATGCTCCCGGCTTTATTGATGTGGCAGGGATGGAGTCACCGGGCCTTAGCTGTGCCCCCGCAACAGGGGAATATGTGGCGGAAATGATTATAGAAATGCTAAAGCCGGAGAAGAAACAGGACTTTACGGGTACCCGGAAAGGGATTCCTAATATGGCGCTTTCCTCCGATGAAGAAAAGCATGAACTGATTCGCGGAAATCCTGCTTACGGAAATGTGATCTGCCGGTGTGAGATGGTGACAGAAGGAGAAATATTAGACGCCATCAGAAGACCTCTTGGGGCGGTAACCACAGATGGCATCAAACGCCGTACCAGGGCAGGGATGGGGCGGTGTCAGTCAGGATTTTGCAATCCGAAAGTGGTAGAGATTCTTGCATCAGAGCTTGGTGTGGATGAGGCGGAAATCCGGAAGGCCGGCACCGGTTCCCAATACCTGATGGAAGGGCATGGGGACGGGCAGTTTTTTGCGGAGCTCTGTCAGGAGGAAGGAGAAGCCCATGGATAAGAAAAGAGAACTTGTGGTAATAGGAGGAGGGCCGGCAGGGATGGCGGCAGCACTCTCAGCCTATGAAAAAGGAATCCGGGATATCCTGATCCTGGAACGCGACGGGGAATTGGGCGGTATTTTAAATCAATGTATCCACAATGGGTTCGGCCTGCATACATTTAAAGAAGAACTGACGGGACCGGAATATGCGGCCAGATATATAGAGATGGTGGAAGAGCGGCAGATCCCCGCTTTACTGAAGACTATGGTGACAGATATCCGGCCAGGGAGTCCTTGTGTGGTCACCGCAATGAATAAGGACATGGGAATGTTTCGGTTAAGGACGGATGCGGTGGTACTTGCCATGGGATGCAGGGAACGTTCCCGGGGGGCTATGAACATACCGGGATTCCGTCCGGCAGGTATCTATTCTGCGGGAACGGCTCAAAGGTATGTGAATATAGAAGGCAGGATGCCGGGAAAGGAAATCGTGATCTTAGGTTCCGGGGATATCGGCCTTATTATGGCAAGACGGATGACTCTTCAGGGGGCAAAGGTAAAGCTGGTTGCGGAAATCATGCCTTATTCCGGAGGGCTTCGCAGAAATATCGTGCAATGTCTGGATGATTATGGGATCCCTTTGAAATTAAATCACACGGTTACGAAAATACATGGCAGGAACCGGGTGGAAGGGGTTACGGTATCTGCGGTGGATGAGAACCTAAATCCCATACCGGGGAGTGAAGAATATATATCCTGCGACACGATCCTGCTTTCCTGCGGCCTGATACCGGAAAATGAGCTGACCCGGGATGCGGGAGCCAAGATGGATGAGGTGACCCAGGGCCCGGTGGTAAATGACCGTTTAGAGACTACGGCAAGGGGGATTTTTGCCTGCGGCAATGTGCTCCATGTCCATGACCTGGTAGATCATGTGTCAAAAGAAGCCGAGCAGGCGGGGGCTTTTGCGGCGGACTATATTAAAGGGCAGGCTGGCGGCTGGGGGGAAGCCAGGCGGCCAAAGATTCCGGAAAAGACAAGATGCGTCCTTCCTGCGGACAGGGATGCATCCAGCCAGTTGATCTGTATTGGCTGTCCGGTGGGATGTCTGATCACGGCAAAGAAAAATGAGGATGGCAGCCTTTCGATTACCGGGAACACCTGCAAAAAGGGAGAAACTTATGCCCGAAATGAGATGACAGCGCCGGTGCGGGCGGTGACTTCCATTATTAAGCTGGAGGGCGGAAAAGGGAAGGTGGTTCCGGTAAAGACTGCCGGGGAAATCCCCAAGGGCAGGATAAATGATTGTATGAAGGAAATAAGGCGCACGGCAGCCAAAGCCCCGGTGAAGGCAGGGGATGTGCTGATTGCCAATGTTGCGGGTACGGGTATTGATGTTGTAGCGACAGGAAATGTGTGGGAAGGGGATAGCAGATGAGTAAATATATCATGGCATTTGATCAGGGAACTACCAGCTCCCGGTGTATTCTTTTTAACAAAAAAGGGGAAATACTGAGTATGGCGCAGAAGGAATTTACCCAAAGTTACCCTAAGCCCGGCTGGGTGGAGCACAATCCGATGGAGATTTGGTCATCTCAGCTTGCCGTGGCGACGGAAGCCATGGCAATGATCGGTGCGGCGCCGGAAGATATTGCGGCAATCGGGATCACCAATCAGCGGGAGACTACAATTGTCTGGGATAAAAGGACCGGGGAGCCGGTTTATCCGGCCATCGTATGGCAATGCCGCAGGACCGCAAAAAGGATTGATGAGCTGGTTAAAGACGGATATGGGGATATGATACGGGAAAAGACCGGGCTGGTGCCGGATGCCTATTTCAGCGCCACGAAGGTGGAATGGATCTTAGAGCATGTACCGGAGGCAAAGGAGCGTGCCAAGGCCGGTGAATTGCTTTTTGGAACGGTGGACAGCTGGCTGATCTACAACCTGACCAAAGGTGAGATCCATGTGACGGATTATACCAACGCATCGAGGACTATGCTTTATGATATCCACCGGCTTTGCTGGGATGAGGAGCTTCTTTCCCTTTTTCATATCCCGGCATCCATGCTGCCCCAGGTGAAACCATCCAGTTGCATTTACGGTTATACGGAAAGCAGTGTGCTGGGAGGCAGGATTCCTATTGCAGGAATAGCGGGAGACCAGCAGGCGGCGCTTTTCGGGCAATGCTGTTTTAGCAAAGGGCAGGTAAAAAATACATATGGAACCGGGTGTTTCCTTTTGATGAATACCGGGGAAGAGGCGATCACATCAGGAAACGGGCTTTTGACCACCATTGCGGCCAGTGCGGGAGACCAGGTAGAGTATGCCTTAGAGGGCAGTGTGTTTGTTGCGGGGGCAGCGGTGCAGTGGCTGCGGGATGGGATGCGGATGGTAAACAAGGCATCCCAGACAAAGGACTATGCAGATAAAGTGGACGATACGGAGGGCGTTTACGTGGTTCCTGCCTTTGCGGGGATGGGGGCTCCTTATTGGAATCCTTATGCCAGGGGAACGATCGTAGGGATTACCAGAGGGTGCAATAAGGAGCATTTTATCCGTGCCACGCTGGAATCCATCGCTTACCAGACATATGATGTGTTAAAGGCGATGGAGGAGGACGCGGGGGTTTCCATTGCAGGGCTGAAAGTGGACGGCGGTGCCAGTGCAAATGATTTTCTGATGCAGTTTCAGGCAGATATTCTTGGGGCAAGGGTATACAGGCCGGAGTGCATAGAGACTACCGCATTGGGAGCGGCCTATCTGGCAGGGCTTGCTTGTGGATATTTTAAGGACCGGGATGAAATTAAAGAGAACTGGCAGTTAGAAAAAGAGTTTGTTCATGAAATGGGTGAAAATAAGAGGATTTCGTTATTAAAGGGCTGGAAAAAAGCAGTGAAATGTGCATTGCTTTGGGCGGAAGAATAAGAAGGAGACAAAATATATGATAGCATTTCCACAGGGAAAAATAATTTATTCTGCAGGCCAGAAGGTAGATACTTTTTATATCATCAGAAAGGGATGTGTCCGTGTGAGCTTTCCGGGAGGAAGTTACACCCTCCGGAGCGGGGATGTGATTGGTATATGGGAAATAGGGAATGGGATTACGAGCATGGAGTACCAGGTAGAGGAGGATATGGAAGCGCTTAATTATCCCTTTGGCGCAGCACAGATGAAGCGCTTGTTTGACAGCAGCGTGGAGGTGATGAAATGCTTTATGTCTTCCTGCTTCCGTCAGTTCAATGAGATATTGGTCCAGTACCGGGCCTTCCGGGAAGAGGGAGTGGGACTGGAAAAGAGTCTGCACGACAATTTTGAAACATATTGTTCTTTATGTGAAAAATACGGAATAAAGCCATGGGGAACAGCGTATGCGTCAAATCCTGAGCTTTCGGCGGTGAAGGAGGATATTCCGTTGTGGGTCAAAGGATATTATGGCACCTTTGAACGCATCACAGCGTCGTGGGAGTACCAGAAAACCGACTTTGATTTCCTGTATGGTTTTTTTGCCAAGATATCAACGGATGTACGGGGGATTTTACTCTTGTCACAGAAGTTGTTTGGACATCAAAAGGCAATCTGTAAATATTTGATGAATGAGGATGGGGAATGCCTGTTAAATGCCTTGTTTGCGTTATATGAGCGGATCATGGACAGCGGCAGCGGCGGCTCGGATGATATCCTGTTTGTGCGGGGAAGTATGGACGATATGCTCCAGCAGTTTGAAAAACGGGGCGGTGATATCAAATTACAAAAGGAAAGAATCGTGAAGAGGATCCTGGAAATTGAAAGCGGCGTAAGGAGCGAAAAAGCGCCGGAAGAAATTCCGGTGGAGGATGCTGATCTTGAGGATGCTTTGGCCATGGAAGAGGAAGCTGCCGGGGAACCGGCCGATGAAGGCGCGGCAGGCCAAGCGCCGGAAAAAGTTTCCGCAGCCCAGCCTCAAAATCAGGAAATGCCGGAAATACCCGCTGAAGAGCTTATGAAAGAACCGGAAGAGGATCTTGGCAATTCCCTGGATGTGATCTTAGAGTTTGCCGGATCCGGGGAAGAGCTTCGGGAATCCTTTAAAGCCCATGTGGAGAAATATAAGAAAATGCCGAATAAGGGCGGAACGGAAGACGACGTCAGGATCCTGCGCCAGGAGCTTACCAAGGAATTTAACCAGATCTACTGTGACGCTTTCCTTAGCAGTGTGGAGAAGGAAGTTCCGAAGGTGGTCCGCATGTTCTTTGCCTTTGGCTATGTGGACGAGGAACTTGCAGGGAAGCAGAATGCCGTCTGGCTGTACAACATGGTAGACCGGCTGCCTACTGATCCGGATCAGGGTGTGTATACCATTTATCAGTGGCTCAAAGAGGTTTATGCCCAGCGGAAGGAACCCAGCCGGAATGAATTTGACACGGACTATGTGGGATATCTGCTAGAGCAGAAGCGGATGGGGAATATTACCGCAGAGGAACAAAAAGAGCTTCTTACCGACAGCGTGGCAAAGGTGAAATTTGAACTGGAAAATCTATTCCCGGTGGTGAATAAGATCACTTACGGAAGGCTTAGCACGTTCTGCCCGTTGTATTCCGCGCATAACGTAATGAAGCCAATGGAATCCATGCTGGTGTCGGCAGGGAAGATCTCCCAGATCCTGCAGGGAATCAGGGAAAAAGATTATGGCGCGTATTACAGGGAGTCCATGTACGCAAACGTGGAAGCCGGGATTCCGAAAGAAGTGATCCATGTGGAAGTGCTTCCGGACTTTATCCTGATGCCCAACGTAGGAAACAGAGGCGTTATGTGGCAGGAAATAGAGGGGAAGCGAAGGAGCACACCGTCCAGAATGCTGTTTTCCATCTTCCAGCTTGAGGATCTGGAAGCGATTCTGATCCGCCTTACCGGGGAGTTCCGTTGGGAAATGTGTAAGAGGATACAGGGGGCAAGGTGGAATGACCTTTCTGAAAAGTCCCTCACCAGTGAATACTTTGATTATATTCAGTTTTATAAGAAAAACTCAGAGTTATCCACGGATGCCAAGGAGAAGATCAAGACAGACTTAGGGCGCACAAAGAATAATTTTAAGGAGATGTTTTTGCGGGATTATCTGCTTTGGATCATGTTTGAGAGCAACAGTTCGCCAAGATTAAATAAGGTGGCAAGGGGAATCTTCTTTACATATTGTACCTTTACCTCTCCCGTGCGGCAAAAACTGCGGGCGAACCCGTTATACCAGGATCTGGTAGACCGGGGCGAGATCAAGATGAAGCAAAAGCGCCATAAGATGGAAAATATCTGCCAGAAACTCCGCACACAGGGTAAGGAGATTCCCGAGGAGATTCAAAAAGAAATGGATTTCATGAACATGTAAATGAAAGCCCCGGCGCAATCCGGGCTTTCGTTTATAGAAGTGGAGGGGCTATGGAAGAAAAAAAGTATACTTCAGTCCGTAAGCTGACGAATAACCCTTTTCTCAACTTATATGAAATGGATGCGTTGACGGACGGCGGCAGGAAGTTTAACTATTATTTTGCATCAAGAAACAAGGAGAGGGATCTTCCTTTGTATACGGGGAAGGTACCGCTTAACGGTATCGTAATTTACCCTGTGTGGAAAAAGGATCCTGATAAGCTGGTGATGATCCGGCAATACCGGTATCCCCTGGATGCCTGGATCTATGAGCTTCCGGCGGGTCTGATAGATGAGGGGGAGAGCCCCTCTGATGCGGCGGTACGGGAGATGAAAGAGGAGACGGGCCTTACTTTTGAACCCTATGAGGATGGGGATGATGTGTTTAGGAGACCTTTGTTTCTTGGCGCCGGGATAACGGATGAGACGAGCACTTCCGTGTTCGGGTATGCGGACGGGGAATTGTCGGGGGAATTTATGGAAGATACGGAGAGCATTGAAGTTTTGCTGGTGGACAAACAGGAAGCTGTGCGGATCCTTGGACAGGAGCGGATATCACTGCGGGCAGGATTGCTGCTGATGAATTTTCTGAGGATGGAGAAGAATGATCCTTTTGCGTTTTTAAAAATAAATAAAATACAGGAGAATATTTATGGCGATTCAATTTTATGAAAATTTATCACCGGAGGTGAAAGCAGTATTTAAGCTTGACACGCCTAATACGAGCTACGTGATCGGCGTGGTGGATACGGAGCAGTTCCTTGGGCATATTTATTACGGCCAGCGGCTGAATGATTACCATCTTGCCCATGTGCTTCGGGTAAAGGAAGGAGCGATGGTTCCTTCCGTGAATAACCGGGACAGGGTCGCTTTCCTGGACAGCTTCCCTATGGAATATCCGGCGGGGGGCCTTGGGGATTACAGGGAAAGCTGTATCGGCATAGAGACGGCAGCAGGAAATATGGGGTTATCTTTAAATTATGTATCCCACAAGATAACAGAGGGAAAAGAGGGGCTTTCAAAGCTTCCGGCCTCTTTTGGGGAAAAGAATGAATGTACAAGCCTTGAGATTTTATGTGAAGACTCCCTTACCGGGCTTAAGGCGGTGCTTTCTTATACGGTGTTTGCGGATGTGGATGTGATCACAAGAAGTGTAAGGGTGGTAAATGACGGAAAGGAGCCTCTTTACCTGACGAGGGTATATTCTGCCTGCCTGGATATGGACGACCGCGGTTTTGAAGCGGTATCTTTACATGGTTCATGGGCGAGGGAACGGCATATCCAATGTGTACCGGTAAGCCATGGCAGGCTTAGCGTGGAATCCATACGGGGGGAATCCAGCCACCAGGATCATCCTTTTATGGCGCTTAAAACCAAGGGGACTGATCAGGATCACGGGGAAGTGTATGCTATGCACTTTGTTTATTCCGGGAACTTTAAAGTGACCGTACAAAGCGATCCTTTTGACCAGATCCGTATGACGATGGGGATTCATCCGGAAGGGTTTAAGTGGAAGCTTATGCCCGGCGGGGAGTTTCAGGCACCGGAAGTGGTAATGGTGTATTCCGATGAAGGGCTTGGGAAAATGAGCCGTACCCTTCATGACTTTTACAGAAATCATTTGATCAGGGGAACTTACAAGGATAAAAAGCGCCCGATCTTGATCAATAACTGGGAGGCAACCTATTTTGATTTTAATACGGAAAAACTGATCGCCATAGCGAAGCAGGCGTCGGAACTGGGGATTGAAATGCTGGTCATGGACGACGGTTGGTTTGGTAACCGGTTTGACGACAACAGGGCTCTTGGAGACTGGAACGTGAATGAAGAAAAGCTGCCCGGCGGTTTAAAATATTTGGTGGATGAGGTAAATAAGCTGGGGATGAAGTTTGGCATCTGGTTTGAGCCGGAAATGATCTCTCCGGATTCAGATCTGTACAGGGCGCACCCTGACTGGGCGATCGCTATTCCGGGAAGGACAGGGAGCCTTGCAAGGAACCAGTTTGTGCTTGATATCACACGCAGGGAAGTGCTTGAGCATACATATGAAAGTGTTGCCAGGGTCTTGCGCAGCGCTAATATCGAATACGTAAAGTGGGATATGAACCGAACCCTTTCTGACATCGGGTCAACAGATCTTTCTGCGGACCGGATGGGAGAATTTTATCACCGGTATGTGCTTGCGGTATACGAACTGCAGGGCAGGATGATGGAAGAATTTCCGTACCTTCTTTTAGAAAACTGTTCCGGCGGCGGGGCAAGGTTTGATCCGGGGATGCTTTACTACAGTCCTCAGATCTGGTGTTCGGATGATGCGGATGCTATTGAAAGGCTGAAGATCCAGGAAGGCACGGCGCTGATTTATCCTTTATCTGCCATAGGCGCTCACGTGGCGGACTGCCCGAACCATACGGTAGGAAGAACAACTCCTTTTGAGACCAGAGGGCATGTAGCCCTGGCAGGAACCTTTGGCTATGAGCTGGATGTGACCAGGATCCCGGAAGAAGACAGGAACATGATCCCGGAGCAGGTGGCAATGTACCATAAATATAACGACCTGGTCCGCGAAGGGGATTATTACAGGGTTGCTTCTTATAGTGAAAACCACTATTTTGACTGTTACGGAGTGGTGAGCAAGGATAAGAAGGAAGCGTTATATACGTTCGTGCAGGTTTTGGGCAGGCCCAATTGCCGCAGCAGGAGAATTTACTTTAAGGGTCTTGACCCGGATGTAAGATACCGGGTTGAAGGAGAAGAGGAAGTGTACCTGGGGGATGTGCTGATGAAAGCGGGCTATCTGGTGCGGGATCTGCATGGTGATTTCAAGAGCAGGCTGATCCATATTGTGGAAGTAAAATAGAAGCGAGATGATTAGCGGCGGGTGGTTTGATGACCACCCGCTGTTTTGTGCAGATTTTCATATAGATTCTTTTTTGCCTTATTGACATTATTTTTTTTTAATTTATAATTTAAGTAAATTCTATTTTTTTAGGTAAAAAACAAACCGGATGTGGGGGATCAATATGGCCAAGGCAGTCAAGCTGGCAGATATTGCCGATAAATTACATGTAAGTACGGTGACGGTTTCTAAAGCGTTATCGGATCAAAAGGGTGTCAGCGAGGAAATGCGGGAAAAAATCAAGCAGCTGGCGCAGGAAATGGGATATAAGCTGCCTTCGGCGGCAAAAGTGGAGAAAACTGAAAAAAGTTTTAATGTAGGAGTAGTGATTTCTGAAAGACATTTTAATTATTATGAGTCTTATTATCTGAAAGTATATCAGATGGCAGCTACCAGAGCGGTGTCTGAAGGATGCTTCACACTGCTGGAAGTGGTAAGTATGGCAGATGAGCAGGAGATGAACACGCCTAAGCTTCTGCGGGAAAATAAGGTGGATGGGTTGATCATTATTGGCCGGATGAAAGAAGAATATTTATCCCGCCTTTACCAGGTGGTCAAAGTGCCCTTCATCTGCCTTGATTTTTATGATAAACGCATTGAGTGTGATGCGGTGATTTCGGACAGTTTTTATGGGATGTATCGGATTACGAACTATCTGTTTGAGCAGGGGCACAGCAAGATTGCCTATGTAGGCACGCTGCTTTATACGGACAGCATTGCGGACAGATATTTTGGGTATTGTAAGTCCCTGCTGGAGCATGGACAGGCAATAAGGGAAGACTGGGTGATCGATGACCGCGATATGGAAACGGGTGACCTGCGGAACGGGAATGTATTGCGGCTGCCGGATCAGATGCCTACGGCCTTTGCCTGCAATAGCGATATGACGGCAGGTGTATTGGTGGAATTGCTTAAAAGGGAAGGTTACCGTGTGCCGGAGGACATCTCTGTGGTGGGCTTTGATAATTACCTTTACCCCAGCATATGCAGTTTAGGGATTACTACTTATGAGATTGATATGAGAGGAATGGTCAAAAAAGCGTTTCGTAAGCTGGTCAAAAAGATGAGGGGTGAGGGCCGCAAGCCGGAGGTGGATATTATAAGCGGACGGATCGTGTTAAAGGAAAGTGTCAAAGGGTTACGGTAAAAGTGAATGACGGCAAATCTATAAGGCGGGTGGTCACCGGACCATCCGCTGTTTGTATTCTAAAGGTGTGTTCCCGGTATATTTTTTGAAAAGGAAAATGAAATGGTTGGTATTTTCAATACCTACCATACTGCCGATCACATGAATCCGGTGGTTGGTGGTAAGCAGCAGATGCTTAGCTGCCTCGATCCGCTGCCGGTTCAGATATTGCAGGGGGGAGATGCCGTATGCAGCGCCAAATTCCCTGCAAAGCTTATATTTGCTGACGCCAAGCAGCTTCTCCAGGTCATCCAGTGTATAAGTATTTTGGAACTGCTGGTCAAACAGTGTTTGCATTTTCTCAATATAGGCGGGGGTACGCAGTGAGTGTCCTTCTTCTTTCAGGGAAGAAGACAGACATATGGTAGTCATATGATTGAGCAGGTCAGAAATCATGAGTGTTCCGGAAAGATTTACTGCCGGGAACTGCGCACAAAGGCGATCCATGCCCATGGACAGATCGGAAAAAGGAGAAATCTGTATACTGCAAATTCGGTCTATAGGGAAAAGACGCCGGTAATGGGGAAGCGGGTTCCCGTCAAAGAAAGCAATGACGTATTCCCAAGGCTCTCTTGCAATGTCCATGCGGAAACGCTGACTGCAGTCTAGAAGAATAAAGTTTCCAGTATCAAGGGAGTAAATTTGTCCGTTGAGCAGCAATTTGCCGCGGCCTTTTTTTGTATATAAAAAGAGAAAGCAGTCTAAAGTGCGGATATCAAACGACCAGGGGAATTGGGTCTTTAGCGTTCCGCAGGAAAGCAGTTTAAAAAATGGCAGTGAATCCTCATCTGCCATGGGAAGAGTCTGCCCGAGAAATGCCTCAGGCATAAGGCCGGCAGAAATTTTTGAATCGGATATGAGGGCATCAAGAAAAACAGATTTAAAATCCATGGTTTGAAAATCCTTTCCGTGGTGGAACAGTGGCATAGTAATTATAATTCATGCACTGAAATACTTCAATAAGGAAATAATAAAGTATTTAGCTAATAAAAGCTAAAAAATAGAATAAAAAAGATAAATTTGAGACAATTGGTTATTAGGTGAATGGAAAAAATGCACAAAAATAGCAAATTAAATTTGGTAAAAACAAAAGGAGGATAAATTATTATGAAGCTAAAAAAGATTTTGGCACTTGCTCTTACGGCGGCAATGACGCTTTCCTTAGCCGGGTGCGGCGGAGACTCCGGCAATGCGGATGATGCAGGGAAAACAGAAAACGCAGGACCGGCAGAAAGCTCGGATGAATCAGATGAGGAAGGCGGAGAGACGGCAGAGGATGTTGATATTTCATCTTTGGCGGGAACAACTATCAGTGTATATACACATGGCGGAAACCGCGTGCTTGGTGAAGAAAAGAAAGATGAAAACGGAAATACATACCGCGACGAGTCCTATGCTTATTTAAAGCATGTTGCTGAAAGGTTTACGGAAGAGACGGGTATCAATGTTGAGTTAAACGTTGTAACTGATGAAAGCGAGATTGAACCGTTGTTTAAAGTGGAGGACAGCAGTGTGGACGTTTATACACCGCCAAACTGGTCTTTGGAGCAATGGGCGGCATACGCGGAACCTTACTGCACGATTGAAGAAGCGGTTGAGATGTACGGAGATTATGCATATGCCATGCCTAAGGATGACACTTACATTTATAATATCATGATCGGCAAGGCTTATGACCAGTGTGTTGTGTATAATGAGGAAGCGATTAAGTCCGTCGGTTATGATGAAATTCCCGGTACGCTGGATGAATTTAACGAAATGTGCGCAAAGCTCCGCGATGCGGGTATTACCCCTATTTCTATGCACAGAGTAGAAAACTGGCCGCTTTCCACGATCAATGATTTTGCATGTTATGTGGCGGGGGATAGCACGGCATTCAGCGGTATGCTCAAGAGTGACACGCCTTTCTCTGAGTCAGATCCTTTTGGGAAGACCATTAAGATGTACACGCAATGGAAAGCAGACGGATTCTTTGAGCCTGAGGTTTATACAGATTTTGGTGTTGCCATGGATTCCGTTGCATACGGCAAAGCGGCAATGATGCTCTTTGGTTCATGGGTGGTTCCTCAGATTCAGGGCCGTGTGCCTGATGGAACAGACCCTTCCATCATTAAGTTTGCGCCGGCGCCTGATTTCGGAGCGGGCAGATATGTTCTGGCAGCGCCTGCGGATGGATTTTCTATCAGCAAGTTTTCTGAGAATAAGGAAGCGGCAAGGGCTTTTATCGAATATCTGGCAGATGACGCACAGTTTAGTGCGGACAGCGGCAACATCGCAAATAAGAAAGGCGTGGAGCCTGTTGTACCTGAATTATACGCCATTATTGACAGTATGGTAGAGAGCGGGGAAGTGCAGGTTATGATGAAGCCTGCCAACGATGAGAATATGCAGAACAATCAGGCCGTATTGTCAGAAGCAAACCTTTGGGCGGATAATAACTATGCAGGTCTTTTGTTTGACGCAATGGATGTTACCAAGCCGGATGACTGGTCAGCATACGACGCACAGGTTGAAGCGCAGAACAAGCTGTATGTGGATTACAGAGATGAGCTTGGTGTTTCATGGGTAGATTAACTATATATTGAAAGTAAAGAAGTGAGTAAATGCCTCTTTCAGATTGAAAGGAGCATTTGCTTCAAGGCAAGAAAAGGAGGGGCATATGGGACGTGCCAAAGTAAGTCAGGCGGAAAGAAACAAGAAGATCATTATCGTTACATTTCTGGTCATACCGGTCATCCATTTACTGATATTTTCCTATATTCCAATCGTGACCAATGTTTTGTGGAGTTTTACCAATTACAAAGGGGTAGGAACCCCTAAGTTTATCGGACTGAAAAACTATCAGCGTATTTTTACGGAATCGCAGTATATCAGGACTTTTAAAAATTGTATCTGGTACATGATCGTGGCGGTTCCGCAGCTGGTGTTTGCGTTTGCGCTGGCAGTGGTGGTAAACGGGAAATTCCGCGGCCTTAATTTATTTAAGTCCATATTGATTATTCCGTATTTGTTAAACGGCGTTATTGTATCTACGATATTTATTATTTTCTTTAATAACAGCGGAACATTAAACAGCCTGCTTTCCCTGATTGGCATTGAAGGCCCGAAATGGCTGCAGCAGCTAAATCTGGTGAACCCTTCCATTGCGTCTATTAGTATATGGAGGTACTACGGCATGAACTTTATCATGTTTTTTGGCGGCCTGCAGACAATCCCTACAGAATTGTATGAAGCAGCAGCTATTGACGGGGCGACCAAATGGCAGGAGATCAAATATATTTCTATCCCGTCCATTAAAAATGTTTTGTTCATCAATATCCTGCTGAGCATTTCCGGATCTATCCAGGTATACGAAATCCCTTATATCATGATGAATGGCTCCAATGGTACGGTCACACCGGTCATCCAGATCCAGCAGAGCGCTTTTTCCGATGACAGGCTGGGGTTTGCGGCAGCGTTATCCATTGTTGTATTTATCGTAGTCGTGATTGCGGTTTGCCTGCAGAATATTGTGACGAAAAGAGGGGAGGAATGATCATGGCAAAAGAATCAAAAGGATTTCAGGCATTCAGGTATATATTCTTAGTTTTATCCAGCGTGTTTGTTTTGATCCCGATCGTGCCGCTTATTTATATGGCTTTTAAGACCGGTGCGGAGTATACGGAAACAAGCGTGCTGACACCTCCGAAGAACTGGTTTAACATGTACAATTTTGCATATGCCATCCGGGTTGGTAATTTAGGGAAAGCGCTGATCACTACGGTGGTAGTGCTTGCAATCTCTTTAACGCTGCAGATTTTATTTACCACAATGGCCGCTTATGTCCTTCATCGGTTTGAATTTAAGATGAAGAAGATAGTCACGTCACTTTTTACGCTGACGATGTTCATCCCGCTTGTGACGACCCAGACTGTGGTATTCCAGATCATGTACAAATTAAAGCTGGTCAGCACCATATGGAGCGTGATCATCCTGTATTCCGGCGTAGGATGTGTGGGGCTTTATATTATGTTTAACCTTTTGGATTCCATCAGCAAAGAACTGGATGAAGCGGCATTGGTGGATGGGGCAAATTATTTTACGATTTTCCACAAAATAATTTTCCCGTTATTAAAACCGGCCTGTACCACCCTTCTGATATTAAATGGGATTTCTTATTATAATGATTTTTATATTCCTAACCTTTACTTGAGGAAAGATGTAAGGACTTTTACGGTTGCATTATATAAGTTCTTTGGAAATACGGCAACGCCTTTTGAAATTGTTGCGGCAGCTATTTTGATTGGAATCATCCCGATTGGAATTGTCTATATCTTTATGCAGAAATATATTTTCTATGCGATGGCGGGGGCAGTTAAATCATAATGAGGGAATCAATTCTTTACAAGATATTGTCATTGGTCCATATTATCTTCTTTTTAAGCGTTATGTGCTTTGGAACTATCTTTTTGTCGTTGACAATCCTGATGGTTCCGGCTGTTACGGCAGCGTTTCTGATTGGAAAAGAATTAATCTATAAAGAGTATGACATCACGGACGGGTTAATCAAAAAGTATTTCCGCTATTTAAAGGAATCGCTTCATTTGATGAAATATGCCGGGTAATTTGGCAGCGGCATTAAATATTGGGGGCGTGCTGCTGGGGATTAGGATGGGCCAGACATTATATGCGGTGCTCTGTCTTACCGTCACGGCAGTTTTATACACGATGGTCATATATACGGCAGGATATTATACTTTTGTGGACAAAAAGTTTATGTTGGCAGAAGCGTTCATCTGTATGCTGTATAAGCCGGGATTTTTGATTCCCGTGCTTGCGGTGATGGTCCTATTAGTATTCTTTTTCCGGAGGATTGTAGGGGAGGTTCTTTTGGTGATTGGAGCTTTTCCGATGCTGGTACTGGAAATTGTTGTTTTTATACATACATTGCATTATCGCAAATTGCGGGGGGAGCTGCCGGATGAGGATCTTTATGCGCATCTTGTAAATGGTAAAAAGAGTCAGGGAAGGAGTGTGGATCAAAATGGTGATGAAAGATGAGATAAAGGAGCATCTGCTTGGAACGATCATCCCTTTTTGGAAGGCATTAAGGGATCGGGAATATGGTGGCTACTACGGCTTTATGGATCAGGATTTGAAGGTAGAGAAAAAAGCGGTAAAAGGATGTATTCTAAACAGCCGCATCTTATGGTTTTTTTCCAATGCCTATACGTTGCTAAGGGATGAGAGCCTTTTGGATGAAGCAAGGCATGGGTTTGATTTTATGAAAAAGCATTGTATGGATAGGGAAAACGGTGGGATTTTTTGGTCGGTCACCTTTGAGGGCAGACCGGAAGATGAAACGAAGCATACGTATAACCAGGCTTTTGCCATTTATGCCCTTTCTTCTTATTATGAAGCCTCAGGGGATAAGGAGGCTTTGTCTATGGCAAAGGAACTGTTCCGTATCATAGAAGAAAAATGTACGGACGGGATTGGATATCGGGAAGCCTTTGACCGGAAGTTTCAGGAAATTGAAAACGATAAACTCTCGGAAAACGGTATTATTGCCCAAAGGACCATGAATACCCTTCTTCATGTGTTTGAGGCATATACGGAGCTTTACTGCGCGGCCGGGATGGCGGAAGTGAAAGAACGCCTTATGTGGATCCTGGATACTTTTGCAGAAAAGGTATATAATCCGGAATTTCATAGGCAGGAAGTGTTTTTTGACACAGAAATGAATTCTCTCATCGATCTGCATTCCTATGGACATGACATTGAAGCCGCATGGCTGATCGACAGGGGCGTGGAAATCTTAGGGGAAGAAAAATATGAAGAAAAGATGACGCCCATTACGAAAGATTTGACCAGACAGATTTATGAGAAAGCTTTTGATGGACATTCTCTTGCCAATGAGTGTGAAAAGGGAGTGGTGGACTCTCGGAGAATCTGGTGGGTGCAGGCGGAAACGGTAGTAGGGTTCCTAAATGGCTGGCAAAAGGAACCGGGCAAGAGAGAGTACCTGGATGCGGCTCAAAATCAGTGGGAGTTTATTGAAAATTATGTGATTGATAAACGGGAAGGTTCTGAATGGTTTCATGAGGTTACGCAGGAAGGTGTGCCTTATCAGGGCGGCCCTATCGTAGAACCATGGAAATGCCCTTATCACAATGGGCGGATGTGCTTGGAAGTGATAAAACGGTGTGAAGGATGAGCGTGCCAAAGGGGTTGGCACATAAGGAAAGGAGAGGTGTGGGAAGCATGACATTCCAGGAAAAATACAAGATGGTATTTGACAGATATGAAACCCTGGTAAACAGAAAAAATGAAATTGATCCGGATTTTTATAACGGGGTTTATGATAAATATCGGTATCCGGTCCTGACAAGGAACCATATCCCTCCTGTTTGGGAATATGATCTTAATCCGGAAACAAATCCCTATTTTATGAAAAGACTGGGGATCAATGCAGTCCTTAATTCCGGTGCGATCGAACTGGACGGAAAATTCTATCTGGTGGCAAGGATTGAGGGAGATGACAGGAAATCCTTTTTTGGGGTGGCGGAAAGTGATAACGGAGTGGATGGTTTCCGTTTTTGGGATTACCCGATCTTATTGCCGGATACCTGTCAGGAAGAGGTCAATGTCTACGATATGCGTCTGACCAAGCATGAAGACGGCTATATTTACGGCGTATTCTGCTCGGAGAGTAAGGATACATCGGTAAATGACCTTTCAGCAGCGGTTGCCGCTGCAGGTATTGTAAGGACTAAGGACCTGAAAACCTGGGAGCGGCTGGATAATTTGACTACGTTGCGTTCTCCCCAGCAGAGAAATGTGGTACTGCACCCGGAATTTGTAGATGGAAAATATGCCTTTTATACCCGGCCTATGGATGATTTTATTGAAACAGGATCAGGCGGAGGGATAGGGTTTGGACTTTGCGATGATATCAGGCATGCTGTGATCGATGAGGAGAAGATGACCAGTATACGCAGATATCATACGATCACGGAAGCCAAAAACGGTGCAGGTGCAGTGCCGATCAGGACGGAAAAAGGATGGATTCATATTGCCCATGGTGTCCGCAATACGGCGGCAGGCCTGCGCTACGTGGTCTATGCTTTTGCAACGGATCTGAAGGATCCTTCTAAGGTCATTGCGGAACCCTCAGGGCTTTTGATCGGACCAAGAGGCGGCGAGCGGGTGGGCGATGTGTCTAACGTGGTATTCACCAACGGCGCTATTGCAAGGGATAACGGGGAAGTATATATCTATTACGCTTCCAGCGATACAAGAGTGCATGTGGCCGTGACCACGATTGACAAGCTTTTGGATTATGTGTTTCACACGCCAAAAGACCCGTTGCGTTCTGTGGAATGTGTAGCCCAAAGATGCAGCTTGATTAGGAAGAATATGGAAATTTTAAATCAGAATAAATAGAAAGATATGAGGAAAAAAGGATGAGCATACCTAAAATGATTGCACCTGCGGTAAAAAACGTGCCCTGGCAGGAAAGGCCGGCCGATTTAAAAGGCGCGCCGGTTTGGAGATATACGGAAAACCCGATTATCGGGAGAAACCCGGTAGAGAACGTGGCAAGGATATTCAATAGTGCGGTAATGCCTTATGGCGATGAGTTCATCGGCGTGTTTAGAGGTGAACAGACCAATGGAATCCCATATATTTATATGGGGAGAAGCAAGGATGCGGTCCATTGGGATATTGAAAAGGAAAAAATCCCTTTTGTGGACGAAAAAGGCGAGCCATTTATGCCAAAGTATGCTTATGATCCCCGATTGGTCAAAGTGGAGAATGTCTATTATATTATCTGGTGCCAGGATTTTTACGGAGCATCCATCGGGATGGCTAAGACAACGGATTTCAAAACCTTTATAAGGCTTGAAAACCCGTTTATTCCTTATAACAGGAATGCGGTGCTGTTCCCGAGAAAGATCAACGGAAATTTCTGTATGCTGAGCCGTCCTTCGGACAGTGGGCATACTCCCTTTGGTGATATTTTCTTAAGCGAAAGCCCGGATATGGTTTACTGGGGCAAGCATAGGCATGTGATGGGGAAAGGGAATGAATGGTGGGAATCAGTCAAGATTGGCGGCGGCGCAGCCCCGATTGAGACAGATGAAGGATGGCTTCTATTTTACCATGGGGTAAGCGGTACCTGTAATGGTTTTGTTTATTCCATTGGCGGGGCAATTTTAGATCTGGAAAACCCGTCTATTGTAAAGTACCGGTGCGAAAATTTCCTGCTTACCCCGGAAGAATGGTATGAGGAGAGGGGATTTGTTCCCAATGTGTGTTTCCCCTGTGCTACCATTCATGATCCGGACAGCGGAAGGATTGCCCTCTATTATGGGTGTGCCGATAGTTATGTTGGCCTTGCGTTTACACAATTTGAGGATATCATGGCTTATATTAAAGAACATAGTGTAGTGACAGAATCCGATATGGAAATTGGAAGAAGATAAAACAAGGAAAAAAGGATCTTGCTTGCAGGATTCTTTTTTTCAATGTAAAATATGATATAAAAAGGATGTTCCGCACAGGAAAGGAGTTAAAGATAAACAAGATGGAGAGACCAATTTTATTTTTAAACCCGGTATTTAAGCAGATGATATGGGGAGGGAGCAAATTAGAGACAGAATTTGGGTATGAGATCCCGGGGGATAAGACCGGGGAGTGCTGGGCAGTCAGCGCCCATCCCAACGGTGACTGCGTGGTACGGGAAGGTATTTATGAAGGAAAGACGCTTTCCTTCCTTTGGCAGGAGCACAGGGAGCTTTTTGGGAATATTGGTCTGGACAGGTTTCCGCTTCTTACAAAGATTATAGATGCAAAGGATGACTTGAGCATTCAGGTTCACCCGGATGACGCTTACGCCAATGTCCATGAAAATGGTTCTTTGGGAAAGACAGAATGCTGGTATGTATTAGATTGCCCGGAAGGGGCGGCGCTGGTAGTGGGGCACAATGCGTCCACGAGAGAAGAGCTAAAGAGCATGATAGAGGAGGGGCGCTGGGGGGAATTGATCCGTGAGATTCCTGTTAAAAAAGGCGATTTTATCCAGATTGACCCGGGTACCGTCCATGCCATTAAGGGTGGTCTGATGATTTTGGAAACCCAGCAAAACAGTGATATCACATATCGTGTGTATGACTATGACAGACTTACCGACGGGAAGCCCCGCCAGCTTCATGTGAAGCAGAGTATAGACGTGATCACGGTTCCTGCGCCTTCCGCAAAGGACAGTGTAAAGAATGTGGACAATCTTCCTGAAAATGTGATGAACGAGCTGATCTCCTGCAAATATTACAGGGTCTGGAAGATGGATGTGACGGAATCGGTGAAGGTTATGCAGGATCATCCTTTTCTGATCATGAGCGTGATAGAAGGAGAAGGACTGGTAAATGAAAAGAGGATTAAAAAGGGAGACCATTTCATCCTTCCTTCAGGGATTGGGGAAGTGGAATTTGGGGGCAGCATGAAGCTGATCGCTTCTACCGTAAATGCATGAATGGAGAACGACTATGATAAACGAACAATATAAAAAAATGCTGGAAGGAAAGTCCGTGATCAGGCAATTGTCAGAGTTTGCCACGGCAAGGGGAAAGGAGATTGGCTATGAAAATGTGTTTGATTATAGCCTTGGGAATCCTTCCGTGCCGGTTCCGGAGAAATTTACGGAGACTATGATTGATCTCTTAAAGACGAAAAGTTCTATGGAGCTTCATGGATACAGCCCCAGTCTTGGGATTGCTTCGGTCAAGGACGCTATTGCAAAATCCTTAAATCGGAGATTTGGCATGGATTATACGGGGAATCATATTTTCCCTACTACCGGTGCGGCGGGGGCAGTAGCCCATGCGGTACGCTGTGTAACAAAGCCGGGGGATGAGGTACTTACTTTTGCACCTTACTTTCCGGAATACAACCCGTATATTAATATGTCCGGAGCGGTGCTTAAAGTAGTTCCGGCGGATACGGAAAGTTTCCAGATCAATTTTGAAAAACTGGAAGAAATGTTAAACGAGAAGACTATGGCGCTTTTGGTCAACACGCCTAATAATCCTTCCGGTGTGGTTTACAGCACCGCTACTTTAAAAAGGCTGGCGGAGTTTTTGGAGCAAAAGCAGGAAGAATATGGACATGATATTTTTCTGATCTCCGATGAGCCTTACCGTGAAATTGTTTTTGACGGAGTGGATGCGCCTTATGTGTCAAAGTTTTATGACAATACCCTTTCCTGCTACTCCTATGCAAAGTCTATTTCCATTCCCGGGGAAAGGATGGGGTATGTGGCAGCAAATCCAAAATGCCGGGATGCGGAACTGATCAGCGCTATATGTGGGCAGATTTCCAGGGGGATCGGGCATAATTGCCCGCCGTCCATCATCCAGCTTGCCGCGGCAAAAGTCCTGGATTTGACTTCGGACATGGGTATATATGAGACAAATATGAATATCTTATATAAGGAACTGACGGAGCTTGGGTTTTCCTGCGTGAAGCCTGGCGGAACGTTCTATATCTTTCCGAAAGCGTTAGAAGAAGATGCGGCGGCTTTTTGCCGGAAAGCATTGCGGTATGATTTGGTGATGGTTCCTTCGGACAGCTTTGGCGTGCCCGGATATTTCCGTATGGCATATTGCATTGAAACAGAAAAAGTGGAGCGTTCCCTGGGAGCGATCCGCAGATTTGTGAAGGAGAATTATTAGTATGGCTGAATTTTGGGATGCAGTGTTATTTGGAATCGTGGAGGGCATTACGGAATGGCTTCCCATCAGCAGTACCGGGCATATGATCCTTTTGGATGAATTTGTAAAGCTGGATGTATCCCCGGAATTTCTGGAAATGTTTTTGGTGGTAATCCAGCTTGGGGCAATTCTTGCCGTGGTATTGCTGTTCTGGAAACAGATCTGGCCTTTCGGGAGAAAGGATAACCATAACCCGGTGGGAAAACAGGGGGTTTTGGCCTGGTGCAAAAAGGATATCTGGCTGCTTTGGTTTAAGATCATTGCGGCCTGCCTGCCTGCGGCAGTGGTGGGGATCTTGTTTGACGAGTATTTTGAAAGCCTGTTTTATAATAGCGTTTGTGTTGCTCTTGCACTTATTGTGTTTGGTGTGGGGTTCCTTATCATTGAAAATAAGAATAAAGGGATGAGGCCAAAAATAAATTCACTGGGGCAGATCACTTACCGGACAGCCCTTATTATAGGGTTGTTCCAGTTGATTGCGGCAATCTTTCCGGGAACTTCCCGCTCCGGCGCAACAATTCTGGGGGCATTGTTGATTGGCGTCTCGAGGACGGTGGCGGCAGAGTTTACTTTCTTTTTGGCAATCCCCGTGATGTTTGGGGCAAGCTTGCTGAAAATGATGAAATTCGGCTTTTCCTTTACAGGGGATGAGGTGATGATACTGGCAACTGGCATGTTGACGGCGTTTTTGGTTTCCGTGCTGGTGATCAAATTCCTGATGGGCTATATTAAGAAACATGATTTTAAGGTTTTTGGCTGGTACCGGATTGCGCTGGGGGTGTTGGTGCTGCTTTATTTCGGATTGGCAGGGTGAAATACTATTTATTGGGAATAATTGTTGACTTTTTCGATAGCATGGGATATCATTTGGGAAACAGGATTGTTTTTTATCTTTCAAGGATGATTTCAGCACAGAAATTGACAGAGTTTTACCACAGCGATTATGATAACCTGAAAAAGGTCAGGAGCATCTGGATTTGTATGGACGGTGATGACGAAGCTTTCATTGAGGAAATCAGTTTAGACAACAAGAGGATTTTGGGCGATAAGCCTATGCTCGTTGGTGCAGATTTAATGAAAGCAGTTATCGTCCATATCAGAGGCCAGGTTGGAAAAAGCGATTCAAAAAATCCACTGATCTTCATGCTTGAGATTTTATTTTCCGAGTTGAGTGTTCAGGAAAAGAAGCATATTTTATCAGAGGAATGTGGGTTTATTATGACTGTGGAACTGGAAGGGAGGATACAGGATATGTGTAATATTTCGGAAGTAATTATAGAGCGGTGCATGGAACGGGGCATGAAACAAGGCATGGAGCGAGGTATAGAACAAGAACGTATCAATGCCATAGGGCGGATGATGAAAGCAGGGGCTACGAACGTACAGATGCTGTCCTATGGCTACACGGAAAATGAATTGGCAAAAGCCGAAAGTAAGTTGTGTTCATATGCATAACAGGTAAAACGAAAAATAGCATATCGTTACGAAATGATAAGGGTATCCCATAGAATATGATTCCATGGGATACCTTTTTCTTTTAGATAGAGGATGCAGATATAAGTTTTAGATAGATTTGGCCTTTCCGTATATGGTACTATAATTCTAAAAAAATATACCAGGAGGTAATGATGATGAGCCATGCTTTAACAACTGAAAAATTGGTTGAATTTGAAAGAAAACTGAGGGAGGAAGAATACGGGGCTGCGACTGTTGAAAAATACATGAGGGAACTGCGTTTTTTTCAGGAATGGATAAGTGGCAGGGCAGTAAGCAAAGAGACAGCGGGGCAATTTAAAGTGTATTTGCAAAATGAAAGTTTCGCTCCCGCCACGGTCAATGCAAAACTTTCTGCATTGAATGTTTTTTTCCGCTTTGCGGGATGGGATGAATGCAGGCTGAAATTTCTCCGGATTCAAAGGCAGCTTTTCAGGAATCGGTCCAAGGAACTTCGGCGTGATGAATATGAAAGATTGTTAAAGGCTGCAAGGGGAAAGGGAAAAGAAAAACTGGCTCTTTTGATGGAGACTATTTGCGGCACGGGCATCCGGGTCAGTGAGGTTTCTTATATCACCGTAGAAGCGGTAGTCCGGGGCAGTACGGAAGTAAATTTAAAAGGAAAGGTACGTGTTATTTTTTTCCCGGAAAAGCTATGCCGGAAATTGAAAAAATACGCAAAAGAGCAAGGGATTGTTTCCGGCCAGATTTTCCTGACGGGAAACGGAAACGGAATTTCGAGAAGGCAGATTTGGCGGGAAATGAAAGATTTATGCAGGAGCGCGGGGGTAGAGGAGGGCAAAGTGTTTCCTCACAATCTCCGCCATTTGTTTGCCACGGCATTTTATAAAATCAGTGGGGATATCGTAAAGCTGGCAGACATGCTGGGGCATAGTTCAATTGAGACAACGAGGATTTATTTGATGACGACAGGGGAAGAGCATATGCGTTTTCTGGGGCGGATGGGGCTTGTAATATAGGCGGAATTTATATTCTGACTACTAAAGATAAGGCACTTTTACGCAATTTTATAAAATTATATCACAGTTAGCTTGTTACTGACAATATACATTTCGAAGACGAAGGATTTTGAAGCATGCGGAAACAAAACCAGGGAAAAATTTCTC
>CAJULP010000024.1 GCA_910587295.1 uncultured Lachnospiraceae bacterium | reverse complement strand
GTTTTTATATCTTCTAAACCGTGTCGTCTTATCGTTGTTCCCAGACAGGAGTTTATCTAACATATGTTCGGTAAACTCCTGTTCTTTTTTGTGTTTCCAAAACTCGGAATTTCCTATAAAGTAAAAAAGTGTCTTCGACACTTCAGCTCCCCTAGTTCCTCATTCATGAGGGGAATTAGGTGTTTCTTTTTGTACCATTTCCCTTCATAATAGTCCCATGAGTATACTTCAAGATATTTTCCGGGATCATTATGAAGAAATGATTTATACATTACATCCACATACTTCTGTTATTGAAAACGTAGATAAAATGATCAACTGTGGCAACCCCGCCTTGGGTGGCGCCATGTACGGCTGCCCTCACTGCGGAAAAATGAAATTCGTTCCTTTCCGCTGCCACAGCCGCTTCTGTCCTACCTGCAGCAACCTTTATGCCATGCAGCGCACTGTCTCTATGTCCTTTAAACTGGTCAGTGTTGCCCACCGGCATTGTGTTTTTACCATTGATTCCCAGCTCCGGGGCTTTTTCCTCTATGACCGCACCCTCCTCGACTGCCTTTTTCATTCCGTAAACAGCGTTGTTTCCCGTATGTTTTTTAAACAGAATAAATCCATGAACTTCACTCCCGGTTTTATCATGGTCCTCCACACCTTTGACAGGATCCTTAAATGGAATCCCCACATTCACTGCCTCATTTCTGAAGGCGGTTACAGTGATAACGGATTCTGGCGGAATGCCAGGCGCCGGGAGAGAAGTTTAATTATTATTCCATGCAATAATCGCTCTGATTATGCGGCCTTCCGATATTTTTTAAGATGAAATAATATCACCCATTTGGTGATGTTTTCTGATACAATATTCCATAAGAAAACTATGGAGGCGGTCATCCGGCAAATTTGAGACCAACGAACTGGTACTGGAACTGACAATCCTGGCCTATAACATCCTGCAAATAATCGGACAGGAAAGCATCGGCAGGAAGGGAACCGGAACAAAACATAAAGTCAGAAGCAGGAGGCTGCGCACGGTAATCGTAAACATGATCATGATGGCAAGCCACGTTACAGAGCATGCCCGTCAGTTGTTGATAGGCCTTGGCAGAAGTAATATATGGCGGCATGCTTGAGTTAGAAGCTGCGCAGGATATCATACGCTTTGAGGTTCAATACAAATACCACAAAACGTTTTCCCTTAATCAAAAGGCTGATCTTCTTGGAAATCATGATTTAAATAAGTATAAAACCCTCCTTAGTCATGATTTCTACAACAAGTAAATTCATTCTTATTGGAATAAAGTGTTTAATCGAAGCCTTACAGATTGTTAGTTTGCACCATAGTATTGCTACTGCAAAGTCATTACTCAAAGGATAGCAATTAGATGCTTTCAAGCATACTTTAAGTGAATTATCCAACCTGAATATCAATCCTGTTACAATTCCTAAAAGATGGAATATCGAACATATTCCTAATCTTTTATATATCTACTATCGTAAAGCAAAGATGGCCGAATTTGAATGGTTACCAGAATAGGAAATAAAAACCTATGAAGGTATCTGTCTGACTCTGGGGATATATGGAATATTACAAAAGATTTAAGCAGCATCCTATATAATACTCTTATTCTCATTATATCAATGTATCCCTGTACATCTTGGTATTATCAGCTCCATATATGTTCAAAAAATAACATTCTTATGCCAAGCACGACTAACCATTCCTATGTTAAATATAAATCTACATATAGTAGACATAAAGATGACAAATTGCGCAAAAAAGTTGCATACCAGCAATTGAGTATAGCGGGTATGCAACTTTTTATGTTATTCCGTTTGCTAATGCAAAATTTTCAGCACATTACTTGCAGATACTGTCATATTTGCATCTGCCTATACAGGCTGCAAACCATTTGCCAGTTCTTCTACTTCCTCAATTGTAAGCCCAGAGCCAACAGCAATGTCATCATATGAAAATTTATTCATTTTTAAAAATCTTTTTGCTGTCTCAACCTTTTCATCATACTGTGCCTTTTGCGTTGCTTCATAGACTTCACTTTCAACATACGAACGCATGATCTCTTCTTCATCATACAATACCATCATAATATCCACAACCTCACTTTCTTTACTGCTCAAATATTCGCTGAGTACATTCCTGTCTTTGCAGATACGGATTGCCTCCGTTACTGCTTTTCTCGTCCTCCCATATTTCTTCATCTGCTCATTGCAGACTTTTGTAAACATGACATACTGGTTGATGAGGTTTCCTTTTTATCAAAACCCACGTATTTAAAGTATTTCCCGTCACATCAACTTCCGTTTTACACCAATCACTACACCACACGATACATTTTCTCAAACTTCTGCATTTCCTTTGCCTTTTCATCTTCGGTCACATGAACATATAAATCCATTGTCATAGAAATGTTGGCGTGTCCAAGAATCTTTTGCAGTGTTTTAGGTTTCATTCCAGATTCAATACACCTTGTCGCAAATGTATGTCTAAGAGTGTGCATAGATATTTTTTCAATACCTGCTTTATGGCATAGCTTTTCTAAATACCTATCATAGTTTGAATTAGGCAACAGTTTGCCATTACGGTTTAAAAATACATGGTCTGCAAACTCAAACGAAATCACTTTCGGTTTCCTGTTTGCTTGTTGATGTTTCATATCCATAAGCAAATCATAAGCTGTCTGCGTCATAGGAATATCTCTTTGCCCTGAACTGGTTTTTATAGTAAGCGACATAAATATTTTCTATTTACTTTTCGGATATCCCTTAGTAAAATAATACTGAGGTGACAGTATGAATATTAGAAAGTTTAAATCGGACAAAAACGCTTTGATAGCGGAGGGGAATCGGATTGTTTC
>CAJULP010000023.1 GCA_910587295.1 uncultured Lachnospiraceae bacterium | reverse complement strand
CGAGCATATGGATGCACTGCCTTTATATGAAGCATTTGAGAGCAGGGTTATGAAAGAGATAGAGAATGTGCGGATAAAAGTTCAAAAAAGCCAGATTTCATTTTATAACAGGCACTTATTTACCTGCGTTTCTTTTGCCAAAGTAAGGAAAAAGAAAAGTTGTCCTTCGTCCTATATTGTTGTAACGATTGGATTGAGCCACAGGCTGGATTCACCAAGAATCGAGGTCGCAACAGAGCCATATCCTAACCGTTGGACACATCATATTCTCTTGTCAGAAACAAAAGAGATTGACGATGAACTGATGTCATGGGTAAAGGAAGCTGCTGCTTTTTCGGATATGAAATAATGTCAGATTGGCCTTGCAAATAATACGGCCTGTTTTTTGCAAGGCCGATCTGATAAGTCAACGCTTATCGATGATTTTATCAATTAACCCAAAATCCACTGCTTCAACTGCTGACATATAATGATCACGTTCTGTAGCAAGGGAAATTTCTTCAATGTTTTTTCCGGTATTTTCGGCTAAAATAAAGTTTAAACGTTCTTTGCTTTTTTGTATATGGTCGGATGCTATTTTGATATCTGTTGCCTGCCCCTGGATCCCGTTTCCGTGAATCGCCGGTTGGTGTATCATTATTTCTGCATTTGGCAAAGCGATACGTTTCCCTTTCGTGCCGCCAGCTAATAAAAAAGCTCCAAAGCTGGCTGCAAGACCAATGCAGATGGTCGAAACATCACATTTTATATATTGCATGGTATCATAAATAGCAAAACCGGCTGATACAGAACCGCCAGGACTATTTATATACAATTGTATGTCTTTTTCGGGGTCTTGTGCTTCTAAGAACAACATTTGAGCAATGATCAGACGGGCTGACGCGTCACTTACTTCCTCCCCCAGAAAAATAATCCGGTCGGATAATAACCGTGAAAAAATATCATAGCTTCTTTCGCCATGGCTTGTTTGTTCAATAACATAAGGGATTATATTCATGCGGCAATCTCCTTGATTCTATTTCCCGTCATAAATTTGCAATTAGAGACATAAGAATAGCACATTGAAATCCTGTTTTGCTTTGGGATATAGATTCCGATATTCCTATATACTTTAGGCGGATATAAATATAGTTGTTTAAAAGCAAATGAAAATGATTGTTGTGAATCATATCCGGTTTCATGTGCAATCTGCGTTATTGGTTTATCTGTTCTGACCAGCTTCTCGGCAGCAACTGTAAGCCTGCGGTTTTGTAAGTATTTATACATTGTAATTTCAGTATACGCTGTAAAAATGCGATTAAGGTGGAATTTGGAATAACCAATATTTTTTGATATATCCTCTAAGCTGATTTCTTTTTCTAAATTTTTCTCGATATAATCTATGACTTTTTTAACAATTTCCTTCTGGTCTTTCATCGTATACCTCCTTGCCTTCTCATTTATTATAGCAAGTATAACTAGCAAAGTCTTAATAAAAAATGCTATTTTGGCACCGAATTTCAGATGTTTTAATTGTCCATTTGACTTATGATGCAATATGCCGCTTATAATAGGAAGTGAAAGCAGCTCTCATCACAACTCTGCCTGATTGAATACTGCAGAACCGGCCAAGAGCACAATGATAGCACAATGATCACTGTAAATATCGAAATAATGATCGAGATATTCGTCCAGTATGAGAATTTTAGGATTGTGGAGCGGTGCGGCCGCAAGTGGCATTCGCTATTTCTGCCTGGCCGGAAGTCTGCCGTGACAGCCCTGCCAAAATGCGGAATAATGTGGTTTTTCCGGCACCGTTTTCACCAGCAAGAGCGTAAATGCTTCCTGTCAGCAAAGAACGATTGACAGCGGCAAACCGGTTGAAAAATTTTTGTGTATTCCAGTTTTCATAGAAAGGGGAGCGTTTCGCCCGCTTGTAGACTGCCGGACATGGCAAGGAAATTTTCAGTTTTCTCTTGTCAATCACTTCAAATTCCATTACAATAGGTTTAATCGTTATAGGGGGCTTTCTGTTTTTCAGAAAGGGGATAACGATGAATAAATATCTTAAGCCGGTAGTCGGCTTTCTGGTCATTTCTTTCTGTATTTTCATGGGGTGTGAGAAGAAGGAAGAAAAGGGTCAAAAATTAGAACCGGTCCAGTTTATGGAGGCCTTAGAGGCGGAAACAGAACCGGGGCAGTCTTCGGACGAGACTGTACAATCGGATGAAGCGCAGGAAGTCAGCAGGGAAGATCCTGTGGAGGTTACGGAATATGTAGTGCATGTCTGCGGCGCTGTGGAAAATCCCGGAGTTTATACACTTTTATCTGGAAGCAGGATTTATCAGGCAGTTGAAGCGGCAGGGGGATTTACCCCGCAGGCAGAGGAAGACTATCTGAATCAGGCAGATCTTGTCTGCGATGGTATGAAGATTTATGTTCCAACATTAGAAGAGGTCGGTGAAGCTGACTGGCAGGATTTTTTGGAACAGTCTTTAGAGCAGGTCTCCCCGGCGGAAAAAAGCGGGCTGGTCAATATCAATACGGCGGATGAGGAACTTTTGTGCACGCTCCAGGGTGTCGGGAGCAGCAAGGCTAAAAGCATCATTTCATACCGTGAGACATACGGAGCATATCAAAAGATTGAAGATATCATGAACGTTGAGGGAATAAAGGAAGGGCTGTTTCAGAAGATAAAGGACAGTATTACGGTGTGAACGGTTAAGAAAATAGAGGGAAAGGCGTGAACATATAAATGGCAAAGAAAGTGCTTGTGGTAGATGATGAAAAGCTGATCGTTAAAGGAATCCGTTTCAGCTTAGAGCAGGACGGGATGGAAGTTGACTGTGCCTATGATGGGGAAGAGGCCCTTGAAATGGTCCGTAAAAAGGAATATGATATTATTCTTTTGGATGTAATGCTCCCAAAGCTTACAGGGTTTGAAGTATGCCAGCAGATACGGGAGTTTTCCGGTGTGCCTATTGTTATGCTGACTGCTAAGGGTGAAGATATGGACAAGATCTTAGGCCTTGAGTACGGCGCAGACGATTATATCACGAAGCCATTTAATATCCTGGAGGTGAAAGCAAGGATCAAAGCGATCATCAGAAGGACGGCGCCTAAGCCCAAGGAGGCCGCAAGAGTCATAGAAAGCGGAGACCTAAAGCTTGACTGTGATGGAAGAAGGGTGTATGCGGCGGGGAAGGAGATCAATCTGACTGCGAAAGAATTTGAATTGTTAGAGCTTTTGGTGGTCAACGCCAATAAAGTGTACAGCAGGGAAAACTTGTTAAAGCTGGTTTGGGGGAGCGACTATCCCGGTGACGTCCGTACGGTGGACGTGCATATCAGGCGGCTTCGGGAAAAAATTGAACTGACGCCTTCGGAACCGAAATATGTACACACGAAATGGGGCGTGGGCTACTACTTTGCCTGAATATACTGGCGGCCTAAAGACTGACCGCACGGCATAAAGTAATTTATGAAAGGCAGTGCCTGTTATGGCTGATAAAATAATTAAGTTTTTAAAAAAACTAAGAATAGGGCGGAGCCTTAAGTTCCGCCTGTTTATCATTATATGTTTAATGGGCATTATTCCCAGTATCATTATCCGGGCAGGAATCCTGGAAAATTATGAGGACCGTGCCGTGGAAGTGCGTACTTCTGATGTACAGACCCAGCTTAAGATCATTGCAAATCACTTGATCACGTACAACTATCTTCAGGATAATTCCTCAGAGGTGATCGGGGCGGAATTGGAGCAGCTTTCCAATCTTTATAACGGACGTATGCTGATCATTAACAGTAACCTGCGTGTGGTCAAGGATACCTATGGGATCAGCGAAGGCAAGACGATCATTTCCGAGGAAGTGATCCGCTGTATGAAAGGCGTTAATACGGTCAATTATGATGAGGTGAACGGGTTTATTGAGATCACGATTCCGATCATTGAGACTATCTCCGCAAAGATGGCGGCAGAAGATATGCCGGAGGGAACAGAGGTGGTACGGGGAGTCATGCTTACCAGTGTATCCACTGACAGTATTGCAATGACGCTGGAAATCCTGAACAGGAAGGCGCTTATCATTGAATATATTATGATTTTCTGCATTCTAGCTATTGCGCTTTTGCTGGCGCAGGTACTGATCCGTCCTTTCGGCCGGGTATCCAAGTCTATCAGCGAGATTAAGGAAGGTTATACGGATGATCCCATTTCCGTTCCGGATTATCTGGAAACGGAACACATTGTGGACGCGTTTAATGGACTTTTAAAACGGATGAAGACGTTGGATGATTCCAGGCAGGAGTTTGTTGCCAACGTCTCCCATGAGTTAAAAACGCCCATTACGTCCGTTAAAGTTCTGGCGGAGTCGCTTTTGGCACAGCAGGATGTTCCGGCAGAACTGTACCAGGAATTTATGAAAGACATTGCGGAAGAGATTGAAAGGGAAGATAAGATCATTAATGACCTGCTTGCGATTGTGAAACTGGATAAGTCGGTGGCGGAGCTTAATATCAGCGCAGTGGACATAAATGAACTTACAGAGATTATTTTGAAACGTCTCCGGCCAATTGCGCGGAAAAATAATGTGGAGGTGCTGCTGGTCAGCAAGCGGGAAGTGGTGGCGGAGGTTGATGAAGTTAAAATGTCACTAATCCTCACAAACCTTGTGGAGAACGCAATTAAGTATAACAGGGAACAGGGAACCGTGGAAGTAACCTTAGATGCGGATCATCAATTTTTTACCATTCAGGTATCGGATACGGGCATCGGGATACCGCAAGAGTGCCTGGAGCAGATTTACGAGCGTTTTTACCGGGTGGACAAATCCCATTCCAGGGAGATCGGAGGAACCGGGCTGGGGCTTGCGATCACCAGGAATGCAGTGCTTTTGCACAGAGGGTCTATCAAAGTGGATAGTAAAGAAGGGGAGGGAACCACTTTTGTGGTCAAGATTCCGCTCACCAGAGGGTTAACGCAGACGAAAAGTTAAGATGCCATTTAGTCGTTAGGAGATGGGATATGTCAGGCAGAAGAATGATGATCGTTTTGGTTCTTGCAGGGATGCTGATATTAGCGGGGGCCTGTGGGCAGCAAAAAAATGGGAGTAACGGAAAAACCTATAATATATATTATGTAAACCATGATGAGACCGGTGTGCTTTTTAATGAATATGCCACGGAAACCATGGATCGGGATGGGCTTGTGCAGGAGTTTTTACAGCAGATGGGTACCGTGCCTGAAAAGCTGGAGTACAAGGCGCCGCTTTCAGGAACTTTTAACTTGATCGGCACATCGTTTTCCGAAGGGCAGCTGGTCTTGAATTTTGATGAAAATTACCGGATGCAGCCTGCCATTACAGAAATTCTGGTGCGCGCAGCATTGGTCAGGACGCTGACCCAGATTGAGGGAATCGAGTATGTGTCTTTCCAGGTCAACTCGGAGCCTCTTATGGATGCGTCCGGTGCGTTGGTGGGTGTGATGAACGCAGATCAGTTTATTGATAATGCGGGAAATGAGATTAATACCTATGAAAAAGTTAAGTTGAACCTTTATCTGGCTAATGAAGAAGGAACAGGTCTTACTGCAGTGACAAGAAGTGTGGTCTATAACAGCAATATTTCCATGGAGCGGCTTGTGATAGAGCAGTTGATCGCAGGGCCGTCCGAAAATGAAGCCGCTTATCCCACAATCAATCCAAGCACAAGGGTGGTAAGTGTCAATGTGCAGGACGGGATATGTTATGTAAACTTAAACAGTACTTTTTTGACACAGATCTATAATGTGACATCGGATGTGACAATTTATTCTATTACAAATTCATTGGTGGAGCTGACCAATGTCAATAAGGTTCAGATCTCCATTAATGGGGATTCGAATGTAACTTATAAAGAAAATACAAATCTATCTACGGTATTTGAGAGAAACCTTGAACTCGTCGTACCGTAGGGAAGGCATGGGGATAAGAGTGAAAGATTTACAATCTTTCACTCGCAAGTTTGCGTCTGCGCTGCATCCACAAACTTGATATGCGCAGAAAGCAGCGCAGAAATGAGGTAAAAATGAGAAAACGCCCATTGGCGTCCGCTTGTCTGTTGATTGTCCTTTTCTTTTATTTTGCCGTAAGTTTGCTGCCTTTTTCTCCCAGGGGTCTGTATGAGGGAGAAAAAAGGAAGGTGAAAGTGACCGGAAAGGTATATCAAAAGGAAGTACGGCAACAGGCAGGGCAGGCTGTGCGGGTTTTGTACCTGAAAAATTTGTCCGGGGATTCTCCGCCCGGGAAAGGGGCTCTGTGCTACTTAAAAAGTGGGCAGGCAGAGCCGGAAATGGGGAGTATCGTTACAGTGGAAGGAAGCTATAAGGAGTTTGAGACAGCTTCTAACCCAGGTCAGTTTGATTCATATACTTATTATCTAATATCTGGAATTTCTTACCGCCTGAATCAGGCAATGATTCTGGAAAAAACAGTGGGATACAGCAAAACGGGGGAGGCCCTTTACCGGTTTAAGGCCTTTTTGTCCCGCAGGCTTTCGGAAAATCTCCCGGAAAAGGAAAGTGCCCTGATGAAAACGATTCTGCTGGGGGAAAAAGGAGAGCTTGACCGGGAGGTAAAGGAGTTATACCAAAGAAACGGGATTGCGCATATCCTTGCCATATCCGGGCTGCATGTGTCTATGCTTGGGATGGGGCTTTATCATGTGCTTCGAAAATGCGGCGCACCAATGAAGGTGTCAGCTTTGGCAGCTGCCATTTTGCTGCTTTTATATGGTACGATGACAGGTTTTTCCGTGTCTGCGCTTCGGGCAATACTGATGTTTTTTCTGCATATGCTGGCTGTTATGCTTGAGAGGACTTATGATATGATGACGGCGCTTTCGGTGGCAGCCGTGATCTTGTTGATCGGGCAGCCGCTTTATCTGGAGTATAGTGGTTTTATATTTTCCTTCGGGTGTGTTTTAGGAATAGGCGTCCTTACCCCGGCGCTTACAGAAGGGAAGGGGGCGGCTTTTCATAGAAAGAAAAAGGCGCCTGCCAGAATGCTGAAATTATTTCTTTCCGCGCTTACCATGGGGGTGATCACACTGCCCATCTATTTATGGTATTATTTCCAATTTCCGTTTTGGTCTATGTTGTTAAATCTGGTCATCATCCCGCTTATGAGTTATCTGATGGCGGCAGGGATTCTTTTGCTGTTTGCCAGTGTGGTCTTTCCGTTTGCCACATATCCGCTTGGCCATATGATTCAGGGGATATTTAAAATATTTGAACTGGCGTGTGGGATCAATGAGAAGCTTCCGGTGCATATGGTAACGGCAGGGAAACCTGCGTTCTGGCAGATGGTTTTATGGATGGCGGTCCTTCTTTTGGTTATTTTCTTGAAAAAAAGGCTGGCTCTTTGGACAAGGTGGTCATTGATCCTTTTGGCTGTTTTGGCGCTTGTATGGCGGCCGGGTAATAAGCTGGCTGTAACCTTTTTGGATGTTGGACAGGGGGATGGAATTTATGTGGAAACTGCTGACGGCAGCAGGTTTTTGGTTGATGGCGGCAGTTCGTCGGTAAGCGGTGTGGGGAAATACCGCCTGCTCCCGTTTTTGCGGTATCAGGGAACGAAAAAGCTGGACGCCGTTTTTGTGACCCACCCGGATGCGGATCATTGTAACGGGGTGAAAGAGATCCTGGAGCAGAATGTAACAGGGGATATCCGTGTGTGCTGTCTGATCCTTCCGGATATTGGAAAAGAGGCAAGAAATGATGCATATAAGGAATTGGAGGACGTGGCAGAGCGGAATCAGGTTCCGGTTGCATACATCAGCCGCGGACAGAGACTGCAAGCGGGCGGGGTGAGCATCACCTGCCTGCATCCGCAAAAAGGGTATGGAGCAGAAGACGCCAATGCCTATTCGACAGTGTTAAGTCTTACATACGGGAACTTCAGCGCTCTTTTGACGGGAGACCTGGAAGGGGAAGGTGAGAGGGAGCTTTCTGCTTATATAAGAAAGCAGGAAGGCGGTCAAATTCAAGACACCGGTAAGTATACCGTCCTGAAAGCAGCTCATCACGGTTCGGCTTATTCCACGCCGGCAGAGCTGCTTGATTGGTGCCGCCCTTATTACACGGTTATTTCCTGTGGGGAAAACAATTCCTACGGTCATCCCCATAAGGAGCTTTTGGGGCGTTTGGCGGACTGTGGAACGGATGTGATGGTCACCTATGAGACCGGGGCGGTCACTTTTGAGACGGATGGGGAAAGGGTGTGGGTCAGTAGATTCTTACAAGAGTAAAAAGTAACAATTTATTATGCAACAGAGTATGGTAGAAAAATTGTCATAAACGGTGTATAATAGGTAACAGGTATAACCTTTTAGGAATGGGGTATTGGTATGCAAAGGATATTGGTAGTGGACGATGTGGAATTGAATCGCGAATTGCTGCGTAATATGCTGGAAGATGAGTATCTGATCGAGATTGCGGAGGATGGGGAGAAGGCACTTAGAAAGTTTCGGAAGTATCAGAGCAGTATCGTTGCGGTTCTTTTGGATCTTCAAATGCCAAATAAGGATGGTTTTGCGGTAATAAAGGAGATGAAAAAAAACGGGTGGCTGCAGAAAATTCCTGTACTTGTTGTAAGCAGTGAAAACGCAATAGAGATTGAAAGTCAATGTCTTGCGTTTGGGGCGGCGGACTTTATCCATAAACCATTTGAAAGCTCAATCGTCCGGAACCGGATTAAAAATACGATAGAGCTGTTTGCCGGGAAAAATCGTCTTGCACAGAAGGTTGAGGAGCAGGAAGAGGCGTTAAAAAAGCAGGACCGGATTATCAAACTGCAGGCGGAAAAGCTGCAGGAAGCAGAGCCTTTTAACCGCCTGATGATGGAATACCGGGCGGCGATCATGGGGGTTGAGAACCGGCTTCAGGTGCTGAACGAAGAGTTTTCCTTAGAATACAACAGGAATCCTTTTGAGTCGATCAAAAGCAGGTTAAAGACACCGGCAAGTATTTATGAGAAATTGAGCCGGAAGGGCTATCCGGTCACGGTGGAAAGTATAAAGGAAAATCTGAAGGATGTTGCCGGGGTGCGCGTGATCTGTTCCTTTCCGGATGATATTTACCATCTGGCGGAACTTTTGGTCAAGCAGGATAATATTACGCTTCTTGGAAGGAAGGATTACATTAAAAGCCCCAAGACTAACGGATACAGAAGCCTTCATCTTATTTTAAATGTACCGATCTTTCTTTCAAATGAAAAAAAATATATGAAGGTTGAGGTACAGTTCCGCACCATTGCCATGGATTTTTGGGCAAGCTTGGAGCATAAGCTGAAATACAAAAAGGACATTGATAATGCGGAGGAAATCGTAGGCCTTTTAAAAACCTGTGCGGATTCCATAGAAGTATTGGATTATCAAATGCAAGAAATCAGGGATAAGATTGACAGTTCCCGAAAAAATAATGATGTATCAGAGGAACCGGGGCAATAGGAGGAAGCAGGATTGCAGCGTTTGAACCAGGACATGAAAACCGGACAACTGAATCATATTTATCTTCTTTATGGAGAAGAAGCCTATCTGCGCAAACAATATAAGAACAGGCTCAAGGAAGCCATTATCGGTGATGATTCCATGAATTATCATTATTATGAAGGAAAGGGTGTCACGATAGGGGAAGTGATTGACCAGGCGGAGACTATGCCGTTTTTTTCGGAAAAAAGGCTGATTCTCATGGAAAATACGGGGTTGTTTAAAGGAGGCGGGGAAGAGCTTTCGGAGTATTTAAAATCACCGGCTCAAACGGTTTATTTCCTTTTTGTGGAGACAGAGGTGGATAAGCGCAGCAAGCTTTATAAGACGGTATCCGCAAAGGGGTGTGCCGTGGAGTTTGGCATTCAGGATGAGAACACGCTAAAACGCTGGGTGCTTGGGATGGTGAAACGGGAAAACAAAAAGATTTCCGAGCCAGCCCTGAATTTTCTTTTGGAAATGACCGGTACCGATATGGAAAATATTCAAAAAGAGATGGAGAAGCTTTTTTGTTATTGCATGGACCAGGATGCTATAACGGAACGGGATATTGTGCAGATCTGCACCAAAAGGATTTCCAGCCACATTTTTGATATGATAAACGCTATTGCGGACAGGAAGCAAAAAAAGGCGTTGGAACTTTATTATGAGCTGTTGGCGTTAAAAGAGCCGCCTATGCGGATCTTGTTTCTGATCACCAGGCAGTTTAATCTTCTTTTGCAGGTAAAAGAACTTGCAGGAAAAGGATACCAAGGCAGGGCAATCGGGGAGAAAGTAGGGCTTCCGGGCTTTGTTGCGGGAAAGTATGTAACCCAGGCTTCCCGGTTTCAAAAAGAGGAACTTCGGGAGACGGTGGAAGCCTGCGTGGAAGCGGAAGAAGCGATCAAGACAGGCAGGCTGAACGATAACATGAGCGTGGAGCTTTTGATCGTGAAATATAGCAGTAACCGATAAAGAATGAAAGGATGGGAATTAGTTATGAGTATGATTGATGAGGTAAGAAGCCAGATGGTGGAGGCCATGAAAAGTAAGGATAAGCCAAGGAAGGATGCCCTTTCCATGCTGCTTTCCGCCTTGAAAAACAAGGCCATTGATAAACGTGAGGATCTGACAGAGGCGGAAGAGTTCGAGGTAGTCAAAAAGGAAATGAAACAGACCAAAGAGACCATGGAGCTTGCCCCGGAAGACCGTGAGGATATTAAAGAAGCCTGTCGTATCAGGCTTAGCGTATACCAGAAGTTTGCGCCGGAGGAGATGAGTGAGGATGCAATCAGGGAGACGGTTAAGCAGGTCCTTGAAAGCCTTGGGATCACAGAACCATCCGGAAAAGATAAAGGTAAAGTGATGAAGGAGTTGATGCCTAAAGTAAAAGGCAGGGCTGATGGTGGGCTGGTGAACAAAATTGTCGGGGAAATGCTGGGCTGAATATGAAAAGTGCGTTGACCACCCTGTGTTACATGGAAAAGGACGGAAAGTACCTGATGCTGCACAGGGTTTCCAAAAAGAATGATGTAAATAAGGATAAATGGATTGGCGTAGGCGGGCATTTTGAAGCCGGAGAAAGCCCGGAGGACTGTCTGCTCCGCGAGGTGAAGGAAGAGACCGGCCTGACGCTTACAAGCTGGCAGTTCCGGGGGATTGTGACTTTTTGTTATAGTGATGACCCGGCGGAGTATATGTGCCTGTATACTGCGGATGAGTTTGTGGGAACGCTGACGGATTGTAAAGAAGGGGCGCTGGAATGGGTTCCCAAGGATCAGGTAAGGAGCCTGAACCTGTGGAAGGGCGACCTTTTGTTTTTGGAGCTTATGGAAAATGAAGTTCCCTTTTTTTCCTTGAAATTGTGCTACCACGAGGACGGAACCTTATACCGGGCTGTCCTTGACGGGAAGGAACTGGAAGTATAAAAGTATGCAAAAATGATGCACTTTTGATGCAAGTTTGATGCAAGGGCGGTTTATAATAGCATCACGTTCAAAGGAAAGGTGTGGCTTTTGCTATGGGAAAAAGGAAATGGAAAGCTGCTGCATTGGTTGTGTTTTTGGTGTTTGGCACGTTGGTGTGTATGGGAACCGGGAAAAGGGAAAAGGGTGTTTCATTCACACCCTGCCAAGTTTCTTATAGTGAGAAAAAGGATGGGGATGAAACTGTCCTTGCGATTGGAAACCTTACCGTCAGGCTTCCGGCAGGGTGGCAGGCGGAAAAACGCGGAGAAGGCGCTGCCACCCAATACATTTTGTTGGATACCCATTCCTGGTGTGAGGATGGGGAAATGGAAAAGCATAAAGAGGGCTATGAGCATGAGATTGTGATCACGCCTTATGTCATTTCCGGGATGCCGGAAGATACATTGGAATTGGCAGCAGAAGTGAGGGAATACTTCCCCACTTCTGTTTTGTATGGAATCCCTGGCAGCGGCAGGGCAAAGGAAGCAGAGGGCTGTTGGATGTACGGGGAAAACCGGGATACAGAAGAAAAAGAGTATTTTCTTTTTTCCGGAAAAGGCTCCAAAAGACATCTGTTCCATGTCAGGGAAAGCAGCATCTATGCGTATACAAACGAGGTGGAAAGTTTTGGTGATTTCCTGTACTATGGGCTGGTGCAGACGGACGGGGAAAAGGATGTTAAGGACAGTCGTTCTTACGACGGCCAGAGAGAGTATTATTTTTGGGTGAACCGTAAACAGGGAAAGCCTTTATTTGTTGTGATGAAAGGCAGTACGGGGGAAGAGGCAGGAACGGTCATCGTTTATCAGAAGGGGGATTATGGATCCCCATTGGCAAGCCAGCGGGTAAAAGAACTATATCCGGGGCAGATGGAGATTGTTGATATAGATCAAGATGGAAACGGGGATTTTTTGTGCAGGTATTGGCTGATGGATCCGCTGCGTTCCCTGGATTTCGCGGATGAAGAGGATTTTGACGGTTATTTGTGGGATGAAGGGCGGAAAAAATCCCGGAGAGCCTGAAAGAATATCTGTCCGGATGCCTGCTGTCAGACAGGGAAAAACTGCGCGATGCCATGCTTCCCCTTGTTTCGGACCGGGAACTGGATTTTGCGGAAGTGAAGGAACTGGCGGAGGATAACCCTGCCATTAGAAATGAAATGCAAAGAATTGCAGCTACTTACGATGGATCCGGGGTGTGGCTTATGGTGGATGCGGATAACGACGGGATAGAAGACGTTTACCTGTGCGAATTTTTAGGCGGCACGTTAGGGAGTGTTTATTACCATCTATTTAAGGGATATGGGAATGGAAGCTATGAATTGACGGACAAGCTGGAAGAGCTTAAGGAGGAATTTGCCTTCTTGGAATGGGAAGGCAGGAATTATCTGGCAAGGACCACATGGGATTTTACTAAGAAGGTATACAACGGGGTTTCCCTGGGATGCTATGAAGAGGGGGTTTTTCAGGGCGGCGTCTGGCTTTCCATCACGCCAAAAGAAGGGAAGGATGGACGGGAGATCAAGACGTCTTATCTAAAAGATGAGGAATACCGGGATCTGGAAAAAGGGCTTATCAAGCTGGCAAATGCGTATCAGTCAGAGGACAGGATAGGACCCGGAACGGCGGAATCGGAAGATGAGGGGCAGAAGTATGATAGAAGCTGTGATATTGATAATGACGGGAATAAGGAGCGGTATCAGGTAAGTCTTTGGCAGACCACCAATTATTACACGGTTGACCATGTAAGCTTTCATGCGATGGAGGAAGAGATCAACGACCGGGTATGGGAGTTGATCAATGAAGAAGAAAACAACGGGATCCCGAAAAATCTTTGGGTGGATGAATCAAGATACGGAAATGTCATTTATCTTTTATTCGAGGATGGACTGTATGATTTCCATATCTGCGGCTGGCTTTTGTCAGAGACAGGAAAGGAAAAGCTGATCCAGGTAACCTGCCGGGTGCAGAGGGAGGTTACGGAAGAAGTGATGGCAGTAAGGCGGTAAGGGAGAAAGTTATGACGATTTTGATCGTAGAAGACGACAGGCCGTTAAATGACGGCATTGCCCTGTCGCTGGGCGGGGCGAAGACTTTGCAGGCATATAACTTAAAAGAAGCGCGTGTTTTGCTAAAAGAAGCAGTAGACCTTATTATTTTGGACGTGAACCTTCCGGACGGAAGCGGACTTGATTTCTGCAAGGAAATCCGGTCTTTTTCCACTCTGCCTGTGATATTTCTCACTGCATATGATCTGGAGCTTGATATAGTGGCCGGCTTTGCCCAAGGAGCGGACGATTATATCACCAAGCCCTTTTCTCTGGCGGTGCTCCGGGCGCGGATCGATGCCGTTATGCGGCGGCATGGGCCTGCGGCTTGTGTGTATGAGCAGGAGGGATTTTTCTTTGATTTTGATAATATGATCTTTAAAGTGGGGGAAACGCCAGTCAACTTAAGCAAGACAGAACAGAAGCTTTTAAAACTTTTGGTAACAAATCGGGGAATCACCCTTTCCCGGGATAAGCTTATGGATCGGATCTGGACGGACGGAGCTGAGTTCGTGGAGGAAAATGCGCTTTCCGTGACCATAGGGCGGCTGCGCCAGAAATTAGGCGGAGCACCAATCAAGACGGTTTACGGGATTGGTTATGTTTGGGAAAGGTGATGTAATCACATAGGGAGGATTCTTATGCTTTGGGTATGCGTTGCGTGTGTGATCATTCTTATCTGCGGGGTGGTCTTTTTCTATGCAAAGATATCGGCGATCCTTGATAATATAGATGAAATGATTGACCGGGCGATAGAAGGAACTTTAACGGAAAATGATTTTTCCGAAAAAAAGGCGTCCAAGATCGAGGCAAAACTGTATCGGTTTTTACGTGCGGGGAAGATAGACAGACAGCAGGCAGTGAAGGAAAGGGATTCTATCAAGAGCCTGATCAGTGATATTTCCCACCAGACAAAGACACCGGTGGCAAACATCCTGCTTTATACCCAGTTATTGGATGAAAGGGGGGTTTTGGGGGAAGAGGAAAAAAAGCTTCTTTCCAGTATCTCTTCCCAGACAGAAAAGCTGGATTTCCTGATCCAGGCGTTGGTCAAGCTTTCCCGGCTGGAAAACGGGATTATTGCAGTGATGCCTAAGCGGGATAGCGTGGAAGAGCTGGTCGGGGAGATTGACTTTGGGGCGGCGATCACCAAAGGGATTTCCTTTTCCGTGGAACATGCGCCGGAGCTTACCGCATTGTTTGACCGCAAGTGGACGGCAGAGGCACTGGGGAACCTGGTGGATAATGCGGTAAAATACACGCCTCCCGGGGGCAGGATCCGGGTAAGCGCTAAAGCCTATGAAATGTTTGTCTGTATTGAGGTGGCCGATGACGGCATGGGGATCAAGGAAGAAGAAACGGCAAAAATCTTCCAGCGTTTTTACCGTTCCCAGCAGGCAGCGGATGAAAAGGGCGTGGGGATAGGCCTTTATCTTACACGGGAGATCATCAGGGAGCAGGGCGGATATGTGAAAGTGGCATCCAGGCCCGGGGTGGGATCGGTGTTTTCGGTTTTTCTGCCCAGATAGCAGTTTTTGAGTGATTTGTGGTAAGGGGTGTGTTATACTGTTATTAGATGAAATAGATAGAAAAATATGATAACTTTGTATAGCAGTCACATGAAAGAGGTAAGGCATGTTGGGAAAAGCAAGGCTGCCTATGGGCATTGAAGATTTTAAGCGGATTCGGACGGATGGATTTTATTATATTGATAAGACCAGAATGATAAGGGATCTTTTGGATAATATGGCATATGTAAACCTGTTTACACGTCCCAGGCGTTTTGGGAAAACCCTGAACATGAGCATGTTAAAATATTTTTTTGACATTGGCAGTACCCCGGCGCTTTTTGATGGTTTGGAGATTTCAAAGGAGGCGGAGATCTGTGACAGGTATCAGGGGAAGTTCCCGGTAATCTCCATCAGTTTGAAAAATGTAGGTGGAAGTACGTTTGACAAGGCAAAAAATAAGCTTCAGTCAACGATAGGAAATGAGGCGATCAGGTTTTCGTTTCTTTCAGACAGTGACAGACTGAGCGAAACTGAGCGCCGGCAATTTGCGAAGCTGATAGAACTGAATGAAGAAGGGGATTTTGCGATGTCAGAGGGGCTTTTGGAAAACAGCCTGCTTTTGTTATCACGTTTTCTACAGAAACACTATGGCCAAAATACGGTTATCCTGATAGATGAGTATGACGTTCCCCTTGATAAGGCTTATCAGGCAGGCTATTATGACGCTATGGTCGAGCTCATCAGGACCTTGTTTGGCCAGGCGCTAAAAACAAATAACAGTCTGTTTTTTGCGGTTCTTACCGGGTGCCTTAGGATATCGAAGGAGAGCATCTTTTCAGGGTTTAATAATTTTAAAGTATATACGGTGAAAGATGTGCGCTATAAGGAATACTTTGGTTTTACGGATGCGGAAGTCAGGCAGATGATCGAGTATTATGGGTTTGCCAGCCAATATAAAGCTATAAAAGAATGGTATGACGGCTACCTGTTTGGCGACTTGAGTATATATTGTCCGTGGGATGTAATTAATTATTGCGGCGATCTGCGGGATGAGAGCGTAACGAAACCGCAGAATTACTGGGTAAATACCAGCAGTAACAGCATCATCAGGAAGTTTATAGATAAGGCAGATGGGATAACCAGAAATGAAATTGAGCGCTTGGTCAATGGTGAAAGTATCAGGAAGAAAGTACGGCAGGAATTAACATACAGGGATTTGGATTCCAAGATTGATAACTTATGGAGCATCCTTTTTACGACAGGATATCTGACCCAGTTGGAGCAGGATAGGGATGGCATGGCGGAGTTGATCATTCCTAATAAAGAAATCCGGTGGATATTCAGGGAGCAGATCCAGGAATGGTTTGAGACGGAAATAAGGAAAGATAAACAAAAACTGGAAGATTTCTGCCGGGCATTTGAAGAAAATGATACGGAAGCCATTGAGAAAGGCTTTACCTTTTACCTTCGGAAAATGATCAGTATTCGTGATACAAACGTTAAAAAGGAAATGAAGGAAAATTTTTACCACGGGGTTTTGCTGGGGCTGTTTGCGGGAATGGAAGGGTGGAAGGTCATGTCCAATGCGGAAGCGGGTGATGGATACAGCGACATCAGCGTGGAGGTTGAGGATAAGGAGATCGGTATCGTTATTGAGCTGAAATATGCGGAGAAGGCAGCCTTTGATGAGGGGTGCAGGGAAGCGCTATGGCAGATCAACAACAGGAATTACGAGGAGTTATTGCTTGATGATGGTATGACCATGATCCGAAAATACGGGATTGCATGTTACAAAAAACGCTGCAGGGTAATTTCGGGTTAATGTCATATGTTTTAAATAGTATAAAGAAAATATGCGGCTGCCCTGGCCGCTATTTTTGTCTGCAAATCTGTCAAAACTGTTAGAATCCGGAAAGAATTGAGTTAGAATCTTAGCCTATAGTATTGTTAAAAGGAGGCATAAGTCATATGGATATTTTAAAAACAACGAACTTAAAGAAATATTATGGACAGGGCGATACCCAGGTGAAGGCCCTTGACGGGGTAGATTTTGTTGTGGGGGAAGGGGAGTTTGTGGCCATCGTAGGCACGTCGGGAAGCGGCAAGTCAACGCTCCTTCATATGATCGGCGGGCTGGACCGTCCTACAAGCGGAAAGGTAGAAGTGGCGGGGAAGGATATCTTTACTTTAAAGGATGATGAGCTGACGATTTTCAGGAGACGGAAGATCGGGTTTATTTTCCAGAGTTATAATCTGGTGCCGGTGCTGAATGTTTATGAAAACATTGTCCTGCCCATCACCCTTGATGGGAACAAGATTGATCGAGGGCATATTGACAATATCATTGAAACCTTAGGGCTTCCTTCCAAGGCAGGCAGCCTGCCGGGGCAGCTATCCGGCGGCCAGCAGCAAAGAGTTGCCATTGCAAGGGCGCTGGCGTCAAAGCCTGCCATCATCCTTGCGGATGAGCCTACCGGGAATCTGGACAGCAGCACAAGTTTAGACGTGATGGGGCTTTTGAAGGTGACCAGCGACAAGTTTAAACAGACCATGGTGATGATCACCCACAATGAGGAAATCGCCCAGATGGCGGACCGGATCATCCGGATAGAAGATGGAAAAATCGTAAATAGAAAGGCTGTGGGGGTGTAGAGATGTTTAACGTGAACAGTAAAGCTGCGGTAAGGAAGCTTTCCCGGAAAAGCTTTGCGGCAGCGAAATCAAGAAATCTGATCGCCGTGCTTGCCATTGCCTTAACGGCGCTTTTGTTTACGGCGCTTTTTACGGTAGGCAGCGGTATGATAGAAAACTTCCAGCGCCAGACCATGCGCCAGGCGGGAGGAGACGGCATGGGAGTGCTCAAATATGTCACCGATGAGCAATATGACAGGGTCAAGGGGCATGAGCTGATCGACGAGATCTCCTATAACCGTATTTTGTGTGACGATGTGTTAAATGAAGAGTTTTTAAAGCGTCATGCGGAGTTTTATTATATGGACGACGTGGGGATCAAGCTGGGATTTTGCGAGCCTGTAGGAGGGCATAAGCCTGTGGCTGCCAATGAGGTTATGATGGATACCAGGACCATCAAGCTTTTGGGGATTGAGCCGAAGGAAGGGGAGCCGGTAACCTTAAAGCTTCTGGTGCATGGAAAGGAAGTGGAGCGGGATTTTGTGCTTTCCGGCTGGTGGGAGGCGGACCCGGCGTTCAACGTATCCATTTTGGTAGGATCAAGGGCGTACGTGGATGCCCATTTGGATGAACTTTACAATGATTATAAGGAGAGCTTGCAGCTGACCGGTGTGATCAACTGTTACATCATGTTTAAAAATTCCATGGATCTTGAGGGCAAGATGGAGCGAGTGGTCATGGAAAGCGGTTTTTCCACGGATCAGGATTCGCCGGACTATATTGATAATAATGTGAACTGGGCTTATCTTTCCACCAATATCGGGATGGATGCGCCTACCGTAGCGGCAATTGGCCTGTTTCTTTTGCTGATCATATTTGCGGGCTATCTGATCATCTATAATATTTTCCAGATATCCGTGATCAGGGATATCCGTTTTTACGGGCTGTTAAAGACCATTGGCACCACCGGGAAGCAGTTAAGGAGCATTATCCGGTATCAGGCCTTTGTGCTGTCCTGCGTGGGCATCCCCATCGGTCTTGTGGCCGGGTATTTGACGGGATGTGCGCTTGTTCCTGTGATTATGAGCCAGAGTTATTTTGCGGCAATTGACTATCAGGTATCTCTCAATCCTCTGATCTTTTTAGGCAGTGCGTTATTTGCCTTTGCCACGGTGCTTTTAAGCACGGCAAAGCCGGGAAGGGTTGCCGGGCGGGTGTCTCCGGTGGAGGCGCTGCGGTATACGGATAGCGGCGCTGAAATGGACAGCCGCAAGACACGCAGAAAAGGACGGGCAGGGAATAAGAATGCTAAAAAGGTGAAAAAATCCGGATACGGCGCACGCATAGCAGGTATGGCGGCCGCAAACCTGGGCCGAAACCGGAAGCGGACGGTGTTGGTGGTGCTGTCCATGTCTTTAAGCCTGGTATTGTTCAACACTATTTACACGGTTAGCCTTGGCTTTGATATGGATAAGTATTTAAGCAAATTTGTGGATACGGACTTTTTGGCTGCCCATGCGGATTATTTCCGGTATCGGTTCCGGGGGCCGGAAAACGGAACATCGGAGAGCCTTATCGAGGCGGTGGAAGGACTGCCTGGCTTTACGGAAGGGGGAAGGATTCTTGGAAATATCATGGATGAAGAATGCTTTAAGATAGAATATGACGGAGAGACCTGGGAAATGGCGGATGATCATGGAAATTATTTCTGTGCTGTCTACGGGATGGAAGATTTGCCTTTGCAGAGGCTTTGGGTTTTGGAAGGGGAAATCGATCTGGAAAAATTAAAGTCCGGAAATTATATTCTGGAGGGCATTGATCTGGATGATTATGAAAATCCTGAGTGGGAGTCCTCCCATTACCGGATTGGGGATACCGTGACGCTGCACAATTATAAAGGACGGCTTACGGAGGGAGAGGAGAATAATGACAAGGAGTATCAGAGCCGGGAGTATACAGCCAGGGAATTTACGGTGATGGCCAAGGTTGCCATGAAATATTATACCAATACCTGCGGGATAGGGCATGACTTCAATTTTTATCTTCCTGCGGATGTGTACCGGGAGATGGTGGAAGTGCCTGGGATCATGAGCTATTCCTTTAATGTCAGTGACGACGAAGAGGCTAATGTGGAAGCTTTCTTGGGAAAATACACGGAAGAGGTGGAGCCGGTTATGGGATATAGCTCAAAGGCCGGCCGGAAAGGAGAATTTGAAAGTACGCGGAACATGGTGCTTTTCGTAGGCGGTGTGTTAAGTCTCGTGATCGGGCTTATTGGGGTGCTGAATTTTGTAAACTCCATGCTCACCAGCATTTTGACCCGGAGAAGGGAATTTGCCATGCTGCAGTCGGTGGGCATGACCACATCCCAGCTTAGAAAGATGCTGATGGTGGAAGGATTGTATTATACCGCAGGGGCAGGGGTTCTTTCCCTTGTTCTGTCGGCGGCTTTTTCCGGATTTGTTATGCCTGGGATGACAGGTGGGTTATGGTTTTTCACCCATCGGTTTACGTTAATGCCTCTTCTTGCTACCGTGCCGGTTCTTTTGGCACTGGGGATCATTCTCCCGGCAGGAGTGCTTGGCAGCGTGACCAGACAGAGCGTGGTGGAACGGCTCCGGGAGACAGAATAAATGATGCAGGATATCAAATGGCGCAGGGGATTTCCCCTGCGTTGTTTCATGATGCGCCGGTATTGTGGTCCGTGTGATCAAAAGGAACAGAAGCGTAGGCGTGCTGGCCCATATCCACACAGACCCAAAGGAAACCTTCTTCATATTCCACAAGATAATCAAAAAACGGGCTTCGGCCAAACAATTCCCGAACCCGCCATTTCCCGCTATATCCGCAGGCTTCCTGATAGCCGGACAGGAAGATGGAAAGTGCCTGGGAAATGGAAGTCTCGCACAAGTCGCCAAAAGGGTTATCCAAATAGACCCTGCCATAATTTTCGTGGAAATCAAAATCTTCCCAGATCAGCTGCGAGGTGTAAGGGATTTCGTTGACACCGGCGCGGCGGTGCCCGCCTTCATGCCGTGCATACAAGACGACATACTTTTTCAGATCGGGGTTAAATAGCAGATCCATGGACACGTCATGTTCCTTTTGAGAGATCATGGCATTGTAATATCCGCCATCCAGAGGGAAAATGCGTTCTGCCACCCAGTTGTCCAAAGTAAAATCATATCCGGCCTCCTGCCCGTATTCATGTAAAATATACGTGGTTTCCAGATAGATCCACCAGTGAAACCCCTGTCCGTCCCGGGAGGAAATAAAATCATGATGATAAACAAAATCATCGTTGCTTTCGTAAGAATGCCAAAGATTGTGGCTTACGACGGGGGTAAAGCTGCTGGGCACGGAAGGGCCGGATGATATTGGGGCAGACAACAAACCGGGTTCTTGCCGGGGGAGTGATTTGGCGTATGCGGATATGCCAAGCGTGCATATGAGTACAAGGGCAAAGCTGGTCAATCTTGTTTTCAATCAGAGTTCTCCTTTGCAAATATGTCTGAAAACGGCGTGATGGTTCTCTGGGCAAATTATACCATGGGAAGCCGGTATTCTCAATAGCGGTAACAATTTATCAAAGCCCTTTTGCCTGCCGGATCCGGCAGGGATTTTTTGGTTTTGCTTGACAGGTATGCTATATGATGATATATTAATGATATCAAAATAATATCAAGAATACTGAGGGATAAAAAGGACCCAGGTATGTATGCAGGGAAAGGATGGAGGCTCAATATGGAAGAGAAAAGGAATATCATTACGGAAAAGGAAATCACATCGGCAAAAGGGGGAATGGCGCTGATCCTGGTATTTTTAGGATTTATTGTGGACATAGCGGCCATAGCGGGGGCAATTTCTCTTTTGGATGCGGGAAGCGGAACGATTGGCGGCATTTTGCTGGCGGTTGGAATTGTTTTTTTGGTGGCAGTGATCATTTTAAGCACCGGGCTTCATGTGGTGAATCCAAATGAAGCAATGGTATTTACCCTTTTCGGGAAATATTATGGTACAATTAAAAAGCATGGATTTTATTATTTAAATCCCTTTGTGTCAGCCATCAACCCGGCAGGGAAGACCATGGTCAGCACCAGCACCAACGGCAATGCTTCGGTCAGTACAGTGAGCGTGAAAAAGATTTCCACGAAAGTTATGACATTGAATAATGAAAAGCAGAAGGTCAACGATGTGCTGGGAAACCCGGTCATCATCGGTGCGGTGGTGATCTGGCGGGTAAAAGACCCCACAAGCGCAGTCTTTCAGGTAGAAAACTACAAAAAATACTTATCTACCCAGTGTGATTCCACGATCAGGAATATTGCAAGGCTTTACCCTTATGACGTGATGGAGGAAGGGGAAACGGAAGAAAAGACGCTGCGGGGCAGCAGCCAGGAGATTGCCGTCAATATGACGGCAGAGCTGCAGGAGAGGGTAAAGGACGCAGGGTTAGAGATCATGGAAGTGCGTATCACCCATTTATCCTATGCGGAGGAGATCGCGGCGGCAATGCTCCAGCGCCAACAGGCGGTAGCGATCATTGCTGCAAGAAAGAAGATTGTGGAAGGTGCAGTGAGTATGGTTAAGATGGCCATTGACGAGTTGGGAGAGGAAGAGGTTGTGGTGCTTGACGAGGAGAGAAAAGCAGCCATGGTTAGTAACCTCTTGGTAGTCCTTTGCGGAAACAAGGATGCCCAGCCCATAGTAAACAGTGGAAGTATTTATTAAATATGCAGACGAAGGAATATGCCGCATATGCAGACCGCTGCAGGAAGCGGATTCGGCAGGAAGGAAGTGAGAAAGATGGAGAAGGCTATGCAAAAAGGCCAGATGGGAGATTTGCCCTTGGAAGAACTGGATCAAAAGGAACAGGAATTGTCCCAGCGGCTTTTGCGCCTCGAGGCGATGGAAAAAGAAATCCGTGAGAAGGAAAAGAAGCTGAAGGAGACAGAAAAGGCGAAAAAGCAGATCCTGCTCCGGCTTTCCCCTTCTTTATGGAATGAGATCGCAAAGTGGGCAGATGAGGACTTCCGCTCCATAAACGGACAGATTGAGTACCTGTTAAGTGATTGCGTGCGTCAGAGAAAGAAAGGATAAGCGGTCATGGGGATTCATTTTCGGAGTTGACAAGCGGCCGTGTCCTGTCTGCACGCCTGCCTGCCAATTACGAAAATGAATCCCCATAGCCGGTAATTAGTGCTTGACAAATACCCCTATAGGGTATATTCTTTGTATTAGAAGAATATACCCTATAGGGGTATTTTTGGAGAGGTAATGAAAATGGGTCAAAATGGAAATAATCTTGAGCAGGAAAACATTTGTGAATGTTGCCGCGCCAAGCATACGCCCAGAAGTGAAAAAGAGCTAAAGCAGCTTCAAAACCGTTTAAACCGGATTGTCGGCCAGTTAAACGGTATTGGACGGATGCTGGATGAAAACCGTTACTGCGGAGATATCCTGACACAGATAGCGGCAGTGGAAAGCGCATTGCAGAGCTTTGGACATATTGTGCTTGCCCGGCACATGGAAACCTGTGTTGTGGAGGAAATCCGCAAAGGGAATGAACAGATTATGGAAGAAGTGGTTGAGTTGGTGAAAAAGCTGAAGTGAGGATAAGTGATGAAGAAAGAAAAATATGCAGTGACGGGGATGACATGTTCCGCATGTTCTTCCCATGTGGAAAAAAGTGTGTCAAAATTGCAGGGGGTGGATGAGGTAAGCGTAAATCTCCTGACAAACAGTATGCAGGTTGCCTATGACGAGGGCGCCTGTAATATCCAGATGATTACGGAAGCGGTTGAAAATGCCGGCTACGGGGCCAGCCTTATGTCGGCGGAAAATACGGCAGGAAATGATACACTTGGGGCAGGCGGTAAAAATGTGTCAGGAAGGGAAGCCGTAAAAGGCAAAAAGGAAAGGAAGGAGATGAGGACAAGGCTTTTGATCTCAATTGTCTTCATGGTTCTTTTAATGACGGTGTCCATGTACCATATGTTTTTTATGTGGCTCCACCTTCCCGTTCCGGGGCTTTTTATGAAGCTGTTCCATGGAAATGAAAATGCATTGACGTTTGCGTTTACGCAGTTTCTTTTGACGCTGCCGATTATCTATGTAAACCGGAAATACTATCAGACCGGCTTTAAGACATTGTTCCATGGAAGCCCCAATATGGACAGCCTGATCGCGGTGGGATCCGGTGCGGCGCTGGTTTATGGTGTTTTTGCGATTTACCGGATCGGATATGGGTTAGGGCATGGCGACGGCGCCCTGGTAAGCCGTTATGCGTCTGATTTGTATTTTGAGTCAGCGGGAATGATTCTTGCCTTGATCACGGTAGGGAAGTATCTGGAAACCCGTTCGAAGGGAAAGACCGGGGAAGCCATTGAAAAGTTGATGAATTTATCGCCTAAGACGGCGCTTTTACTGTCAGAGGATGGTTCGGAAAAGGAGATTCCCACAGAACAGCTTTCAAAAGGAGACCTTTTTATCGTAAAGCCGGGCAGCCTGATCCCGGTAGACGGAGTGATCGAGGAGGGAACTTCCAGTGTCAATGAGGCTGCGATCACAGGGGAGAGCATTCCTGTGGAAAAAGGCCCCGGCGACCCGGTAGTGTCGGCTACCATGAATAAAGCCGGAAGGCTGATCTGCCGGGCCGTGAAGGTAGGGGAAGATACCACCCTTTCCCAGATTATCCGTCTGGTGGAGGAGGCTTCCGCATCCAAGGCGCCCATTGCCAGGCTGGCGGATAAGATTGCCGGGATTTTTGTGCCGGTGGTCATGGCGATCGCAGCGCTTACCTTTTTTGTATGGCTGATTGCCGGAGGCGGGTTTGAGGAAGCCATGTCCAGTGCCATTGCCGTGCTGGTTATTTCTTGTCCTTGTGCGCTTGGGCTGGCAACACCGGTTGCGATCATGGTAGGAACTGGGGTTGGGGCCAAAAACGGCATATTGATTAAGTCTGGGGATGCTCTGCAGTCCGCAAGGGATATTGACACAGTGGTTTTGGATAAGACAGGAACCATCACGGAAGGGAAGCCAAGGGTCACGGATGTGGTGTGTTTTGAAAGAAATATGGATGAAAACAAAGTTCTTTCCCTGATCGCGGCAGTGGAAAAGCCCAGTGAGCATCCGTTAGCGGAAGCGATTATGGCGGAAGCATCAGAAAGAGGACTTGTGGTTCCTGATGTGACGGAGTTTCAGGCTGTTTTTGGAAAAGGTGTGAAAGCGGCCTGTGAGGGCAGTCAGTATCTGGCCGGAAACAAAGGATTTATGGAAGAGAGCAGAGTTACCCTTCCGGATTCTCTTATGGAAAATATGGACCGGTTTTCCGGGGATGGAAAAACGCCCTTGCTTTTTGCAAAGGACGGGAAACTGCTGGCAGTGATCGCGGTAGCGGATACGGTGAAGGAGTCTTCCAAAACAGCTATTGAAGTGTTCCACAGGATGAAGATAGATGTTGTGATGCTGACCGGTGACAACAAAAGAACGGCGGAAGCGGTGAAGCGGCAGCTGCACATTGACCAGGTGATTGCGGAAGTGCTTCCGGAAGATAAGGAAAAGGAAATACAGCGGTTGAAAAAAGAAGGGCGCAAAGTGGCGATGGTAGGCGACGGAATTAACGACGCGCCTGCTCTTGCGGCGGCGGATGTGGGGATAGCCATTGGCGCCGGCACGGACGTGGCGATTGACAGCGCAGACATTATCCTGATGAAAAGCCGTCTTACGGATGCCATCACGGCTATCCGCTTAAGCAGGGCGGTGATCAGGAACATCAAAGAAAACCTGTTCTGGGCATTCTTTTATAATGTGATCGGGATTCCCCTGGCGGCAGGAATCTGGTATCCTGCATTTGGCATCAGGTTAAACCCCATGTTTGGGGCAGCGGCTATGAGTCTGAGCAGTTTGTTTGTAGTGGGAAATGCCCTGCGGCTCCGGAATTTTAAGGGTAATATGGAGGAGCGAAAGCGGGATATAACCAATAGGATTGATACAATAAAACATGTACCGGAAGACATGGACGATGTCCATACCGGTGAAAAAAAGGAGGAAAAAAACATGAAAAAAACAATGATCATTGAGGGCATGATGTGCGCCCATTGCACAGGAAGGGTGCAGAAAGCACTGGAGGGGATTGAAGGCGTGGAAAGCGTCGCAATGAGCCTTGAGGAAAAAAGCGCGGAAGTCATGTTGACTAATGAGGTGGAAGAAGGCGTGCTGAAGGCGGCAGTGGAAGAAGCCGGGTACGAAGTAGTGGAGATCCGGTAAATGATGCTGTTTTGATGCAAAAATGATGCAATTATGATGCATTCCTCTGGTAAGATGGTTTTGTGACCATTTACGGATCCGGAAGCAAATGGAGCAAAGGATGTGTAAATGACCGGCCATGAGAAAGATGAGGGGGATTGCATGATGGACGAAGGAAACGGGAAGAGCAGGCGGAAGAGTTTCCGCCTGGCCGGAAGATTTTTGGCAGCAGCCGCAGTTGCGGCAGGTTTATGCTGCATCCTGTTTTATAGCAGGGAAAAAGGCTATGAAGATTATACGGTACAGATGAAGCAGCATTTTGTGGAGTATTCGGAAGAATATGATTATTGGGATGTGCTCACGGTAGAGTATCCTTGTCTGGAAGGAATCGACAAGGAAGTACAGGAACGGTTAAATACCTTGATGTATGATACGGCTATGGATAGGGTCAATTATTGGCATTTAAATCCGTCGGAAGATGTGAAGGCTTACCAGGAGGAAGTATTTTCCATCTTTTGCAGTGATGTTAACTGCCAGGCCACTTTCCATAGCCAATACCTTCTTAGTCTTGATTTTAAGGAATATTATTCCGCAGGGAACCCAGTCTGGGCGACCAATGGAACGGAGCGGGCGCTTACCCTGGATCTGGTGACGGGAGAAAGCTATGCTCTTTCGGATATTGTGGAGATCAACAGGGATTTTGTCAGGATTTGGGATAAATCCTTGAGCGACAGACTGGAAGCGGAGTATGGGGATGAGGAAGATATGGATATTCTGCTTTCCTGGTTCACTGGTGCGGATGAGGAGACAAACCGGGAATATCTCTGCCGCCCCTTCTTTTATGTCACGCAGGAAAAAGATTTCGTGGTGGGAATCTCTTTGGACCCGGTATTGTGGCGTGCCTATACCTATGAGCCGGCCAGCTGGAACTATTATGCCAGGCTCAGTCTTGAAGAGATAGAAGGGTTTAAAAAAGACAGTGAATTTTGGAATAAGTACTTAAAATCAGAAACGGCAGGGGAAGTGATCCCTTGTGAGGACAAGAAGGTAAATATCTGGCTGGGGGAGGATGCGGGAGTATGGGATTACGAGTATTAAAAAAGACGGTTTCCATCCTGCTGCTCTGTGCCCTTTTCCTTGGCAGCCTTTTGGCAGGCTTTTTTCTTGCGGACAGGATGGCAGTGTCGGCGGCTTCCAAAGAGAAATATCCTCTAATTTACGGAGAGATACCGGAAAGTGATCTTCCAACCGTAGTTTTGATCGCTGATGAGCAGGACTATACAGTCCTTCCCGGAGACAGCCTTTGGAAAATTGCGGAAAAGTTTTTGGGAGACGGAAACGCTTATGTGGATATTGCCAAGGTAAATAAAGAGCTTATTTTGGATCCAAACCTGATTTTTCCAGGTACGGATCTTTCTATCGAAAAGACAGGAAGGATCGTGAGGGAAGAAGCGGGATTTGGGGGATTGCAGATGGGGGATTATTCCATGGACATCCCCCGTGGCTTTACGGCAGGGATCAGGCAGTCCGGGGATGCGTATGCAAATTTCTCCCTTTCCGGGGATAAGGGGGCGATAGCCTGTCTGATCCGGGACAAGAAGGAGGAGACGGCACAAAGCGTTAAGGACTGGAAAAAGTGTTCAGACCTGATCGCGGAATATGCCAGGGAAAATTATGGGAAACAGGTTTTGGACCTTCAGTTTGAGCATTACCGTATGGTGGATCAGGAAGGCGCTTCCGGGAACCTTTACCTGTATTCTTTCATCTGGCAGGTAAGCCCCGATCATCCCAATCTTAAACAGTCGGTGTGTGTGGGCCTTAAGCTGACAGACCATGTGCAGGCGGAGTTTGTGGGGTTTGGCGCAGACCATGATATCTATGGGTGTGTGCGCTACGTGACAGCCACCTTTGCGGAGCATTATGACCCTGATAGTGCAGAAACGTTTACGGTCAACGATTCTAATATGCAGATGGCGCCTTTGGAGGAGTGGGAGCCTGGGGGGATAATTAACTCCTTTGCCTGGGTGGATGAATACTTTACTTCCGCATTAGAAAGAGCAATGGGGATTGAGGAGGAAAAAGGTGTGAAAGAGAAGCTGATGGATAAGATGGGCCGCTCTTAAGGAGGCCCGGCATCTTGTGATAAAATTCTTTAGGAAAGTATCAGATTCAGGGCAGACGAAAAGAGCAGCTTTATACAAAAGATAAAACTGCCCTGAATGTGATTCTTTCCGATTGTACCAGACTGCGGACCTTTAGCCAATATGTGTATGGAGGAAGTATTTTT
>CAJULP010000022.1 GCA_910587295.1 uncultured Lachnospiraceae bacterium | reverse complement strand
TAAAGATAGGCATAAAATAACAACCGCCAAAGCAAAGCTATAATATGCCACTATCATAAAGATAATAAAAATTTGAAAAACAGACACGGTTATTTTTTCTAAAGCATCATTGAAACATGTAAATATATCTTCAACATCCTGACCAAACATTTGTAAAAACTCTCCGGAATTTAATTCATTTAAATCATTTGCATTAGCTTTCATAGTTTTTTCAAACATTAATTTACGCAGGCCTAACAGTATGTTTTCCTGTAACTGGTTTACCGTTACTAAAATGATTTTCCCGACAATACATTTCAATAAAAAAAGCACTATGTAAACAATACTTTCTATTATAAACAGCTTAAGATTATTCCTATAAAAAATGGCCCCAATTAATAATCCTATGATTAATGTTAAAAATAGATCTATAATAGAATCCGCCATTTTTAAAAGATATTTTTTAAATAAAATTCTTCTGCCGCCTGATACCTGTGAACATAACCAACTAATTGAATCAATTTCTTGCTTCATCCTAATCCCCCATATACTCCATTACCTTCTCTTTTAGTCTGTCTATATATATCCGGCCAATCGGTATGACGTCACACATATTTTTCATCTTTTTCCGATCTATAAATAGACTCAATTATGTCATCAATATCTGCAGACATTATAGAAATATCCAAAACATTATAATGGCCCAGAACCTGCTGTAAGATATCTGCCGAGCTTATCTCCTTCGGATTATAGCTGCAAAAAATGCTTTGGTCTTTATATTCCGTTTTCACAGTCTCCGGGAAGAAGTCCAGCTTGACATTATCTTCTTCTTTTATCTTAATCTTGACCCTTTCAATATTCCCATATGCCCTCTTTACTTCCTCAATGTCATTGTCCACAATCTTTAATCCATTGTCGATCACGATCAAACGTTCACAGACACTGTCGATATCCTTCATATCATGCGATGTCAGTATGATCGTGGTGCTTCCTTTTAGCCCCTGCAGCAAATCCCTGATCTGCCTTTTGACTACCACATCCAGCCCCAACGTCGGCTCGTCCAAAAAAAGGATCTTAGGGTCATGTAATAAACAGGCCATCAATTCCAGGCGCATCCTCTGCCCAAGGCTGAGCTGACGCACCGGCTGTCCTAAAAACCGGTGCGTATCCAACACCTCTGCATATTTCCTTATATTTTTTTCATATGTTTTATCGGGAATCCTATATATCTTTTTCAGCAGCTCAAATGTGTCTTCGGCTGGCAGATCCCACCAAAGCTGGGATTTCTGCCCAAACAACACCCCGATTTCCCGGCAGATCTCTTTCCTGTGCATAAAAGGGTCTTTCCCAAAAACAGCCGCTTGACCGGAACTTGGCACAAGGATGCCCGTCATCATTTTCATCGTAGTCGATTTCCCTGCCCCATTAGGCCCGATCATCCCCACAGCCTCACCATGGGATATGTCAAAAGAAACGCCCTTTACGGCCTCGATAACTTTATACTCTCTCCTCATAAGATACCGCAGGTAGCTGCTGTTCTTAATGGATACCTTATAATTTCTGCTTATATTGTCAAATACTATCTCAGACATATGTCATCCCCCGCTTCCCTTTATTTTATCCCCATTGTCAGCTTCCGGCACCATTGTAATGTCTAAGTCCTATGTAAAAAAACTTGACAGAAATTATCAGTAAAGTAATCCCTATCGCCGGCGATAAACATCCACAGATCACTTCAAAATGTGATTCCGCTTTGTTAAATAATAGTGCAGACGGGTAATAATTGATAAATGCCCACGGCAGTATAAATGTCAGCATCTTTTGCACTGCCAAAGGGAAGATTCCCAACGGATATTTGGTAATGTTCCTCAGCTTATAGTAAAAAATATCCCCGACTTCCTCAGACTTCATAGTCCAGAAACTAAGCGCCCCTATTGCGATCATCCCGCCCGCCTGGATGCAGGTGCCCCCTATGACCGCCAGAATAAAATAAAATACCTTCCAGGCGTTCATCCCATCCAACCGCCCAGCCGTTGCAATGGCAATAAATATGACCGTCACAAATATCTGCGCAAGGAACGTATCCCCAAAACGGTTACAGATCAGCTGCCTTAAAATCCCCATGGGCCTTGTCAGGAAAATGTCCAGCGTACCTCTTATGATCATCCCCGAAAGGTTATAAACTGAGTACCACAATAATGTTCCTGCTATTGCATAAGTCAGCAAAGACATCCCATAAAGCAGGCACAATTCAGAAAAATCCCATCCGGCAATATCGGAAAGCTGTCCTGTTATGATCCAGTAAGAAATATACGCAAGGAAATACGTTATGAAATTGGCCAATATTCCAATCCAGAAATTCAGCCTGTATTCTGCCCTTGCCTGGAAAAATTTTTTTATGTAAAAAATGTAGATCTTTATAAATTCCATGGTTCTGTCATCCCCATCATCCGCCCTGAATCACCAGTTTAGCCATCATCCGGCGGTTCATCCCCCATATGAGTAACCCTAAAAACACTATCCAGGCACCTAATGTCACAAAGTTGCGTGATACCGCCACCAGATCCGTTTTCCCCAATAAAAGTTCCAGGGGAAAAGAAAATAAGAACCGGAATGGCAGATAAGAATTCAGCCTGCCCAACCCATCCGGAAAAAGGCTTAACGGTATAAAGGATCCGGACAGAAATAATATGATATCATTCATGATCCTGTGAAAAGCCCATATTTCCATAAACACCGCAGCCATCAGCCCGATCATCATAAATATCTGCATATATAAGATATGCCCCAAAATCATTGCCACTATTGCAGCCGGCACTTGTGCATATACGATATGCCCGGAATATCTCCACAAATATATCCCGAATACCAGCAAAACAGGTATCCCTTTCATCAGCAGATTTGCCAGCATTTCCCCAAGGCACTGCATGTAACTGCTCATTAGAAAGCGCATAGGCCTAAGAAGGTCAATGGCAATCGTTCCATTTATGATCTTATCCCCAATCTTGCCTGAGATGTTATTCACATAAAGCATCCCGATCATACTTGACAATACTGTGTACATGACCATATACTCCGTCATTCCCTTGTCCTGCCGGTACAGGTATGCCCAAAGGGCAATCTTAATGAAAATGTCGATAATGGATCCAATGACTGAAAAAAGGACTGCGCTGCGGTATGTAATTTTACTTTTAAATGCAATAATGATAAAAGCCATATTTTCTTCCGTCCGTTAGCTCAAGGTAACATCTGTACTGATATAAACGCGCAAAACTCAGGAAAGCATTTAGGTTCTAAGCCCAAATGCTTTCTTCTCACTCCATATCCCGAATAGAATCATAATTCTTCTACAAATAACACATATTTTCGCTCCCGGATCCACTGGATGAAGTCCGGACGGTCTTTTCCCCTGTACATTTCAAAACCCACCACCACTGCCTGGTCGTGAGAATCAATCCTCCCCTTTTCCACCTCAATATTTTTCAATGTGGCGGCATTCCTAAGGCTGATATCCTGCATAAACTTCCTTACATCCGTGCCCTCATTAAATTCCACATAAAGCCCAAAGGATTTGGCATTGCGGTGCATCTTAAGATCCAGTTTCACAAGAACGCGCACAGTGAGCATGATAAACGCCAGTGCCACAACCGCTCCTTTCCAGAATCCAATCCCTACCGCAAGCCCTTCGCAGGCACACACCCAAAGCCCGGCCGCCGTAGTAAGCCCTCTTATATGACTGCGGCCCGTGACCATGATCGTTCCCGCTCCCAAAAAGCCAACGCCGCTTATTACCTGCGCCCCGAGCCTTGCCATATCACCCGGATTTCCCAGACTGACTCTCATATATTCACTTGTCAGCATCACAAGCGCCGCCCCCATACATACCAGCGCATGGGTCTTTACCCCGGCGTTCCGCCCCCTGCTGCTGCGCTCCGTTCCTACCAAAGTGCCAATCAGCGTCGCAAGCGCAAGCCGCAAAATAACGGAAGTAAATGAAAGCTCCGATGCCATCTGTGCTGCATTTTCCATATGTACCATCTCCTTTGGAAGTAATAGTACAATATGTCATGCAGTTTTGTCAAATCAGCTCATTCTTGAGTTTCCGCACTTTTATCCACATGACCGCCAGACGCAAGCTACTGTACCATAATAAATCAGTCTGAGGGCATATGAAGTTAGCAACAACACCTTATGGCTTATTCCACATCAAATACTTACACTTTAAAACGAAAAATTTTAGCTTTTTCATAAAATTTTAAAACCCGAAAAGAAATTTGCCGTTAACATCACTTATGGTATATTGGCTTCTAGAAGCTGCCTTCTGACCGACGTTGTAGACCAGCTTCACGAACCATCTAAAAAGCAAACATTGTAGACCGATTATCCAGTTCCCTGAGTAGGCATATCCATTTTTTCATTATACTTTGCGAAAACTCAATGAATGAATTAATAATTTAATAACATCTCTTTTAGTATTTTACTTTCTTCATTTTCCAACTCTTCTAAATTTTTCAGGCACTTATATAAATAATCCCTATTTTTGAAAATATTTATATGCACATTTTTATGCGTGTCTTTTAATACCCGCAACCGCAAACACTCGTACTGATTAGCTATGTTTTGCAAGTCCTCAATCAAGCTACTACTAACTTTTAGCCCATTCCCCCAAAACCGGAACGCTTCTGACAGCTTCAATTTATGCTCCGCCAGAAAATGAAATGCCCTATAATCTATAGCTAATGCAGTGTCATTTATCACGGAATTGAGCAGTTTAACCCCCGTCTTCCTTCCAGTAACAATTTTTGCTTTTTCATTCATGCCACCTGGAAATTTTACAGAAGATGGTACGCATATTTATCTACCATATTTTCCTTTGTATAGTTCATTTCGACAGCGCTATAATATGCTTCCACAAGTTCACGTTCTGATAAAGTAAAAAAAGCAAAAACATTGTTACGGTTAAAACCTAATGCATAATAAGTCTTATCTTCATATCCATATATAAGCAAAGGATGAGTATAATGCCTTTCACCATACTCTTCAATATAAAAAAAATCTAATTCTATTTCAATATATTTCCCTTCTATCAGGCAACACCTAAAAAAATCTCCCACATAAGATTTTACACAATTCCTATCAGTATATTCTTCAATATCTAACACCTCAGCAAAAACTTTCATTTCGTCAAAATATTCACAATAATCAATTTTATAATCATTTCTTCCTCTATATGCATAAATTACCGGATTTAGAAAATATGAATGATACCATTGTTTATATTGCGGCTGCTCCAATATAGAAAATTTTAATGCATACCATAAATAAGTATGTAAAACATTTTTTGAGACATCCAACATATATGTTCCTTGCATATTCTTTACCACATTCGCTTCCCTATTACTTATCTCAATCCCTAATTATCAATACCCAAACGTATTCCTTTTACAAATTTCACTCACCGTTCAACGATACCATTGCTTCTGACTCTCATACATTTCCGCATAAATCCCCCCTTGTTCCATTAACTCTGCGTGTTTTCCGGATAATGCCACCTTTCCCTTTTCAAAAACAATAATTCTGTCCGCATTCCGTACAAATCCTAATCGGTGTGAAATAAATATTACCGCCCTGTCTCCGGATAATTCCTGGATCAGCCGATAAATTTCAATCTCCGTCATAGGATCTAAATAGGCAGTGGGTTCATCCAATATCCACAGCTCTGCCGCCGGGTTTGCCAAAAGCCTTGCAATGGCTATCCTCTGCCATTGCCCCTTTGACAAATCTATCCCATCCCCCAGCTGCCCTAACATGGTATCCAGCCCTTTTTCCTGCCTTCTCACAAATTCTTCCATCCCTACGGCATGTAAAAGCCCATATACTTCATCATCCGTCAGCGCCTTCCCGATGCACCCTGCCTGTATGTTTTCGCGGATACTCATCTGATACTGCGCAAAATCCTGTAAAATGCAGGAAATAAGCTCTCGCTGCGGTCTTCCGTTTTTGAACAGCCGTTGATTCCCCTGTCCGTGAAGAAGCCCTAAAACTATCATCATGCAGGTCGTTTTCCCGCTGCCATTGACACCTACCAGGGCTATTTTTTCCCCTTTTGCCACCTGAAAAGTAATCCCTTCCAATGCATAAGAAGAAGCTTGAGGATATCGATACCTGACATCCGCAAGCACAAGCTCGCATCCCTGCGCATTTTCATCCTGCCGCCCCTTATCCCGGTGCATACCCAGTACCTTTTCAAATTTCCCCACAAATTCCTTATCTTGCTGGTTCTGCGCAATATTTTCCTGCAAGAGTTCAACAGAATCAATAATATTGTTTAAAAGTCCATTTGCCATGGCGAGAAAACCAATTTCATGCCGACCCTGCACTATTTCATATACCACGAACGTCAGCATCATAATATACGGCAGATTGTAAATAAGCCTGACCGTCTGCATACTGATTTCATATCTGCTGAATATTTTGATTCTTATTTTATATTCTTCATCGTAGGCCATATTCCATTTTCCCGCAATATAGGGATACAGCCTGCACGACTGGCATTCCTGATGGCTGTCCTTTTCCGAACCAATTGAAAAAAAGTATTTCTGACGCTGTGCAAAGGGCTGTATTTCCTGCCACATATCACCAAGCTGCCCAAAAATCTTCCCCGAAAATAAACTCAATGCTATTGACAAAAAAAGATAAACCAACACCATGACCGGGTTAATCTGTGCCAGATACCATGCATAAATCGCAACCAATGGGATCATCGTGACATACAAAACCGTACTTTTTATATAGTTTTCAAAAGCCGCAAAGCTTTTTGTGCACACATTATAAATATCCAGATTATTGTCATGAGACTCATAATAATCATATTGAACACGAGAAGTCTGGTCCAAAAGATTCTTCTCAAAATGATATCTGGTTTTCAAACGTAACTTTTCCCATACTATCTCCCCAACAATCCGCAGCGCCAAAAATGCCAGCAAACCAGCAGACAACCATAGAACCATAGACATCACCTGCGGAAAAGCGGCCTGCCCGGTAAAAAGTTTCCATGCACTGCTCGTTGTATACTCCGCAAAATATAAATTCAAAAAAGCCGCCCCTGTCAACAAAACGCTGATTACTATGTATGTCAGATACCAAAAAGGCGCATTGACAAAAACAAAAGAATTGACTTTTTTTAGTGCTTTCCATATCCCCATTGTTTCACTTTTCTTTTTCATACCACTGCTTCCTCATATAAATCTTTCTGGGTCATAAACATGTCAAAATACATCCCTCTTTTTTGGATCAGTTCCTCATGGCTTCCCTCCTCAAGGATCTGTCCGTCCTGCATCAGATAAATCCGGTCCGCAAGACGGGCAAACCCAATACGGTGGGAAACAAGCAGAGCCGCCCGGTTTCCAATAATCTCTTTAAAATTTTGCAGAAGCCGCAATTCCTCCATTGGGTCTATAGATGCCGTAGGCTCATCTAACACAATCAGCCATGGTTCTCCCATATAAGCTCTGGCCAACGCAATCCTTTGCCATTGTCCGCCGCTCAGTTCCTGTCCTGCAGCGTCATATTCTTTTCCCAGAAGGGTCATCTCACCATTTGTAAGCCCTGCGGCCAAATCCGTGAGATTCCCCTTTTTTAATGCCTTCTCAACTTCCCTGCCTTCCTCAAGCTTTTCAATACAGCCAACTCCTACATTTTCATAAAGCGAAACACTAAACCGCGTAAAGTCCTGAAATCCCACACCAAAATACTTATAGTATTGCTCCTGATCCAGCGTTTTTATATCCTTTCCATTTAAAATCACTTCACCTTTATAATCCCGCAGAACCCCACACATGATCTTTGAAAGCGTACTTTTCCCACTCCCATTATATCCAAGCAGACATACGATCTCCCCACTGTGGAGTTTCAGATTAACCCCCCGAAGAGCAGTATTCTCCTGATTTGGATAAGCATAATAAATATCCCTCAGTTCCATTTCCTCAAATTCCGACTCTGGAACTGCTTTCTCCTTACAACTGTCCGTTTCCCGCATCCTGCCCAGATATTCCTCATAATCTCCGATAAAATTTAAATACCTGTCAACGTAAAGCATATCCTCCTGCAGGTCATGCCCGAGCAAATAGACAAAACTGTTAATATTGCCTACCATAATCCACATGACTGCATTGACAAACACAAAATCACTGACTGACATCACTTTTTGAGAAACAAGGAACAAATAATATATCGTCAGGCCTGCCAGACAAATCTGTCTTGCTAGGGATGGAACCGCTGCCACCAATTTCGCTTTAATCTCAAAACGGTATTTGGCTTCCGAGAAATCCAAAAATACCTTCCCCCATTTTTTCAGGAAAAAGTCCTGCAAGTTCAAAATTCGGATTTCTTTTGCATGCTTTTTGGCGGAAAGAATGTCCTTATAGTACTCTGTTTTCCTCTCCGCCGATACATACTTCCTGTTTAAAACCATCTTTTTCTTTACAATCTGGTTATTGATTATGAGAATCAGCACTGCCTGCAGTAAAATGAAAACAAGAATAACAGGGCTGATCCTGATAATCGCAAATCCTGTCATAAATATTGTAATGACAACGCCAGCCAGCTTATTGAAAAGAGTCGCCGTCACCCGTGTCGTACTCTCAATGTTGTTCCTCACAAACATATATTCATCTAAATATTTGCTGTCATAATAACTATCCTGTTTTTCTTCAAACGCCCTAAGCATGAATATCTTTGAAAAAATCTTCCGCGCCTTGTTCGTATACAGGGCAACCATCATATTTTTAAAATTTTCTGGGTTTCCGCCAATCGTGATCATTACCGCAAAAAACAAGACAGGAAGCCACACTTCCCTGGAAAATACCCCGCCGGATTCCAAAATCGCCTCTGTAACCACCCCCATGGCATAGCCTGACCCTACTTGGGCTAACGATACCGCCATCAAGATAAATAGGTTTAATAAAACATAAATTGGCGCTGCAAAAACAACCATTTTACAACATTTTCCAATATTTTTAATCATTTTAAACATTCTCCTGCGCTAAATATTCTATTAAAATCTCACACAATTCGTTACTAACATTATTGTTTTCAACAACAAAACCACAAAATATCTCTTTTATTTTATTTATTTTATCTTTCATCTCCTCCGTACCCGCAATATTCTCATAACCAAGCATCCCCCCAGCCAGCAATTTTCGTTTTAACGGAAATATAACTACTGCCACTACTTTAGTGTTTACATATGCTTCTATGTGATTTATTGTGCGAAAAATATATGATATATCATCTTCCAGGGAAACAGTTAAGATAACAGCATCTGGAGCAGTTCCTTGTAAAAAAGCACTTTGTGCAACAGTGATATTATCACCCAAAAAATTGGTATATGGAATTGTATTCGACTGTGATCCAGTAATAAGTATATCATATATATCCTGGTATCATTTCTACCCCACATTTATCAAAAACTTCTAGTACCCTCTTTAAGATTTCGTCTCGCATTTTTCTTCCCCTCCATATAATATACAACCATACCTTTCATCTGCTATCATGGGCAAATATTTTTCCATATTACTTACAAAATTATCGCATTTTATGCTATCTGGCATCTTACATTTTACCTTTAAACAAATCGGATACTTAGGGCATTCAATACATTTTGATGGCTTATTTTTTTAATTATATACCCAAAACTTATCATTAGAAATCTTCCCAGAAATATGCCCTATTTGATTAACTTCATCATCTATAAGAACTGTACATTTCCCAACATTTCCATTTGCCCGTATAACATAACAATTTTTTTCCATGCATAGCATAAATTTCCGCCAGGTGTAATTGCAATTTGCAATGCAACATTAAAAAGCTCTTTATTCAACGCATACAATATTATCTCCTCATATTCTGATTGAGTAATAAATGTATCTTTCACCGATTCATCTATATTTCCCCAATCTGATACTGGCCGAAACAAGAAGTGAAACCTTGAATCACGACTAAAATTACTACTAAGAAAATTTACAAATTCTTTATACTCCGCATATATTTCCCTACTAATATTTGTACGTATAACAAACCGCATTACACCTGAATGACAATTTTCTTTTATATCTTTCAAGTTCTCTATTATCTTATTCCAAGTTCCCTTACCACTCGTTAAATATCTTTGCCTATCATGTGTATTACACAATCCATCAATAGTTACTTGATAACTATATATGTGAAGTTTCTTCAATTCATTTACAAGTGCAGAATCAAGTAAATAACCATTAGTGGTCATATCTGCCGTATAAGATATCTTATAGCTATAGCATAATTCTAATAATTTTAACGACAATTTTCTTATCATGGAAACTTTTATAAGTGGTTCTCCGCCAAACCATGAAACATTCAAACCCCGTTTTCCTTTCAAATGTTTTTTAGCAAATTCTACAATTAAATCAATATCATGTTCTTTAAGTGATTCCCCATTATGACATTCATAGCAATATACGCAACTAAAATTGCATTTTTCTGTAGGAAGAATTATTAAATTTAAAATATTTCCACCCTCAACCATACTTCTGCTAAATTTAATGCATTCTTCAAACTCATCAACATCATCATCAACAACAAAGTAATTTTTTTTCATAAATCCTATATGACATTGAGGGATTTCCCTATCCCCCATCAAAGCACTATATATTTTATCAACATCTATAATGACTTTGGCAAAATTACCATGTAATGTATTTAAAATAAAAAGAGCATCACCATTTTGGGCAAAAACATTATACCTTGAAAATTTCATATTCTTATTCCTTTCTTTTCATATAATGGACACTTATCCATTCCAGCCAATATATTGTCAATTGTTATTACACTATTTGCCCTACAAAAAATACAGCTATGAACGCATTCATTACATTGTCCCAATTCATGTGGATTAACATTTCTTAAAACTTTGAGTACATCTGACTTCTCCCAATATTCTGCAATACTAGGAAACTTTTCTCTATGATTTAAATGAGAGCATGGCGAAAACTCTTTATCAACAGATACATACATGCTCATAATTCCTGCTGGACAACCATATAACCTATTTTCAGGAAATTTATACAACAATCTCCCCAGCAAATTATAACAATTCTGTACTTTTATAAAATCTGTATTTTTCTTTATAAATTCGCCAAGAAACATATAGTCATCATAAGTCAACTCAGACTCCATTCGATGTGTATCAGTAACTTTATTTGACTCCACTTCAACAACTTCACATTTTAAATTCTTTAATAATATAATCAAATTAGGAAAATCTTTTACATTATCGTGTCTAGCAACCCAATTAACACCATACCTGATATGATTCTCACATAAAATCTTAGCTGCACTCAATGCAATATCAAAACCATCTCTTGACTTACTATTAATATAATTATTGGAACCATTAAAAGACAAAAACAATTCTAATTTACATTTTCTCATTTCATCAACAAACTTGTTATTTACATTAAATCCACTAGTAAAACACACTGGTATTATTTCATTTTTATTTATATACTCTACAATCTCCCAAAAGTTTGGATGCATTGTTGTTTCGCCACCGTTAAGCATAATCCTCTTTACCCCTAAAACTGCCGCTTCATCTACTACCTCTTTAAGGACATTTAATTTTATATCAGATGTTTCCCTTTTTTTATAGCACTGTGGACAATTTAATGGACAATAATTTGTTATTTCTACTTGTAATACTTTTGGCATTGGTAAATAACCATTTCTTCTAAAATAAACAGCTGCGTTAATGTCTTTTATGGCAGTCATGACATATCCCCTCTAACCAAATCAGTTTAATTTCAAACAAATATATCACTTCAAGTACTGTTCTTTCCACTTATATTTTGCTTTTCTCTTAAACAATATATTGCTTATATTGCTTATATTACTTATAATAACTGCGTATGCACCTTTAAAATTCAATGATGTGGGTGTCAAAAGTACGCCATCATTAAATTTTAGTTCCTTGACAACTAAATAAAGCTATGTTTCATTGCTGTTTTCTGGTAAAATATAATCATCATATATATTTTACGAGGTATAAGTAATGTCTTTTGTTTTGAATAATTACCAGCAGATTTCACTCTTCGATTCACTCGGATTCTTATCAGAGCGTAAACAAAAAATACTGGATAAATCATGGGCAAAGCCATTTTCAGACCACATTTTTTCTAACATCGATGAAAGGCTGTTTGCTCCTCTTTACAGCGATAAAAGAAATTCCCGTCCGAATGCCCCGGTCAATGTGATTATCGGAGCGCTCATCCTCAAAGAGTTCAATGGCCTTACAGACGACGAAATACTTGAGGAATGCGAGTTTGATTTCAGATACCAGTATGCCCTGCATACTACCAGTTATGAAAACCAGCCTCTGAGCGACCGTACATTCAGCAGATTCCGGGAGAGGGTAACCGCATACGAGTTGGTTACAGGAAAGAACCTTATTCACGACTGTATGGTTTCCCTTGCAGAAAACATACGGGAATATATGGATATTGCACCAACTGTCAGGCGTATGGACAGTATGATGATTGAGCCTGACATCCGCCAGATGGGGCGCCTGGAACTTATATATACCTGTCTTGCCAACCTCGTCCGTGAAATAGCACGCGATGGACAGGCTGGACTGATCAAAGGGCTGGACGGTTATGCAGATCCGAATAACAGGAACCGTGTCATTTACCATGATCGGTCTACACCACAGAATGAAAAGATCCAGAAAGCCATCAATGACGCTGTCTCCCTGCTTCCAAAATGCAGGGATGAGTATGGACAGACGGACGCTTACCAGCTCCTGCGGAGAGCCATTGACGAGCAAACAAAGAAGGATGATAACGGCGGCCGTATTCCCAAAAGCAAAGGAGACGGGATGGCTCCTGATATCCTGCAGAATCCATCTGACCCGGATGCAACCTACAGAAGCAAAGCGGGCAAATCCCACAAAGGTTATTGTGCCAACCTGATAAAACAGTCGGATTCCATAAGGATATCATTCCACAGGCACCAATGTGAAGGCTGCCCCTACCAAAGCCAGCGCAATCCTAATATAAAGAAGAAGACCGCCAGCCTGCTTATCCCGTTAAAATCCAGAAGGCGCATTCTAGAGTCAGCGGAGCTTATGGATGTGGAAACGAGAACGCATATAAGCCGGATACGCAATGGAGTGGAGACTGTTCCATCCGTTCTTCGAAATAAATATGCGGTAGACAAAATGCCAGTGAGAGGGAAGCTGAAGACAAAGCAGTTCTTTGGCTTTAGAGTTGCTGCCCTAAATTTCAGTAAATTAATGCGGTTTACCCAAGGTAAGCTAAAATGCAGAAGTTTTGAGCCCGCATAAAGCGGTAACCACTCTTCTGTCATGGCGTTTTATTTGAAAACATAGTTCTATTCAGTTGTCAAAGAGCAAAAATAACTTTTTGTGCGTCAAGAGTCAGTTTTTCCACTGACTTTTGACACCCACATCATTCAATAATAATTTACATAAAAATAGCATGAATACCATTTGGTTTGGTATAATTGATTTGTTTAGAAACAATTCAAACCGGAAGAATCATGCTATGAATAAAAGTATAACATAAGAGACTTTTTTATGATATCCTTTTCGCTACAGCTTACTCTATTCTCCCCAGCATAGCTGGGGATCAGCTATTTCATTCATTGAGACCATACTTCTTTACTTTCGCCATGCTCCCACTTCCATTTTCTCTATCGCACAGCTATGCGGCTTATCCGCCTTCTCCTTATCATAATTAATTCCCACAAGTATAATCTCACCATGATAGCCTTCCAGCGCCTTCGTATATTGCCTCTCCTTAATCTGCCGTATAGCCGCATTGGCAGTTTTATCATATTTCAATTCCACCACCAGCGCCGGTTTCCCGGTATTGGGCAACGGCAAAAACACCACATCCGCAAATCCCCGCCCCGAAGGCAATTGCTTTCAATACATGCATGACTTCCTGCCAGCCGCCCACGCTCATGGCTTTTTCAAATTCTTCCATGATTTCCTTGTTAGGGATAAAAGCCTCCCTTTTTTCTGAATCATAAACAAGATACCCCAAATGAATCAGCAAGGTAAGGACATCATCCTTTGTCTTAAATGTGCGCATATCATTCTGGAAGCCGCGCGTATTAACCCTGATATACGAACCACATCTGCACAATATCCGTACGCAGCCCGTCAAAATCCATGCCAAACCTGCCGCACAACCGCTTTACTTCCGTTTCCGTAAAGCCGGTATACTCTTCCAGCTCCTTCTGATCCGTCATGGAATATTCCCAGAACATATTCAAGGCAGAATGGGAACCGTACTTCTTAACCGGCAGGATACCTGTCATATATGCAAGCGCCACATACGGCTGGTCTTTCAAAAGCTCCCTCAAAAAATCAAGATACTGCTTCTTCCGCCTCTTGCCTTTCCCGCATCACGCAGTCCCACTCATCAACGAGAAAAATAAACTGTCTGTTCGTCTCCACATAAATCTGTTCCAAAGAAGCGGCAAGGTTCGTTTCTGTTTCCGGGACAACCCCTTCATATGCCTTCCGCAGCTCGGCAATCACAACCCGCCCGAATCACAGCCACAGCTATAATAGGCCGCCAGCATCTCCAGCGTCATGGATTTCCCAAAGTTTTTATTTCCTGAATTTAAGTAAATTCCCATATGCCATTCCCTCCCGTATAATATTTTTATACGAAATCTCCAACAAATTAACAAAGATATTCCCACAAGCAAAAAGGGCAGGACCGCCTACCCTTTTTCCAAAAAACGCTTTACTTCTTCCATTACCGGGATCGACATCGCCGCCCCCTTTTTCATCACGGCAAGCGCTGATGCCCCGCAGGCGGTGCGCAAGGCTTCCCTCCTGTCATTCCCTTTACAAACCCCCGCCAGATAATAGCCGGTAAAGGTATCCCCTGCCGCCGTGGTATCCACCGCCTTCACCTGAAAGGCCGGTACGGAAATCACCTTGCCATCACGATTGCAATGACATACTCCTTTTTCCCCAAGAGTTAAAACAATCTCACTATCCGGATACCGTTGATGGATCCTCCAAAGCATCTGTTCCGGATTTTCTTCACCGCTCATCTGCTTTCCTTCCGTTTCATTGATCAGGAATGTATGCACCTTCTTAAGCTCATACCCCATCAACTGTTCTTCAAAGGGCGAAGGATTTAAAATGATCTTCATCCCCTTCCGGAAAGCTTTTTCAATCAATACATCCACCAGATTAATCTCATTCTGCAAAAGGATCATATCCCCCGCTTCAAAGCGTTCCAGCACATCATCAATCTGTTCTTCAGAGTTTTTCCTGTTCGCTCCTCCATAAAGCAAAATGCAGTTTTCTCCCTTTGGATTCACCTGAATGATAGCATGCCCGCTTTTCCCTTCAACGCGGCGGATATATCCCACGTCGATCCCTTCCCGGCTGCAGGCATCAACCAGCTGCTGCCCGTCCTCCCCCACCATACCGGCATGATATACTTTGATCCCGGCTCTTGCAAGGGCAATGGACTGATTCAGCCCCTTGCCGCCGCAATGAGTCTTTAGCTGGGTGGAAGCAAGCGTTTCCCCGGAACAGACCATATGGCTGACCTGGTAGGTATAATCATAATTCAAAGACCCGAAATTCAGTATTTTCACAGAATATCCCCCCATCCGCTTTCACACCGTAAACGGCATTGTATTCTCTGCCATTATAGAACACTATATCTTTGCATGCACAGTAAACTCACCAAAATATACTCTCCCCATGGAACGGCAGCCACAGCCAAACATTCCATAGCCAAAATCCGCATCCATCGCCTCAACGCTTTCCCCGCCGTCCACTGACAACATGATCCTATTTCCTTGCGCCTGCAGGGAAAGTACATATTCTTTTCCGTGCTCCCAATTAAATTTCTTTTCTGCCAGCTTCTCAAACCCAAAATTATTCTTGTAGATCACAAGGCAGTCCTTCTCAAAACCTGCGGCATAAAACCTCATTGCTCCCTGGGCACGGACTAAAAGTAAATGGCTTTCCCCGTTTAAAGGCTGTACCGTCGTCGAAACCACGCAGTCTTTTGCGTAATAATTGCCGGCATAGGCGAAGGCTTCCCCACAGCACATCAGGGAAAGCTTATCTTCTACAATTTCCCATGCGCCATGATCCACGGAAAAAGGTGTCACCGTTCCGAATTCTTTCTTTTGCTTCGCAAAATCCACCGTATAATCCTGATCCCCGTCCACCATAAAATCATCCAGATAGATCATCCCCGATGTCTTTGACTTTACGGAAGCATCCGATGTAACAATAATGCCTACCTCATCAATCAGCCTGCCCCCTGTATCCGGCAGGGTAAAACAGACCTCCGTCCATTCATCCGGCAAAAGCTTTATCTGGCCGCCTTGCAGCTCCTTTTTGTCAAACGCGGTCCTGACATAAGGAATAACCGCCCCGGTATCCCATCCATCCCATCTTTCCATAAATAACCGCATGCTGACCTTCTGGCCGGAATATACCTGAGGCGTCAGCACCGGACTGTACCGTTCATCCGAAAAAGCATCCCTGCTGTAAAAAGGTTTATAGTATACCTTGCAATATTTCCCCCTGCTCATCCGATCCATCAAAATCCCAAGGGAACCTTTTCCGCTGTAAGCTCTTTTTTCCGTCTGCTCTATCCTGCAGTAAAAAGGATCGGAAACTTCAAACCCATGAGTCGCTCCGGGAAGCTCAAAGTCAAATAAGATCTGGCCGTCCTTTGCGCATTTCCAGGTTTTGGGAACTTCTTCCCCTCTCATTTCCAGCCCCAAAGACGCAATTTCCTTTGCATAAGAGGGGGCATCCAAAATATTCAGATACCCGGAAATACCGGATAAGATCAGACTGTCATTAATCGGCTTCCGATAGTGCCACGGAATCCCTGCAAGCCCGTTTAACACTCCTAATATGGTTCCCACATTGCCCGCATTACAATCCGTGTCCCAACTGCACATAGTGGCAATCTCCACCGTTCTTGCAAAATCCCCTTTTCCATACAACATGGCCAGCACACACACACCCGCATTCGGTATGATATGGCAGACCCCCGGATATTTGTCATACCCCCAGCCGTCTTCCAGCATCTGCCGGCATGAGCGCCAGTTATCCGGATTTTCATGATAATACTCCCTGACCGCATTTACAACAGCCGCATACAGGCTGTCCTTCCTGATCTGTTCCATTCCGGCATCTATCACGGATTCAATATCTTTTTGCGTAAACGCAGCCGCAATGCACGCCGCAATGAAGCGGGCGCCGTTTAAACCTTCCCCGTCGTGGGAAACACTTGCCGCCGCCTGCCCATCATCTGCTGCCGCTTTCGGATCTCCCGGATGGATAAGGCCCCACGTATCAATGAAAATCTGCCCGCCAATCTGCTCTGCCATCACCTGTCCATTCTGCGCGGCGGAGCCGGAACGGGGCGCAGGAATCCCGTTTTTCAAATTTAGATAGGCCGTGTGCTCTGTGCTGATGCCATAACCGCCCCACCAAAAAAAACCCACGCCTTCTCTTGCATAATTTAACCATGCGTTAGCTGCCGCATTTGGCGTCACGCCTTCTTCTGACGGATCGTCTCTAAGGGCCCGCAAAAAGAACACAGGCCCATTCAGATCATCATCAGCGGCAAATTTTTTGTAATCCTTCACGTAACCCCTGATATCACCATAGGTAGACAAAATCCTGTCATAAGTCCACACCCCGGACTCCACAGGCGCCCCCAGTCTGATACCGATATTCATGCCCAAAAAACCGGCATAAACCTTTTCCAGATACAAATCCACCATGATACCCCTTTCTAACAGATCAATTCCGCTAAACCCTTTGCATATTCAAACAAATCAATCCCTTTTGCAAAACTGAGGCAGGTACCGGAAGGATACCTGGTCTTATCAATCCAATGCTTCGGAATGCTGTCTGCCCCATATCTTGCCCCTAGCACTGCGCCTGCCACCGCTCCGATCGTATCCGCATCCCGGCCAAAGTTAGCTGCCAGGATCAAACCGGACTTAAAATCAGAATGCACAAGCTTCAGGCATCCGAATACTTCCGGCAATGCCTCCGCCACTGTGGAACGGTGTGTGGAAAATAACTGGTCGTGCAGCGGCATCCATGCATCCGCCACCTTCCCGCAAGCCTGGTCCACAATAGAAAACGCACGTTCCAACGCCGCATGGAACCATGAATTTTCCGGTGCTGTCTTTAATACGGCCTGCAGAATCTCATCCATATCCGCATCTACCATAGCCAGGGAAACTGCCACCGACACTGCCTGCGCTCCCCATATCCCATCACCGTCATGGCTGATGGACGCATCTACCATGGCAAGATGTGCTGCCCTCTCCGGGTCTCCCGCACACGCGATCCCGATCGGACCGCTGCGCATGGCTGCGCCGTCACTCATATGATACGGGTTAAACCTTCCGGATTCCGGGGGCCTTAACCCCCGCCTTAAATTGTTGCAAGCCTCCACTTCACTGACACCGCCCCGCCTTAACTCATCTTCCGTAGCTACATGTTCTAGCCATAACGCCACCACGTCATCACTGGTAAAATTACCGCCGCTTTGGATCAGGTTAAGTGCCGTAAGCAGGGCAAATTCCGTATCATCCGTACTCCAGCTTGCCCCTTTTTGAAAATCAGTCGTAATCCCGTAATCCCTCTGAAAATCCGGTTTCCTTGCCGCATCCCCGAAAGAATCGCCAATTGCCAGGCCGCAAAGCGACCCTTTTGCCTTATTCAAGGCCAGTTCCCTGTTCTGTATTAGATCTTCTCTTTTTATCATATTCTTCTACTCCAGCACTGTATTGATATATTCCGTTACCTGAGCGCCGCCTGCGTTATTCCACGCTTCCACATAGGCATCCCAGTCAGCTTCCGTTTTATTGCCCATCACAAAATCCGCTGAGAACTCTTTATATACGGATGTACATGCATCCCATGCCACTGCATAGTCAGAAGGGATTACTACCGCATTGTCATTGCTTGAATACTGCAGGAACATCTCCAAAGATTTTTCGCCCGGTTCACTGATATATGGCGTATTTTCGCTCATCTGATCCATATCCAGGTTATCTGTAAGCCCCCAGATCACGCTATACCAGTTATCATGTGCTTCCTGTAACTCAAATTTACCGTTTCCATCCAGGACATAATGTGTTCCCTCAAAACCAAGAAGATCCAAAACCCTTCCTTCCGGACTTGCCGCATATTCCAATACCGCAAACGCCAGATCCTTGTGCTCGGACAGTGCGCTGATCGCAAAGCCTCTGGATTCCTTGCTGACATCAATCGGCGTATACCCTTGCGCAACGCCTTTTGCGGGAGGAAGTACCGTCAATACTGCCCCGTCTCCGTTGGCCTTCTTCTGCTTGGTATTATAGCTGTCAACAACTGCTCCCTGTGTTCCTGAAACGATCGCCGCACCGTCGCCAAAGAATTTGTTTTCTTTATCCTCCCAGTTATTGGAAGCATACTCATTATCTAACAGACCTTCGCTATAAAGCTGTGCGTAAAATTTTAATTCCTCCAGGTAAGCGTCGCTGACACGTCCATACACATAACCTGCATCCTGCTTTACCCATGTGGTACTAAGGCCAAACGCCTGGTCAAACACGTTATTGATTTCCGCCAGATCGCCGGCCACCGTATATCCTGCTAAATAGCCGCCCTGCTCTTTTGCTTCCTTCATTAATTGATGATAGTTTTCTACCGAAGGATCTGCCAGGAAAGCATCCTTAACTGCGCACTTATCAAACACATCAGTCCTGATAACAGGCACTTTAGTGCTCATTACGGACAAATAAAGCAGGTAAGGATAATTTTTTTGTCTGGTCTGGATATAAGCGCGCTGGTCGATCATTCCCTTAATATAAGTAGACCCCTGGATATAAGGTGTCAGATCTTCCAAAATGTTCTGATTTAATGCAAATTCTTCATCTCCCCCCTGGAAATAAATGATGTCAGGAATGTCACCGCTGTTAAGCAGCAGCGCCAGATTTTCCGAATAGGTGCCGCTTTGCATGGAAACCAATTCTACCTGCGCACCAATCCCTGCCACATCCAATTCAGCATTAAACTTCTCCAGCCATTCCTGATATACAGGATCTTCCGGGCTTACATCTTTGATCACAAGCCTTAACGTTTCTTTTTCTCCGCTTGTCTGCTCTTCTTGTGCAGGTTCTTGCTGCTCTTCTTGTGCAGGCTTCGCAGCTTCCTCCTGCTTAGGCGTTTCCGCTTCCTTACCGCCCTGGGCATCCTTTCCGCCGCAGCCAGCCAGCAGACCTGCCGCCAACGCCCCTGCCATTAACAGTGAAATCAACTTTTTCTTCATATGCATATTCCTCCTTCTTCGCTGCCGATCCATTGGAACGGCATTACCTTTTTACTGCTATGTAAAAGCCCTGCCGCCTTTTCGCAGGCAGCCGCCCTACCGCACATCAACAAGCTCACTCTTTCACAGCCCCTACCATGACGCCGCTGGTATAATATTTCAGGATAAACGGATACAGCACCAATATAGGCACCATAGTAACAATAATAGTGGAAGCCCGCAGCGCGCTCATGTTAATGGAACTTAAGTCCAGCGTTCCCAGCGCTGAAAGCGCTGTCGTATCCCCTTCCACAACAAACTGCCGTAAAAATACCTGCAGTACCGTATTCCCCCTTGATGAAAGGAAAATACTGCTGTGGAAAAATTCATTCCATCGATATACCGCATAAAACATTCCGATCGTCAGGATCGGTATTTTATTCAGCGGTAAAAATATGGAAAACAGCACCCTGATATGGCCTGCCCCGTCTATTTTGGCCGCATCCAAAAGGGCCTCAGGCGTTTCCTGGAAAAACCGCATCAAAAGGATAACATTATATACACTGACCGACCGGTATAATACCATAGACCACAGGTTGTCCAGAAGATGCAGATCCTTCATCACAAAATATTCCTGAATGATACCCGGCTCAAAAATCATCATAATGATCAGAAAAACCATAATCGCCTTTTTACCGACCAAGCCTGGCCTGGTCAGCGCATATGCCATCATCGTTGTCACCAGCACATTGACCAATACCCCAACCACAGTGATAAACAGTGAATTTTTAAGTGCGGTCCACACCACCTGGTTACTGAAAATGATCTCGTAATTGATCAGATCAAAACCGCTTGGCCAGATCTGATAGCCTTTCATATAAGGAACCGACGCCGGCGTCGATATTGACTTTGCCAGCAAATTCAGAATAGGTATCAGCATAGTCAACGCAACAAGGAGCATCGCCAAGTTCAGGATCAGATCTGATAAATGAAATTTTTTCTTTTTTTTGTTCATATGCCCTCCTTACCATGCACCTTTTCCTGTCAGTTTCTTTGACGTGAAGTGAGTAAGCAGGATCATCGCCGTTCCGATCACGCCCTTAAACAAATTTGCCGCAGTGGCAAAGGAATACTGCCCCTGAAGCAGACCGATCCTGTATACATAAGTGTCCAGAATGTCGACCCTGCTAAGCACTGCATCGTTGCTGAAGTTTAAAATCTGGTCATACCCGGCGCTCATAACAAAACCCACATTTAAGATCAATACCGTTACCATGGGTCCTGCCAATGCCGGCAAGATAATGTAACATATGGTCTTCCACCGGCTTGCGCCATCCATTTTGGCAGCCTCATACAATGCCGTATCAATCCCAAGGATAGCCGACAGATAGATTATGGAATCCCAGCCCATACTCCTCCATGTACTGGAAGCAAAAAGTACCCACAAAATACTGTTCTTATCTGTCAAAAGATTCTTCCTTTCCCCGCCAAAAAAGGCTGCAATGTCCATGACAAGACCGTTGGAAGGCGAAAGAAATTCATACCAGATCCCCGCAATGACAACCCATGACAAAAAGTGGGGCAGGTAAGAAACAACCTGTACCGTTTTCCTGAAACGCCTTGCCCGCATCTCATTTAAAGCCAGCGCAAAGGCTACCGGAAACGGGAAAAACAGAACGATCTTCATAAAGCTGATGACCAGCGTATTTTTAATGATCCCGAAAAAGGCCGGCGTGGAAAACAATGTCTTAAAATGCTTCCACCCTACGAAAATATCATCCCCCATGATCCTGTAATCATAAAAAGCCAGCTTCATCTCAAAAATCGGCCACACGTGGAACAGCAAAAAATATAAAAACCCCGGCGCCAGCATCAAATATAATACTTTATCTCTCTTTATCTTTTTTAGCATACCTTCTCCTATCTTTATAAAATATGGTGTTCTATAAACCACGCAGCCCCGTCTTCCTCATTGGTCTTAGTTACGGCAAAGGAAACTTCTTTTACACATTCCAGCGCATTCCCCATGGCTATCCCCATCCCACAGGCACGAAGCATTTCTATATCCCCTTCATCATCCCCGAATGCCGCCACTTCCGATATGGGAATTTTCAGTTTTTCGGCCGTCCGCAGCAGTGCGTTCTTTTTTGACACCTCTTTTGCCATAAACGCATACCGGCTGCTATCCCGGTAATTCAGGCAGCGGCAGTCAGGAAAACGCTTCCTGATGCTCTGCGCTTCCTCTTTATTTCCAATCCCCGCAAAAACCTGGAAAGCCGCTTTGTTCATACCGCCCACAAAGTCTGTGTGATGCGCTTTTGCGTAAGGATGCGGCGGTTTGAACCGGTAAGTATTGATATATACCTGATCCTCCCCTTCCATAAGGATCTCTTCCATAGATGCCAGTTTTTGCAGACCGTCCGTCAGGGCACAGACCGTATCCGCGTCAAGCAAGACGCTGTCTATCAGTTTCCCTTCGTACATGACCCTGCTGCCATTAGAACAGATCAACACCTCCGCTCCCAATAGCTCTTGCAAATGCACTGCATTTACCATTGAGCGCGCCGTGGCAACCCCCAGCAGGATCTCCCGCTTTTTACATTCAGCCAATATATCTTTTGTATAATCTGATATACTGCCATCATTCCTTAGCATTGTCTGATCAAGATCCGTTATGATCATTTTGACCATCCCTTTTCTCCCCTTTTCCCAAAATATATCTGTCTATAAACCATGCCACTCCATCTTCTTCATTGGATTTTGTCACATATGCGGCACCGGCCTTTACATAAGGCAGAGCATTTCCCATGGCAACGCCCACTCCACAGACCTGCAGCATTTCAAGATCCCCTTCATCATCTCCAAATGCCGCTATCCTGTCCGGACTTATCCCATACCTGTAAGCTATCTCCAAAAGAGCCTTTGCTTTGGATACGCCCGGAGCCATCACCGCATATGTGCCATCCCGATAACAGACCCAGCTGAAAAAAGAAAACTCCTTTTGTAATTCTTCCGCCTTTTCCCGCTCCCTTATGCGGAAAAAGACCTGACACGCTTCCTCCTTAAGCGGCTCCTGCAAATCGCAATAAACTGACTGCTTTAATGTCCTTGAACAGCGAAAACTTTCACTGTTTGTATAAACCTGCTCCCTGCACCCTACGTAGATGCCCTGAGCTTTCAACTGGATCAGACGGTGAAGAAATCTTCCTAATTCCTTTCCATCCATAGCATGAAACAAGACCACTTTACCGCCTTCTAATACCATCCCGCCGTTAGATACAATGCGGATATTGGGTTTTAACTCCTGTTCTTCCAACAGTGTGCTTACCGCCAGCCTTGCAGTGGCAAAGGCGGTACGGATCCCTCTTTTGACACATTCCCCGAATACCCGTTTCGTGTCATCTGATATACGCTTATCCGAACGTACCAGGGTATCATCTAAATCCGACACCACCATTTCTATCTGCTTTATCCGCTCATCCATCTTCCGGTTCATCCTCCACAGGAACCATCAATTCCCCCAGCGGGGCGTGCTGCTGTGCTCCATACACATCCGTGTCCAGACATGTGCCAGAAGAAATTTTCCGGTCAAAAGTGATCTTAAAGCCAAGGGCCGCATCAAAAAATACCAACTGCGTGATCATCTGCGGTTTTAATTGATAAATCTCCGCAATCTTCTCTCTCGTTATCACACCGCTTTTCTTTATCCCATAATAGACTTTTGCATCTGAAAACAATGCGTCCAATGTGATGGAAAACGGCCCGCTGTTTTTTGAACGGATCACTTTCGCCAGGTCATATAATCTTTTTTCCGCCATTTTATATACCTCATTCACTTGCTGCCAATGTCACATCTTCCAAAATAAACTGTTCCATCCCGTCTTTCACTTCCATCAAATGATATACGGAAAACTCATATACCGGCCCGAATACAATATCACTGGGGGCAAACGGGAATGCAAGATTGCCGGCTGTCGCTTTGCGCCCTTCATACCCATAGTGCAAAAGCGATGACCGCAGAGAGCCGCAAACGGCATTTGCCGTATCCTGGTCAACAGCCAGTACCTCAAATACAATGCCCACCTCATGGGGCAGCTCGCCTCTTGCCGGCTCCAATTCCCCCATCACGCCGTCAATCCCATAATTCATAAAATGAATGGTATAATTTTCCTTTGGTATTTCCTGATAATAAGCTTCCACTTGACCTTTTGCCGCTTCCTCGATCTCAGATATCCTGGATATAAAAACAGGATCCCTGACTCCCGCCACAACAAAAGTCCGATATGCGGAAAGCCTTGCCCCTTCCAGTTTTATGTAGTAGCGCTCCGTGTTCTCAATCCGGCTGCCGCTTACCCATACCTTGCCACCCTCCTGTTCCGTAAACCTGCACTGCTCCAAATTCAACACGCATCCCGGACCGTGCAGGATATAGGGGTGATCCTTTTCATAAAACGTATGGGCCGCTACTGACAGTGCCGTACATTTGCGTTCGTCCGATAAGGGTTCGATACAAAAGCCATCTTCCCTTATGGTTCCCATCATACAATCCTTTGTGGTTCCCGGAACGGCACATAACGCCGCACACTCCAGTATTTTGCCTGCATGATATCCATACGCCGGCGGCAGTCCATGATAAATTGCCACAGCGGCAAAGGGGGACGGATCATATGCCCTTCCACAGATGATAAGTTGATACCCCTCTTTAAGCGCCTTTACCACCGGTTCATGTCCCATCTGCGCCACAATGCCCGTAGTTTCCGCTAACCGTTCCTTTGTCAGTTCCTTCACTCCCGCTCCAAGGGGTGTGACCTTCCCTTCTTCCAGCCTCTTTTCCACTACATCTTTCTCGATGTCAGCCCATATGACCACTGTCTTCATTTCTGTCAGATCATGTTCTTTTAAGATCTCCTTAATGATATCCCACGTCCACTCCACATGGACACGGCCGCCGCTTCCCCCTGCCGAACCGATGATGACAGGGATCTTTGCCTTCGCCCCTTCCGTGATCATCAGCTCCAGATCCTTTTTACAGGCCTGCCTGCTGACGATGGCCGTTCCCGCGCCAAGCTTATGAGGTCCGGCATCCGTGCTCCCGGCATCTACCACGATGGCATCCGGTCCCATGGCCATGCCGTTCCTGAAAGACTGCGGCGGATATCCATACCCTAAAATACCACAGGGCGCTAAAATCTTGATTTCCTTTTTCTTTCCTTCCATTTTCCCCGTCCTTTTCTTTTACACCTGCCTGCCGCTTCCCGATCCTTAGCGGCCCCCTATCTGCTCCCTGTCTGTTTAGTAGATATTTTCCGTGCCACAGGCAATGGTTTCCGCAATCTTATCCGCATAAGCATCCATGGTCAGTCTGTCTGCCATTGCCGACTGGACCCCATCCCGTGTGATGGAAAAACCTGCCGCGTAGGTAGCGTACTGGATTGCCAGCTTCATGGAAAATCCTTCCGACAGATAAACTGCCAGTGCCGCAATAAACGCATCCGCCGCACCCGTGGTATCCACCGCTTCAAATTCCGCCGCCTGAAAATACATCGTCAGTTCATGGTTCTTCCACATGCATCCATGTTCGTCCAAAGTCACGATCACTTCTTTTACACCGCGTTTTAAAATAGATTCTGCTTTTTCTTCAATCCCATCCCCTTCCGGACAAAGATGGAACAATTCCTTCCGGTTCGGAACAAAAATATCAATCTTCCCTAAAAGTGAATCGCTGATTTCGTCCACGGCAGCGGGCTTTAAGATCGTCTTGATCCCCTGTTCTTTTGCCAGCCCGGCCGCACAATCAACAATTTCCGCCGGCGTTTCCAACTGCAAAAGGCAATACTGCGCTCCCCGGAAAAGCTGTTTATGGCTGTAAAGATCATCTTCTGTCAGCAGGCGGTTTGCCCCGGCATACACAATAATATTGCTTTCACCGTTTTTCGCCACAGTGATATATGCTTTTCCTGTTCCTCCTGCAGGAGACTCAAATATACCATCCGTACACAAACCGTAGCCTGCCATGGTATCGCGCAAAACCTTCGCCTCATAATCCTGCCCAATCTTTCCCACCAAAACCACGTCTGCCCCTAGTTTTGCCGCTCCCACAGCCTGATTAAACCCTTTTCCTCCGGCGTAAGAATGGAGCTTTTGTGCAATACAGGTCTGCCCTGCTTCCGGAAAATCCCTGACACTGATGACCGAGTCCATATTGATGCTTCCCACTACTACGATCTTCCCTGCCATATGATCGGGAACCTCTCCCGCGCTGTCTCCCTCTAATACTTCAATCTTTGTTACCTGCTCTGGCTTTTCCGACTTTTCCCAATAGGCGATCACCTGGCTGCAGGCATATTCTCCCAGTTCTTCCACAGGCAGATAAATCCCTGTCAATCTGGGATAAAGCACCCGTTGCTCGCGGCATTCCGTGATCGTCAAAATGGACAAATCTTTCGGGATCTTATAACCGCTGTCCGCCGCCTTGCGGTACACATCCGCAGCAATCTCCTCTTCCAGACACACAAGCGCCGTTATCCCATAAAGAGCAATGTCGGAAAATGCCTTTAAGCTGTTCCACTCCATCACAAAATCAGCTCTGCTTTCAAGCCCCAGATCATATAAACACCGGTAAAAACCTTTCACAAACCGGCTTGATTTCTCGTTTTCCGTCTGGACGAGACAGCCTATCCTTTTATGCTGTCTCTCTGCCAAATATGTAACAGCCTCATAACCATATCTTCCGTAATCCAATGTGAATTGCCGTTCTCCCTCTGCCTCCAAAAGAAAATCACAGTAAAAAACCGTAATCCCCTTTTCCTCAAGGCGGGGCAGGTATTCCATGCTTTCCCTGCTGTTTCTCTGCCAGATGACCATAGATACATTCTGGGCACACATGGCGGAAACCGCTTTTTTCTCACTGTCTTTTTCTGAACCGTATTCACAGCAATAAACACCATACCCCTGTTTCCTTGCCCCACGGTTGATCCCCGCTAACAGCATCCGCCCTTTTCTTGTATCCTTCACAATGACCCCGATCAAAAACTGGAACACGCCGGCGGCGCTCTCATAGGGGATATAATGGTATTCCCTGGCGATCCTTAAGACCTTTTCCCTTGTCTCTTTACTGATGGACTGATCTTTTCCGTTAAGGATCTTGGAAACCGTTGAAATTGAAACATTTGACATTTGTGCTATTTCTTTAATCGTCATCGTCTGTACCTTTGTCAGGAAAATATTTTCCTAAACTTTTTTCCTTTAGTTTAATATAATCACTTCTGTGCAATATGTCAATAGATATTGCAAAATTTTATATTTTTTATTAATATTGCACAATCAAAAAAAAGCAGGCAATTCCAAATTGGAAATTCCCTGCTAAAATAATATCTTTCTGCAAGCCATTCGCCTTTCCTACTTTTGCAAGCCGGTCTGTGCCGGGCAGTCCACAAGCTTCCCATCCTCCCCAAACCTGGAACCGTGGCAGGGGCAGTCCCAACTGTGTTCATCCTCATTCCAATAGAGCCTGCACCCCATATGCGGACACCTGAGCACTTTTCCTTCTTTACTTTTGGGCGGAAAAATCCCTTTCGTAAGCTCTCTGACGCTTACTGCCAGATCCCCCGCAAACCCACCAGCCGCCACAAAAGGATGTATCCTCTGCGGAGAAAACAACCTTTCATAAGGATTATCGATTCCACAGATTTCATCCCTCACGATCATTGCCGAAAGCATAGAGGAAGTCATCCCCCATTTCCAGAATCCCGTCTCCACGTACCATGCAGGCCTAAACAGGGAAAAATTTCCGATCATGGGCAAATGGTCATGAGGCATACAGTCCTGCGCCGACCAGAAAGCCAATTCCCTTGCACCGGGAAAATACCGTTTCATTTGCTGCCTGATCCCATCATATTTGCCGCCTGTTTCATTTTGCCCGGTACGGTAAGAGCCTCCCCCTGCCAGGATCATGTTTTCAAAGCTGCGCAGTGAAAGACTTCCTTCGTCAATACCGTAATACATGCCGTTTAACGTTCCGGCATTTTCAAAGGCTGCCACACAGCTTCTTTCCTGATGCTGCCTTATAAAAAAGAATCCCGGCACATTGACAAACGGATAATGGGATGCAAAAATGATATTCTCCGCAGTGACATTCCCCCGGTCAGTATGAACCCTGTTCCCCCTGACCGATATCACTTTTGTTTTTTCATATATCTCCAAATCACTTGAAACAGCTTTTATAAACTCCAGCGGATGAAACTGGGCCTGATTCTCAAAGCGGACCACTCCTATATGAGGAACCGGGCAGTCTGCTTTCGCCAGAAATTTTGCAGGAAGCCCTATAGCCTGTGCCGCCTGCGCTTCCTTTTCAAGCTGGTGCCACTGGCAGGCGGAATAAAGATAGGCGGGAAGTTTTTGAAAATGGCAGGCGATATGTTCCTTAGAAATAATCCTTTCATATTCCAAAATCGCTTCTTCATGGGCTCTCCCATAAAGGGATGCTTTTTTCTTCCCAATCTGCCCGATCATCTTCTCATAGCAAAGCCCATGCTGACTGGTAATTTTAGCCGTGGTGTTCCCTGTCTGCCCGGACCCGATTCGGTCCGCTTCTAACACCACTGTGCCAACGCCGTTTTCCTTGAGCAGATAAGCTGTTAATATTCCTGCCATACCTGCGCCGATCACTACGGCCTCGACTGAAATATCCTCTTCCAATGCATTCCTTGGCGGTATTTCTACGGTACTGTTCCAAATTGACTCCATGTTTCTATCTTTTACCTTTCTGCACTCTTTTCATACCTTATCGTAAGTATTACCGATTTTTGCAGAAAAATTAGGGGTATTTCTCTCCGTTTTCTCTACACCTGCCAAATCAAACGCCGGCCTTCTTACAGATATCCTGTAAGCAGCACCTTTCACAATAGGGCTTTGTCCTTGCCGTACACACTTCTCTTCCATGGTTTACCAGCCGGTGACAGAAATCGTTTCCTTCTTCCGGCGGTATGATCTTCCACAGCTCCATCTCCACCTTTTTCGGATCCTTAATGCCATCCACCAGCCCCATACGGTTTACCAGCCGGATACAGTGAGTGTCCGTCACAATGGCCGGCTTCCCGAACACATCCCCCATGATCAGGTTTGCGCTTTTCCTGCCCACTCCCGGCAATTTAAGCAGAGCGTCAAAGTCATCCGGAACATTCCCGTCATATTTTTCTTTCAGTATTTTCATGCAGGCGCTGATGTCCCGCGCCTTGCTGTGCCCTAACCCGCAGGGCTTTACAATCTCCTCAATCTCAGAAACCTCCGCTGCCGCCAAAGCCTCCACATCCGGGAACTTTGCGTAAAGACCTTCCACCACCACATTGACCCTGGCATCCGTACACTGGGCCGCCAGACGAACGCTTACCAAAAGCTTCCATGCCTGATTATAATCCAGCGTACACTCCGCATCCGGGTATTCCGCCTTAAGCCTTTCTATGATCTCCAATGCCAGTTTTTCTTTTGTCTGCTTTTTCATCCTATCCTCCTTGTCGTACCTGTCTTCTTCACATCCCCTCCTAAGACAGACTCTTTATTATTATAATATAATATACCCAAATTAGATACTATTCTTGTACTTGCTCTTACAAAGAATAATGCAAACGCTGAGATTTTCATGGGGTTTCTTTACATCACTATCCAGTGCTTTAAAAAAAACTGCATTTTCCGGCTTACACGTCCGTTTTTATGCTCCAGAATATCAATGTCTGTAATCACCTCCGCTTTGAACCGTTACTGTAAAAACGGGAAAGAATCCATTAACAAAAGGATTCTTTCCCATTTTTTTAACTACTTCCCTAAAATCTCCTTCTTATAAAACTCATAAGCTTCATCCCATTTACCGCCATTTTCCGGTTCATAGGTGACTGTCGCTTCTGAATTTGCAATTACCTTCCTTGCTTCCTTAAGATCTTTAACAATCCCTTTCGCCATAAGCTGGATTGCAATATTCCCAAACACCGTAGCTTCCACCGGTCCTGCGATCACGGGGATCTTGCTGGCATGCGCCGTGAACCTGCAAAGAAGTTCACTCTTGATCCCGCCGCCCACCATGTGGATCGCATGATATTCCTTACCGGTACATGCCTTGATTTCTTCCAAAGCATAGCGGTATTTTAAGGCAAGGCTTTCATTGATGCAACGCACGATTTCCCCTTCCGTTTCCGGAACCTTCTGCCCGGTGCGCGCGCAATACTCCCGAATCCGCCTTGGCACATTCCCGGCCGGCGCAAATTCCGGTGCGTCAGGGTCGATAAAACTCCTGAACGGTTCCGCTTCCTGGGCTAATTTTTCCAGCTCGGAAAAACTAAACTCTTTCCCTTCCCTGATCCATTGCCGCCTGCTCTCCTGCACCAGCCACAAACCAATGATATTTTTTAGGAATGAGGTCTTGCCATCCGTTCCCGTCTCATTTGTGATATTCAACTCCTGAGACTGTCTGGTCAATACAGGTTCCGCAAGTTCCGTTCCAAATAATGACCAGGTTCCGCAGCTCACAAAGATAAAATCATCTTCCTTGGAAGGCACGGCAGTCAATGCGCACTGGGTGTCATGCCCTGCAACCGCGATCACGTCTATAGGGCCTATCCCAAGTTCTTCCTGAAGTTCCTCCTGGATTGGTCCAAGCAAGGTTCCTGTAGGCACCACCTGCGTTAAGATCTTCTCTGGTATGCCAAACTTGTCGGCAACTTCCCATACCCAGCCAGGCTCATTTGGATTGCTCATCTGGGTAGTGGATACGATAGACCTCTCGCTTTTCTTTACCCCTGACAGAAAATAATTAAATAAGTCAGGCATAAGCAAAAGGCAGGCAGCCCGGTCAAGTAACTCCGGGCGCTGCTCTTTTAAAGCTAAAAGCTGGAAGGCCGTATTGATCTCCATAAACTGATTTCCGGTAATCTCGTAAAAGTGTTCCCTCGGGATAAGCGAAAAACCTTTCTCCAAGATTCCTTCCGTCCGTTTATCCCGGTAATGCACCGGATTTTCCAAAAGATAACCATCTTCATCCAAAAGTCCGAAATCAACTCCCCAGGTATCCACTCCAATGCTGTCCGCACCGCCATAAGCCTTTGCCTTGATAAGCCCCTGCTTAATCTCATGGAATAACCGGAGCACATCCCAATACATGGTTCCGTTCACGATCACCGGATCGTTGGAAAAACGATGGATCTCTTCGGCTGTAATCTTATTCCCGTCATAGGTTCCCAGCATGACCCTGCCGCTGGACGCGCCAAAGTCTATGGCAAGAACCCTGGTTTCTTTTCTGGCTTCTTCCATCTTGCCCTCCTGCTTTTATTTGTAAAGCGGTCCATAGGTCTGGCAAGCCCTGTAGTCCTGCCCTTCCTTATCCATTCCAAAAGCATTCCATGCCGCAGGCCTGAAGATCTTTTCTTCCGGCACGTTGTGCATTGCAACAGGGATACGCAGCATAGAACACATAGTGATCAGGTCTGCTCCGATATGCCCATAGCTGATTGCACCGTGGTTTGCTCCCCAGTTGTTCATCACGTCATATGCCGTCTTAAATGCGCCCTCACCTGTGGTTCTGGGTGCAAACCAGGTACAAGGCCATGTATAGTCTGTCCTCTTCCAAAGAACGTCTGTCACTTCCTCAGGCAGTTTCACGGTCCAGCCTTCTGCAATCTGCAGCATAGGTCCCAGGCCTTTTACAAGGTTCAGACGGATCATGGTCACCGGCATTTCCGCTTCCGTTACAAAACGGGAGGAGAAACCGCCGCCCCTGAAATAGCCGAAATCTGCCGCATTCCATGTGGTGGCCTTAAGGATCGCTTCCTGATCTTCCTTCGTTACTTCATACCAGGGCTTCATCACGCCATTGCCGTTTTCATCCTTTGCCTGTCCACAGGCATCCAGACATGCCGCACCGGAGTTGATCAGATGGATAAATCCGCCTGCATCCTTTGCAACGCCCTCTAAATCATAACCGGTCGCTTTCTTAACTGCCTCCGGGCTCCAATAGGTACGCACGTCCGCAAAAATCTGTGCACGGTTGGTAAGCAGCTTCATAAACATCATGCCAAGGCCGTTTAACACGTCATTTTCCGTTGCCAGTACGTAAGGCTCCCTTGCCCCGTTCCAGTCAAAGGAAGTGTTGAGCAATGCCTCAGGGAAGTCACAGTTGGGATAAAAGTCTGTCCACTGTCTCTGGCCCTGGAAGCCTGCCGCAATGGCGTTATGTCCGACCATTTCCTCTTCCCTTCCTTCCGGCAGGTTCGGATTCCCGTTCATCAAATCCTTGATGATGATCATCATCTTAACTACAAATTCCCAGTCTTTTTCCTTTTCTTCCGCAGACTTCTGCACTGCTTCCGGATTCTTGTCAAATCCTTCCTTGCATTTTTCCTTTGTCCATGCAAGAGCTTTTTCAAATTCTGCCTTATCGTAAATTTCTTCTGTCATGCGGCGGATGATCTCCACTTCGTCTACGGATTCCACACGCATACCAAGGTATTCTTCGATAAACGCAGGTTCGATGATGGAACCGCCGATTCCCATACAGATAGAACCGATCTGCAGGTAAGATTTCCCTCTCATGGTAGCCGCTGCCACTGCCGCGCGGCCAAAGCGCAGGAGCTTTTCTTTCACATCCTCAGGAATATCCGTTGCGTCCGCATTCTGTACGTCATGTCCGTAGATTCCAAATGCGGGAAGTCCTTTTTGTGCATGGGTAGCAAGGACGCTTGCAAGATAAACCGCACCCGGCCTTTCCGTTCCGTTAAAGCCCCATACCCCTTTGATCGTCAGGGGATCCATATCCATGGTCTCTGCGCCATAGCACCAGCAGGGTGTCACGGTAAGGGTAATGGAAACCCCTTCTTTTTTAAATTTTTCCGCACATGCCGCTGTTTCCCCCACACGGCCGATGGTAGTATCCGCAATCACCACTTTCACAGGCTCACCATTGGAATATTTCAGGTTTTCAGCAAAAAGCTTCGCTGCGGATTTTGCCATATTCATGGTCTGCTCTTCCAGCGATTCCCTTACCTTCAAATACCCTCTTCTTCCGTCAATGGTAGGCCTGATACCTATTACCGGATAATCCCCAATCATTCTGTTTTCTGCCATTTTCTTTTACCTCCTTAAATAAAATCAATGCTATTAATATAATAATATCACTCGTTTCCCAAAACGCATTGTGATATAATAGCTTAAAATATAACAATATTCACTTTCTGTCTTCACACCAAGGAGAACGCCATGCTTTATCTGGATTACAATGAAAAACAAATACATGGAACAAAGGAATTTCCCATCGCATTTTATCACGTAGATGAAAACCATCCCCGGTATGAAATGCCTTTCCATTGGCATAAGGAATTTGAGATCGTCAAAATCCTAAGCGGAACCTTCCGTCTGATGCTCTCAGGCATTGAAGTCCCCGCAAACCCTGGGGAAAGCCTCCTGATCCCGGGCGGCGCTTTACATGGGGGAATGCCAAATGACTGCGTTTATGAATGCATCGTCTTTGACCTTGATATTCTTTTTCTGCGTTCGGATACCTGCCGCCAGCATCTGAAAAGAATAAAACATCAGGAAATCCCTGCCCCTGCACTGATCACCTTAGAATCCCCCTGCTTGTGTGCGGCAGTCAGCCAGGCTTTTGACGCCATGGCAACTGACAATCCGGGCCATGAACTGATGGCCGTAGGTGCGCTGCTTTCTCTTTTCGGTCTTATCATCGGGGAAAAACATTTGGGGGAAAGCACACCCTTACCGGCAATTCCTTTCCGCCATTCCAACCAGTTAAAGCCCGTTTTTGAATATATAGAAAACCACTATTTTTCAGAGATCACCTTAAAACAGTTGTCCCAGATCTCCGGCATGTCGCCCAAATACTTTTGCAGGTATTTTCAGGCATTTGCCCATAGGACGCCTACCGACTATATCAACTATTACCGTATTGAACGGGCCTGCGGGCTTTTATGCACAACGGATTCCCCTATCACTTCCATTGCCTACGACTGCGGCTTCAACGACTGCAGTTACTTCATCAAAATGTTTAAGCGGTATAAGCATACAACACCCAAACAATACCAGCTCCAGATGAAACACTGATCTTAAAACAGTTTTAAGATAAAACTGTTTTCCTTCCGGATTAGTTAGAAAGGAACGAGGCATTCCCGTTCCTTTCTCTGATAACCAAATTAATTTTACTACTACACAACACAATTGACAGTTTCTGATAAATCTTTCTTAGCGTCCGCTAATTAGTCATAAAGGTTCGGAGCGATGGAATCATCTTCCATATTTGTGCTGTCGTACCAATAACCATCGGTAGGAATATCGCTTACTGTTTCGCCGCTTGCGATTGCATTTAAGGTTTCAACTGTCTTGATACCCATTGCCAAAGGTGACTGCGTAACCGCACCAAACATTGTACCGTCTTTGATCGCGCCCTTGATTACGGAACCTGCGTCAAAACCTGCCGCAAGGATGTCGCCTGCCGCCGCATCGCTTCCCAAAACGCCTAAGTTGCCGTTTGCAGTAAGGATACCTTCTGCTGCAACCTGGTTAGAACCAAACATACCAATGGTGTCTGCCTTATTCAAAATAACAGAAGCTTCTGTTGCGCAAAGCTCAACGGTCGTCTGTGCGGGAACCGCTACTTCAATAATGATATCTGCTGACGCTTCATCGCCTGCATCTTTACAGTTATTTACATAATATTCATTTCCGACAACCGCAACTTTCTTTCCGTCTGCCGTTGCAAGCTCACTGAACTTGTCAATAAATCCAAGGCCGCGGCTTGTAATGGATTCTGATGTTGCTTCCTGGTTCACTTCACCGACCCTTACCGGTGCTGTTGCGCCTGCGATCTTCTCTTTCAAAGCTGCATAAAGATTATCTGCCGCTGTTGCGCCTGCACCATAGTTGTCAGTTGCAATGGTGGAAAGTACAGAACCTGCGGGAGCTTTCGGGATACCGGAGTCAAAACATACTACCGGAATACCTTTATCCATAGCTACCTGCAATGCGTCAAGGCATGCATCCTGATCACAAGCTGCAAGGCCGATCCCGTCGGGTGCGTTGTTGATCGCACTGTTCAACATATTTACCTGATCTGCAATGTCAGATTCTGCGTTAGGTCCTGTACAGGATACGGTAACGCCTAATTCTTCCGCTGCCTGGTTAACGCCGGTAACGGCTGCCTGCCAGTAAGATGACTGGTAGCTCTTTACGATAATTTCAAACTTGAAATCGCCGCCTGCGCTTTCCCCTGCAGGTGTTTCCTCACTTGAAGAATCCTCTGCGGGAGTTGATTCCGCTATCGTTTTGGAAGTGCTGTCATCTGCAGCCGGTGCTGAGGACTCTTTTTCTTTTCCGCCGCACCCTACCAGCATGGATGTTACCATAGCCGTACACAATACAACTGATAAAATCTTCTTTTTCATTTTCTTTCCTCCTAAAAAATATTTGGTTATCTTTATATTTTGTCAATGGAAATGACTAAATACCTCTTTTTATTACACGGTCTGTGCCTTCTTTTTCTTGATGATGTCCACCATGACCGCACCGATCAGCACCATACCGGTGATGATCTGCTGCCAGTTCGCCTGAAGGTTGATATAGGGAAGCCCCGTTTTCAACAGACAGATGACAAATACACCAAGCAGTGACCCGCCAATGCTCCCTGCACCACCGGAAGCGGAAACCCCGCCGATGATCGCACCGCCAATCGCCTCTAACTCAAAGCCGGCTCCTGTTCCCGGCTGTACCGTTGAAAATACCGCCGAATAAGCAATGGATGCAAGGCCTGCAAATAAACCGGAGATCACATATGCCATGATATGGTAAAACTTTACATTGATACCGGATAAAAGAGTCGCTTCCTTGTTACTCCCGATCGCAATGGTATATCTGCCTACCTTCGTATGGTTAAGCACAAACGCCATGATGATCACCAGCAAAATGACCCACAAAAACCCTAACGGATATTTGGTATCCCCGATGGTCACCTTGAAAATGTTCCGAAACCAGCTTCCCTCCGCATCGCCGGTAGGCCAGGAGATTCCAAACGCTTTTGCACAGATGGATCCTAACCCTCTGGTGATCATACAGGTACACAGAGTCGCCAAAAACGGCGGCAGGTTCATAATGGACACTAGAACACCGTTTAATGTTCCGATTGCTACCCCAAATAAGATTGCCACCAGCATGCCTGCCCATGTGGGCCACCCGCAGTGGACGATCAGGTAACCGCCTGCCAAAGAATAACAGATAAGCCCTGTTCCTATGGAAAGGTCTACCCCTCCCGTGATCAACGGGAATGTCACCCCGATCGCCATAAGCGCTATGTAGTAAGAATAATCCATAATACTGAGCACTGTGGTGTATTTACGGAAATTAGGGCTTAATATGCTGAAAAACGCAAACAGCGCAATCACCACAAGAAAAACGATGATCTTTTGGCTCCCCGGCCGTGAAAAAGGTGATGCCTTCTTTTGTGCCGGTGCTTTCATAACATTTTTACTCATTTCTATCCTCCCCCCTAAATCTCACGTGTCGCCAGGTTCATGATCGTTTCCTGTGAAGCTTCGGAAATATCAACTTCCCCGGTCTTTTTCCCTTCACACATAACAACAATACGGTCGCTCATCCTAAGTATCTCCGTCATTTCAGAGGAAATCATAATGATCGATTTCCCTTCCTCAGCCAGACGGTTCATCAACTTATAAATCTCATTTTTTGCACCTACGTCAATCCCTCTGGTAGGTTCGTCAAAAATAAGGATATCACAGTTGCGGACCAGCCACTTTGCAATAACGATCTTCTGCTGGTTCCCGCCGGAAAGGTTCACCACTAACTGCTCGGTGCTGGGCGTCTTTGTGGCAAGAGAATCCACATATCCCTGGGCTGTGTTCTTTTCCTTTTTCTTATTGATAAAAAGACCTTTGGTAAAATTCTCCAAGGCTGCCATGGTTGAGTTTTCCGCAACCGATTTCTGGACTACGATACCAAAACGCTTCCTGTCTTCCGATAAATAACCAATCCCACATTTCACGGCATCCTGGGGAGAATTGATCTCAACTTTCCTGCCGTTCACATAGATATCCCCGCTAGTCTTAGGATCCGCTCCAAAGATCGCCCTGGCTGTCTCTGTCCTGCCTGCTCCCATAAGCCCTGAGAACCCTAAGATCTCTCCTTTACGAAGTTCAAAGCTTACATCCTGGACCATCCTTCCTGCATTTAAGTGATCCACTTTTAAGACCACCGGCGCATCCTTGGGCACCGTGCTTTCTGTTTTGGGGTCTTCATAAATAACACGTCCTACCATCATATTGATGATATCGTCTTTCGTACAGTCAGCCGTGACCAGGGTTCCTACATAACTGCCGTCACGCATAACCGTCACCCTGTCAGTGATCACCTTGATCTCATCCATACGGTGGGATATGTATACGATCCCTAACTGCTGCTTGCGCAGATCCTTGATGATCTTAAACAGCTCTTCTATTTCCGCTTCCGTAAGGGCCGCCGAAGGTTCATCAAAAACGATCACCTTTGCCTTATGGGAAATCGCCTTTGCGATCTCACACATCTGCTGCTTCCCTACCGTCAAATTACTCATGGTCTCCATAGGGTCTATATCAATGTGGAGTTTTTCAAAAAGCTTTGCGGCTTCCTCATTCATCCGTTTATCGTCAATGAAGATTCCTTTTTTAAACTCCCGCCCTATGAAAATATTCTGTGCCACCGTCAGATGCCCTAACATATTTAACTCCTGATGCACGATCACGATTCCGGCATCCTGGGCATCCCTTGTATTGTGGAACTCCACCTCTTTCCCTTCGTAAGTAATGGTACCGGAGTCCTTGGTATATATCCCTGTCAAGACCTTCATCAAAGTAGACTTTCCTGCACCGTTTTCCCCCATAAGCGCATGTACTTCACCCTTTTTTACCTCAAAGCTTACATGGTCAAGTGCGTGTACGCCCGGAAAAGATTTATCTATGTCTTTCATTGTTAAGATTGTATCGCCCATTCCCTTACCTTACCTTTCCATATCCTTAATTATCTTTCCTTCTCAAAACCCGTTACTTCTTTCTGCGCCTTGTAACAACGTCTGCATAAACTGCTACAATAACAATGATACCGGTAATGATAAGCTGATAATCCTTTGTAAAGCCAAGAGCTAAGATCCCTTCCTGCAAAAGTGCGATGATAAACACGCCGATCACCGTTCCGCTTATGGATGCAAGGCCTCCTGCCATGGAAGTCCCCCCCATTACACAGCCTGCGATCGCTTCATTATTATACTGATCGCCATATCCTGGCTGGACCGTAGTATACGCCGCAACATAGAAGATTGCCGCAATCCCTACCAGCGTGCCACATATGATATAAGCAAGCATTTCCCATTTCTTCACATTTACGCCGGAAAGCCTTACCGCTTCTTTATTGCTTCCAAGACTTAATATGTAGCGCCCTGCCTTCGTCTGGTTAAGCAGTATGGAGCATAGGACCGCAAATACCAAAAAGATCACAAGACCCACCGGGAAATTACCCACCTTGATGAAATTCCTGTACCAGCCGTTTGCATCCGCCGACTGGGGCCAGCTTACGGACTGGGTCTTGGTAAATACCGAAGCAAGACCTTTGGCAATGTTCATGCTTGCCATGGAAATGATAAACGGCGGCACCGTCCAGTAAGCCACAAAATAGCCATTGAAAACACCAAATAAAAGCCCCACAAGAATACTGATGATAAGGCTTAACACCATGGGCACCCCATAATGGGTCAGACAATAGCCTGAGACAAGGGCTGAACAGAACATCACCGGCCCAATTGAAAAGTCAATACCGCCCGTTGCAATGACAAAGGTCACGCCTAAGGACAAAAAGCCAAGAAAATATGCGTAGTTAAGTGCACTCATGATACGCTGCATACCCACGAAATTTTTGCCAAATATGCTAAAGATCACATACATCAGCACAAGGACGCAGCATAATACGATTCTGTTGATACCAATTTTCTTTACAATTGGATTTTGTTTCATCTTTTCCAACTCCATACCTCCCGATCACTTTAAAATCTTTTTCTGCCAATATGGCTTGTCAATACGGAAAAATATCTTTATAATGTCATTGTTTCTCATACATACTGAATCAAAAGGAGAACTTCCATGAAACAATTACACCCAAGGTACCTTTCCCTATTATTGCCTGCCGCCATCCTGGCCTTTTCTTTGTTCGGCTGCGGCCAAAACAGTTCTGTTTCCCCGGCTTCACCTTTTTCCGATATCAACTGGGATAACACAATAGAAGAAATCCAAAAATACGAAGGCTCCGATTATACCACCTACGCTTCTGTGTACGGCGGGCTTTGTTATACCTATCCCAAAGCCTTTGAAAACCATCAGGGAACGATCAAATATATGCTGGATGAAGAAAACCGCTTGAAAAGTATTGCGTTTGCCTGCCCCTTCGAAGCCGAACAGGAACTGTACAATTTTTATGGGCTTCTGGAAGAATCCATTAACGCCGAAAATCCCAATGAAACAAGCCAAACAACCAATTCCGGCCACATCTGGTACCGTGAGGAAGGAAATATTGTTTTAAGCCTTATGGTGACTTCCGACTTAAAAGCCCTTCAATGCGCCTATCTTCATCCTGATGTATCCAGCAAAGCCGAATAAAAAGCTTTGCTTTAACTCCCACTGTCTTAAATTATAAAAATAATTAACCCTTTTTGGAATTGAATTTCTTCCAGAAAAGGGTTAAAAATTTACTGCTTTCTATTTAATTATTACATTTATTATTTGGGCTGAGTGATCTGCCCGTCAACATCCCACAGATCTTCCCATCCGCCGGCGCCTTCCCAAAGGAAGACCTGGCCTTTGATCAGGCGGCAGTTTTTATCCGCTTTCCTGATCCGCTCCATCTCTTCTTCTGTCAAGGGATCTTCCGTTGCGCATTTTAGATTGCTCACATACTGGGGTTCCTTTACCGAAAACGGGATAGGAACCTGACCTCTTTGTACCGCCCACTTCAAACACACGATCGCAGGATGCACGTTATGGTCTTGGGCAATCTCTAAAATCTCTTCCATCTGGGTGTCTGCCACATCCTCACTGGTCCTGTCGCGCTCCGGCCTTGAAGGAGAACCGATGGGGCAATACCCCACGGGAACAATCCCCTTAGATACCGCATAATCAAACAGTTCCGGCTGCTGAAAGCCCGGATGACATTCCATCTCAAGAGCCGCAGGCTTGATCCTGCATAAAGGCAGCACCGCTTCTAACTTGGGGATCGTCATGTTGGACATCCCGATGTACCGCACCAGGCCTTGATCCACCAGCTTTTCACACTGCCTCCAGGTATCCATGAACTCATCCAAAGAAAAAGGCTTGGAATCCGGATTTCTGGAGTCGCCGCCGCACCCCGGCGCATGATAATTCGGGAAGGGCCAATGGACAAAATAAAGGTCTATCGTATTAAGGCGCAAATCCGAAAGGCTCTTTTTACAAGACTTTTCCACTTCCCTGTGCATGTCATTCCACACCTTGGAAGTGATGAACAGATCTTCCCTCTTAATATCCGTCTCACGAAAGATCCGGTCAAGGACCTGACCGATCTTATCCTCATTCTGGTAAACGGAGGCACAGTCGATCAGACGGTAACCACTTTTAATTGCCCCAAATACCGCCTCCGATACCTGATCCGGCGAATATTTATCGGATCCAAAAGTTCCAAGTCCTACCCCGGGCATTTCTTCCCCTGTATATAATTTTTTCTTTGGTACGGCTGCCGGGTCCACCCCGGCAATGTTATTCTTATCTTCCATATCTGCCACCATACCTTTCTTCTTATTCAAATGTGACCGCTACCTTGCCACACTGTCCGCCAGCCATCAGCGCATATGCTTCATCAGCCTTCTCAAGCGGGAACTCATGTGTCACAAGGTCTTCCGGATGGATCCCCCACCTGACAAGACGTTCCACCAGCTCTTCCATTTTCCAAAGTGAGGTCACCCAGGAACCAAATATGGTCTTCTGGCCGTGTATGATATCCGGGCTGGGATTAAAGCTGCAGGTTCCGCCTTCCCCTACAAAGGCAATCTTGCCCCATTCCCTGGTTGCCCTGATGGCAAGCTGGCGTCCGGCGTCATTTGCGCTTGCATCAATTGCGCGTTCAACGCCTTTTTGGCCTGTCACCGCTAAAATATCGTCAAGGGTGCTCTCTCCCGGCTTAAACACATGATCCACAAGCCCTAACTTTTTAGCAAGATCGATCCTGTAATCGTTCATCTCCACACCGATAAGCTTATTGGCTCCCATGCATTTAGCAAGCATCAAAGCCGCAAGCCCTACCGGTCCTAACCCTGTTACCAGAACCGCGTCATTGCCGCATACACCGATTTTTTCAATGGCTTCATAAACCGTGCCAAAACCGCAGGCTACCTGTGCGCCATCCTTATAAGTAAGCTCATCCGGCAGCGCGATCAGGTCCTTTTCCTCCGCCAGTATGTAAGGCGCCATTCCGCCGTTCCTCTGCCAGCCATATGCCTGCCTGTGCTGGCTGGTACAGGAGATATAATAACCTCTCCTGCAGTCGTTGCACACGCCGCAGCCGGAAATATGATATACGATGACTCTGTCACCCTTTTTAAAACGCTTTAAGCCTTCCCCTTCTTCCACGATCACGCCGCAGGGCTCATGTCCCGCGATCATCCCCGGGATATAGCCCTCTGCGCCTTTTCCCGTGTGTTCTCTGTAAATGCAGCGGATATCGCTTCCGCAGATCGTAGTCGCTTTCGTCTGCACCAGAACCTGTCCATGACCCGGCTTCGGGATATCAAATTCTTTTAATTCCACCGTACTGTTCCCGGGCAGGATCGCCCCCATCATCTTGCTCATGTTCTTTTCCTCCTGATTCATTATTTTGTTTTATTGCATTTCCCTGTTTCATGATTTTATTATACTGTTTCCACTAAAAAATGTAAGAGCCTTATTTGACATTTTTATTATTTTTATGTCGCATTGGCGAATATCGCTTGCAAACTTTCCCGCTTCGTCCTATAGTAGAACATACAGAAAGGGGAGAAATTTTCATGCTGACCAGACTTGACCATTTTAATCTGCATTTTTCCTTAGGAGAACACGATTTCCGGGTTTCCAATATTGTCCTTGAGCGCTTTGAACGTTCTATCCCCCAGCACAGCCACAGCAAAAACAGTTACGAGATCCACTATATCCCCATTGGCTATGGAAAAGCGGTCATTGGCGGCGCTTCTTACGAAGTCGTGCCAAACACACTGTTCGTCACCGGTCCGTTTATCGAACATTCCCAGATGCCGGATCCGGTAGATCCCATGTGCGAATACTGCATTTACTTAAAGACCGGACGAGGTTCCTCCCATGGCCCCAGCGCCGAAAAGGATCTTGCCAAAAGCTTCCTTTCAAAAAACTTCTGGTTTGGCCAGGATACCCAGGAAATCTACCCCCTGATGAAGCAGCTCTTTTTTGAATTAGAACATCATTATACCGGCTATTCCATCCTTGCGGAGATTCTGCTGAAACAGCTGATCATCAAGCTGGTGCGCAATTATGAAGGCCAGAGTGCGCCTGCTGCCTATATAGACACCCCGAACCTGATCGACAATAAATACCTGATCATTGAAGAAAGCTTTTTATATGAATATAAGACCCTGACCCTGGAAAAGCTCTCCGCCCGGCTTGGGCTTTCCACTCGCCAGACGGAACGTCTCTTAAAAGAGCACTACGGCCAGACTTTTCTGCAAAAAAAGACAACGGCCAGGATGTCCGCTGCCGCCATCCTGCTGAAAGACCCGGCCCTTTCTATCACGCAGATTGCCGAGGATACGGGCTATTCCTGCATTGAACATTTTTCCGCTTCTTTTAAGCGTTTTTATGGGCAGAATGCCACCCTTTACCGGAAGGATCTTCAAAAAATCCCGAATATTTTTTCCCGGAATCCGCCATAAATGGTGTCATAATCCGCATAACCGATCTTGCTGTCCTTAAAACGCGCTCCCCATTCCCGGCAGATGGCATCCGCCGTCAGCTTCCCGTTGACCTCATCCGCCATTAAAACCGCCGGGAACACATAATAGATCATAAAAAAATTCATGTCCGCCTGCAGCCTGCCGTTTATCCTGCCTTTTACCGTATTTTTTTGTTCTACCTTGTCCGCAAAGTCCTTTGCGATCTCCCCTGCGGCTTTTTCCTTATCCTCTGCGCCTGCCACATAAAACGCCATTTCATCAAAATAATGTCTGTTTTCCTCAAGAAACGCATTCATATTTTTTTCATAAGTGGCTTTCTTTAGTTTTTTCATCATGATCTGCATATCCTGAAATATGCCTTCAATACCCTGCAGCATTTTCTGCCCGTCCTTTCTTTTCTATCCTTCCCTGAAGGGGAACAGGAGTTTTTGGTTTTCCTCCGTATACACACTGTCCTTGGTGATCAGCTCGCACCCGGAATCCACCTTACCGGAAGGCTTTTCTTTATTCCATATCTTTACGGCCTCTTCCACACCAAGATATCCCATTTTAAACGGGTTCTGTATTACGATTCCTTCAAAAATACCTTCTTCCAGCATTTGGATTTCCTCTAAGGAACTGTCGATGCCTACTACCCTGATCTGATCCTGCAGCTGCATATCCTTGATGGCCCTTGCCGCCCCCACCGCAGAATATTCGTTAAGGCCGGCTACCAAGTCAATCTTGGGATATTTGCCAAGAAGTTCCATCATCAGGTCATAAGCCTTGTCGTAATCGGAATTGCAGAACACCACGTCGGCAATCTTATCCTCATGCTCCGCAAGCCCTTTCCTGACCCCTAACTCCCGCTCCATCGCGGTGGAGGAATCCTTCACGTGGCCCACGATCACAATACAGGAATCTTCCTTCACAAACTGCTTCATAAAGCTTCCTTCCACTTCCCCAAGCCTTACATTGTCGGTGGCCACCATGGCATCCGCAATTTCTTCATTTAAGTCGGAATCCACCAGGACCAGCGGTATGCCCTGCTCTACCACCTTCTTTGCATAGGGCGCGGTCTCTGTATAGCGGGAAGGGCAAAGAAGGATGGCATCCGGCTTTTGCCCTATCGCCCACTGGATCAGCTCATGCTGCCCTTCATAATTATCCTCATTTTCCATGCCCACCACAGACAGTTCTATTTTATTTTCCGCCGCAGCCATTTTCACTCCGTCGATCAAAAGCTTCCAGAAGTCGTTCTCCTCGTCTATCACCTTGGAGATAAAGATAATATGGCGCTTTTGCTCTCCGCCGCTATCCTGGCAAAAATACAGAAAGCCGAAAAAGGCTGCCGCCAGCCCGCAGACGGACCACAGTAATATTCTCCATTTACGCCTGTTCATGTTCCGCCCTGCCCTCCTCCCTGCAATGTTTCGGGATGGTGACCGTTACCTGCGTGCCTTCCCCTAATCTGCTTTCAAAATGAAGGCCATACTCAGTGCCGTAATACAATTGGATACGGGTCTGCACGTTGTAGACCCCAACCCCGTTATTGCCTTCTCTTGCTTTGGATCTGTCAAAGATCTCCTCAAGGGCCGTTTCGTCCATCCCAATCCCATTGTCCGATACCGTAAGGATGATCTTATCCCCTTCCCCACGGCCGGTAATCCTAACAAGCCCTTTTGATCCTCTGTATTTAATGCCGTGGTAGATTGCATTTTCCACTAACGGCTGGAGGATCAGGTTAATGATCTCCTTGTGCTTGATCTCTTCATCCACTTCAATCTCATATTCTAATTTATCCCGGTAGCGCATCTTTTGGATCGTCAGATAGCTCCCCGCATAATCAATTTCCTTCTCGATGGATATCAGTTCATTGTCATTGCTGATGCTTTGCCGAAGGAGCCTTGCAAGAGCCGCCGTCATCCGCACCACCTCTTTATTTTTTCCGCCTTCCGCCATCCAGATAATGGAATCCAGCGTGTTATACAAAAAGTGGGGGTTGATCTGGCTGCGAAGCGCTTTTAACTCACTTTGTCTTTTTTGCTCCTGCTCATAAATATTCTGTTCCATCAACTGCCTGATCTGTGATGTCATAAGGTTAAAGGAATTTTCCAGGCTCCCAATCTCCGTTTGGGAACTGACCGCCACATTCACATTATCCAAATTTCCCTTCTCCACTTCTTTCATGGAATCCCTCAGTTCCTTGATCGGCCGGGTGATCGCCGTTGCAAAAAACATGGAAAGGACCATGGCCGCACCCAGAAGAAGAACTGCCATAAGCACATAAGTACCCTGCATTTCTTTCTTATTTTTCATCAGCTCGGAAAGCTGCGTGACCCCCACCACCCGCCAGCCGGTCTTATCCGAAACGGATACCGTATACAGCCTGCTCTCATTTCCTTCCCTGGTGATAAAATGGCCCTGCCCGCATCGAAGGACTTCATCTGTTTTTTCTTCCTTAAGCCCATTGTACAATAACTGCTGTTTAGGATGGTAAATGATCTTCCCTTCCCCGTCCATGATAAACACATAGCTGCTTGCAGCGGGGCTGTTATTCTCGCACAGATCTTTCAATAGCCTGTAATTGAGGTCAATAAAAAAGACGCCCTCATTTTTCTTCGTCACAGGATTTTCAATCCCTTTGCTGAGAGTCACTACCCACTGGTAATTGTTCCGTATCATATGCTGGACGTGGGAAGAAGTAAGGACACTTTCCCTCCCGCAAAGAGCTTTGTCATACCAGTCCACATCCTCAAGGGAGATGTTTTCATTTAACCGGTCTGTTCCGTCATTGATAATGTACCGCCCATCCCTGGTCACGACCCCGATATTGGAGATATCCTGTCTGGTCTCCAATACCGTGTTAAACTGCGTGATGATCCTTTCATAGGCTTCCTGCTCCTCTTCCTTTGTCTGCCCGGTAAATAAATATTTCTGCACATCGCCGCCCCGAATGATCATGGAAGAGATATTTTTCATATAGTCGATATAAGAATCGATATCTCTGTTCACCTGGCTTGTCAGCCTGGAGGTATAGTCCGTAGAGTTTTCCACCACCGTCCGTTCCGTGTAATTAAGCGAGACCAGTAAAAAAATGAACATGGTAATGACGATCAAAAGGGAAAACAATATAAGCATGGTGGTCTTAACGCTTTTAAACAGGGAAAGTATGGTGAACCGTTTTTTAATTTTTTCCATTTATCTTCTCATTTCCCTTGCATATTCCGTAGGGGTTTTCCCGGTGGTCTTTTTAAACGCCACACTGAAATAATGGGAATCGCTGAATCCTACCCTTTCCGCAATCTCATAATTTTTCAGATCCGTGTGCTCTAGCAGCTCCTTTGCCTTCTGCATCCTGATCCCGGTCAGCGCTTCCATAAATGTGGTTCCGGTAGCCTGCTTAAAGATCGCGCTGAAACGGCTGGTGCTGATATTTAAGTACGAACATACCAAATTCAGCCCAAGTTCCGGGTCGCCATAGTTCTTTTCCATATAATCCGTGGCTTCCACCGCATATCTCCTGCCGCCCACATTTTTTAGTTTCTCCAGATACATGCCTACCTGCACACAATAACTGCCAAGCAGTTCTACTGCCTGCTCCCATTCTTCCGCCATAAGGATCCGCTCTAGCATCTGCTCTTTCGAAAAAGGCATCTTATCATCTTCCGGACCGGAAATCCGGCAGAGCTCGTCCAAAAGATCCACCACCCGCTGAAGAACAATCCCCGCATTCCTTCTTTCATATCTGTGGTCTCTTAAGGCCCTCTCCATTTCCCACATATCGTTTTTAATCTCACAACCGTCATTTTTCTTCACATGGAGGATGATTTTTTCCACCAGCTTTTCCACATCCGCCCAGCCTTTTTTCTCCCGGATCGACTCAATCTCGATCACATGGTTACCGCCTAAGATATAGTGGTATGACAGGGCTTCCTCCGCTTCCCCGCAGGATATGTAGATATTTTCCAGACCGCTTACATAGCCGCCTATGCCTATATTTACCGAAAGCTGCATGATCCGGTTCATCTGGCCAATGATCGCATCACAAATTTCTTTCACGGTCTGCCGAAACTCCAAAGGCTTATTTGTGTGAAACAGAATATAGACCCTGTTTTCTTTCCCCCGGCATACCTCCCCGGCGTGTTCCTTTGAAACCATCTCCTGGCTGATGTTATGCAGGGTAAAAGCCATAAGCTCACTTTCCTTCTTCGTCTTTTCATCCAGTCTGCCTGCCTTTGCATAAAGATCCAATTCCACGATGGCAACCCGGTATACGGCATAATCAAAGCTAATGCCAAGCTTTAACAGCTCTTTGCAGCTCTCCTCATCCGTTTTACTGCCTTTGATCAGGCAAAGGAGCGCATCGAAATACAAGAGCTGCTGCCCTTTGCGGTACTCCACGTTCAAATCCGATATTTTTTGTCTGTTTTTCTTTTCCTGATCCAGCTCATCCCTGATCCCCACAAGCACCTTCCCAAGCTCTTCCGCCGTGATAGGCTTTAAAAGATAATCCTTCACCCCGTAGCGGATAGCCATTTTGGCGTATTCAAAATCATCATATCCGCTTAAGATGACCACTTTAGCGGCCGGATATCTCTCCCCTATTTTCTCACTCAGCTTGATGCCGTCCATATAAGGCATACAAATATCGGTAAGCACCACATCCACAGGATTTTTCTCTATAAACTTAAGCGCTTCCTCCCCATTTTCACAACTTCCCGCAAGCATATATCCATACTGTTCCCAGTCTACATTTTCGCTTACAGCTTCCCGGATCAGTGCTTCATCATCCACAAGCAATATCCGATACATATTCCCCTCCCAAATACAACCTTACAAAAAAAGCAGTACTTCCCTTAACTATTCATCATAGCCTAAAAAGGGAAATACTGCATTTACTGACTCACTACTTGTTTATGACTACACCCTTTTGCAACATGATATTGGCGTAAAGGGCGGTTTCTCCTGTGGCGATAATTGCGTATGCTTTTCTGGCTTCGTCGTAAAAAGCAAATCTTTCAATCTGCCCCACTGCCTGAGCCCCGCGCTCATCATGGCGTGACACGATCTCTTCATAGGTCTTCCAGATTGGTGTTTCCACGTTATCCCCCGGCATCACTTCCATCAGATTCATAGGCTTATCCACGTAGGTATCTAACGGAAATACCTGAAGGATCGCATCTAAAACCTCCGGCGCTCCATGCCCGTCCATCCGAATCACGATTGCATCCTTCCCCATGGACTCTGCCGGGAAATTGCCGTCTGCGATCACCAGCCTGTCGCTGTGTCCCATCTCACATAGTACCTTCAATAACTCTGGGGATAAAATCCCCGGTATCCCTTTTAACATGATTATCCTCCTACCTTTCGTTTTTTGGCCAGACACACTCTACTCCATACCTTGCAAACAGCGTCAGCCACTTGTCTTCCGGCTCTTTGTCCGTTATGATCATGGAGATCCCTTCAAGCCCTCCAATCTTTGTAAAAGCGGTATAGCCAAATTTTGAACCGTCTACAGCAAGTATACCACAGTCTGCCCTCTCTAACATAGTTTTTTTATTTCTTGCATGAAGATCGTTGGAATCGGTGATACCGTTTTCCATGTCAAACCCTTTACAGGAAATGATCGCCTTATCCACATGATGGTTCCTCAGCATTTCATCCGTCTGCGGCCCGATCAGGGCAAGGGAACCTTCCATGGCAAGGCCGCCGGTGGAAAGCACCCGGTAATCCTGAGCATCAAACAGTTCAATGATAATTTCTATGGAATTGGTAATGATGGTAAGGTTTCTTCTTTTTTCCTTTAATTCTTTTGCTATAAACACAGCCGTGGAACTGGAATCCAGGATCAGTCTCTCCCCGTCTTTTACCATATTCCCCACGATCTCCGCTATCTTCTGTTTCCCTGCCACATTGGTGTTTTTGCGGACATTAAAAGGCATGTCAATGTTCATGTTCTCATTTAAGACGGCGCCGCCATAGCTCTTGATCACATAACCATCACTTTCCAGTTTTTCCAGATCCCTCCTTATGGTCTCCTCAGAAACACCATAAGTTTTGCTCAGTTCACTGACAACCACCCTTTTTTCTTTTTGCAGCTTATCAAGTATCTCATTTCTTCTTTCAATCGCTAACATAGGCTGCTCCTTTTATAAAATAGCGCGGCAGATTTTTTCATCCGGGTGGGCAATGACCGTAGAATCTAACAGCATGCCGTCATCCCCAATCTCCTTTTTGGCCTTCTCGATGGCAGCCTCCACGGCTGCAACTTCACCGGTGAGCATCATATAGGATTTGCCGCACATCCCTCTTGCAATCCGCAGTTCAATCAGGGTAACAATCGCGGTTTTGGCAGCAATATCCGCCGCCACGATGATGGATGCCGCATCATATGTCTCCAAAATGCCAAGGGCGGATATCCCTTCCACACAGGACGCCCCGTAGATTGCCGGAAATATGGACTCATGGGGATTCCCCAGGACAAAGCTGCCTATCAAATGCAGGCCGTAATTCATCTTTGCAGTGTCTATGGCCGCCTTCACCGCACTTAGATCGCCGCTTATCACCGCAATATATTTCCCCGGGCATACGGTCTGTGCCTCTATGATTTCCACCTGTGCAGTCTTGACCATGGCATCCGCTGCCGTCACACCGGAAGAAACTGTCTTATATTCTACCATTCCGATTGCCTTACCCATACGAACAACCGCCTTTCTAACTTTGAATCATGATATATTGCTCTGTCACTTCCGTTACGATCCCGCTGATGGACGCATGGATGGCAACGCTAAGCCCCTCTGCCGGCCTTGCCGCCACCTCTCCCTTACTAACCTGCTCTCCCTTAGAGACCACCGGAACCGAAGGTGCGCCGATATGCTGGCCAAGCATCAGTTTCACCCTGCTGACCTCCCCTGACATAGCGCCTAATGGCGCCGGCTTATCATACCTGGCAAGATCAAGCCTGGCAAGGAGTCGTTCCATGGGAGCCCTTTTATATTCCCTGTCCTTTGCGGCCTTTACCGGTTCCTCGACTTTCGGCGGCTTTATCCCGTGAGCCCTTAACCCGGCTTTATAATCCGAGATCAGAGAACGGGGAGAAAGCCCCTGCATACAGGAATAATTTTCACATAGCCCGCAGGAAGAACAAAACATGGTGTTTAAAAAGATATCCGGGGCCTGTACATCCTTACAGGCTGCGGCCTGCATAAACTTATGAGGCTCTATGGGATGCCCCAAAAGATGCCGGGGGCATAGATCCGTACACATGGAGCACTGGCAGCAGGCTGCCGCCGCGCGTTTCAGATCAATGGAGGTTTTCCTCCGCCTTCGCTGGACCAGGATATGATCCTTTGGCAGGACCAATACCGCATTGGTAGTCTTCGTCACCGGAAGTGCACCGCTTCCCAAAAAGCCCATCATCGGTCCGCCAATCAGGTAGACCGGATCCTTTACCGTACAGTTTCCGGCCTGCCGCACCGCTTCTTCTATGCTGCAGCCAAGGGGAAGCCTTACCGTGACCGGATGCTCCACCTCCCCAACGACAGATACCAGCTTATCCGTCACCGGCTCCGACAGCATAACCGCCCGGTAGGCATTATATACCGTCTCCACGTTAAAGACCGCCACGCCGCATTCAATGGGAAGTCCTCCCGGCGGCACGATCTTTCCAGTCACGTCATAGATAAGAACGATCTCATCCCCGGCCGGGTAAACCTCGTCTAAAAGAGCAAGCCGAATGACCGGATATGCGGGAAGACATTCCTGCAACGCCTCAATGGTCTTATGGTATGCCTTCTTGATGCCGATGACTGCTTCCTTCGCTTCCACACACTGTGCGATCAGGGCAAACGCCTCCACGATCTCCTGCGCTTTCTGCTCAAGAAGCTGGCGGTGGAGCTTTAAAAGCGGCTCACATTCCGCACAGTTCATGATGATCGTATCTGCCTTTTTATTTAATTTCACATAGGTAGGAAATCCGGCGCCGCCGGCACCCACCACGCCGCCGTCTCGAAGCAGGGCGCTTAATTTTTCTATGTCCATATCCTTAACCCCACTGGCTTCCGTCATCAATAATACCCACGATTGCCGCATCGATCGGCGCGTCTGCCTGCCCGGCGCCAACCCTTGCGGCGCTTCCCGTTGCAACTAGCACCGTTTCACCGATCCCGGCGCCGATATTATCAATCGCAACAATCTGACTTTCCCCTTTTCCCATGCGGTCCGCCAGTTCAACCACCATAAATTTATTTCCTATCAGCTTTTCACTTTTTCTTGTGGAAACCACGCTTCCTACTACCGTTCCTACCAGCATACCACTTCACGCCTTTCCCCGATTTTCTTTCTGCAAGCTTATCCTTAAATGACCCTCACCGAATCACCTGTTGCAATCTTAGCCGCATTAGCCTCGTCGGTGTCAATGTGCATTTCCAAAGTAAAACTTTCATCCACCCGGATCTTTACTTCATGAAAAACAGTTCCTCTTTCATTCTCCGCCTTTACGGAAACCATATCTCCATCGCTTACACCCGCCGCTATCGCATCCTTTGGCGCCATATGGATATGCCGCTTTGCGACAATACAGCCTTCCGTAAGGTAAAGTGCCCCTTTCGGGCCAACCAGCGCAATTGGCGCACTGCCTGCCACATCCCCGGACTCCCTTATCGGCGCTTTTACCCCGAGTTTAACGGCATCGGTAGCTGAGATCTCCACCTGGGATCTGCCCCTTGCCGGTCCTAAGATCCTTACATTTTCTATTGCGCGCAGCTTAAGGCCTACAATCGTCACCAGCTCATTGGATGCGAACTGCCCGCCCATCAGCTCTTTTTTCTTTGTTAATTGATATCCTTTTCCAAACAGGATCTCCACATGTTCCTGAGTAAGATGTACATGCCTTGCGGAAACACCCACCGGAACCAGATAACCACCCTTTGACTCATTTTTTTGATTCAATGCTTCCATTACCATTCTGGTAATCAGCTCTACCTGACTGTCCGTAACCATATTTCTGTCTGTCATTTCTTCCCTCCAGATCCTTACAAAAGAACCCCATCTAGTGATAAGGGCGGGCTAAAGCCCGCCCACTTTATCCCTTACTGCAATTATTTTAATACAGGGAGAATCTTTTCAACATCCGTATGAGGCCTGGGAATCACATGAGTAGCCACTAATTCGCCAAGTCTTGACGCGCTGGCGCTTCCCGCCTCTACCGCTGCCTTTACCGCGCCTACGTCGCCGCGAACCATAACGCTTACCAGACCGGAACCTATCTTTTCTGTTCCTACCAAGGTTACGTTTGCCGCCTTTAACATTGCATCCGCTGCCTCAATTGACGCTACCAAACCTCTTGTTTCCACCATTCCTAATGCTTCCTGTGCCATCCTTTTTTCCTCCTTTGGCTCTGTTATCATTGTTTCCACATTCACTGTTTCTTCTGATCTTTTCTTATTCTCTTCGGCCACGGCCGGAGTTTTCTTTGATTTGTTCCCTTTATCCGCCATAGACTACTCCATTTCATCATTCCACACCGTCGACACATTTGTCAACCGGCTGGCGCTTTTTTTCACTAACCTGATCACTTCTTCATGGGGATTTGCAATTACCACCATGGCTGCCGGTTTTTTGATCGCCCCTTCGGCTGCCGCTTCCATGGCCTGGTTTACATCCGACACACTCCCCCTGATGATAACTGTGACCAGCCTGCCGCCCAACTTTTTTTCCCATGTGATAAACTCAACGTTTGCGGTCTTACACATAATGTCAAGGGCGCTTATTGCTGCTGTTGTGCTTTGAATTTCAAAGAATCCATATGCATTTCCCATGGTGTTCTCCTTTTAACTGTGCGTGCCGGTGGCTATACCGGGGCTCTCCCGCTGTTTATACGGTGGGTAAAATCTTCTCTACATCATTGTGAGGCCTGGGGATCACATGGGTAGCTACCAGTTCCCCAAGGCTTGCCGCACGGACACTTCCTGCCTCAACCGCTGCCTTTACCGCTCCTACATCACCGCGTACCATAACCGTTACCAGACCGGAACCTATCTTTTCCGTTCCTACTAAAGTAACCTCCGCTGACTTGATCATGGCGTCTGCCGCCTCGATCGCTGCCGTAAGTCCTCTTGTTTCGATCATGCCTAATGCTAATTGTGCCATTACTGTTTCCTCCATTTTATTAATATCACACTTTATCCATACCACTTAACTTTAACATCTTTTCCGTATCTTCCTCCGGGCTTGCAATCTCATGAGTCGCAACCACGCCTGCAAGCTCTAAGGCCCTTTGCTTTGCCGCTTCCACGGCCGCCCTCACGTCCGATATACTCCCCCGGAATTTTATCATCACGATAAGCGGTACAGAAAGTGCGTCCGCATTGGCCGGCTTGTTCTTATCAAAATTTTCAATCGTGACATTGGCCGCTTTGCATCCAGCATCCGCCGCCGCAAATGCCGTTGCCAGCCCAAACACTTCTATGATTCCTACTGCATCGCCCATACGTTAAACCCCGTTTCTATCTGCCAACAGATTACTTGTTTATGATCGCTATCTTAAGCCCTTCCATTGCCAGGTTCGTCCTGTGGGCCTCATTGATCTGATCCAGCGGATACTCGTGGGTAATCAGCTTGTCAATGGGAAGCCCGATTCCCTTTGCCCTCTTTAAGAAATCAAAGGTAGTTGCATAATCCCGCAACGTGTATACCCAGGAACCGACCGTGGTGATCTCCTTAGAGCAGATATCAAAGTGGGGATTGATGGCAGCATCCCCGCCATTGATGAAAAAGCCCAGTTCGCAAAGTCCGCCGCCGTTACGGATGAACTTATAAATATTAGAATGTGCCACAGGCGATCCGGTACACTGGAACGCAAAGTCCGCCGGATATCCGCCAAAGGCATCTTCCACTGCTTTTGCCAAGGCTTCGATCCCCTTATGCTCCTTAAAGCTGACGGAATGTTCCGCACCCATTTCCTTCGCAAAATCCAGGCGTTTTTGTTCTCCGTCCACGGCTACGATATTTTCAATCCCCATGGTGCGGAGCACTGCGATACAGATAAGCCCGATCGGCCCGCAGCCCTGTACCACTACCCTGCTGTTAAACCGTAAGATCCCTGTGGTCTTTGCCCGTTCCACAGCATGGATCAAAACCGCACAGGGCTCGATCAGGATCCTTGATTTCAGGTCCAGGTCGCTGACGTTAAAAACGGTGGAACCTTCTCTTATCAATATGTAATCGGAAAACCAGCCGTTTAAATGAATCTCGTCATCAGGCAGCAGTCCATACACATCCGCGCCGCCAACGTTTTGCTTGTTCAAGTCAAACATGGTAATATCCGGGTTGTCCTTAAAGATCATACAGGTGACCACTTTATCCCCAACCTTTAAGGGTTTCCCTGCGCTGTCTTTTTTCACGTTTTTGCCCATCTTTACAATCTCGCCGGTTCCCTCATGTCCAAGGGCTACCGGGATCAGGCCAAAGGGGTCTTTTTTAAATTCGTGGGCATCGGTTCCGCAGATACCGCACCCTTCTACTTTTACGAGAATATCCCCATCCCCTACTTCCGGGATTGGAAATTCCTTTACTTCATATTGTTCCAATGCGGTAAGCATGGCTACCCGCGCCGTCGCAGGCGTCTTCCCACCGGCCGGTGCACTGTTTCCTGCCGTAATATTCCGGTCCATCATGCTTTCAAGGACCTGTTTTACTACCGCTTCCACATCAATTGTGTTTATGTTGCTCATACCTGCCTCCTTCTTATCTGATACAAAGGCTGTCTGACATCACGCAGCGCCTTCTTTTGGTAAACGCACTTGCGCTTGTCAGGCCTTCGCCTGTCCTGCTTGCGATGGTGAAGGTACAGTACCCTTCGCCGCCAAATCCCAAAGCCGCATAGGAAGGCGCATTTTTCACAAGAATTGCCGTATCGATTTCTTTGGCATATTTTGTGATATTGTCCACATTCTTAGAATGGATATGGGCCGAATGCCGGTTGCCGTGTTCTAACCAGACCGCCTTTTGAACGGCGTCGTCAAAATCCTTCGCCCTTACCACACCGAGGATGGGCATCATCAGCTCTTCCGAAATAAGCGGATGCTCTTTTTCTCCCTCAAATACAATGCAACGGATATTATCCGGAACCACTATGCCGATCATGGAAAGAAGCACCTTTGCGCTTTTCCCTACGCATTTCCTGTTTAATCCCTTAGGCGTAAGCACTACTTTGGTCAGCTTATCCTGCTCTTCTTTACTGATCTGATAGCACCCCTGTTCGCTTATCATATAATGCATCAGTTCATCCGCCACGCTATCTACCGCCACGATCTCCTTTTCGGCGATACAGGGAAGGTTATTATCAAACGTACATCCGTTTACGATATCTTCCGCCGCTTTCCTTACGTCCGCGGTCGCGTCCACCAACGCCGGCGGGTTCCCTGCGCCTGCGCCGATCCCCCGCTTACCGGAAGATAAGACCGCGGTCACCACGCCCGGCCCTCCGGTGGCTACCAGAAGGGAGATATCTTTATGCTTCATCATGATATTGCTGGATTCCAGTGTAGGTTTTTCTACCGTGCATGCGATCGCATCCGGACCGCCTGCTTCCACGGAAGCCTGGTTTAACATGTTGATGGCAAATATGGATGTCTTGATCGCTGCCGGATGAGGGTTAAACACTACCGTATTGCCCCCTGCCAGCATACCGATGGTGTTACATATCACGGTTTCCGAAGGGTTGGTGCAGGGCGTGATCGCCCCAATCACCCCAAAGGGCCCCATTTCCACCAGGGTAAGCCCCCTGTCACCCGACCATGCGGTGGTGGTGATATCTTCCGTTCCCGGCGTCCGCTCCGCCACAAGGTGGTGCTTTAATATCTTATGTCCCACATTTCCCATGCCGGTTTCCTCAACGCCCATACGGGCAATGATCTCGGCATTTTCTTTGGTCTTTCTTCTAATGATCGATATGATCTTTTCTCTTTGATCCATAGACATGGTCCGTACTTTTTTCTGCGCCTGCTTTGCCGCTTCGATCGCTTCTTCCATGGTGCCATAGACACCAAGGTTATTGCCAACGTCCGCCTTGATCTGAAGCTTGGCAACAACTTCCTTTACCACATCCTGTACCAGTTGTTCGCTTACTGCCACCTGTTCTCATCCCTTTCTATACGAATCATTACCGCTGTTCATCAGCGTTGTGTCTTGCAGCGTTCCACAGTTCCTTCCCATAAGCGGCAAGGTATGTATCTTCCTCCAGCGTTCCGCCGCTTACGCCTAAGGCACCTGCCACGCTGCCATTTATCAAAAGGGGCTCACCGCCGCCAAAGATCACGATCTTTCCGCCATTGGTATGCTGGATGCCATAAAGCGGTCCGCCCGGTCCGCTTAACCCGGAAAGTTCCGCCGTGGACATTTTAAGACCTGCCGAAGTGAAAGCCTTGTTAAGAGCAATGTCATAGCTGGCGATATAGGCCCCGTCCATACAGTGGACGGCAACGGGCCTTGCCCCCTTATCCACGACGGCGATCACCACGGACATCCCCATCTGTCCTGCCTTTTCTTCAATCCCGCTTATCAGCTCTTTCGCCATGGAAAGGGTCATGGAAGAACTTTTTACTTCTTTAACTACCTGCTCCACAACTTTGGAGATTTCCTGCCTGTCCATGCCGCACCCCGCTTTATATTTTCAGATTATAATCCCAACTGCTCCATTACCTTCTTCGTGATGGAAGCTACCAGGTCAGCGTCGGCACCGGCCTGCGCATTGGCTCCGCCGCAGGAAGAACAGCTATGGCAGCTCGGCTTGCCTGCTTTCTTATTGGGGCAAAGATCCGCAGGATGCTTACCGGTCATGCCGAACTGTCTCCTGATCTCATATAACCTCTCAACCTGTGCCTGTGACAGCTCTTTCGGACCGCCAAGCGCCTTTGACTGATATAATAAACGTGCGTAAAACTCTACGGATTCCATCTTGTGATATGCGTTTAATAAGGAATCGGAATATGCCAGCGCACCGTGATTTTCAAGAAGGACTGCATCATAGTACTGCAGATACTTGGAAACCGCGTCAGGAATCTCATTGGTGGACGGTGTGCCGTACTCCGCGATCGGCACGCATCCCAAAGAAATAACCGCTTCCGGCATGATAGGCTGTGTCAGCGGAATCCCTGCAATAGCAAAGCTGGTGGCATACAAAGGATGGGCATGTACCACTGCCTGAACGTCCGGTCTTTCCTTATAAACCCTCATATGCATTTTAATTTCGGAAGACGGCTTAAACCCTTTGTTCGCCTGGATCACCTTTCCTTCCGCGTCTACCTTACAGATATATTCAGGTGTCATAAAACCTTTGCTCACCCCGGTAGGCGTGCACAAAAATTCATTGTCGTTCAGCTTCACCGAAAAGTTGCCGTCGTTGGCAGCCACCATCCCGCGGTTGTAAACCCTCTTTCCAATCTCGCACATTTCTTTTTTGATTTCATACTCGTTTGGCATATTTCCTTTTCCTCCTTATGATTTATATGCATTATGTTTGTTTTTGTTGGTTATAATGTTACATTACCACTGAATCCAACATATGTCAACGCATATCATGTTGTTTTTATTGTATTTTGGTGATAATTCGCCCATTTTATGTGAAATGACGTGGTTCAGGCCTCATCCCAGGGCATCACGTCTCCTTCTTCTTTTAAATATTCCAAAAGTTCCCCGATACCTTCCTGCTTTTTGGAGTCCACACAAAAGATTTTTTTACACCCGGAAAGCCGAAGCCACCGCTTTGCCCTCTCCACATCTGCCTTTTCATCGTTGATCTTGGTCACGATCCCCACCACTTCCCGATTTACCATGCAGGTGATGTTGGGCGGATACAGGGAGTAAGGTTCCGTAGCCGATAATAAAAGCCCTGCCACATCCGCTTCGTAGGCATACAGAGCCAGCGCACAGCCAAGCTGCTTGGTCTGGATATATTCCCCCGGCGTATCAATGATCACATCAAAATAATTCACATACTGGGTTTTGCGATAGGTAATATGCTCCCCCTTAAGGGCCTGGGTCAGGGTAGTCTTTCCGCATTCACTGCGCCCCATCAATATGATCTTCTTCATGTCCTTGTCATGGGGCAGACCGCAAATCCCATTTTTTCTTTTGTATAATCCAGTACTGCTTTTAAGGAAGCTTCCGTCTCCGACACCGTTCCCGTAATGATCAGCGTACCGCTGAACCGATCCACAAACCCCAGCTCGATCCCCGCCGCCTTTACCGCGATATCCGCCGCGATCACCGCTGTCTCGGCAGGGCTTATGGTGAGAACGCCGATTGCGGATCTGGAGTAATCCACCCTTGGGTCAAGCCCCAGCTTTTCATATAATATCTGATCCGGGTTGGCGATCAGGTGGGCAATGGTGATCTGTTTTCCCGGTACCAGTTCCTGGACGATCCTGGTCTTTCCTTCTGTCGATAAATGATCCTGCATCTTTCCTTCCCTTTCTTTAACCGCCGATCTGGCAGCTAAGCCCGGAAGCGGATCGGGCCGTCTTCAAAAGCCTTTCCATCCGCTCCGCCGGCGGCGGCAAAATTTCTTTCATCATATACTCCCTGCCAAGCCCTTCATACTTATCCTGCCCCAGCCTGTGATACGGCAGCAGATGGATTTTTTCCGTTCCGGTCAGTTCCTTTGCATATTCCGCAATAGCCCTAATCTCTTCCTCCGTATCATTAAACGTGGGGATCACCGGGATCCGTATGCTTAAGCGGCATTTTCCTGACTCCGCGATCTTCTTTGCGTTTTCCAACATCAGTTCATTGGACCTTCCGGTAAATTCCTTATGCTTGGCCGGATCCATATGTTTGATATCCAACAAATAATGATCCAGATATGGCAGAATCTTATCTATCACTTTAAATTCTGCACAGGCCATGCTTTCCATTGCGGTATTGATGCCGTTTTCCTTGGCCGCCCGGAGCAGATCCCTTGCAAACTCAGGCTGGCAGAGACTTTCTCCGCCGGATAAGGTAAGGCCCCCGCCGGAACGGTAATAGTAAGGCCGGTCCTGCCCCACCGTCTTCATGACCTCTTCCACCGTCACATCCCGTCCGACCACCTTTTTTTCACCGGCAGCCGTCATAGTCTGGATCCCGTATTCCTGAGATTCCGGGTTGCAGCACCACCTGCACCTGAGCACACAGCCTTTTAAAAACACAATGGTGCGGATACCATCCCCATCATGGATGGAAAATTTCTGGATATCAAAAATCCGCCCTTTCGTCTGTCTGTAGTCTTCCATCTTTTCCTCATTTCCACATCCGCGCACCTTTACGCACCAAAACCCTGTTCCGTCCTGTTGATGATATCGTCCTGTAAAGACCGTGACAGCGTGGTGAACAACGCACTGTATCCCGCTACCCTTACCACAAGGTGTTTATATTTGTCCGGGTTTTTCTGGGCATCCAGCAAAGTCTCCCGGCTGACCACGTTAAACTGCATATGGCTTCCCTTCTGGTCAAAGTAAGCCCTTATCAGCGCAACGAACTTTTCAAGACCTTCCCTTCCGCTAAGCGCCGAAGGATGGAACTTCTGATTAAACAAGGTTCCGTTGGACGCTATATAGTGATCCAGCCTTGCCACGGAGTTTGCCGCAGCCGTAGGCCCGTTTACGTCTTTGCCCGCAGAAGGAGATACCCCGTCCGCTACCGGCGTTCCTGCCAGACGGCCGTCCGGCGTGGCTCCTGTCTGTGCGCCAAGGGGCACGTTGGCAGATACCGGATAAAGCCCTGCCTGGAAGATCCCTCCCCTGGGGTTTTGGTACTCCTGCAAAGGTCTGGTGTAAGTATAGGCCACATCCCTTGCAAAGGCATCCACTTCCGGAATGTCATTGCCGAATTTGGGAACCGTCTCAATCAGCTTTAAGAGCCTTTCTCCTTTTTCCTTGATCTGAGGCATTTCCGACGTTTCTATCACGGTCTTCATGATGGCGGCAACTTCCTTTTCGCCTACATCCTGCCCTGCCGCCTTTAACCCCCTTGCAATCTGGCCTGTCATATCTCCTATCATATCTCTGGTCAGTCCTTTGCCGTAGTTGGTGGCAAGGGCTTCTTTAAACTCTTTTAATGTGGCCTTATGTTCTTCAAACACCAGAGTCTTGATGGCATATAACGAATCCGCCATATTGGCAACGCCAAACCCCTGAGGGCCGGTGAAATTGTAAACGGCTCCGCCTTCCTGTACCGATAAGCCCCGCTTCATGCAGTCATCCACCATACAGGATAAAAACGGCAGCGGACATCTTTGGGCATGAGCCACATCTATGGCATTGTCCGCATTTACCAGGAGCTTGATCATGTAATTCATCTGCTCTTTGTAGGCATCATAAAATTCCTCAAACGTCTGCATTTCTTCCACCGGTTTCGTCCGTAAGCCCACCTGCTCCCCCTTGTCCATGCCCTGGGTAAATACCAGTTCCAAAGGACGGCACATATTAAAGAACGCAGCGTCATGCCAGCCTTCCGTCTTCCCTGCTTTTTGAGGTTCCACGCAGCCGATGATGTTATATTCCCTTGCATCTTGTAAGGTAAGCCCCCGGTTAATAAGAGCCGGGATGATCACCTCGTCATTATAATAAGCGGGAAGTCCTACCCCTGTCCTTGTAAGTTCCGCCGCCTTTACCAAAAACTCGTGAGGGGAACCGTTCCACACCCTTACCGAAAAAGAGGGCTGGGGAAGCTGCACATGCATAGATGCCTGTATGGTCATAAAGGAAAGATCGTTGGTCACGTCAATCCCTTCCCCGTTCTGCCCCCCTGCGATCAAGTTCTGGAACAGACTGTATCCCGCAAACCCTTCCGCGGAAGCCGCATCCCTGCATTTATTCAGATCATTTAATTTCACCCAGAGACAGTCGATCAGCTCCTGGGCAAATTCCCGGCTCAAGCCGCCATTTTTCCTGTCTTTTTCATAATAAGGGTACATATACTGGTCAAAACGCCCCGGGGATATGGAATGTCCGCTGGACTCGATCTGCAAAAGCTGCTGCACAAACCAGAACGACTGGCAGGCCTCATAAAAATTCTCCGCTCCTTTAGCCGGAACTTTGCCGCAATTTTCACTGATCTTTAATAATTCCGCCTTCCTTACCGGATCCTTACACTCTTTTGCCATCTGTTCCGCAAGGTGCGCATACCGCCTGGCATATGTAATCACCGCATCGCAGCTTATCATCACCGCCTGAAGGAAACGGGCTTTTTTTGCATAATCTCCGTCTCCAAGATCACAATCAGAAAGCAGATCTTCCGCTTCCTTCCGGATCCCCTCAAAACCAATGGCAAGAACCTTTTCATACTGTACCGTCACGTGGCCGACGCCATTGTAAAAATAATTTCCCGGCGTAAACATATTGTGGGCCATGGCGGACAAGGTTTCCGGCTCCATATAAGCGGTGGCAAGCTCGCTGGTAGTCTTTCCTTTCCAGTAACGGTCCGCTTCCCTGATCTCCCTTTTGGTTTCTTCCGATATGTAAAAAGGATCTGCGCTCCTACGCTCCACCGTATCAAATTCCGCTTCCAGCCATTCATAGGAAAACTCCGGGTAAGTCTGGCAGCCCCTGGGCGCTAACGTGGTGCTCCCCACCACTAGCTCGTCCTCCCTGATGATGATCGGGATATTCTCCAGAATATGGGCAAAAGCCTTCGCCCTTCTTATGATCATAGGCTCGTTTTCCGTCTCCTTGTAGGACTCCGTGATCAATTTGGCCCTTGCCGGCTCAATCTCCGGCATTTTGGCAAAGAGATTGGCGATCAGCCTGTCAATTCTGGCTGTTTTTTTAATGTCTGATGTTTCATACTGGTACAGTCCCATGGCTTCTCCTTTCACTTCGTAAAGCGGTTCTGTTGGATTCTATTGTTTTTAATGTTGTGGATTATTGTATTATCTTCGTTTTATGTTTTATTATAAACTCATCCAGAGGTAAAGTCAATCAAATCAACATAATTATTGTTGGTTTTTGTTGACTTGTCCAACATTTCACGGATTTTTTATCAAATTCACAGATAATTTACATTTCAGGGCAAAAATAATGCCGGGAATCTGTTTTTGATTCCCGGCCTACGTTTTTTTATGCTGTCTATTCTGCTTTCAATTTAAAATTCCCTATAAAAATCATCCTTCCTCTCTGACATTACCAGATAGCACTTCCTTCCTGCCAACAGCTTAGCCGGTACTCTCCATGGCCGTCCATAATTGAAATTGTCTGCCAGCAGCCGTCCCTCCGCATAAATCTGGGCCACATCATAATCTTCCTCTATAGATACAAATCCCTGTGAGCCCTTAACCACGATTTCTTTCCATTTTACTACCCGCTGACTTCCTATTCTGAGTTCCTCTCCATAAACCGGCTCAAAAGGAGGCTCGTCCACTTCTCTGATCGTGACCTCGACTTCTGCTTTTTCACTGCCTGTTGTAAACGGACAAAATGTCTCCCCATTCCATTCATAGCAAGTATACTTTCCTTCTTCCACATTCAAAATTTGTCCATTATACAGATACAAATCGCAGCCGCTTCCCAGATACAGTGTCTTATTCCCATTCTTTTCCAGCCTGCGCAAATACTTCGCATCCTCCCAGCTAAGAGTGACCATCCGAATATCAGCTTCCAAAAGTACCGCCTCTCTCCCGGCAGTCATATGTATCCTGCGGCCGTCCGTGAAATGATATACCGCCGAAATCCCCGGAATCTCCACAAAAAAATAGGTATGATCCATTCGGCACACAGGCTGTGCAGTTGCATATTCCAGAGTCAGCCCGCTATTTCCAATCTTCATCATAAAAGGCAGAAAAAAGCTGATCTTTCCTTTTACATCAAACGAAGGAAATACAACATTCCCGGTATCAATGACCACTTCTTCTATATCGGCCAGCACCGACAGTCTCTGATAATGGTTTATGAACACATAACCGCTCCTGCCGTCTGTCCGCATGCCATATCTCAGGGAAACGGTATCCTCTCTTGCCGGTCTGTTAACCGCCTGCACAGCCCCAAGAGGCGCAAACTCTTCCTGAAAATCCTGTAAGAACAGATGAAGCAGGTTTAAAAGCCTGTACTGATCTCTAACCTCGCCGTACTCTGATAAAGCAGCCTGAAAATCATAGGAAAGAATAGGATAGTCATTGGCGTAACCTGTCGCTTTGGATTCCTGTAATGTTGATTTCTTCCCCAGTTTATTGGTACCGCCGTGATACATATAATACCCCGGTAAATTATTCCCGACTCCAAGCTTGACCAATGCTATGGCATAAATATCCATGGGGTCAACGATCGGCCTTCTGTGATGGGATACCTGTATCCCTCCCCCCAGTTCGCAGGTGGCAAAAGGATATCTTTCATAGGGAAGATGCCAGCCGCCGCTGCTTTCCTTAAGTGTCAAATCTGCGCCGATCGCCGAATCGTTCCTCATAGGCAAAAAGAAATAATGAGGAGACGGCTCAAGCTGCCGGATATGATCTTCCCATGGCGCCTCACAATAACCTCCAAACACCGGTATCACCTCATCTACAGGAATCTCTGCCCCAAAAGCGCTGTTCCATCCCGTAACCGTATATATCGGAGCCTCCATCCCACATGAAAGAGCCAATTCCTTTAAGGCTGCCAAGTGCTCCGCATGATCCACCAGTTCATTTTCGAACTGAATCGCCACAATGTTTCCGCCATCCTTATAAAACAGCCCCCTGACTTCCTCTTCTATCCGTTTATACCACCTGCGGACCTGTGCCATATACAGCGGGTCATTGGTTCTAAGTTCATATTGCTTGTCAAGCAGCCAATCCGGAAATCCTCCATTGCGGCATTCCCCGTGAACCCATGGTCCGATTCGCAGTATGACATCCAGATCAATTTCCTTACACGCAAGCACAAACGCCCGGATATCATTATCGCCATCAAAATTAAATTCCCCTTCTGTCTCCTCATGGTATATCCAAAATAAGTAAGTTGATACGACTGTAATACCACCCGCTTTCATTTTGCAGAGTTCTCTTGACCAGTCCTCCCTGTTATAACGGGAAAAATGAAATTCTCCCATGATCGGTATCCATGGTTTACCCTTCCTTACAAAATAGCTGCTGTTCACATTGATACATTCACCTGCCGGATTGCACCCGCCCATATGAAGATGCCCTGATATCAGTTTCTTTTCCTCCAGCTTTTCAAATTGATATATCATATTTTCCTCCGCTTCTTACTGATAATTCAAAGATGTTTCCTCCCCGGATTGGCATCCACGTTTCTCCCGCTTTTACCCGCCCTTTCGTATTGACCGGAACGCAGACTTCTATCTGCATCTGCGGCTTCTTTTGTACGGTAACCTCGATCGTGCCCATGACGGATTTATAACTGCATTGCAGGAAATCAACCCCTTCAGGCAATACCGGATTTATTGTAATATTGCGAAAACCATCCTCAGACTGAATCCCCGCCATATAACGATACATCCATTCCAATACCGCCCCCATCATGTCGTGATTTCTGCTTCTTGCATCATCCCGCCAAAATTCCGGAAGCGTTGTTTCTCCCTTTTCAATAAAGCGGTAATAACTCGGATGCAGTTTTTGAAATATCATTTTCTGAACAAGATCCGACTCTCCCAGTTCTCCTAAAGTCCTCAGAATATACGGGAGGCCGATTTCTCCTGTTTCCAGTCTTTCCTCTCCACAGGAAAGCAAAAAACTCCTCACAACGGAATCTCTTTTTTCTTTCGGCACCATACCGAATTGCAGCGGAATAGCCTGCACAGCCTGTGTCGGCGTAATCCCTGTTCTGTCATATGCGTCATAGGCCCATTCTCCGGTCTGCGGATTCCATACCAGCAGTTCCTTATTATATTCTGCCAGAAGATGATATATCTTCTCTGCTGGAGGCTGTCTGGGGGAAGGAAGTATCTGAGTTCAATGAAACCTTTATCCTGGATTGCTATAAAGGCAGGAAGCTCGACAGTACTGTTATAAAGACTGCAATAACCAGAAATCGGAAGAATCCTGTTTCTACCATCTGAACACAGTGGATTTCACAATTTTATCAAAAAACAGCGCAATGTTTACCGTATTCTGATTACCATTCCGTCCTGAATTTTTATCGTTTTCCCGTGGCTGGCTCCGCCAAGGCTTCCTAGTGCTTTTTTTCTGGCATAAAATCCTCCATACATATTTGCAGCCTGAGTTAGGTAACCTGCCACTGATACTGAATTTCCAATCCTTGGGAGAATACGATTGACCATAACCATTTCCATTTGCTCCTTTCGTTCATTTTTATTCTATCCGATTTTCTCCTGGTTACGCCTGTGCATTATTTTCTCAATTTCACATATATAGATTTCATCTTCCGGCGTATTATTCAAAAGCATATCCGCCACTTTTACGGAAAGATTAAACCGAAACAAATTCCCGGGCTTTTCGCTTTCTTCCTCCACCACATCAACCCCAAGTGATTTGTTCTCTTCATAAAGTTGAAGATAAAATGCCGTCAAGACAACCCTCACATAGTAAGGACGCTGGATTCTGGAAAGCCCCAGACCTTTATGCGGGTCAGGATTCCTGAAAATCTCATCAACTTTATCGCAGATATTTTTATCTACACGAACCTTTATTGATTTAGGAATGTTTTCTATCTGAAATTCCATAACAAGAACTGTCTTTGCTGCACGTCTCAGGACATCTCCGACAATATTTTTATCAAGACTAAGTATATAACGCAGTGCCAACTGCAATGGAGCTTCTTGTCCGGTATATTGATATCCTGACAAGTCATTAATCCTCTTGATCAAAAACATATGCTCTGGTTTTGGATTCCACGAAATTATCTTTTCATCTTTTTTCTCCATGATGCCACCCTCTCTTTCCCAAATTCGGAATGCAGACCCCTGAATGAATAATACTTTTTCCGTAACAAAGAATTGCAATTCCGAAATAAGGAATTAAATTTCTAAAATAAGGAAGTTTATACAGCATAGAGTACCACACTATTTAATCAATATCAAGCTGAATTTTTGATTAACAATTCATTCTTTAAGTTGTTCTATCCCCCCACAAAGAAAAGTACCCACCACTTCTGGTAGATGCCCTCCGGTTATCCTTCCAGACGGATGCCGGGAAGTGTGAATATGCCATGACGGCAATATCTTGAAAAGAAGCTAAAAACGCTGGATTTATGGTATGTTTTCAAAATTGACTTTCACACTACATTTAATTATGATATGTTGTATGAAAGTCAATAAAAAAGAAATCATTGAAGTAAAAATTTTACAAAATCAGGGGATTATACAGATTGCCGATATTGTTGCTGAGGGTATTTCAAAGCAGTACGCTATAAAATATTTGCAGGATAGAAAATATGAAAGGGTTGCAAAAGGCGTATATCTGGCACCAGATGCATGGCAGGATGATTTGTATATTATTTCCCTGCAATATAAGAAAATTATTTATTCCCACGACACAGCGCTGTATCTGCTCGGATTATCAGAACGGGAACCCATTTGTTTTACCGTTACCGTACCAAGAGAATATAAGGTAGACTATAAAGGGAAAAGTCCGCTTAAAAAGGTAACGGCAGTTGAGGAACGTTATTCCTTAGGTATAGATACTGCTATTACACCCTATGGGCATACAGTTCCATGCTATAATGCGGAAAGAACTCTGTGCGATATTTTCAGAACAGACACAGAAATGCAGGAAAAACAGTTTGCTGTAAAGGAATATCTGAATGGAAAGAAAAATCTGCCAAGACTTATGGAATATGCCAAAATGCTTAAGGTAGAAAAAAAAATCAAACAATATATGGAGGTACTGCTGTGATTCATACATCAACACAATTGAAAGCGTTGGTAAGAAATCAATCCCATGGAGATAATGCCAAAGCTATGACACTAATCAGAAATTTTGGAATGGAAAGATTTTTGGAACGGATGTCTCTTTCAAAATATAACGGCAATTTAATATTAAAAGGCGGATTACTGATTGCTTCAATGGTGAGCCTTGATAATCGGGCAACAATGGATATAGATACTACCATACGGAATTATAATCTTTCAGCAGAGGAGGCAGGAAAAATGATTGAGGATATCATTGCTGTTCCTCTTGATGATGGAACACGGTTTACTGTTAAGAGTGTCGAAAATATTATGGACGAAGCAGAATATACGGGGATCCGTTTTAAATTGGAGGCAGCACTAGATAACATGAAAACACCTCTTAAAATTGATATATCCACAGATGATGTGATTACACCGAAGGAAGTGAATTATGAATACAAGCTGATGTTCGAGAAACGCAGCATACCTTTGCTAGCCTATAATCTTGAAACTGTATTGGCAGAAAAGATGGAGACAATAATCTCAAGGGGAACTTTAAATACAAGGATGAAGGATTATTATGACCTCATGATTTTAAATGTTGTCAAATCGGATGCAATCGATTATGCTGATTTGGCAAAAGCGCTTGAAGCTACAAGCAAAAAAAGAAATTCATATGAGCTTTTATCAGCTCCGAAACATATTTTGGAACAGATTAAGTTTGATGTAGATTGCAGAAACAAGATAGGAGATATTAAGTATGTTGACCGAAAGCCTTATCAACTGCTTTCTGACAGCTGTTCCAAAATAAACTTTCCAGTCTCCTGATTCCATTTGAATATGGCTGTTATCTCCGAAATGTCTGTCAGCTCGCTTTGGGAGGCAGCTATCATCACATCACCGGTCAAGAAATAAAAACAATTTTCCCCCAGTGCCGCAAATTCCTCAGCCGGGATTTCCATCCATTGCCCGTTCTGAATACCAAAATACATAATATCCTGCGATGATATTCCCTGATAGGTCGATTTCCTTGAAAAAATTATCCTGTCCTGTCCGTTGCTCATGGGAAGGCTTGATACCCACACCTCGTCTGCCGGGATCTCATTATATGCCACTACATTCATAGAATCGACCTCTAAAATGATAATCGCCATCCTGCCAAGTCCACCAACATGAGGCATGTTTAAAATCCCGCATGCCACAAGCACTTCTTCCGCTTCAGGCCCTGAAAAAGAGCCATAAAACATCTGGTTTATCACAACGTCCGATGCTGTAATAACATCTCTGGCCTCATCGTTTTCCAGTACAGTTTCTACAACTCTGTCATTTAATCCAGACAATAAATGTGTATCATCTTTCCCTGTTGAACCTGTACAGCCAGACATAGAAATTACTAAAACCAACATAGCGATAGTAATTGTAATCTGATAAATCCTCTGTCTCGTCTTGCCCATATTATTTTGGATTACCTCCCCTCACTCAAATACCTCAATTCTCTTCACGGCTGTTTGCTAAGGCAGAAACCAGTGTTAATCTTAATAAACTGAAATTAGCAGGATTAGTTGTCACTGACATTTTATCTCTAACAGTTTCTTAATATCTTCGAAATGCTCTTGACAGATAACCCGATAATGTATCCAGCCGCCATCTCCACAAGGATATTTATTATCAATGTTTTTATAATGCCCTATTCCCCTACCGTATTTATTCCCATATGGAAAAACTACTTTCTGCTCTGCATGAAAAGCAGTTGTCAGCCAATCATTTATCACGGAAAAACGCTCTGCATTTTCTGCACAGTACCTCGTCATTTCCTCTACTGTTGGAACAACCTGCTTATTCAGCATTCTCTCGTACATGACTACCCTCCGATATTCAATTTGCCGTTATTTAATTAGTGTCTGCTGAACAAGCTGTTTTAGCTTGCTTCAGACAACACATACTATAAATTTATAGCGTATACTAAAAATGACTGCAAATATTCGCCTCTGAATCCTGAAAAGATTCGACACGAATACAGATAACGCAACC
>CAJULP010000021.1 GCA_910587295.1 uncultured Lachnospiraceae bacterium | reverse complement strand
CTCAGACATGGTAAGTAATGCAGCCTATAACTTCTGATGGAGGGGGAATCCTCCTTCCGTTATATCTATATAGATTTATTAGATTGGACTTTGTAACTGTTAACCGGTAGTCATTTTTGACTACACCATTATTATACTAGGGAGAAATGACATGAGCAAGGATTTAGTTCCATTTTGGGAAAAAGCATATCAGGAATATGATACGGTTACATTTTCCATTGAACCTAATACAACGGTTACTGAATTTGAGCATTTGATCGGCAGCCAGTCAAAAGTATTGGACGTGGGGTGCGGAGAAGGTCAAAATGCTATATATTTAGCCAAACAAGGACATCTTGTTGATGCGTTTGATCTGTCAGAACATGGGATTGCGAAGCTAAAACATAGATGTAAATTATCTAATACACTTGTAAACGCATTTTTGGCAGACTTGACCACATATCAGTTTGAATAGTATTATGATATGATTATGTGTTTTGGAACATTACATTTTGTGGCTAAAAATGAGTGGAAAAAGTTTATAAATAATGCAAAAAACAATACAAATATAGGCGGCATTCATATAATTCAAATATTTACGGATGTTGTACCGGCATCTGAGGATATTGCCCCTTTTGCGATTGGCTTGGCAAAAGACGAAGAACTTAAGGAATTGTATACAGATTGGGAAATATTGCAGTTTAAGTCTTATGTATTTGAAGATGAACATCCAAACGTACCAAAGCATTTGCATGCGTCAAATAAAATTGTTGCCAGAAGAATAAAGTGACAGGATGATGCTTGGCATATCGGGGATTAGTATGAATGCGATGTGAAAGGCTCCTTAAATGTTGGTCGGCAGCCGGTATGGTACATAGGTGCGATTGATCTACCTTATGCAGAATATAAAAATATTCTGACAGTAAAACTTGGAGTGAAATAGAGCGGTATATGGAGGTATAGTGTATGCAGAGAACAGAAAACGTTGAATTAACGGTTTTATGCCTGATTCATCAAAATGATAAATACCTTTTACAAAACAGATTAAAAGATGATTGGAATGGTTTGACTTTACCCGGAGGACACATTGAAAAAACGAATCTATAATAGATGCTGTCATTCGGGAAATGAAAGAGGAAACGGGACTTGACATTCAGAATCCAAGATTATGCGGAATCAAGCAATTACCCATAGAGAATGGGCGGTACATTGTATTTCTATTTCATACAGACGAGTTTCTTGGAGAAGTAACATCATCAGATGAGGGAGAAATTGTTTGGGTAAAAAAGTCAGAACTGCCAAAGATGAATACTGTAAATGACTTATTGCCACTTCTTCAAGTGATAAAAGATGAAATGGAATGTGATTATTAAGTGAAAGGAACTTTCTATGGGGAAACTTAATGTTGACGGAACGGAAATCAAAGTAGTTGACGAACATGGAACAGCGGTTATTCTGAAAAATAATGTGCCCAGATATTTGGTTATTGATTTCAGTAAAGCGGAAAAAGAAAAAGTTGCCAGTAATGAGGATGTATTTGCAATATCCGAACGATTAATAAAACAGAATATGGAAGCATATGGGGTTCTTGCCAAATGATTATTTTAAGCAAGGAGCAAGTACTAAAACTTCATACAAGTTTAATCAAAATCACTGGTCAGGCAAAGGCGGCACGGCTTTGTTTTAGATTGGTAAGAAATCATGCAATGCTGGACGGAAACAAAAGACTTGGTACGATTATTGAACATCAACAATAAGTCTTCGGCATTTGAGAGCGAAATACACCCATTGCACAAACTGTGTTTATGCAATGGGGATTTTGTCCTTGTAGGAAAGCAAGTTTAACAGAAGAATTTTGGAAATGGGAGATGCGATATAATTATGAAAGTTGTAGTTTTCGATTTAGGTGGAACATTGATGCAGTATGTAGGAATGCCTTACTCATGGGAGGATTTTTATTATAAGGGATTTGAAGAAATTATACGGGAATTTAGGTATCCTGTTTCACAAGAGATTGTTGAAAAGTCGGTTCAGACGCTAAAAGAATTTAATCCGAGAATTAATTATAGGGAGATTGAATACTCAGCGGAATATATTTTTACAAAAGTATTAGAACATTGGCATATTGATATTCCTATGCAAAGCTGTATAGAAGCTTTTTGGAGCGGATTACGTTTAAAAGCGGAAATATATCCGGATACAATTAATGTGTTACAAAAACTTAAAGAAAAAGATTATACAATAGCAGCATTGACAGATTTACCTAGTGCAATGCCTGATCAAATTTTTAGGCGGGATATCGCAGAACTTTTGAGCTGCTTTGATTATTATGTTTCATCTTCTGTTGCGGGATATAGGAAACCTAACTATAAAGGCTTGCAAATGATTGCTGAAAGATTTTCCTTTCCTATCGCAAAGCTTATTTTTATTGGGGATGAAGAAAAAGACAGAAGAACTGCAATTAATGCTAACTGTAAATTTATTTGGGTACAACATACAGAGAAGAATAAAGGAAGTATTGATAATTTATATGAATTATTACAAGTATTGGAATAAAAAATGTTCCCCTCATTTTTCCATTATCAGGGTTCGTAATGCCCTATGGGAAGATATAATATAAGGGAAGCTTTAAGGGAAAGTTCACCTGCGATAAATTTAGTGTGATTTCCCTTTAAAATCATGAAATCACGATCGGGATTTATGAGGGAGCAATGAGAGAAAAATATAGTCAGAGAATAATATATCCTGTTATATTCATTCTGATTCCATGTATATTCGTTCTGGATATTGATGGTGTTCATCGTTGGTTAAGACTGCCAATTTTTACTTTAAATATAGCTGCAATTGTTATTCCAATCACGATTGTAGCTATTTATCGGCTGATTGAAGAAGAAAATTTTGCAATTTCTGTTTTAGGAATAATAGTGGTAGCATTTTTGCTTTATTTACAGCCAGATGCTTCTCAATTATTAGCATTTTCACTTCCTATGATTATATTGCTGTTAAAATCAAATATTTCTCAAATAATAAAAGGCATTTTCTCTGTCATATTATTTTTTTAACTTTCAAATCATGGTTTTGTTTAGACACCTTACAACCTGTAAATTATACGGAAGGTATATTGACAATGCTAAATGATTTATCAATTTTATTATATATTATAGGAATAATTGTATTGTTTTGGATACCTGTTTATTTTCTTATTTCTTCAATAAACAAAAACAGAAATATATGTATAGGAATTACATTGTACTATTGGCTGATGATTTTATCTACATTTATGGGAAATTTTCCTGTGCCTTTTATGGGGTATGGAATTTCACCTATATTGGGGTATTATATTTTTCTCATATGGTTTATTCATGAAGCTAAAAAGTATAGGAGCACCCATTAATTTTGCATACGTTTTACCTGATTTTCAAACCTAGTGTGGATTTATTAATGAAAAATCCGCACTTTCTTTTTATGGGTCGGATAGACCCTGTTGAGTGCATTGGAGTTTCGGGGCAGAGAAACGGAAATGTGCTCAACGTTAAACCACCCGCTATACGGGTGCGCGACGAATGTTATACAAAAAATCACCTTTCCATTATAATAGGGGTATTCAGGCCACTATCAGAGAAAGGAAAGGTGATTTTATGGCAAAGCAAACGAATTCGCTCGCACATACGAAGTGGACGTGTAAATACCACATCATCTTCACCCCAAAGTATAGACGAAAGATTGTCTATAATCAATATAAAACAGATCTGAGGGATATATTAAAGCAGTTGTGCAGTTACAAGGGAGTGGAGATATTAGAAGGACACCTTATGCCCGACCATGTGCATATGTTGGTAAGCATACCGCCGAAGATCAGTGTATCGTCGTTTATGGGGTATCTGAAGGGAAAAAGTACACTGATGATGTTTGACAGGCATGCAAACCTGAAGTACAAGTTTGGAAACCGTCACTTTTGGTCAGAGGGATACTATGTCAGTACGGTAGGGCTGAATGAAGCCACGATCAAGAAGTACATTCAGGAGCAGGAGAAAGCAGATATCATGCAGGACAAGTTAAGTGTGAAAGAGTATGAAGAGAGTATGCGCTGGAATTGTGAGGTAGACAGGGCAATTGTCAGCGGTGTTTCTGAAACGGAGATACAACAGATAAAGAAAAAATATATCACAGACCGCATTAGAGAATCCGTTGATATATTCGGCAGTCAGCCGGAACGTCTGGGAAGTATTATAATGACTGCTGTTACGGCATTGGCGCTGCTGATTTCTAAAGTATTGGATAAGGCGAGGGAACTGTCGGAAAAGTTGTTTGGGAAAGAAATGGTACAGCTGGTTGCAGAGCCAAGAGAGGAAAAAACGTCAAAAATAATATCGCAGACGGATAAACAGCCAAAGCAGGAAACCCCAAAGATACCGCCCAAGCCTGTCATGTCCGCTGAAGCTGCCGCATATCCAAAACTGCTAAAGTAAAGCCTTTGCCGCCGCTAAGACAGCATATAAGGAAATCTTCTAAAAACAGGGACAAAGGAGCCAGGTGATTTAGTTGAGGAATAGCATTTTACTGTCGATTTTCAATAAGGTAATATTGGAAAACGTATAAAATGTTATTCCTTATTTTTTACAATATTTATTAATAAGGTTTGCATATTCACGATTAAATAAGTATAATCAAATATAAACAAGGTGAAACAAGCGAAAATGCGAAATTGAGGTATTTATTATGTTTATGGAAGAACGACAGAAAGATATTATTCGAAAAGTAAACCAAACAGGGCGAATCTTAGTGTCAGAAATTCAGGAATGTTATCAGATTTCGGCGGATTGTGCAAGGCGGGACCTAAGGATGTTGGAAAGGAAAGGATTGCTGCAGAGAACACATGGCGGCGCCATTGCGGTTAATCCAAAAGAAATCTATCCCACGCCGACATATAATCCAATAGATATAAAAGAAATTCAGACTGATTACCTGGCAGTTGCCAAAAAAGCAATCGAGTATATTCAAAATAAGGATGTCATTTATATTACCACATCTTTAGCCGGATATTATATGGCTGAAAATCTGCCGGAAAATATAACCATTACAGTATTGACAAATTCCGTTACCATTGCAGATGTATTGCGCAAAAAAATAAATATATCCGTTATATTATTGGGCGGAGAAATGTCCCATCGTGGGCACTGCCACGATTTTTATACCATTCAAATGGTGAATAATATCCGCATGGATAAAGCTTTTTTGTCACATGCGGCATTGTCTTTGGATTTTGGGGCATCCATTCACGATCCTGCCGGTGTGGAATTTGGAAAAGCTGTTATGAAGAACAGCGGGATGAATATCGGGTTATATCCGTCTAAGAAGATAGGGCGAAATTCCATCCATTCTGTATGCGGGATAAAAGATTATGACTTACTGATTACGGACAATAATGTATCAGAGGATTTTCTGATACAGATTAGGGAACTTGGAGTAGCTGTAGAAACAGTTGGTTTGAAAGAGGTATGAGAAATGTATTGTATATTAGTGACAGGTATTCCGGCAGCAGGAAAAAGCACTATGGCAAAAGTTATGTCAGAAAAGCTGAAACTGCCTGTTATTTCAAAGGATAGTATAAAAGAATTGCTGTTTGACAATGTTGGTTTTCAGACGAGAGCAGAAAAAGTAAAACTTGGAATTGCCAGTATGGAAATCATGTATTATGCCGCAGGTCAACTTATGAAAGCAGGTCAGGCTTTTATCTTGGAGAATAATTTTGAATATTCATCAGAACAAGGAATTAAAAGCCTTTTAGAAAAATATCAATATTCCGTATTGACCATTACCTTAACAGGTGATTACAAAGTGATTTACCAGCGTTTTCTGGAACGCGAAAACAGCCCTGACAGGCACAGGGGGCATATAGTGAATGACTGCTATCCGGAAAAGAAAGAGAATAATATGAAAATCCTAAAAGCAAAAACTATTTCTTATGAAAATTTTGTTTGTGGAATAGAAAAGAGGGGATTTGATGCCTTTTGCGTTGATGGCAAACAAATCAAAGTTGATATAACAGATTTTTCAACAATTAATATGGAAGAGTTATTTTCACGGATTGAGGCATGGAAGGAGGAAATTCTGCATGATTGACGCACATGTTCATCTAGAAAAAGGCGATTATTCGGTAGAATGGATCAACAAGTTTGTTGGGTATGCTGTAAAAAGAAATATAGACGAAGTTTACTTTTTGGAACATACTCATATCTTCAAAGAATGCCGTAATCTCTATAATGAAATGTCTGTCTATAATGAATATCAGAAGAATTGGTATCAGAAAAAATGGGGACAGGCACGTCCTCTAAAGGATTATATAGATTACATACAAAATGACATTGCACAAATGAAACAAATGTATTCCTTTGATTTTTTAGTAGGCTCAATCCATTTTATTGATAGATGGGCATTCAGTCATCGGAAACAGCGGTGGAACAAGAACGATTATGATATGGATGAACTGTACGAAAGGTATTACGCACTTATGCTGTCATTAATTAACAGCCGATTATTTTCAGGAGTGGCACACCCATAGTCATTACAATGTTATGGGGCATACCCGCAAAAGGATTTTAGACATATTTATTTACAGCTCGCACAAGCGCTTTGTTTAAATGATATGTATATTGAGGAAAGCAGCGGACTAGCGCTTAATTATGTCGATAAGCAGTTGGGAATGAATGCGGATATGTTGGAGTGCATGGTAAGGTGTAATGTGCCAATTCTGACAGCATCAGATGCACACTCGCCATAAAATGTTGGCTTATATATTAAAGAAATGAACGAATTGATTCAATCTGTCTAATGGAATGTTACAAATGTAATTATGGTGTGAAATTTTCAAATAACGTAAAGGAATGGTTATTGGTATGAAAGATATTATAGAAAAGTATAGAGGAAATTATATAGCAGAGATGCGTAAAGTAGTAGGGCATGCTCCGCTTAGCCGGTAGGATTTGTCCACCTCAATTGGCGAGGTCCAACGGTCTGCTGGATTGAGGATATCTTTGTGGAGGAAGGTTTGCGAAGGCAGGGCATCGCATCCAAAGCCATTGGGCTAGTGGAAGAAGTATTGCAAAAGCGCGGCGTGGAGGGAATCTGTATGGACGTGATTCCGGACAACATTCCTGCGTTACGGCTTTATCACCGCCTTGGCTATGATCGGTTAAGTATCGTTACCGTGCGGAAGGACATGCAGCCCTTTGCAACTTTTTATCTGCCGTCCTTCGTGGTTCATATGGTATTTATCCTTATAGATCAATTCTGAAACCGGCACGATGGTGTAACCGTCATTTTTCAGTTTGGCAATCAGCATATCAAGGGCCTGTGCGGTGTACTTAGCGCCGTTATGGCAAAGAATGATGGAGCCGTTCCCTAAGTGTTTGTGCTCGGTGACGGTTTTGATGATAGAATCCACGCCGTAGTCCTTCCAGTCCAAGGAATCAATATTTGTAATAGATAAAAGATATGGGGTAAAATAATCAGCAGCCTGAAACTGCCATTTGAAAATAACTGATATGAGATTTTGCTATGGGAATATTATAGTGTATACTGGGGAAGTTCAAGATTTATCTTACTTTTGGTGTCTTTTGAATAATATGCTGAAAATTGTAAAGGCTTTTCTCTTTTACTACCCTGCACTTTTCTTATCTTACTTTGTGGTTGTGTCTTTGTTAATAGTAAATTATAATTATATATGTAAATTGAGATTTTTAAAGAAATGGAGAGCAAAATTGAAATTTGCGGAGAGGACTAAAAAATGGAGTACGAAATAAGATTGGCGATGGATGATGATATTGCGCCAGCGCTTGATTTAGCATGGCGTATATTTGTTAAGTATGATTCGCCAGATTATGGAGTTGAGCATACAGAACATATGCGAGTGGCAATTGAAGATAGATTAAAGAATTTAAGTATTTATAATCAGCGGTTGATGGTGATTGCATTAGTTGACGATAAAGTTACAGGAATGCTTGAAACATACGGAACAAATAGAATTTCTTTACTATTTGTTGACAGTGAATATCAACGTAAAGGAATAGCGACAGCTATGATGAACAAAATTGCAAATGAACTAAAAATGAGAGGCTATAATAAGATTGTGTTAAATTCATCACCGTATGGTTTACCTTTTTATGAACATTTTGGGTTTACAGTTGAAGATGAAGGAAAGAATGCAGATACCCCATGGAAAATACCTATGTCATATATTCTATGAAATACTTCATACTTGGGTTAATCTAACAGCATATTTTAATACGGAGAAAATTGAATTGCGAGAAAGAAATCTTGGCAGATGTTGTGGTAAATCGGTTCAATGGCTTCGTGAAAATCTTGAAATGCAGGAGAAAACTATTGATGATAGATTGTTTTCCGATGCGGAAAGCCGTAGAGATGAGTGGAATAGACTGAAACCATTTTTTGATGAAGTTACCGTTCTATAAGAAATAGTTGAGGAGATAATAGAATGACAGACATAAAAAGTGTATCAAAATTGGTTACTCCTATTGCACAGAAATATGGTGCGGAGAGAGTGGCATTGTTTGGTTCCAGAGCAAAAAACACAGCAACAGAAACAAGTGATTATGATTTTGTTATATCAAAAGGGGATATACAATCATTGTTTCAGTTAGCGTCTTTTATTGATGAACTTGAAAAAGCCTTTGGAGCAAATATAGATGTAATTACAGATACATCAAACAATATCGAATTTCTGGAACAGATAAAGAAAGATGAGGTCGTTGTTTATGAATCAAAGAGATAAAACAATACTGATAAAAATAATGGATTATTGTCTGGAAATTAAAGATACACACGATTATTTTAAACAAGATAAAGAACTTTTTACGAATGAAAAAAATGGTTTTATATACAGAAATTCAATTACTATGCCAATACTACAAATCGGAGAACTTTCTAAAACGTTATCCGTGGAATTTCTAAATGAATATACAAAAATACCATGGAAAATGATTATGCGGATGAGAGATATTGTAGCCCATCACTATGGAAGTCTGGACTATGGGATTGTATGGAATACATCAGTATCAGATATTCCGGAACTTTATCAGGGAATAGAAGAAATATTGATGGAATAAGCAAATGAAAATCCGCACTTCTCTTTAATCAGAAGCTGCGGATTTTCCATAAAGCTGGTGCCGTCAATTGTGTTTGTGGGCTAATTTTTTATCTGCCGTCCTTCGTGGTTCATATGGTATTTATCCTTATAGATCAATTCTGAAACAGGCACGATGGTGTAACCGTCATTTTTCAGCTTGGCAATCAGCATATCAAGGGCTTGTGCGGTGTACTTGGCGCCATTGTGGCAAAGGATGATGGAGCCGTTCCCTAAGTGTTTGTGCTCGGTGACGGTTTTGATGATAGAATCTACGCCGTAGTCTTTCCAGTCCAAGGAATCCACATCCCATTGTATAGTATAATATCCGCAGTCCTTTGCCGTAGTCACCACGGCATTGTCGTAATCTCCGTAGGGCGGCCTGAAAAGGAACATCTCATAGCCGGTCAACTCCCGCACCTTTTCATGGACCTTCATCAGTTCGTCTTTCTTTTCTGAATCGGAAAGCTGGCTCATGTTTTTGTGATTTTCGCTGTGGTTGCCTAAGTCGTGGCCGGCGGCAAGGATGGCTTTTACGTCCTCCGGGTAACTTTCTACCCATCCTCCGGTCATAAAAAAGGTGACTTTCACATTTTGTTTTGCCAGTATCTCCAAAATTTTGGAGGTATCTTCATTCCCCCACGCCGCATCAAAAGAAAGCGCCACTTTTTTCTCATCGGTCTCCACGCAGTAAATGGGAAGCTCCCTGCCGTTTACATTGCTGGAAGTAGTCACGTTCCTGCTGACCGTCGTATAACCGCCCCTTACGATGGCAAGGGCGGCAAGGACAAAAGCGCCGTATTTCACGGAAAGCATAAGGCTTTGGCGCATATAAGAGTCACGGCTTTGGCCTGATTCCTGTTTGGGGAAGAGCTTTCGAAACAGTTCCTTCCTGTTTATCTTTTGATGGATTTTTTCTATGTATTCTCTCATCGTCCGAACACCCGTAATCAATGTTGTTACAGTCTATGACGGGAAAGTTTGGACATATGTCAACTTGCTTAAAAACTGTTGCTCATGTAAACGGTGAGCTTTCATCTTCTGAAACTCATTAGAGAAATAGTTGCGAACAGCAGGCCTTCTATGATAAATTTTATCATAGAAGGCTTGTTTTAGAATAGAAGGAGGAAAATTCCTCTGCTCGCTGAGGGCAGCTCGCATTTTTCTTCGAAAAACAAAGGAGGAATACAAGATGGCACTGTTACATGTAAATTTTTTCTCGGATGTACTGGGGATGAGCACCAATATGGACGTGATCCTGCCTCAGCAGACCAACGGGCAGATCGGCATGGAAGGGAAAGGAGCCGGCGGCCGCTATAAGACGGTGTATCTTCTGCATGGCATGAGCGATGATCAGACCATCTGGCAAAGAAGAACATCCATTGAGCGGTATGCAAGCAAGTTAGGGATCGCGGTGGTGATGCCTACCACTCATCTTGCTTTTTACACGGATACCAATTACGGGATGCGGTACTGGACGTTTATCTCCAAAGAGCTGCCCAAAATCTGCCGGGAATTTTTCCCTCAGATGTCAGACAAAAAAGAGGACACTTTGGCGGCAGGGCTTTCCATGGGAGGATACGGCGCATGGAAGTTAGGGCTTGGAGCCAGTGATACCTTTGGGGCGGCGGCGTCTTTGTCCGGCGCTCTGGATATTGTGGATGACGTGATGCGGAATAATCGGGAAAATGAGCATTTGACCCCTCTGTTTGCAGGTATTTTCGGTGCGGAAAAAGATCTGGAAGGGTCGGATAATGATCTGATGGCGCTGGCGGATCGACTGGCAGCCGCCAAAAAGGAACTGCCCAGGCTGTATGCATGGTGCGGCACGGAAGATTTTTTATATGAAGGGAATTTAAAAGCCTGGGCGCATGTGAAAAAGCTGGGCTTCAATCTTCTCAGCGAGGAATCGGCAGGCGACCACCAGTGGAAATACTGGGATGCCAAGATACAGGATGTGTTAAGATGGTGGCTGAAAACGGATATGGACCTGCAATAAATTTTGTTTTGCGGAAAGGCGGCAGCAATGGCAGTGAAGGGAAAAAGAAGGCAGTCCGGTTCCTGTGAGCAATGCGGCAATTATGTGTATGACGAGGATTATGAGTGCTATGCCTGCGAGGTGGATCTGGATGAGGATGAGATGGCAAGGTTTCTTGCGGATGAATGTAAGGACTGTCCCTATTACCAGCCGGGGGATGAATATCTTGTGGTGCGTAAGCAGATGTAAACGCAGATGTTACATTAACCTGAAAATCAGGATATAATTGTACTACATTTGGAGCGGTTTGTTATAGTTCCTCGGAAAGCAGTATGCTATAAAGACACTATAAATATTGTTTTTTGAGGAGAAAACATTATGAAAACATCTTATGTCAAAGACATGACAACAGGGAAGCCCACAGGGCTGATTCTTATGTTTATGCTGCCTATGGTGATCGGCAATGTGTTCCAGCAGCTTTACAACATGGTGGACTCCATGATCGTAGGGCAGGTGGTAGGTGCGGATGCGTTAGCGGCAGTGGGGGCAACGGGTTCTCTTAACTTCCTGTTCTTTTCTTTGTGCGGCGGCATGGCGAACGGGATCGGAGTGGTTCTTTCCCAATATTTCGGAGCCGGGAACAAGGACAAAGTGAAACAGACCATTGCCAACGCCGTATATATCATGGCGGTGGTTGGGGTGTTCATGGGCGTTTTGGGTGCGCTTTTGTCAAGGCCGGTACTTACCTTTTTAAAGACGCCGGACAATATTTTGGATGATGCGGTGCTGTATATGCGCATTATGTGCTTAGGGGTGCTGGCAGTGGCTTTTTATAACTGCATCTCCGCCATTTTGCGGGCAGTAGGGGATTCGAAAACGCCGCTGTATTTTCTGATCGTTGCAAGTATCCTGAATGTTGTGCTGGATATCTTGTTTGTAAAATCCTTTGGGATGGGGATTGCCGGGGCAGGGATCGCAACGATCATATCCCAGCTTCTTTCTGCGGCAGGGAGCCTTATCTTTGCCATGTACAGGAATCCATTCTTTAAGATTGAAAAGAATTTAAGAAAGCATGATTTTCCCATCATCTGGCAGTGTACCCGGATGGGCGTTCCGCTGGCGCTGCAGACTTCACTGATCGCAATTTCCTGTGTGATCTTACAGAGCGTGGTAAACACTTTTGGGGCAACAGTGATGGCGGCGTTTACGGCAACCAGCAGGATAGAACAGCTGGTGCAGCAGCCCTTTAACTCACTGGGCATGGCAATCTCTACCTATACCGGCCAGAATATCGGCGCCGGAAAGGTGGAAAGGGTGCGGCAGGGGTACAGAAGGGGGATGCTGCTTATGGCAGCCTTTGCGCTCCTTATGATCCCTATGGCCCAGTTTGGCGGTGAACATATCATGCGGATGTTTGTAAATGAGGAAGAGGTGATCGCGTTTGGCGCCGAAGCGCTTAAGATCACAAGCTGGTTTTATCTGTTCTTAGGAACAATCTATGTGACCAGGGGGCTTTTAAACGGTGTGGGCGATGCGGTCTTTGCCTTTGGGAACGGCGTGGTGGAAGTGTTAGGGCGTATCTGTCTCGCAAAACCCCTTACGATGATCCCGGTGGTTGGCGTGTGGGGCATATGGCTTGCTACCGGCCTTACCTGGATGTTTACGGGTATCTTTAGTGCAGCCCGGTATCTGCAGGGAAAATGGAAGATGACAGCAGGCGGGGCGCAGGAAGAAGCTAAAGAAGAGAGCCCAAAAGAGCCAAAAGAAAAGAAAGCGTTTTTCAGGGAATCAAATTTGTATAAATGGGCAAACTGTTTCCATGGTAAGAGAAAGAAACGTTTATCGGTTTGATTATTATGCATTATTATTTTTCCTGGCATCCTTTGCGGGATGGCTTTGGGAAGTGGCGCTTCATGTTTTCACGGAGCACCGGTTTGTCAACAGAGGGATATACGAAGGCCCTTACCTGCCGATCTACGGCGTGGGAGGGCTTTTGCTGTGCCTTTTATTCCGGTCATTACAAAAAAAGCCGGTGAAGGTATTTTTTTATTCGGCATTGGTATGCGGCGTCTTGGAATATGTCAGCGGTATGTTTCTGGAATATAAGTGGGGGCTTAGATGGTGGGATTACAGCGGGCACTTTTTGAACATCCACGGGCGGGTATGCCTTTTGGGAACAGTGGCTTTTGGCGCGGGCGGTACGCTTCTGGTCTGCCTTGTGCTGCCCTGGTATGAGAAGATATATGGAAACATTCCGGAGAAATGGCGGAACCTGCTTTGGGTGGCGCTTACCCTCCTTTTCATAGCGGACGGAGCGTGGTGCGCCATGCACCCGAATACGGGAAGCGGGATAGCATATTAGAGCGGGAGTATGGGGCAGGGGATAAAAAACCCCGCATAGGCAGATCGGCAGATTCTGCTGCGGGGAGTTTTAGCTGGCTATGGGTGGATGGTTTCAGAGATATAATCCCGCACCTGATCCCGGGAAATCCCCAGGGCAACGGACAACTCCCCATACAGGAAATCTTCCACCTGTTTAAAATACCGGCTGTCTAATGCGGTGACTTTAGATCCCTTTAAAATACGGCTCTGTTTTCGGAGATAGATGGTTTTAAGCAGTTTGACCCAGGATTCACAGCTTCCTTCGTGCATATACTCTTTGTAGGTTTTTTCCAGAGTCTTTTCGTCAGCAAGAGGAATCAGGGGAATATCGGGGATGGATTTGATAAGCGCATCCGCTTCCTGCCTGGAAGACGCACGTCGGATGGAACTTTCGGCGGTATCTAAAGGAACATATACCGTGCTGCCGGATTGGAAGACCGGTTTTAACAGATAATACTGCCGTTTCTTGTCCACACCACTGATATTTAAGGTGGTGATATCTTGTACGCTGCAGATCCCGTTGTTGCCGCAAATTACATAATCACCTTTTTGAAACATTTCACACAACACCTCCTTTAAGAATTTGACTATATTATTATTCTACCCCATTTTTCCTGAAAATGTCAGCTTAAATTAAGAAAATTCCGAAAATTCAGCATTTTTGCCAATGGAAAGTTTGGAGGTAAAACTTCCAAACATCACTTCACTACGAGGGAAAAAGGTGATATACTTGGCATGTAGGCACAAGGAAGTGCAGAAAGGACATGTATGAAACTTTACCTCGTAAGACATGGTGAAACTGACTGGAACCTGCAAAACAGGATACAAGGACAGACAGATACGCCCCTAAATGAGCAGGGACGACGGCAGGCGCAGGAGCTGGCGATGAAATTGAAGGAAAAGCATCATATTTCTTCCCTCTATTCCAGCAGACAGAAGCGGGCTTTTGAAACGGCTCAGGTAGTCGGCCGTATGATAGGCTTAGAGCCGCAGATCAGGCAGGGGCTTGAGGAGATTTCCCTGGGGAAATGGGAAGGTTACACATGGAGACAGGTCAGGGAACAGTTCCCGGAAGCGTATCAGGCATGGTATAATAACAGACGTTATCAGGTACCTCCTCAGGGGGAATCCTACCAGCAGCTTTTAGACAGGCTTCTTCCGACGCTGGCAGACCTTATGGAAAAAAATGGCGGAAACGTGTTGGCGGTGACTCACAGTGCAGTGATCATGACATTGCTTTCTTTTGTGTATGATACGCCTTTTGAGGACATGGCAAAGAACTATAAGACAGGGAATACAGGGATTGTGGAGATAGAGCCGGATTTATTTTTTGGTAAATATAAAAATACGCAAAAAGCATAAAAAGGAGAAAAATTATGAGATTAGGGGCATTGGAAGCTGGCGGAACTAAAATGGTATGTGCGATTGGGGATGAAACAGGGAAGATCTTTGAGCAGATTTCCTTTCCAACGAAAACACCGGAAGATACCGTGCCGGCCATGATTGAGTATTTCCAAAAGGCGGATGTGGAAGCTTTGGGGATCGGGTGCTTTGGACCGATTGACCCGGATAAGAAGTCAAAGACCTACGGTTACATCACCAGTACGCCGAAGCTGGCATGGGCAGATTACGATATGGCAGGCGCCTTTGAGAGGGCACTGGGGATTCCGGTGGGGTTTGACACCGATGTGAACGGTTCCGTGCTGGGGGAAGTTACCTTCGGGCAGGCAAAAGGGAAAAGCTGCGTGATCTATATTACGATCGGAACCGGCGTGGGTGCGGGCATTTACATAGAGGGCAGGCTTTTGCACGGGATGCTCCATCCGGAGGCGGGCCATGTGATGGTCAACAGGCGGGAGGACGACAAATATGAGGGCAAATGCCCTTACCATAAGGCATGCCTGGAAGGCATGGCGGCAGGGCCGGCACTGGAAGCGCGCTGGGGTGAGAAGGCGGTCAACTTAAAGGACAGGAAAGAGGTCTGGGATCTTGAGGCATATTACATTGCCCAGGCTCTTACCGGATATATTCTGACACTTTCACCGGAGATGATCATTTTAGGCGGCGGGGTGATGCATCAGGAACAGTTATTCCCGCTGATTCGCAATTATGTGAAGGAAATGTTAAACGGTTATATCAAGACGGAAGAACTGAAAGATATGGAGCATTACATTGTTCCCGCAAGCTTAAACGACGATCAGGGCATTATGGGAGCGTTAGAACTTGGAAGAAGAGCCCTTGTGGGTTAAAACACAGTAAAGGCAAAAGGCTGAAAACTTTGGTTTTCGGTCTTTTTCACATACTTTGACGGATTATTTGCATAAACGGAGGTGCCTGACAAATGAAATGGGAATATCTGGGGAACGGGTTCTGGGAACTTGAAGAGGACGGAAAACTGATCTTAAAAGCATGTGCCTGTGGAGAAACTACAGACGGAAGGCGGGTTGACACAAGAAGTGCGGCATTAAAATCCAAACAGGAGACGGATCAGGGTCTGGAGCTTTATTTTGAAGGGGAGGAAGGAATAAATCTGACAGAACACCTGGGCGTGACCAAAGAGGGAATGGCATGGGTAAAGTGCTGCCTTTGCGGACAAAATGGCGAAGAGATCGAAAGCCGCCTGATCACGCCGCTGGTGATCAGCGCTCCGGAGAAAGCGGAAGGGAAAACGGCATCGCCGCTTTGGAAAGATCTGTGGGTGAAGATGCTGACGGTGCCTTATGACAATACTATGTGGCTTCGCTATGAGGCGCTGCCTCTTAAGGCCGGAAGAAAGAGCTATGAGGTTACGGCGCTTTACTCGGAGGATACAAGGGAAGGTATTGTGATGGGGGCGCTTGATTTTGATCTGTGGAAAAACGGTTTTGTCTGCTCGGCCACGGATGCCAACACGATAGAGGCAAGAAGCGGAATGGCGGACGAGGGAACCCACGATGCGGTTTTGCATGGCGCCGTGAAGGGCGTACAGGTATGCTCCGGCAGATTTGGAATTTTGTATGGCGGGGATTACAGAAGGCTTTTGGAGGAGTACGGAGATTTTCTTTCCAGGGAACATGCTCCCCTTCGGTGGAACCACGGCGTGCCTTTTGGGTTTAACAGCTGGGCAGGACTTGCGTTCCGCCTGAACGAGAAACGGTACGAGGATACGGCGGAATTTGTGCTAAGGGAGCTGATGCCGGGGGGATACCAGAATGAACAGACCACGTATATTAATCTGGACGCCGGATGGAGAGTGATGAGCGAAGAGAGACTGGCGGCACAGGCGGAAAGGCTTCACAAGTGCGGACAAAAGGCAGGGATCTATGACGCGCCCTTTGCCTTTTTTGGAAAAGACGTCAAAGAGGAGATTCCCGGAGCGCCGGGGCACCGGATGGAAGAAATCCTTCTTCGGGATGAAAAAGGGCGTTTCCTTGCAAGGGTAGACGGGGCAATCCCCTATGATCTGACCCATCCCCTCTGGAAGCAGATGACCGAGCGCAAATTTACGGATTTTGTGAAATGGAACTATGATTACGTAAAGGTTGACTTTATGAGCCATGGAGGCATGGAGGGCTGTCATTATGATCCAAATGTCCGGACAGGAAGACAGGCGATCAATCAGGGGTATGCGTTTTTGAATGAACTTCTGGATGAGGAGAAGATTGGCAGGCCGTTTTTCATCAGCCTGTCTATCGCACCCATATTCCCTTACGGGTACGGACATGCCAGAAGGGTATCCTGCGATGCGTTTGGAACGGCGCAGGATGTGGAATATGAGTTGAACTCTCAGACCTATGGTTGGTGGTTGAACGGAAGATTATACCAGTTCAACGATCCGGATCATATTGTCCTTCTTAGGAGCTTTGGAATGGAGGAGGACAGTACGGAGGGAGAAGCAAGGGCCCGCTACACAACGGCAGTGATCGGCGGAACCGTCATGATGCTCAGCGACGACTATGAGAGGCCGGAGGCAAGGGAGAGAGCGCTTAAGTTTGCATGTAACCGGGAAGTGAACCGGGTAGCAGCCTCTAAGACCGTATTCGTGCCGGCGGAATCAGCCCAGAGCAGTGCGTCAGCCGCCTACACGGCAAAGATAAACGGAAAAGATTACATAGCTCTCTTCCACTGGAAAAAGGAAAATGAAACGGTGTCGATCAATCTGGAACGCATGGGCCTTGCTGGCTCAGGCTGCTACAGGGATCTGTGGAGCGGCATAAGATTTGAAGGAAATCAGGGAAACCTGCATTGGGAAGCTAAAGGCTGTGATGCGTTGCTGTTAGAGTCTGTTGAATCATACGGATAGGAGATATTTTCATGGGCGGTCAAGGAGAAGAAAAGAAAACAAGGAAGCATATTTGCGCCGGCCTGCTGGCCCATGTGGATGCGGGAAAGACGACCTTATCGGAAGCCATGCTTTATACCTGCGGCAGTATCCGCAAATTGGGAAGGGTGGACAAAAAAGACGCTTTTTTTGATACCTATTCCCAGGAGCGGGAGCGGGGCATCACTATTTTTTCCAAGCAGGCACAGCTTATGTTAGGAGATCTGGAACTTACCTTGCTGGATACCCCGGGGCATGTGGATTTTTCCGCAGAGATGGAGCGGACGCTGCAGGTTTTGGATTATGCCATATTGATCATCAGCGGCAGCGATGGCGTGCAGGGGCATACCCATACGCTTTGGAAGCTCCTTGGCCGTTATGGGATTCCGGTTTTTATTTTTGTGAACAAAATGGATCAGCCGGGGGTGGACAGGGATTTTATCATGGAACAGCTCCGAAAGCAGCTGGGCGATGGCTGTGTGGATTTTTCCGGACAAGGCAGTGAAGAATTTTTTGAAGAAATCGCAGTCTGCGGGGAAGGGCTTTTGGAGGAATTTTTAGAAAGCGGGCAGATTGCCAAAGAACAGATCAGTAACGGTATCAGGGAAAGAAAAATCTTTCCCTGCTTTTTTGGCTCCGCCCTGAAGCTGTTCGGGGTGGAGGAGTTTTTAGAAGGACTTTCAGAGTATGCCCGGCAAAAAAATTACCCGGAAGCCTTTGGGGCAAGGGTGTTTAAGATAACACGTGATGCGCAGGGGAACCGTCTCACGCACATGAAAATAACTGGTGGTCTCTTAAAAGTGAAAGAAATGTTAGGGGGAAGGAAACAAAGGAAGGGAGAAGGTGAATCAGGAACCTGGCAGGAGAAGGTCAATCAAATCAGAATTTACTCTGGAGAAAAATTTGAGATAGCGGATACCCTGTGTGCCGGTAGTATCTGTGCCGTGACAGGACTTAGTGATACCTGGTCCGGAGAAGGGCTCGGGATTGAGGAAACAGTGATGTATCCGGTGCTTGAGCCGGTTTTGGGTTACCGGATCCTTTTGCCGGAAGGAATGGATGCGGCTGTTATGTTACCGAAATTACGTCAGCTGGAAGAGGAAGATCCCATGCTCCACATTCTATGGGATGAGATAAATCAGGATTTGATAATTCAGATTATGGGGCAGGTCCAGACGGAAATTTTAAAAACACTTATTATGGAACGGTTTGGGATAGCGGTGGATTTCGGTGAAGGCAGCATTATCTACAAGGAGACCATAGCCAACACTGTGGAAGGGGTAGGGCATTTTGAACCCCTGCGCCATTATGCGGAAGTGCATGTCAGGATGGAGCCGGGGGAAGCAGGAAGCGGCGTGGCAGTGGATGCAAAGTGCAGCCAGGATCTGTTGGAGCGGAACTGGCAGAGGCTTGTCCTGACCCATTTAGAGGAGCGGGAGCATGTGGGCGTGCTCACCGGGTCTGTTCTTACGGATGTGAAAATCACTCTGACAGCAGGCAGATCGCACTTAAAGCATACGGAAGGCGGGGATTTCAGACAGGCTGCTTACCGGGCGGTGCGCCAGGGCCTGATGCAGGCGAAGAGCATCCTTTTGGAGCCCTGGTATGAATTTCGTCTGGAGATCCCGGCCGCCCTGGTGGGAAGGGCAATGGCGGACCTGGAAGCAAAGAGGGCCGATTTTGTGCTGGAAGACCAGGGGATGGAGTCTGCGGTCTTAACAGGAACAGCGCCGGTTTCCAAGCTGCAGGGCTATCAAAAGGAGGTGACAGCCTACACAAAAGGAAGAGGAGTGCTTTCCTGTACGGTGAAGGGCTATTTCCCCTGTCATAATACCCGGGAAGTTATGGAACGGATCGGGTATGATCCCCTGCGGGATACGGAAAACCCCGCTTCCTCCGTGTTCTGCGCCCATGGGGCAGGGTTTGTGGTGGAGTGGGATAAGGTGCCGGAATATATGCATCTGGAAAGCACGCTTACGGAAAGCGACGGCAGGATGGAAGGCAGAGAAGAAGAAATCTGGGGCAAAGAAGCGGATATACAGGAAATGCGCCCGAGAACAACCGGTGGCGGCGAAAAGCCTTTTGTGGGAACGGATGAGATTGATGCCATTTTGCAGCGGACTTCTTATGCCAACCGAAAGAAAGGAGGCGAGGGAACAAGGGAAGGATGGAAACGGACAAAGAAGGGAAGTGCAGGCTCTTTTGGAGAATCGGAAACAAGGGTGTATAAGCCTGCACTCAAAAAAGACCCGTATTTGTTGGTGGACGGCTACAATATCATATTTGCCTGGCAGGAGCTTCGGGAGCTTGCCGAAGTGAACATAGACAGCGCAAGAGGGAAGCTTTTGGATATTTTGTGTAATTATCAGGCAATCAGGCAGTGCAGTCTGATCGCGGTGTTTGACGCTTACCGGCTTGCCGGACACCCCACGGAAGCCTTTGATTACCACAATATCCATGTAGTCTACACCAAAGAGGCTGAGACAGCGGACCATTATATTGAGCGGTTTGCCCATGAAAACAGTAAAAAGTATGATGTGACGGTTGCCACCTCCGACGGCTTGGAGCAGATCATTATCCGGGGGGAGGGCTGTAAGCTGTTATCTGCCCGGGATCTGGAGGAGGAGATCAAACTTGCCGGGCAAAAGCTCCGGGAAGAATTTTTGGAAGGCGTGGAGAAAAATGGAACTTACCTGCTTGACGGTGTGGATCAGGAGGTGCTGGCACAATTTTACCAGCGCCCCCAGAAAACATAAATAACCTGAATGAGGATTAAAACAGCCAGAATCCCGCAATTGACCATATGCATGAACACAGGGGCTGCCTTTGCCGGGAAAAATCCGGAAGAGCCGGGCGGGAGCTGTAGATAATACCGGTTTCCAAGCCCTAAGGCAATGGAGATATAGACCAGGGTGATTGCCACATAGCGGAAATCGCTGCTGCAGGTATAAGGGTAGATGATGACAAAGGCGGCAAAGGAAACCAGCATGATGAAATAGCCGGTAAGCAGGAAAATGCGGATCTGGAAATTGGTCCGCTTGTCCAAAAGGACGCATACCAGTAAAATAACGGTTGCTATCCCAAGTAATAGTGACAGGATGAAGGTAATCTGGCAAAGCACCAAAAGTACATCCGGCAGATCCGCAGGGTATTCTTCCGTAAACAAAGAGGTATGGAACATGATGGCCCAGGTGTTGGCGCAGGCCTTTGCGCTGATGGGGTGGAAAGGAAAATCAAAATGCAGGTCGGCAAGGGAAGGGATCCCCAAACGCTGCCATAAGGAAAAATCGGCGGTATACATAGGCGAGGTTTCCCCGGGAACGGGTACGCCGGGTTTTTCACCGAAGCGGATCAGGTTCCGAAGGATCCAGGATAAACCGATGGGAATGACGATAAGGGCGAAGATACAATAATTTTTTACCCAGGTAAGGATCATTCCCTTTTTCTTTGTCCGGATTACGGAAATAAAGTGGATCAAAAAGATCAGTGCTAAGGGGATGGCAAGGACTGCGGAATTTAATTTCGTGATCATGCCAAGCCCGATCGTAAAGGCAAGGAAGATCAAGTGCTTCAGATTTTTATTAAGGATCCATTTTAAAGAGCCGTAAATGATCAGGCACATAAATAATATGGTAAGCATGTCGTTGTTCACGCTGCCGGCCATGATGACAGAAGCCGGGTGAAAGACCATAAATGCAAGGCCTATCAAAAGCCCGGTCCGCTTGATCTCCAACAGTTTTAAGGTCTGCCAGGTGGTAAACATGCACAGGCAGGAATAAAGAAGGGGCAGTATCTGCAGGTTTTCAAAGGCAAGTTCTTCGCTGGCTCCAAAAAGGATATTCACCTTAAGCCAGAGAAAGGAAAGGATATGGTGCAGCGGCGGGTGGTAATAGGCAAACAGTTCGTAAGGGTTGATATCCGGGAGCTTGTGGAATTTATAAATATATTCAATGTAGCCGATATGCCCGGGATTGACAAAGGAAGTGCCCATGCCGGTATAAGCGCCTGCGTCATGCTGGCGTTCGTAAAGGCCGGAGAGCAGCACATATCCGCAGCGCAGCAAAACGCCTAAGAAGATCATCATATAGATTCCGGTATTTTCCGTAAGCCGTTTGGATATTTTCAGCCAGGCAAACAGCCCTGTATAAAAAAGAAACAAACATGCAAGAACCAATACTTTCGTATAGTGGGCGCTGTAAAAGAACCGGCTGCCTTGCAAAACGGCTGTTATCAGACAGGAAACGATGATGGTAAGCAGGGTGCCGAGCTCACATTTGTGATTGGTAAATAAGGTGCGGGAACCGTTGTTTTCATAGAACAGTTTCTTCATTCGTGTATTCCTTTCGAAGATGGATTATTAAATCGTGATTAAATAATAACACATACAGTTTCCGGATATTACGGCGTTTTCAGTAGATGGATGTGACGTTTGTTATTGCGTTTTCCTTAACCTGAAACTGCCAGATAGAATGCCCCGGGATGCGGTGTTCCGTTAAATACCAGAAATCATCAATCCGTGTTATGTAATAAGGGGTGCCGCCTCCGATAAAGTTGTGGTAGACATCCTCATATTTTCCTGTGGCAAGATCCGAAAGGCTCTTAGTACGGATCATGGTGGCATAATCCTGGCTGCCGGTACTGTCAGTGGAAATGGTAATGTAAAAATAATCTGCAATAGGCGTCAATTGGATCATGCCCGCCAAAGCGTCAGGAACCGGGTATTCTTTTAAGATCTCAAAGGAATACAGGTCGGCTTCTAAGATACTTTTATTTCCGGATACGAAATAGACCCGGTCTTCCACAATAGTAAAGGAGCGCACGTACACGCCTTTCAGGGACGGGATGGAACGCACCTCGGTCAGATACATGGCGCTTTCGCCGGGAGCATGGCGGAATAAGAACATTTCCCCGCTTTGGGAGCTCCATGCGTAAAAGGTATCGGTATACGCATCATAGAGGATATAGTGGGGCCTGTCGCCGATCTCCGTGAATTCCTGGGTGGGAACAAACACAGGGCGGCCGTTGTTGTTTACGGATTCCTCCATCACCAGAATGCGGTTATGTTCCGTGTCATCGATCAGGTAGACGGATTCGTCACTGGCCAGCGTGTGTCCCATGGAGATATCCGACGTCATGATCTGCCACTCATAAAGCGGGTCTTCCAGGTTATCATGATAAATGACCTGATTATGGTAGCAGTCCACAATAAAGTAATTTTCCTTTACCTTCGTTATGTAGGTCGGTACGCTTAAAGTAGGAAAAGGATTATTGGGAACCGCATCCAATTGCGATAAGTCAAAACTGATCTGCTTTGAGGCGGCGATGTAATCCTTTGGCTCATAGGGGGCTGCGGGCTCCGGTCTTTTGTGCCCGCAGGCGGATAAGATCCCGGCAAGCGCCAAAGGGAAGGCAAAGGAAGCTATTCGTTTTAATAAATGGGTAAATTGTTTTTCTTTTGTTTTCATAGTGTTATTATAAATTTTTTGCTTTTATTGTACAATGTTTTTTTGTATACTACAAATAGGATTTATAAAAAGAGGTGGGAAGATGGCTTTGTATAAAGAAAATAAGGAATTTCGCATATTATCCGCAATCGGTATTATTCTGGTGGTGGCAGGGCATTTAGGGTATGATGTCTTTGATATCGGAGGACTCTTTCCTTATTATTCTTTTCATGTTTTCATTTTTCTGTTTGTTTCGGGATATTTTTACAAAGAGGAAGCAGAAGATCGGATCGTAAGTTATATCTGGGGAAAATTCGTGTCTTTGATGGTTCCTTATTTTTTGTGGAATTTATTTTACGGGGTGGTGGCAGCCTTGCTCCATCAGGTGGGATTTTCTATTGGGGAGTCCTTGTCCTTTAAGACGCTTCTTCTCTCCCCGTTTATCGACGGGCATCAGTTCATGTACCATTTTCCGGCATGGTTCGTGCCGGTATTGTTTCTGCTGGAAGTGATCAACGTACTGATGCGGAAAGTGCTTTCCCTGCTCCGACTGAATCATGAATGGCTGATATTTGGCCTTTGCCTGCTGGCCGGGATCCTGACGGTGTATTTTGCGATCGGGGGTCATGTGTGGGGCTGGTACAAGATTCCCGGACGGCTTCTGTTCCTGTTTCCGGGGTTTCAGATGGGAAGGATCTACAGGGAAAAGTTAGAGTGGCACGACCGGATGGAAGATGGTCCTTATCTGCTGCTGGTCATGGGGATCCAAATGCTGATCACGATTTTTTGCGGGGGACTGGCTTTCAGTGCGGTGTGGGTCACCAGTTTTGCAAACGGCCCCATCATTCCTTATCTGACCGTGATGACGGGGATTGCTTTCTGGCTGCGGATAGCGAAGATCATCAGTATGATTCCTTATTTATCCCGGAAGCTGGTCTATATAGGCCGTCATACCTATGCGGTCATGATGCACCATACGGCCTGCTTTATGCTGGTGAAGGGATTCTTCTACCTGATGAGCCTATGGACGCCTTTTTGCGAAGGGTTTGATACGGTAATGTTTTTTCATGAGATTAATTTTGTGTACTTGATCGGCGGGGCGGAGGCAAGCCGGTGGTTCTATCTGTTTGCCGGGATCGGGATTCCGCTGGGAGTGATCTGGATACAGCAGAAGATCGTCCGCCGCAATTTAAGTCTGCAAAAAAACGGATAGCTTGACAGGAAGTATTTGACAAGCGCTTATCATGTGTGATATGCTTATTTCACTTACCGCTTAGAAATCCAAATTGAATGAAAACTGATGATGAACAATTGATTTGTCCGTGGAATTTCCATGGACTTTTTTTCGTACAAGGAAGTTTTCAAGTAAACCATAAAAAGAAAGGTATGGGTTTGACCATGAAGAAGAGGATTTTTAAGCAAAAGAAAATAAAAAATAGCTGCAATATGGATCGCAGGAAGGTAATTTACAGGAATACCAGGCACAGAGCGGGAAAGGCGGCCATGGCGTTGGTCTTGTCCGGGTTACTGGCAGGAGTGGTTCAGCCTGTCTATGGCCGGGAAGCGCTAGCCGGCACGGCGTCCGGTCCGTCCAAGGTGGTGGTGACAGATATCTACCACCGTCATATAGGAGATGCTTCCCAGAAAGGGGGCTGTTATCAGGACCCTGTTGCCCACGTTCACCAAGGGGATGTGGCAAATGGGGGCGCCTGCTTTCAAAAGGAGGTAAAACACGTCCATGAAGGGGATGGAACCACAGGGGGCGGCTGCTATACCAGGCCGCTCCTCCACGCCCATGAAGGAAATGATGGACAGGAAGGAGCCTGTTATAGTGCCATCTATCATGTCCACGAAGGGGGCTGCTATCAAAATCAGATCTGTACCATCCGCTATACCAAGGGAGATGTGGCAGAGATTTTTACGGCAGAGTGCGACACCCACGGGGAAACGAATCATGAACGGGCAAACGGAACAGGCTCTCATAAGGATTGCGATGAAGGAGAAGAGGGGCTCATTTTGGAGTATTGCCAGATCTGCGGTCCCATGTCCTACAGCTACCATACTTATCCCACGGTGGTCTGCGGCATTGACACGGATCAGCCTGTGGGGTATGAGAAGGTCTGCGGAAAGGAAGAAGGAGATATCGAGGGCTATGAGACCGGCTGTAATCTGGCCCAGGGCCAGACAGAATCTTATGAGCGTACCTGCGAAAAGACAGTAGAGGGGTATGACAGGAATTGTGCTCTTACGGAAGATATCCCCTGCGGCCGGCTGACCATAACGAATGAGACGGGCGGGCAGGAAGAGACGGTGACGGTCAGCGTGAAATTTGACGATCTGTCAGGCGGGAAGCTGAAACCTTCCCAGCCCCCTTTTTTCTGGCAGGATGAAAATGGCAATAGGATTGGGAACGGCGACCGGATTGAAGTGAAGAAAAACGGTAATTATACGGTGGAGTTAAAGCTGGAAAACCGCGATGTGGACGAGGGCGGGCTAAAGGGCAGTATAGTGGTAGATAATGTTTTAGAAAAGCCTTCCACCGGGGAAGAGGCCACACCGTCACCGTCACCTTCTGCCACGTCGTCACCGGGAAAGGGCGAGGAAAGCGCCTCTCCGTCTCCAGAGCAGACTCCGGGAAATGGAAACCAGGAAGGGGATGGGAAGGAAGACAAAGAGGAAGGCGGTGATGGGGAGGAAGACCCATCCCCCATTCCTACAACAGTGCCCACACCGGTTCAGGATCCGGACACAGGCACAGGGGATGGCGGCGGCCAGGAGGGCAAAAATCCCTCAGATTTCAACAAAAATACCGGTTTGGATAAGAAAAATACCGCAGATAACGAAAAGGCGGCAAGCCCGTCTCCCAGGGTAACAATAAAGAAGATGACAAAAGCAATAGAACCGGAAGAAAAAATGGAACCGGCCCTGCCCCAGCCGGAAAAGAAAGAGGTGAGGCAGAGCGGATTAAGCCGTTTCTTTGCCGTTCCGGCAGTGCGCGTCATTACGGCAGCGGCAGGCACGCTGCTTTTGCTGGCAGGATTGTTGCTTCTATTATTATACTTGAAAAAGAGCGTGCGTCTTTATAATGATGACGGGGAAGGCGGATATGCCTACTTAGGGCGGCTGGCCGTCAGGCTGGAGGAAGAAGGATATGCGGTGTCCATTTCTGAAAGCGCTTGGGAAAGGGCATTTACCAACCGTTATTGTATCCGGCCGGGGCTTTTCCGTCTGGGAAAAGGAGAACAGGTCTTATTTGTGTACAAAGGGGAAGAGAGAATTTCCGTCAGCCTGGCAAAAGAGATGATCGTGGTCTTATAGGCTGCGGAGGTATGCGCGGCCGGCCCTGTGCGGAAGAATAATGCTTGCAGTCGCCTATGGATAATGATATAGTAAACCACAGAAATAAAGTGAAGGATAACAGATATCATATGGAGGCTGAAAATGGGTACAGAGTCAGGCTGGGAAAAAAATATAAGGAAAGTTACCCCCTATGTGGCCGGTGAACAGCCAAAGGGCGAGGGGATCATCAAGTTAAATACCAATGAATGCCCTTATCCGCCGGCACCGGGGGTGGAAAGAGCCTTAAAGGAATTTGAGGCCGGGAAGCTGCGGCTTTATCCGGATATGAATGCCGGGAAGCTGGCGGATGGGCTGGCCGAGTATTACGGGGTAAGGCCGGAACAGATCTTTGTGGGCGTAGGCTCGGATGATGTGCTGGCATTATCGTTTATGACCTTTTTTAACGGGGAGAATCCTCTCCTATTCCCGGATATCACCTATTCTTTTTATGATGTATGGGCGGATGTGTTTCGGATTCCCTGGGAGAGCTGCCCGCTGGATAGCTCTTTCCGGATCCAAAAAGAAGATTACTTAAGGCCTAACGGGGGGATCATAATCCCTAACCCCAATGCGCCTACCGGCGTTTTAGAGCCAGTCTGTGTTTTGGAAGAGATCGTGGCGGCAAATCCGGATTCGGTGATGATCGTTGATGAGGCCTATGTGGATTTTGGCGGTGAAAGTATGCTGCCCTTGGTGGAAAAGTACGAAAACCTGCTGGTGGTCCGGACGTTTTCAAAATCCCGGTCCATGGCAGGGATGCGTATCGGTTTTGCCATAGGAAATGAAAAACTGATCGGATATTTAAAGGATGTTAAATTTTCCTTTAACTCCTACACCATGAATATGCCTGCCATCGAGGCGGGAGCGGCAGCGGTTCGGGACGATGCTTATTTTAAGGAAACGGTGGGAAAGATCATAAGGACCAGGGAGTGGACCAAAGAACAGCTTTCCGGGCTGGGATTTTGTTTTCCGGATGCTAAGGGAAACTTTTTGTTCGTGACCCACGATAAGATCCCGGCGGAGGAAATCTTTCAAGCGCTGAAGCGGGCGGGTATTTATGTAAGATATTGGAAGAAGCCCAGGATTGATAATTATCTGCGCATCACCATTGGAACCGATAAGCAGATGGAAAAACTGGTTGAGTTTCTGAAAAATTATATAAAGGAGAGAGCAAATGATTAAAAATGTATTAAAAGGTATGTTGATTGGTGTCGCCAATATTATTCCCGGTGTCAGCGGAGGAACCATGATGGTTTCCATGGGAATTTATGATAAGTTGATCCACAGTCTGACCCATCTGTTTAAGGAGTTTAAAGAGAGCATGAAGTTTTTGATCCCTATCTTTATCGGAATGGGCATTGCGCTTGTGGGGCTTTCTTTTATCATTGAGCCTGCGTTTGAACATTTTCCGCTGCAGACAAGCTGTCTGTTTATCGGATTGATCGTAGGAGGGCTTCCTGCCATGTGGCAGAAGGTAAAAGGGAAAGGAATGAAGATCAGTTATATGATCCCGTTTTTGGTATTTTTTGCGGTGGTGGTAGGATTGGCTGCCATGGGCGAAAAGGAAGGGAATGCGGCAGATTTGACGTTTAGTCTCTGGTCCGTGATCAAACTGTTTGTGGTAGGGATCATTGCATCGGCAACCATGGTCATTCCCGGCGTCAGCGGGTCTATGATGCTTCTCCTCTTAGGTTATTACAACCCGATCGTGGGGGCAATCAAGGATTTCGTGACAGCCCTTGTTTCTTTTGACATTCAGGGGATTTTAAGTGGATGCGGCGTGCTGGTTCCGGCAGGAATCGGAATCGTGGCAGGTGTTTTTGCCATTGCCAAGCTGATTGAGGTTATTTTTGAAAAATTCCCGTTACAGGCATATTGGGCGATCATAGGGCTTATCGTTGCATCACCGATTGCCGTGCTTTTGATGGCACAGCTTGGAACCATAACGGCAGCCAGCGTGGCAGTCAGCGTGGTCACCTTTGCGGTGGGATTTGTGATTGCCATGAAGTTAGGGGATTAGCCCATAGTAAGCACAGATTGAAATATCCGGAGGTGGCAGGATGGAAATGTATACGGACTTTGCCGGTGTTTATGATACATTTATGGATGAAGTGCCCTATCAGGAATGGGCGGATTTTCTGGAGGATATGATCAGAACGTATGGAATATCCAAGCCGGTCATGGAGAGATCGGCAGGCCGGGATGATCTGCCGGAAAAAGAATCAGGGGAAGAAGCGCTGCTTTCTTCCGAACGAAATCTTGTGCTGGATCTGGGATGTGGCACGGGCACGTTGACGGAGCTTCTCGCCGGGAAGGGCTTTGATATGATCGGCATAGACCTTTCTAAGGAAATGCTGAACATTGCTATGGAAAAAAAGGAGCGTTCCGGCAGTAACGTCCTTTATCTGTGCCAGGATATGCGGATGCTGGATTTATACAGTACGGTAGGAACGGTGGTAAGCGTCTGTGATTCGCTGAATTATCTGTTGGAGGATGAAGAGGTGGTGGAGACCTTTTCCCTGGTCAACCGTTACCTTTATCCCGGCGGGATCTTTATTTTTGATTTCAATACCGTATACAAATATGAGCATGTGATCGGGGATGCGACCATTGCGGAAAACCGTGAGGACTGCAGTTTTATCTGGGAGAATTATTACCATGCCAGGGAGCATGTTAATGAATATGACCTGACTGTTTTTGCAAGGGAAACGCAGGGAGATTTGTTTGGGCGTTTTTTTGAGACCCACTATCAGCGGGGATATACTCTGGAAGAAATGGAAAACTTTGTAAAACAGGCGGGGATGAAGGTAGAACTTATCTTAGACGCGGACACCCGTAAGGCTCCGGATCTGCAGAGTGAACGGATCTATATTGTAGCAAGGGAAAACGGAAAAGTGAGCAAGGAGGCATGAAAATGTCAGATTATATTGTCAGGGCAACGGCAGCAAATGCAGGGATCAGGGCGTTTGCCGCTGTCACAAAGGAACTGGTGGAACAGGCTAGATGTGCCCATGATACCAGCCCGGTGGCAACCGCAGCGCTTGGCCGGCTGATGACCGGCGGGGTGATGATGGGGGCTATGCTGAAAGGGGATAAGGATCTGCTGACGCTGCAGGTCAGCGGTGATGGGCCCATAAAAGGTATGACAGTCACTGCGGATTCCAAAGGGAATGTAAAGGGGTATGCCATAAACCCCCAGGTGATGCTTCCGCCAAGCGCCGCCGGGAAGCTTGATGTAGGCGGCGCCGTGGGGCAGGGGATGTTAAGAATCATAAAAGATATGGGATTAAAGGAGCCTTATGTGGGACAGACTATTTTGCAGACGGGCGAAATTGCGGAGGATCTTACGTATTATTTCGCCACTTCCGAGCAGGTGCCCTCTGGCGTAGGGCTTGGGGTATTGATGGAAAAAAATAATACGGTAAAACAGGCAGGCGGGTTTATCGTGCAGCTGATGCCCTTTACAGAGGAAGCCGTGATCGCAAAGTTAGAGGAAAACCTTGGAAAGTTTACTTCGGTCACCGCAGTGTTAGAAGAAGGGAATACGCCGGAAGAAATGCTGGGAATGCTTCTTAGCGGTCTTGACATGGAGATTGTGGATACCATGCCGGCGCGGTTTTACTGTAATTGTGACAAGGAACGGGTGGAAAAGGCTGTGATCAGTATCGGACAGAAGGAAATTAAGGAGATGATTGCGGAAAACCATGACATTGAGGTCAAGTGTCATTTTTGTAATACGGCCTACAATTTTACGGTGGAAGAATTGAGGGGATTATTGAAAAAGAGCAGGTAGCGTAATTGGAATTGCCGCAAAGGGCGGTACGGGGGTTTCTATGGAGCATGGATTTATTAAGGTGGCGGCGGTGACGCCGTCTGGTAAGGTGGCGGATACGGTTTATAACAGGCAGCAGATCATAAGCGGGATGGAGGAAGCTTTCTTAAAAGGGGCAAAAATCATCGTGTTTCCGGAGCTTTGCATCAGCGGATATACTTGTGAGGATCTTTTTTTTCAGGAAAAGCTGCTAAGCTCCTGCATGGAGCAGCTTCATTTAATCGTTTCCCATACAAAAGGCAGGGATGCTCTTTTGTTTGTGGGCCTTCCGTTAGAGTATGGCGGGAAGCTGTATAATGTGGCGGCGGCAATCTGTAATGGACGTCTGCTGGCGTTTATTCCGAAGATGAACATCCCCTCTTACGGGGAATTTTACGAGACCAGGCATTTTTATCCGGGAAAGGGTCTGGTGGGCAGCATTTCCTTTGACGGAGAAACAGTGCCTGTTGGGTCCGATATTCTTTTCAAGGCGGAAGGGATGGAAGGACTTGTAGTAGGCTGTGAGATCTGTGAGGATATCTGGGTGCCGGATTCTCCCGGGATTTCCCATGCCATGGCAGGGGCTGACGTGATCGTAAATCTGTCCGCATCCAGCGAGACCATAGGCAAGGATGGGTACCGGCGGATGCTGGTGGAAGCTGCCAGCGCAAAGCTGATCTGCGGGTATGTTTATTGCAGTGCCGGGGAAGGGGAATCCACCCAGGATCTGGTATTCGGCGGGCATAATATCATTGCGGAAAACGGTACGGTCTTAGGGGAAGCCAGACGGTTTACCAATGAGACCATCTATGGCGATATTGACATTGACAGGCTTCGGATGGAACGCAGGAGGATGAACACCTTTGAAGTTAAGGAAAATGCGCCTTACCTATGGATTCCGTTTACTCTGAAAAGAGAGGAGACGGTATTGGAGAGGAGTTTTCCTGCCCTGCCCTTTGTTCCTGCGGATACGGGGGAGAGGGAAAGGCGCTGTGAGGAGATTCTGTCCATCCAGTCTATGGGGCTAAAAAAGCGGCTTGCCCACACCGGCTGTAACAGCGTGGTGATTGGCGTATCAGGCGGGCTGGATTCTACGCTGGCGCTTCTTGTTGCGGCAAGAAGCATGGATTTACTTGGGATTGAGCGGAAACAGATCCGGGCAGTGACCATGCCCTGCTTTGGCACCACGGATCGGACCTATGAGAATGCCTGTAAGCTGGCTAAGATCCTTGGCGCTTCTTTGGAGGAAGTAAGGATTGGGGAAGCGGTGAAGACCCATTTTAGAGATATCGGGCAAAACCCAGATGACCATGACGTGGTATATGAAAACGCCCAGGCCAGAGAGCGGACACAGGTTTTGATGGATATCGCCAACAGGGAAAACGGCCTTGTGGTGGGCACCGGGGATATGTCGGAGCTTGCTCTTGGCTGGGCTACCTATAACGGGGATCATATGTCCATGTACGGGGTGAATGCAGGGGTTCCGAAGACGCTGGTGCGGCATCTGGTGCGGTACTATGCGGATACCTGCCGGAATAAAGAGTTGCAGAAAGTGCTTTTGGACGTGCTGGATACGCCGGTGAGCCCGGAGCTTTTGCCTCCGGTGGAGGGCGAGATTGCCCAAAGGACCGAAGATTTGGTAGGGCCTTACGAATTACATGACTTTTTCCTGTATTATATGCTGCGGTGCGGTTTCCCGCCGGCAAAGATCTACAGGATTGCCAGGATGTCCTTTGCCGGGCAATATGAAGACGAAGTGATCCTGAAGTGGCTTAAGACCTTTTACCGCCGGTTCTTCTCCCAGCAGTTTAAGCGTTCCTGTCTGCCTGACGGGCCGAAGGTGGGGAGTGTGGCGCTTTCTCCAAGAGGGGATCTTAGGATGCCGTCGGATGCATGTGTGGGGGTGTGGATGCAGGAGTTGGAGGGGTTGTAAGTTCCCGTTTAGTTGGGTTAAAAGGGTTGTCTAAATATCCGAAGGGAAGGAAATAAAAATCTACGTCGCCACGCTTGATAATTCGTTCGCGAAATGGCTCCTTAAGATTTTTATTTTCTTCCCTTCGAGGTTTTGGCTAACATTAATCCAACAAAACATTCAGCTAAATGCCCAAACCACTACTTAACTGGCTGCCGCTAGTACTGCTATTTACGCCAAAGTATATTCAACAGCCAGTTATGTAGTGGTCAGCAGTTTAGTCGAAGAGCCAGTTGGACTTACATGAGCCAATAAACCAGTCAGGATGGGAGATAAAATCTTAAGGAGCCATTTCGCGAACGCTTTATCCGAGCGTGGCGACGTAGACTTTATCTCCCACCCTGACGGTTGTTATTTCCCCACGTACTCCAACTAAACGGGAATTTTACAGAGCAAATTCCCGATACAGGGAATCCCTAAAGCTTTCATCAGAAACTGCCCTGCCCAAATCCTCCAGCCTTTCAGAGTCCATCAAGGCAGCTGTCAGACTTGCAAAACGTTTTTCTCCTTGTTTGATTCCGATTTTTTTACCTCGTATCTCCCCACGCTTTTCGCCTTCCATCATTCCAGCGTTCCGCTCGTCGGCGAGCCATTCCTTCATTGCTTTACACATACCAGAATCTCCTTCCGTTTTCTCTTTCTTTTTTATAAATTTATTAGGGATGTTCATAAAAACTCTGACCACATAAAAGGTGTCCTCGTCTATGTCCTCGATCCGTTCCCTGTTTTTCTCAATATAATCCATCAGTTCCTTTTTGTCACCCTGCTTTTTTAAAAAGCCTACAAGTTCTCGCAGCCCAGTCTCAAACAAGGCCTCGTCAAGGTCTTCCGCCCTTATCAGGTTCATATGGTAATCTGAGACCAAACGTTTAAACGTAAAACGTTAATACGTTTATTTTCTTTATCTAATTCTAACATATCATGCAGGTTCGCGCAACCGTCATAAGGCTCTTCTCCATGATAAAACACGATCGTTGTGACGGGATTCAGTTTTTCATCCTTTGCCATGCCGGAGAAAAACGCCTCCCCGGGAAGGTTTTCCTTCCGGTTATTTTTCAGTTCCTTTAACTGCCTTTTATACTCCGTGACGTCATATTCCATGCACCGGACCGGCATGGCATAGTCCACCCGGTTCTGGGCCTCTATGCCGATCACAATGTAGCAGTCATCGTGAAAGACTGCTTTTAACACATCCCGCCGCCTTTCAACATATTGTGGTTTCCGGGTTGGAAGATGCCCTGTTCCTTCCTTCTGGCAGGTGACCGTCTCCCGTTCTGAAAGCTGCCCGGGGGATACCACTTTTTCCCCGTTATGGATGCTTCCGTTGATAAAATCCGCAAAAATGACCGGATCCGATAAGCAGCTGCATAATGCGTTGTTCTTTTGTCCCATAGAAATAAACACTCCTTTTCTGTTTTGAAATGTGGGTGATAAACCCTGATGGAAATAATGTGCCAGATTGTCTTGGCGGTAGAATAAACACGAATCTAAGATGTTCTAATCATAACAGAATGGGAGAGGGATTACAACAATGCAATTATAAAACTTTTCTTAAATTTCCGTTTAGTTGGGTTAAAAGGGTTGTCTAAATATTCGAAGGGAAGAAAAGAAAAATCTACGCGTCAGCTGTGCTGACGATTACTACGCTCGATACCGCTGTCTTCGAAATCGGCGCGTTCGCGAAATGGTTCCTTAAGATTTTTCTTTTCTTCCCTTCGAGGTTTTGGCTAACGCTACCCCAACGAAACATTCAACTAAATGCCCAAACCACTACTTAACTGGCTGCCGCTAATAGTGCCGTTTACGCCATATTATGCCCAACGACCAATTACGTAGTGGTCAGAAATCTAGTCGAACGGCTAGTTGGATTTACATGAGCCAATAAACCAGTCAGGATGGAAGATAAAATCTTAAGGAGCCATTTCGCGAACGCTTTATCCGAGCGTGGCGACGTAGACTTTATCTTCCATCCTGACGGTTGTTATTCGCCCACGTACTCCAACTAAACGGGAACTTATGAGGTTGCCGGTGAAGCGCTTGGGCTTCCCGAAGGCGAAGGTGAAGGCACAGCCGCTTTCCCTAAGGAGGTCTTGATCGCATTTAAAAGCACCATGGAAGTATATTTGTTGTCATCCGCATAGGTTATGCCCTCAAGGGATTGGTTCTGCAAAATCTGGTTAGCCAGGGAGTCAAAGGAAGGCTCAAGAAGCGGAAACATAGTGGCTACGGCTTCATCCAGATTGACAATACGGATGTCATTGATATTGTTCTCGTCCACGGTAACCTCTACATCCACCGCATTGTCGTTTAAGATCAAGGAGGTAGTATAGATACCGGGGACGTAGGAATCGGCGGGCGTCTCCACTGCATTTGTCTCTTTTTTATCCTTTGGCACAAACATGATGATAAGAAGGATGATAAACAAGATTCCCAGCAGTGCAAAAATGCCGGTGTATATCAATTCTTTCAGATGAAGTACAACAATTTTGGTTTTGGAGCTCATAGGATATCCCCGTTACGTTCTTTTTATTATCATATTATCCGATACGGGGATTTATGCTATGGAATCCCTCTTATTTCTTTCATTCCTATTGACGCATAAGTAATTAGCTGCGTAAAATATCTTTATGAAGTGTATACGGATGAAGAGATGGAAGCGTTAGATGTAGTGAAAGGGAGAAATCATGTATAGGTCTTGATAATTTCTTCGGCAATGATCTGCTTGGTAATGTGGCGATCCATTGCCTGTTTCTCGATATAGCGGTGAGCTTCCGGTTCACTCATTTTTAATTCGCTGATCAAAATCCACTTTGCCTTGTTGACAAGACGGATTTCCGCCATTTTTTCATCAATAGACAGGGATTTCTTTTCAAATTGTCTGAGACGTTCCCTGGCGCTTTCCAACCAGCTGAGGGCGTGCGTCATGGTCGGCTTTGATGTTGGTTTGGGCAGCGTGAACACACCGTGGTCCACAACCTTGTCGTGAATACCGGCATGGATATCGCTTTTAACCAAAAGCAGCACGGCGGATTGCTTACTGGTACAGGTGTCGATTGCAAAACGAATGCCGATATCGTCAGGCAAAGGCGCATTGATGATGATAAAATCAAAAGCTTTTTCTGCAAGTATCCGTTTGGCGGTGCTGACACTGGTAGCGGTGTGAACCGGGGTATATCTTGTTTCGGGGAGCAGGTCTGCAAAGGCAGAGGTGAAACGATCTGTTGCAGACACAATGAGTATACTGTAAACCCGTTCTCTTAAACTCATTTTGCACCTCCTTTTTCTTTGGCTTTCATTATTTATTACAATAGGCGTCCAATATAGGATCCGGAATATGCTTTTTAATAAAATCGCTGTTTGCCGCTTTGGCACGGGCAGATTTAAGATCGCCGGGCAGCTGTTTAAAACTGGCGAGGGTATCTGCATCTGCTTGATACAGATTGATGTCAACAGGGGCCGGCGGCTTTCGTTTATTCTCAATTCCATCTAGCATGGCATAGATGATCAGGGCGAATACCAGATAAGTATTTGCCGACGGATCAGGAGAACGAAGCTCTAAACGACGGTATTTTCCCATGGCGGCGGGAATCCTGACAAGCTGTGAACGATTCTCACCGGACCAGGAAATATATTTTGGCGCCTTGTCGCTGCCAAAACGACGATAGGAACTTTCGGTTGAATTTAAAAACACCGTCATATCAGCAACTTTATCCAAAATACCTGCGATCAGGCAGTTCATGTGGTCAAAATCATAGAATGATTTATCATAGAATGATTTATCATAGAATGATTTTACTGATATGTTGATATGGAAGCCGTTCCCTGGCTTGTTTTCCAATGGCTTTGGGCCAAAATCAGCGCAAAGGCCATTCCGGTGGGCGATTGTCTTTACAACTGTTTGGAATGTCATGGCGTTGTCGGCGGCGCTCAGAGGATCGGAATAGCGCAGATCAATCTCGTTTTGCCCCGGTCCTTCTTCGTGATGTGAGCTTTCCGGCTGTATCCCCATCTGTTCCAAAGTTAGGCATACTTCGCGGCGGATATTTTCACCTTTGTCTTCCGGGGCGATATCCATATAAGCAGCGTTATCATAAGGTTCCTTGGTGGGATTTCCATTGTCATCCAGCTTGAACAGGTAAAACTCCTGCTCTGCGCCAAAGAAAAACTGATATCCGGAACTATTTGCTTTCTCGATTGCGTTTTTTAAAATAGAACGGGTATCACATTCAAATATTTTTCCGTCCGGATAAGTAATGTGACAGAACATTCTTACCACACTTCCGTGCTCCGGTCTCCACGGCAGAGGCGCCAGCGTGTCTGATTCAGGATGCAGAAACAGATCGGAGTGGCTTTCATCGCCAAAACCGGCGATGGCGGAAGCGTCAATGGCAATGCCATATTCAAAAGCACGGGAAAGTTCCTGTGGCATAATGGATATATTTTTTTGTTTGCCGAATACATCGCAAAAGGCGAGACGGATGAACTTTACATCCTCTTCGCGCACATATTGGATTACCTCTTCTTTGGAATACTTCATAAGCCTACCTGCTTTCTTTTAATTTGCTGCATACATCTGTTTGTATGGGTTTTTACTATCTGGCGTAATGACTGTAAAAGGCTCGGATAAAAGTGTGGCCGCAGAATAACCAAGGTCTGAGCAGTATTCAGACAGGTACTCCCGGATTTCATCTAACTCCTCTGGGGCCGCACGCCTTGCGGTAACCTGCTTAGGAAAGCGGATATCATCACAGCAGCCGCGCAGGAACATTTTACCTCCGTGCATTCCGGTGCAGGGAAAATTTCCGACAATGCGCTTGTTATCGTTATGAAGTCCAAGGACGATGATCACGCCCCCTGCCTGATATTCTCCAAGGAAGCTTCCTGCGCTTCCACCGATGATCATAACGGGGAATTTTTCCCTGTAAGCCTTCATATGGATTCCGGCCCGGTATCCCGCATTGCCCTGGACGTAGATCTTACCGCCGCGCATGGCATAACCGGCGGCATCGCCGATATTGCCTCGGATCAGGATCTTTCCCTCGTTCATGGTATCGCCCACGGCGTCCTGCGCATTTGCGTTTACGGTAATATTGGCATTGTTTAAGTATGCGCCCAGAGCGTTCCCCGGGATTCCTTCGATGGTAAGATTCTTGTGTGACATGCCTGCGGCAATAAACCTCTGACCGCAGCAGTTTTTGATTATGTAATCGGTTTCTGCATTCCGCAATGCTTCATTTACAGCTCTATAATCTAAATTTGCAGCATCAATGACTTGCATATTATACCATACCTCCCCAAAATTATCATTCTCCGGCGTGAGAGATGTCAAGTATCTCCAGTTCTTTTTCCGTTAAGCCGATGCCCCGAAGCATCAGACGGTTTCCGCGTAAAGCCTCAATGGAATTGATTCCCATACCGCCCATCAGCTCCTTTATTTCGTGTTTCCATGCGGTCATCAGATTGACCAGACGCTTGCTGCCGATTGCCGGATCAAGTCTTTTCACAAGTTCCGGACGCTGGGTTGCGATTCCCCAGCTGCACTTCCCGCTATGGCAGGTATGGCAGAGATGGCAGCCGAGAGCAAGCAGGGCAGCAGTGGCGATATAGCAGGCGTCTGCGCCAAGCGCAATGGCTTTTACGACATCTGCGGCACTTCGGATACTGCCGCCAGCTATGAGGGATACGTTGTTGCGGATACCTTCATCCCGGAGTCTCTGGTCCACCGCCGCCAGCGCCAGCTCAATGGGAATACCCACATGATCTCTGATTCTGGTAGGCGCAGCCCCGGTACCGCCGCGGAATCCGTCAATGGCGATGATATCAGCTCCGCTTCGGGCAACACCGCTTGCAATCGCCGCAATGTTGTGCACGGCGGCCACTTTTACGATCACGGGCTTTTTATATTCGGAAGCTTCCTTTAGAGAGAAGACAAGCTGACGCAGATCTTCGATGGAATAGATATCATGGTGGGGGGCCGGGGAAATGGCATCGGACCCCTCGGGGATCATACGGGTACGGGATATGTCTCCTATAATTTTCGCACCTGGAAGGTGTCCCCCGATACCCGGTTTTGCGCCTTGGCCGATTTTGATCTCAATGGCGGCACCTGCTTCCAGATAATCCGCATGAACGCCAAAACGGCCGGAAGCTACCTGCACGATGGTATTCTTTCCATAGCGGTAAAAATCCTCATGCAGACCGCCTTCTCCGGTGTTATATAAAATCCCCAGTTCTGCTGCCGCAAGCGCAAGAGATTTATGGGCGTTGTAGCTGATAGAACCGTAGCTCATGGCAGAGAACATAACCGGCATAGACAGTTCTAACTGAGGAGGCAGGCTGCAATCTAATGTTCCGTCTTTTGCGCGTTGCACTTTCGACGGTTTCTTACCCAGGTAAACTCTGGTTTCCATGGGTTCCCGCAGAGGATCAATGGAAGGGTTTGTTACCTGTGAAGCATTGATCAGGATTTTGTCCCAATAAACGGGCAGGGGTTTTGGATTGCCCATGGATGACAAAAGAACGCCGCCGCTGTTTGCCTGTTTGTAGATTTCTTTCATTGTCTGGGCCGGCCAATTGGCGTTTCCGCACAGGGTACAATTGCTTTTTATAATCTTTAAGGCTCTGACAGGACAAAAGGAAACACAGCGTTGGCAGTTTACGCATTTTGAATCGTCACATTTCATGATTTTTAGTTTTTCATCGTAGCTGTGGGCTTCATTAGCGCATTGCCGTTCGCATGCCCGACAGGAAATACATCTGTCCGCATTTCTGATCACTTCAAATTCCGGATAAATAAATTCTATACTCATGAAAACGCACCTTCCTTTACTTTAACGATGACAGGTTCACCGCCGGCGGGAGACCATACGTTTTGGACGTTTGGCTCCATGGTCCGGATAGCGGCTTCCTCACTGGCGATAAACACCTTATCCTCTTTTTCGCCAACCACCATGGAACGAAGTTTCAGGCGGTCATTCAGTGCCATCAATCCTCCTTCAAATCCTAAAATAACGGAGAAGGGACCGGTAATAAGAAGGCTTGGAAACATAGTTCTAAGATAAGTAAGTTTCCTCCGGTCTTCACAATCTGTTTTTGACGCAATGGTACTCCAGAAAGGAGCGGCGATCACGCTTGCAGCTTCCTCCAGCGTAAGACCCTGTATGCGGAGCAGATAATCCATGATGTAGGTGATAACTTCCGTATCGGTCTGGAGCGTGCATTTATAACCAAACATTTCGATAAACCGGCGGTTTGCGTCATAGGATGAAATTTCTCCGTTATGTACGATGGAATAGTCAAGCAGTGTAAACGGATGGGCGCCTCCCCACCAGCCGGGGGTGTTGGTCGGATAACGTCCGTGGGCGGTCCAGGAATAGCCTTCATATTCTTCTAATCTGTAAAAAACGCCCACATCTTCCGGAAACCCTACCGCTTTGAACGCACCCATGTTCTTACCGCTGGAAAAGACGTATGCGCCGGGCATTTCGGCGTTGATCTTTATAACTGTTTTGGCCACAAACTCTTTTTCTTCCAGCTGCAGCGACATAAGAACGGATTTTAACGGTGCGGCAAAATATCTCCATATGACGGGTTCGTCCGTGATCGCCGGAATCTTTCGGGTGGGAATGATTTCCGACTGGACGATTTCAAAGCGTTCCTTTAAGAATGTTTCGCATTCCTTACGGGTACTGCGTGAATCAAAAAATACGTGTAATGCATAAAAATCTTTATATTCAGGGTAGATGCCATAACCGGCAAAGCCGCCGCCTAAGCCGTTGGAACGGTCATGCATGGGTTTCATGGAATTTGTGATCATCTCACCGGACATCTTATTTCCGGCTTTGGAGATCACTGCTGAGATCGCGCATCCGGAAGGGATTCTAACTTGGCCCTCAATTTTCATAGATCCTGTTCCTTTCTTAATAAAATAAAAAAAGACATCCGTTTAAGGGCAGGTGATTCCTGCTCTCAAAATGAACGCCTTTGCTCATAGTTTATATTTATACAGCGGATGACGTATTTTGTCAATCATTTTTTGTAACAATTCAGCCCAGCCGTTTCCGCTGCTGCAAAGCTGAATTGTAAAAAAAGGATTGACAAATAAATTTTATGGGTGTATCATCCAACACGTAAAGGCAAAGGCGTCTTTGAGATTTAGTTCTCAGAGGCGCTTTTTCTATTTGGTCTACAAATCGGAAGGAGTAAGATTATGAAGAAGGTATCGGATTTTTTTGGATGTAAAGTATTTGATGACAGGGTGATGAAAGCAAATTTATCGGCGAAAGTCTATCAATCTTTGAGGAAGACGATTGATGAAGGCGCCAAGCTTGATATCACCGTAGCCAATGCAGTAGCGGCGGCTATGAAAGACTGGGCGGTGGATCACGGCGCTACGCACTATACACATTGGTTCCAGCCGCTTACCGGCGTTACGGCAGAAAAGCACGACGGTTTTATTTCTCCATCTCCGGATGGCGGTGTGATTATGGAGTTTTCCGGAAACGAACTGATCAAAGGAGAACCGGATGCTTCGTCCTTTCCCTCCGGCGGACTTCGGGCTACTTTTGAAGCGCGGGGATACACGGCGTGGGATCCTACTTCCTATGCTTTCATTAAGGGAAATACGTTGTGTATTCCTACTGCATTCTGTTCTTATGGCGGAGAAGCGCTGGATAAGAAAACACCGCTGCTCCGTTCTATGGAAGCGTTAAATAAGCAGGCAATCCGTATTCTTGCGCTGTTTGGAAACAACGACGTGAAATGTGTCCGTACATCCGTAGGACCGGAACAGGAATATTTCCTTATAACAAAAGAAATGTATGAACAAAGGAGGGATCTCCGATTTACGGGGCGTACTCTTTTTGGCGCAAAGCCGCCAAAGGGACAGGAGATGGACGATCATTATTTCGGAGTGATCAAGCCGCGGGTCGCAGCCTATATGGAAGAGCTGAACGAAGAACTCTGGAAACTGGGCATTCTGGCAAAGACGGAACATAATGAAGTCGCTCCGGCACAGCATGAACTTGCCCCGATCTATACGACAACAAACATTGCAACAGACCATAATCAGCTGACAATGGAGATCATGCAGAAGGTTGCGGCAAAGCACGGGCTTGTGTGCCTGCTTCATGAAAAACCGTTTGCCGGAGTAAATGGAAGCGGAAAGCATAACAACTGGTCGCTGGCTACGGATAGAGGCGTGAATCTGCTGTCACCGGGAGAAACACCATATGAAAACGCACAGTTTTTATTATTCCTTTGTGCGGTTATCAAGGCGGTGGACGACTATCAGGATCTGCTCCGTCTTTCGGTCGCGACAGCAGGAAATGATCATAGACTCGGGGCAAACGAAGCGCCTCCGGCAGTCATTTCTATCTTCCTGGGAGAAGAATTGAATGGGGTGCTGGAAGCCATCGAAACCGATACGCCATATGCGGGAACTGAAAAAACACAGATGAAGCTTGGCGTGGACGTACTTCCTAAATTTAACCGGGATACCACAGACCGCAACCGTACGTCGCCGTTTGCGTTTACCGGAAATAAATTTGAATTTCGTATGCTTGGCTCTTCTAACAGCATTGCCTGCGCAAACATCATGCTCAACAGCGCAGTGGCGGAAAGCTTAAAAATCTATGCGGACAGACTGGAAAAAGCGGAGAATTTTGAAGACGTACTGCATGAAATGATCCGCAAGACCATCAAAGACCATAAACATATTATTTTCAACGGGAATGGTTATGACGACACATGGATCAGGGAAGCCGTGGAAAAAAGAGGACTTCTTAACTATCGTACGACACCGGATTGTATGCCCCATTTGCTGGATGAAAAGAACGTGCGGATGCTGACATCTCATAAAGTATTTTCAGAAGCGGAGCTGAAGTCCAGATGTGAAATCATGTTGGAAAACTATTGTAAGACGGTCCTGATAGAGGCAAATACCATGATCGATATGGCAAAGACAGAGATTGCCCCGGCAGTAAGCGCATATGTATTGGAGCTTGCCAACACGGTGGCGGCAAAAAGGGCGGTTGATGATTCTATTGCATGCGGTTATGAGACCGGACTTCTAAAAAAACTTGCAAGATTGGAAGAACAGATTGCGGTCAAGACCGATGAACTGGAAGAAGCAGTGATGAGACTTAAGGATGCGGAGGACATTGAAACGCAGTCCTATATGATTCGGGATGCTGTTTTAGGAAAAATGGGCGGGCTGCGGGTTTCCTGTGACGAGGCGGAAACGATAACGGCAAAGAAATACTGGCCGTTTCCAACTTATGGCGATCTACTGTTTGGCGTTAAATAAATTGATAAATTTAACCCGATTGGAGGAATAAAATATGGATGAAGTTATGAAGGAATTTGTGCTGGAAACAGTATCCGGTGAAGTGTTCGGAGTCTGGTTTTTAATTGGCGCCGCATTGGTGTTTTGGATGCAGGCAGGTTTTGCGATGGTTGAGGCAGGTTTTACCAGAGCAAAAAATACAGGAAATATCATTATGAAGAACCTGATGGATTTTTGTATTGGAACCGTAGTATTTATACTGATTGGTTTTGGCTTGCTGATGGGAGAAGATTTGTTTGGATTTATCGGAAGACCGGGATTTGATTTGTTTACCGCATATGCGGAATTTGATTTTTCAAATTTTGTGTTTAACCTTGTATTTTGCGCTACAACGGCAACCATCGTATCCGGTGCGATGGCAGAACGTACAAAATTTCTTTCCTATTGTATTTATTCCGGCGTGATTTCTGCGTTGATTTATCCCATTGAAGCACACTGGATATGGGGAGGAGGATGGCTGGCGCAGCTTGGTTTTCACGATTTTGCCGGTTCCTGCGCAATTCATATGGTAGGCGGCATTTCCGCATTGATTGGTGCAAAAATTCTTGGATCCCGTATCGGAAAATTTACCAGAGATGAGAGCGGAAAAGTTGTGAAAGTAAATGCGTTTCCGGGGCACAGCATTGCGCTTGGAGCGCTTGGGGTATTTATCCTTTGGCTTGGTTGGTATGGATTTAATGGTGCGGCCGCAACTTCTATTGCACAGCTTGGTTCTATTTTCCTGACAACAACAGTGGCGCCTGCTGTTGCAACCGTTGTCTGTATGGTCTTTACATGGATAAAATATGGAAAGCCGGATGTTTCCATGTGTCTGAACGCATCGTTAGCAGGGCTTGTGGCAATCACGGCGCCATGTGATGTGACGGATGCATTCGGTGCGGCTGCGATTGGAGCGGTTGCAGGACTTTTGGTCGTATTTGGCGTGTGGCTCCTTGATCATGTATTTCGCATTGACGATCCGGTCGGAGCGGTTGCCGTGCACTGCATGAATGGAATCTGGGGAACATTGGCGGTTGGATTATTTGCTACAGATACGGCTCCCGGGTACAGTATCGCAAATGCTTCGGGAGAAACTTTGATCGGTCTGTTTTATGGCGGCGGTTTTGATTTGTTAAAACTTCAGTTTATCGGTTTTGTCAGTGTAGCGGCATGGACGGCGGTTACGATAACGCTCACTTTCCTTGCGATCAAAGTGACTGTAGGTCTTCGCGTAGATAGAGAGGAAGAAATGATTGGTCTTGATGCGACAGAGCATGGCCTTCCTTCCGCATATGCGGGTTTTGCAATGCTTCCTGAGTATATTGAAGAAGGAAATGACTTTGTGGCGGTATCCGGTGATATTCCGGCTGCGGAAGCGATTCCGGTTAAGAAAGTTCCTGCATTTGAAGAAGGAAATCCGAAGTTTACAAAGATTGAGATTGTCTGCAAGGAATCAAAATTTGAAGTATTAAAGAATGCGATGATGAAGCTGGGAATTACCGGTATGACAGTATCCCATGTCCTGGGATGCGGGATTCAGAAAGGTAAACCGGAATATTATCGAGGCGTGCAGGTGGAAGCGAATCTGTTTCCGAAAGTACAGGTGGATATTGTAGTCAGTGCAGTTCCGGTTCGCAAGGTGATTGAAACAGCGAAGAAAGTCCTTTACACAGGGCATATCGGAGATGGAAAGATTTTTGTTTATGATGTGGAAAATGTGGTAAAAGTAAGAACCGGAGAAGAAGGATTTGACGCACTTCAGGATGTGGAATAGTGAGAGCCGCATAGCATGGCTGCCAAATTTTTGGATCTATGGAGGTATATTCGTATGTGTTCTATTATGGGGTATTGCAGCCGCAGTGCTGCTATCGACGTTTTTATGGAAGGATTTAACAGGACCATATCAAGAGGTCCGGATGACAGCCGGATCGTTGAAACCGGAGACGGGCTGCTTGGATTTCACAGATTATCCATCATGGGTCCGGCTCCGTCAGGGATGCAGCCATTTAAACTGGGTGGCAGCTATGTGGTCTGCAATGGAGAAATTTATGGATTTGAGAAACTGAAAGAAGAACTGTCAGAGAAATATACATTTAAGAGTGAATCGGATTGTGAGGTTCTGCTGCCGCTGTATCAGGAATATGGAACAGCTATGTTCGCCATGTTAGATGCGGAGTTTGCCTGTATTATTTATGACAAAGACGCAGGAGAATTTATTGCGGCGCGGGATCCGATCGGTATCAGGCCATTGTACTATGGATATGACAAAGAAGGGGCTGTTATATTTGCCAGCGAGGCGAAAAATCTGACAGGTCTTACGGATAAGATCATGCCGTTTCCACCGGGACATTATTATAAAGGCGGCAGGTTTATCTGTTACCGTGACATAGCCAAAGTGGATACGGTCTGCTTTGATGATCTGGAAACCGTATGCAAAAATATTCGCAATAAACTGATAGCGGGAGTGGAGAAACGGCTTGCGGCTGACGTGCAGGTGGGGTTTTTACTTTCCGGCGGACTGGATTCTTCTCTTGTATGCGCTATTGCGGCAAAGAAAAGCAAAGAACCGATCAAGACTTTTGCGATTGGTATGAGAGAAGATGCCATTGATTTAAAGTATGCAAGACAGGCGGCGGATTATATCGGAAGCGACCATACAGAGGTCTATATGACACCGGATGAAGTGATTTCTTCACTGGAAACAGTTATTTTTCTGCTGGGAACTTATGATATTACGACAATCCGAGCATCGATAGGAATGTATCTGGTGTGCAGATCCATCCATGAACAGACGGATATCCGTGTTCTGCTGACAGGTGAAATATCTGATGAACTCTTTGGATATAAATATACGGATTTTGCGCCGGATGCAATGGCGTTTCAGACGGAGGCGCAAAAACGAATCCGGGAACTTCATATGTACGATGTCCTTCGTGCCGACCGTTGTATCTCCGTAAATTCATTGGAGGCAAGAGTTCCGTTTGGCGATTTGGAGTTTGTGAAATATGTAATGTCCGTAAATCCTGAATTAAAGATCAACAGGTATGGAAAAGGGAAATATTTGCTCCGCCGCGCGTTTGAAGGCGGTGATTATTTACCGGAAGAGATCTTGTGGAGAGAGAAAGCCGCATTTTCAGATGCGGTCGGACACTCCATGGTAGATTACTTAAAGGAGTATGCGGAGCATAAGTATACGGATAAAGAATATGAAAGCATGTGTGAAAAATATACATATGCCAGGCCGTTCACAAAGGAATCATTACTATACAGAGAGATTTTTGAAACATATTATCCGGGGCAGGCACAGATGATCGCTGACTACTGGATGCCGAACAGGGAATGGAAAGGATGCAATGTGAAAGATCCCTCCGCAAGAGTACTGTCCAACTATGGAGACAGCGGGAAATAGTGTGAAGAATGACAAATTTGAGCAAGGAAGTGAAATGATCATGACAAAATATATATTTGTGACCGGAGGCGTGGTATCCGGCCTGGGAAAAGGGATAACGGCAGCTTCTCTTGGACGGCTTTTAAAGGCAAGAGGATTGAAGGCGGCGGCTCAGAAATTAGACCCATATATCAACGTGGATCCCGGCACCATGAGCCCTTATCAGCATGGCGAGGTGTACGTGACTGAGGACGGGGCTGAAACAGATTTGGATCTGGGGCATTATGAAAGGTTTATAGATGAGGATTTGAATCAGTATTCCAATCTGACCACGGGAAAAGTTTACTGGAATGTATTGAATAAGGAACGAAGAGGGGAATACCTTGGCTCTACGGTTCAGGTGATTCCACATATTACGAATGAGATCAAGGAATTTATTTACCGTGTGGGGAAAAAGACAGAGGCGGACGTGGTGATCACGGAGATAGGCGGAACCATTGGCGATATAGAATCACAGCCCTTTTTAGAGGCGGTACGTCAGATTTCTCTGGAAGTGGGCGGAGAGAACAGTCTGTTTATCCATGTGACATTGGTTCCGTATTTAAGCGGTTCCGAGGAACATAAATCAAAACCGACTCAGCACTCGGTGAAAGAACTCTGCGGGATGGGCATTAATCCGGACATTATTGTCCTGCGTTCCGACAGGCCGTTGGAAGAATCTATCTTTCAGAAGATTGCTCTCTTTTGCAATGTAAAGCCGGACTGCGTCATTGAAAACCGGACAGTGGAGAACCTTTATGAAGCGCCTTTGATGTTGGAGAAGTCGAATTTTTCTTCCGTTGTGTGCAGGGAACTGAATTTGAAAGTACCGGAACCGGATCTGACAGACTGGAAAGAGATGGTGGAACGTATCCGCTTACGTTCGAAGGAAGTACATATTGGATTGGTCGGAAAATACGTAAAACTTCATGATGCGTATCTGTCTGTGGCGGAGGCCATGAACCATGCGGGATATGAATGGAATACGTTCATAAAAATTCACTGGATCGATTCGGAAAATATCACGAAAGAAAATGTAAATGACATGTTAAAAGGAATGAACGGGATCATCGTTCCCGGCGGATTTGGAAATCGCGGCATAGAAGGGATGATTTTATCGGCCAAATATGCCCGCGAAAACCAGGTGCCTTATCTGGGAATCTGCCTTGGTATGCAGATCGCTGTCATTGAATTTGCAAGGAATGTATCCGGAATTGCGGATGCGCATTCCGGGGAGTTTGATGAGCAGTGTAATCATAAAGTAATAGATTTTATGCCCGGACAGAGTAAGGCGATTGATAAAGGCGGAACTCTGCGTCTTGGAAGCTATCCTTGCAGGATTAAGCCGGGAACAAAAATGGAAACATGTTATGGCGCGGAGATGATACATGAGCGTCATCGTCATCGCTATGAATTTAATAATAAGTACCGCAAAGAACTGACCGAAGGCGGACTTGTGGTCAGCGGTACGTCGCCGGATGACAGCCTGGTGGAAACGGTAGAGCTGAGTGAGCATCCCTTTTTTGTAGGTGTGCAGTTTCACCCGGAATTTAAAAGCCGTCCCAATCAGCCCCATCCATTGTTTAAAGGATTTATTGCAGCTGCGCTGAATCAGGCGTAGCTGCGCTTTTTGATAGTTAACTTTTCATTCTGTTTTTCTTTAGAATTCTTTAAGAACTATATCCGGTTTCTGTTTAGATTTTCCATTTACATTAATAATAAATAAAAAAGTTGAAACATTTTCCTTTTTTGGTTCGTTATAAAGGTAAGAAAGAGAAGGCATAGAAGGAGGCTGGATATGGAACTTGAAGTAATTATGGACTATTTTGTGAAATATGGCGGAGTGGCAATTTTTGTGATCGTGCTGCTGGAATATTTAAATCTCCCCGGTTTTCCGGCAGGCGTGATCATGCCTCTTGCGGGGGTATGGGCGGCAAAAGGGAATATCCACTTTATCCCCACAATGCTGATCACGGTGGCAGCAGGGCTTACGGGAAGCCTTATCTTATATTGGGTGGGATACACAGGAGGCGACTTTGTGCTGAAGAAGTACTTAAATAAATTCCCCAAGCAGCGGCCCATGATTGAAAAGAAGCTGGAATGGGTAAGGCAGCGCGGCAGTATGGGAATCTTTTTAAGCAAGTTGATCCCCATGATCCGGACGCTGATCTCCATACCGGCAGGGGTATCGAGAATGAACCTGATACAGTACATCGTTAGCTCCACCCTGGGGATTTTCGTCTGGAATCTGTTTTTTGTAGGCGCAGGCTACTTTCTGGGCGATGCGGTGATCGGCTATTTGGCATAAGGAGGCGGCAGAAGATGAAAATTGCAATGATGACAAACAATTACAAACCTTTTGTGGCAGGGGTTCCGATTTCCGTGGAACGTCTTGCCAAGGGGCTTCGGGAGTTAGGGCATCGGGTGGTGGTCTTTGCCCCCAGCTACGATGACCAGGAAGAGGAAAAAGATATTGTGCGGTACGGGGCGCTGCTAAAGGGGGTGGCGGGCGGGTTTTCCGTGCCAAACCATTTAGACCCGAAGATTGAAAAAAATTTCCGGGAAGGGAATTTTGACCTGATCCATGTCCACCATCCCATGATGATCGGGAGTACGGCCAGATATCTTTCGTGGAAATATCAGGTGCCGCTGGTCTACACTTATCATACCCGGTACGAACAGTACCTGCATTATATCGGGCTGTCAGGGCTTAAGGGGATCATGCCCATGTACTTAAGGAACACGTTAAAGCGCTGCTCCATGGTCATAGCGCCTACGCCCGCCATCCGGGATTATCTGGATGAGGTGCAGATAGCGCCGCCGGTGGAAGTGCTCCCCACCGGGCTTTCCGACGACAGCTTCTGCCCGGATGAGAGGAATGCGGCGCATATAAGGGAACAGTTTTTAGAAGGGCGCAGTTATCTTTTTTGCACGGTGGCAAGGCTGGCAAAGGAAAAGAATCTGGAGTTTCTGATAGAGAGTCTTTGGTTTTATAAACAGACAGCCGGATCTTGTTTTAAGCTAATGTTGATAGGGGATGGCCCATACCGGGCATGGCTTGCTAAGCGCGTTAAGGAACTTGGCATGGAAAGTGAGATCGTATTTGTGGGGCAGGTGCCGAATGAGGAGATTAAAAACTATTGCCGGGCGTCGGATATGTTTTTGTTCACGTCAAGGTCGGAGACCCAGGGAATCGTCCTCTTAGAAGCCATGGCTGCAGGAACGCCTGTGCTTGCCTTAAAGGCTACCGGAACGGAGGATATTGTGGTAAACGGAAAAAACGGATATATGACATGTGCGTCAGAAGGAGGGCAGGCACAGAGAAGGGAGGATGAGAGGATTTTTGCCGGAAAGCTTATGGATATCCTGGAAAAAAAGGAACTTCCTTTTTTAAGGCAGGGGGCTTTCCAAAGCGCCTGTGGGTATCAATGTTTTCAGATTGCCAGACAGGCGGAAAATTATTACCGGGCGGCCCTGTGGTCATACGGGGAAAAGAAAAACAGATTTAGTAGGAACCATCTTGTTGATGTGATATACTGAAAAAGGTATTTATGTGCCGGGTAAGTATAGAAAGCAGGAGGATGTGGAGACATGGAAGCGTATCATATCTTGATCGTGGAGGATGACAAGGAGATTCGGGAAGGGATTGAAATATATTTAAGGAACCAGGGGTATGTGGTGTATCAGGCGGCGGACGGCGTAGAAGGACTTAAGCAGATTGAAGAACAGGAGATCCATCTTGCCATTGTGGATGTGATGATGCCAAGAATGGACGGGATCGCCATGATGATGGCGGTAAGAGAGCGGGGGTATGAATTTCCGGTGATCATGCTTTCCGCTAAGTCGGAAGAAGTGGATAAGATCATGGGGCTTAACATGGGGGCGGATGATTATGTGACCAAGCCTTTTACCACCATGGAGCTTCTTGCCAGGGTAAACTCCCACTTAAGGAGGTATGGAAGATTTCTGGAAATGGTAGACGGCAAAAAGTAGAATGAAAAGGTTTATACCATTGGAGGCTTGGAATTAAACGAGGAAACGATAGAAGTGTTTGTGGACGGCAGTCCGGTGAAACTGACGCCCCTTGAGTTTAAGATCCTGCTCCTTCTTATGAAGAATCCGGGAAGGGTGTTTTCCGCGGAGGAGATTTATGAGCGGGTATGGAACGAGCAGGCGATCAATACCGATACGATCATGGTACATATCAGAAAAATCCGTGAAAAGATCGAGGTCAACCCGAGGGAGCCGAAGTATTTAAAGGTGGTGTGGGGAATTGGATACAAAATTGAAAAACAATAAAATCATCAGTATATTGATCGTATTTTTACTGATCAGTGCGGCGGCTGTCTGTTTTTGTGCGCAGTATCCGGCGTTTGAAAGGAATGCCCGGGATTATAAGGTGGATATACTGCAGGATGATGAGTTTCTGACCAATGTTTACCAGGGGAATCTGGTATTTTACCGGGAGCTGGCAGAGCGGGTGAAAGGAGGATCGGTCAATTACCGGAATCTGTTCTTACAGGTTACGGAAACGCAGGATGACGGGAACGGTGAAAGAGGACGTTATCTGGGGCTTGGAGGAAAAAGCTGGAGCGAGGCAGCCGGGGAAAACATGGATGAGCTTTTGGAAGGGTGGGAGGACACTGTCCGCGGCAACGCCGGGATTGGCAGGAAAGCGGATTATTGCATGGTGGATCATGCCACGGGGATAAGCATCAGTAATGCCGGGGAGCAGGTGATCAAGCTGGGAACGGAAGAGGCAGACGAGGAGCTGCAGGCCTATTATCCTTATTATATTAAAATGTCCTTTGACGATACCGGCTATCTGGAGCATGTATCGGTGAAGGGGGAAAACTCCAGGGAGCTTTTAAAGGCCGTCCAGAACGGTATGAGGAGTAAGTTTCTTTCTCATCAGTTTGGTGAGTGGTGCAGTTACGACTATGATGAGGACGGAATCATCTATTATTTAAATGCCCTTAACGAGCCGATGAAGGCGGAGATGGAAATATATAATGCCCCCCGGGGGTGCACCATCTGCTATGCGTTTACCCAGAAACAGATGGATACCCTTGTGGAAGATAACAGTTGGCGGAATTGGTATGCTTATTATCAATATTCCGGAGTTTATGACGCCTTTTGCGGGATCTTGTGCCTGCTTGCCTTTCCGGCGCTTATCCTGCCGTTTTGGAAGCGCTATGCCCTGCACAAGTGGAAGTATGTTAAGCTTCCCTTTGAGGTGGCTGCCCTGGGGATGATCTGTATTCTGGGATTTGGCAGCGAATGGATCACGAGTGTGGTGACCGGAATGAATGACGGAAGTCTTGCCGGAATGATCCGGAATTTCCTTGGATTTTTACAGGGATACCAGGCTGACCGTTTGGCCAAAGCCATGGCGTGGGGAATCAACTTTTTGCTGATCTATCTGGCAATGGGATTGTGGTTTTATCTTTTGACCTCTTTGGGCCAGGCCAGGGATCTTGGGATTATGGGATATCTTAAGGAAAAGAGCCTGACCGTAAGGTATGTTGGGAAGGCTGAGCGGTATCTGAAAGGAAAATACATGCAGTTTGAAGAACAGATCCTTCACGTAGACCTTGGAGAAAAGGCGAATAAGACCATTTTTCGGGTGGTGGCAGTGAACTTTCTGATACTGGGCGTTATCTGCTCCATGTGGATGTTCGGCTGGATGGCGCTGGTGGTCTATTCCGTTATCGTCTATTTTTTGATCAAGAAATATATGAGGAATATTAAAGACCAGTACCGGAATCTGCTGGCGGCAACAGAGTCTATAGCGGACGGGAACCTGCAGACAGAGTTTGACAAAGACTGGGGAGTGTTTGAATCTTATAAAGATAAGCTGGCAAAGATCCAGGACGGGTTTTCCAAAGCGGTGGCGGAAGAGGTGAAAAGCCAGAAGATGAAGACGGAACTGATCACCAATGTTTCCCATGACCTGAAAACGCCCCTAACTGCCATTACTACTTATATTGAACTTCTGAAGGAAGAAAACTTAAGCGCACAGCAAAGCAAAGCCTACCTGGATGTGCTGGAAAAGAAAGCTTTGCGGCTGAAGACACTGATCGAGGATCTGTTTGAGGTGAGCAAGGCAAACAGCGGAAATGTGATATTGGACCTGCAGGAGGTGGATCTTTGCAATCTGATGCGGCAGACTTATTTAGAGTATGAGGATAAGGTGGAGGATGCCGATCTGATCTTCCGTTTCAGAATGCCGGAGGAAAAGATACTCCTTAAGCTGGATCCACAGAAAACCTACCGGATCTTTGAAAATCTTTACACCAACATTATCAAGTATGCCATGCCCCACACCAGGGTGTATGTGAATGTGGAGCAATTGGAAAAGGAAGTAGTGATCGAGCTAAAGAATATGTCAAAGGTGGAATTAAATATCCCGCCGGAGAGCCTGACTGAGCGGTTTGTCCGGGGTGATGCTTCACGCAACACGGAAGGCAGCGGCCTTGGCCTTGCCATTGCGCAGAACTTCGTGGAGCTGCAAAAGGGAGAAATGAAGGTGGACATAGACGGGGATCTGTTTAAGGTCACGCTTAGGTGGGAGCGGAGCCTGTTGTAGAGGTAGAAGCTGTTTGGAAGCTGGCACATAAGTAATAGCAGAGGATAGATTTAATGAAAAGTAAACTTTATGAAGCAAAATATCAGCCGGATATCAGAAGTATGCGATGGTCCATCTGGAGCGCATTGCGTCTTGCTTTTGGTGTTTCACCAGCCTTTACCACTATGCAGATAATTATCAATGTGATAAATGGACTGTTTCCTGCGGTAACGGTAATGATTCAGGCGGTTTTTGTAGATACGGTACTTGCAATATTTGCTGGGGAAAAGGAAATATCTCAGCTTATCCTGCCTTTAATCGGTCTTTTCCTATGGCTGCTATGGCAGCAGTTCTCCGGCATTTTTGTGAAACATGGGCAAGGGATCCGGAAGCGGAAGATGGGGGTTGTTTTGCAAAATGCTTTTCTTAAAAAAATATCCCTGATTGGATATCATAGGCTGGAAATGCCGGAGACGCAGGATCTTTTAAGAAAAGTAACATTAGAGCCTGAAGAAGTGGAAGAGGAGACATTAAATAATATAACTGAGATAGGTATATTATGTTTACAGAATTTGTCAGTGTTTGCCATTGTGGTAGTCCATGTATGGTGGGCGGGCTTTCTATTGGCAGCAGGAGCCATTCCCTTGAGCTGGTTATCTTTGAAAGCCGGGAACAAGAACTATCAGTCACAGTCTGATGTGACGGAAAAGAAAAGGCGGTATGAATACATAAGTCAGGTGTTGCTTGGGCGGGATGCTGTCCTTGAAAGAACATTGTTTTCTTATGTTCCTTTTCTAAATGAACGGTATCGCAGTACTTTTCAGGAGGCCTATGAAGTAGAAAAAAGGACCCTTTTTAGAGGAATGGTCAATATGAAAGCAGGTGGTGTCATATCTACACTACCTGCGCTTTTTGCTGCTTTTATACTGATTCCGGGAGTCAGGAGTGGCGGTTTATCGGTAGGAATGTATATTTCGATCGTCAACGCCGTATTTTCCCTGGTAAGGACCATGACCTGGAGTCTGTCCTTCCAGATGGAGAGATTGGCGCAAAACCGGGCAAAAGCCAAAGATATAGGAATGTTCTGCGGGATGCCGGAGGAGGATGCAGGCAGGCGGACAGCGGAATGTAGTATCTCTGAGGGTTTTGGGGAAGATACAGGATTTGAGAGCGTGGAATTTAAAGATGTCCGTTTTTGTTATCCCGGAAGCAATATAGACATCCTTGACGGCATATCTTTCCGGTTGGAAAAAGGAAAGCATTATGCTTTTGTGGGAAGAAACGGTGCGGGGAAGAGCACGATCATCAAGCTAATGACAGGACTTTATCCGGAGTATGAGGGAAAAATATTAATAAATGGAAGGGATTTGAAGGACTGGAAGCTTAAAGAGGGAAGCAGGTGGTTTGCATGCGTCTGGCAGGATTATGCCAGATATTATATGACATTGCGGGAGAATCTGCAATTTTCCGGAGGGCACAATGATCAGGTGTTAAGTGATGTACTGGAAAGTGTCGGTTTGGCTGAAACGGCAGGACAATTTCCGGATGGCTTGGATACGGTTCTTGGAAAGCTGGAGGAAGGGGGAATAGACATTTCAGGGGGCCAATGGCAGAGGATTGCGATTGCGAGGGCTATCGTAAACGGTATAGGCCAAGGAAAGGCTTTCATTTTGGACGAGCCGGCGGCTTCTCTGGATCCCATTGCCGAGAATCGCATTTACAAGCAGTTTGCGGATTTGAGCAGAGGGGAAACAGCCCTGTTTATTACGCATCGGTTAGGCGCGGTGAAGGATGTGGATGAGATATTTGTCTTAGAGAAAGGGAAAGTTGCGGAAAGGGGTTCTCATAAGGAACTGATGGAACTGGGAGAGATCTATGCGGAAATGTACACAAGCCAAAGGGGGTGGTATCTGTGAAAAGGCTGATAAAAGCCGGGGATTTTATAAAGACACTGGTCTTTATTTTTCCCATGACTTTCAGGAGCTGTCCTGTTCTTTTTCTAAGTGGAAATATGTTCGGTCTGTTTGCAGGGCTTTTGATCGGGGTACAGACTTCAGTTACAGCGGCGTTTTTTAATGCGGTATCCGTCATGGCAGCAGACGGATATAAAAAGGCAGTTTTATGGGGGATTGCCCTCGGGGCAGTGGTCTTAGGAAATGAAGTGGTGAACGGATTGATGAACTTCTTTCTGGAGTGTGCAAGTAAAAAGGCTACGGTAGAATATCAGGTGCGGCTACAGGAAAAAGCCGGAAACCTTACGGCCTTGGATTACGAAAAGCCGGAAAACCTGGATCTGCTTGAAAAGGCATCTCAAGGAGCGCAAAATGCTTCCAGATTTATGTCCGAGGTGATGCAGCTTTTCACAATTTATATCCCATATCTTCTTTATATGGGATTTTACCTATATAGGACCAGCCCTGTGCTTGCGTTTTCTCTGCCTGTAATTTTCTTGCCGGTGGTGCTGAATCAAGCCATCCGCAGCCGTATCTTTGCTGAGACCTGGAACCAATCTGCCAGTGAGAGGCGCAAAAGAGATTATTTCAGGAGATGCATTGCAGACAGGGAGTATATGAAAGAGACCAGGATTTTAGGGGAAACAGAATTTTTTGCAGGCAAATTCCAAAAGGCTCTTAGCGCATTGGTTACTCTTGAGCATGAGGCTGATAAAAGGACAGACGGCTGGAGGGCTGTTATGGCTGGAATCACGCTTTTGGGTTACTGTGGCGTACTGTTTCTTTTGGTGCGGAGCCTGATAAGAGGTGAGATACGAGTGGGGAGCTTTGCGGCAGTTTTTGCGTCTGTGGATATGATGTATGGGATTATGAATGAGATTGTGGAAGGAAGGCTTGGGAGCATTGCCCGCAATTATGGGATGGTAAAGAATTTTATGGATTTTCTTGCTTTTCCTGATTTGCGGACGAAGGAAACAAAAGGTTCTGCCATAGCAAAGGAAGGTATTGCTATGGAAGTAACAGGTGTTCATTTTCGGTATCCGGGCATGGAAAAGGAATCTTTGCGGAACGTAAGCTTTACGATAAAAGAGGGCGAGACACTTGCAATCGTAGGGGAGAATGGTGCAGGAAAATCCACTCTCATGAAGGTTATGATGGGGATGTATTTACCAGAAAGCGGAGCAGTGAGGATCTATGGATCCAATACGGCTAAAGAGAGCCGTTATGAAATGGTTTCAGCAGTATTCCAGCAGTTTCAGAGATACCAGATGACTTTGCGGGAGAATGTGGCTATCAGTGTGCCGGGCAGGCGTGGCGGAGAATATATTGATAAAGCTTTAGAGCAGGCAGGAATACCTCAAGACGCATTTATTTTTCCTGAAGAAGGTGATACAATGCTGTCTCGTCAATTTGGAGGGAAAGAGCTTTCCGGCGGACAATGGCAAAGAATTGCGATCGCAAGGGGGATATATCGCACACACGATATTTTGTTTTTAGATGAACCTACGGCGGCAATTGATCCCGTGGAGGAAACAGAGCTGTACCATCGGTTCGAGAAGATGTGTGAAGGAAAAACTGCCGTGATCGTGACACATCGAATGGGATGTGCAAGGATAGCTGATCGCATTATCGTGATGAAGGATGGGGAAAAGGTGGAAGAGGGAACTCATCAGGAATTGTTTGAAAAAGGCGGCTGGTATAGATATTACTGGGATATGCAGGCAAAAAAATATCTTACCACATAAGGGAAATACCTGCCGGAAAATGCTCCGGGGGAAAGCCTGTGCTTGACAGTGTGTATATCACGGATTGTTTGGCAGTGGTTTGCAAAGTGGATGATTTGCTGATTTGATTAGCTTTTTGTTAAAGGCTGATGTATAGTATAATTGAAAATGGTTTCATAACATGCGTCAGCCTTTTAATAGGCACAGAGGAGGGGAAATGGCTTGGGAAAAAAAAGAATTGATTAAAAATATTTTAATAATTATTTTGCTTAGCGGTGCATTTATTTTATTCATTTCAAGGACTGGCCAAGGAGGCACTCAAAAATATTTTGAGGGTGAGGTTTTAGAAAATAATGGTGGATACATAACTATAGAAGTGAATTTACAATATAATGATTTAATTGAAAAATCGGGTGAATATGTAGAAATTGACACGGAAGAGGTATTGGCAAAAAGAGATTTTTCCGTGTTCAAAAGAGGAGAAGAAGTTAGGGTTGTATATGACGAGTTCGATTCATTAAAGGAAGAATTTGAGCATGTATATGCAATTTATTTAAAATCAGAAATTATTCGTTGACGCTATGTCACCCGATGGAACTAAACCAAAGGAACTTTCAATTGAAAACGGGCAAATCAGCCAATTTGCCGCAAGGCTTATATTAAGTAACCTTAAGAAAACATTACCCATCCGCATTTTCCTCTGCGTCATCAATCATTTTTCTAATTTCATCAGCCTCTTCCGATGTCAAAGAACTATATTTGGTAAAAGCGGCAATAAAAGCGGGCAGAGAACCATTAAAAGCTTCATCTACATATTTTCGGCTTTGGTTAGCATAAAAATCCTGT
>CAJULP010000020.1 GCA_910587295.1 uncultured Lachnospiraceae bacterium | reverse complement strand
AGAGAGGGTATTGTCCAAAGGGTACACCGGGATAGGCAGCTATATCCCGCCAAAAGTCAAATCACAGCAGATGACTTTATTTGAATACTTTAGTTTGGCGGATTCTGGCGGGGGTACGTCTTAAAAATGGGGAAACTCAAAATATAATATATCTTGAAATATCTTCTCGAAACAAATAAAATAGAATGAGACAAAAGAAAGGTATAGGCTTTTTTATATGAATAATTATATAACATCAACAGTGGTTGCTAAAAACTGCAATCTCCCCGTATGCCGCACACCATTGCCAAATACGCCACTCCATGTCCTATCTCTCTTTTCCGGATGCGGCGGCATTGACCTTGGGTTCGAAGGCGGCTTTACCATCTTAAAAAAGTCTCTTAACACCAAAGTTCATCCTAATTGGCAATATACTGAAATTGATTCAAATTGGATAAACCTGGCGCCCACGAATTTTTCCACTGTTTTTGCAAATGATATCCGGCCCGACGCCAGATCTGTCTGGACAAATTATTTTTCGAAATTTAATATTTCTGCGGACAATTATCATTTAGGGAGCATAGTAGATTTAGTAAAATTGTATCAAAATGGTAAAAAAGACATTTTTCCGCAGAACATTGATATTGTAACCGGCGGTTTCCCTTGCCAAGATTTCTCTATCGCCGGAAAAAGAGAAGGTTTAAATTCCACAAAATCACATTTAGGAAATAAAATTCAGTCTGCCGAACCCAATGTTGAAAGCCGCGGACAATTATATATGTGGATGAGAGAAGTAATCAGCATTACTAAGCCTAAGGTTTTTGTGGCAGAAAATGTTAAAGGGCTGGCAAATTTAAGCGATGTCAAAGAAATCATAGAACATGACTTTTCAACAGTCTGTGATGGCGGATATTTAGTAATTCCAGCAAGGATTTTACACGCCGCAGATTATGGTGTTCCACAAAACCGGGAACGGATCATCTTTCTGGGCTTCCATAAAAAAGCCCTAAATCCGCTGGCATTGCATGAATTATCTCAGCCAAACATAGTTCCGGATTATGACCCATATCCATCCCCTACACATAGTTTCACAAGAAAAGGTGATTTCTTTTTGCCCCCTGTTACTGTTGCGGATTCTTTTGTTGGTCTTGGCGAGCCGAATGAATCTGTTGATGTTTCACATCAAAAATATTCAAGGGCAAAATACATGGGCAGGCATTGTCAAGGGCAAACTGAAGTGGATTTAAACTTTATCGGACCCACTATCAGATCTGAACATCATGGCAATATTGAATATCGGCGTTTATCTTTAGAACATGGCGGAACTCATTTTGAAGAACTAAATTCTGGACTTCCAGAACGCAGACTCTCTATCCGCGAGTGCGCCCGCATACAAACCTTTCCTGATGACTATCAATTTGTTATACCTTCATTGAACGGAAATAAATCTGTCTCCGCCAGCGACGCATATAAGCTGATTGGAAATGCCGTTCCTCCTCTTTTGGCATTCCATCTGGCTAAGCGCCTTGAAGAAAATTGGACAAAATACTTTAATTCCCCAAAAGGCTGACACAATCCTGTCAGCCTATCTTCATTCAATGTTTAATATATCTTCCACCAACTCAAATTTATCAATTTCAACCAAATTATTGTCTGAAATATTATTGCAGATAATATCTTTCAATTGCAATATTCTATCCCGATAATTCGCTGACGCTTCTATCCCCCAATCTTCTGACAGCTTATCTAAATCCGCATTTTTAAGTTCCATGAGTATGTGCCCTTTATACCGGCTCATATTTCCAAAAATATGTGGAATACCGTGATATTCCTTCGTTCCTAAAATTAGATTTATTCTGCCCCCAGCCGTAAACCTATCCCTTAACGCAGCATCGACTACGCCTTTTTCAGAAACCAGCCAACTCATATAACGATAAAATTTGCTTGAGCTGTCCGAAAAAATTTCCGGAAAATGCACAAAAGCATACCCCATTAAATGATCTTGTTCATATCTCGATAAATCACTAAACATTCTAATTGTCGCAGGTGTACTTTCAGCTAACCACCACGCCTTTTGACCAATACTTAAAAAATAGTCCGTTATTCGTTTAATTGGATTGTCAGAAGAATCTAACTGAGCGTATGTTATCCCAGACTTATCAAAAAAGCTTTCCCCTTCCGGGAGTTCCATATCAATGAGAAATCTTGGACTGTGTGTCACTCCAACGCTTGAAATACTTTGCTCATAATTTTTGGCCCTAAACTCACTATTTTCACCATGAAGTTTTCCAAACACAATCACATTCTCTATAAGCCCAGATACTTTCGTCGTTCCCATCACGCTATTTCCGTTTATCTTCCATGATCTTCCCCTGCCTGTTGAGCTTTTAACTTCAATCCCAAATTTCGCTCCATTTTCATCCACAAGAACAATATCCGGAAACCTGTGCCCACCCGGTATATAATCTACCCGCACGGCAACCTCCTCATCATATATGGCCCTTTTTACAGCCTGAACCACCAAAGGCTCAAACTCTTCTCCACTCTTCCGGTAACAGTCTGGATTCCTTTTACAATCCTCTCCTAAAATTTCCAGCACACGTTCAATCACTTTATGGAAATATTCTTGTGTCAAATCCTCTTCCCCCTTATCATATTAGCATGATATTAACTCACCCAAGCAAGCAGTCAAATACCGTTTCCTCTATTACCTCAATACATTCATCCGTTTTCTTTAAAATATCCGTTCCCCAAAACCTGATTACCGTCCATCCCAAAAACAAAAGCTCCTTGTTTATGCGGCTATCTCTTTGCCTATTTCTCTCAATTTTATTTACCCAAAAATCCGGATTACTTCCTTTTTCTAATTTAGGCCTTAACACCTCCCAGTCCTTCCCATGCCAAAACTCACTGTCACAAAATATAGCAATTCTATATTTTGTTAATACTATGTCCGGCTTACCCGGTAATTCCTTTACATTTTTACGGTATCTATAACCTTTTTCCCACAAGGCCTTCCTAAGTTTTACCTCAATATTGGTATTCTCTGAATGAACACCACTCATAATTTTATATGTCTGTTCTTTTGACCTGCCCATTGCTTAATCCGTAACCCCTACACTTCCCTGGTTGCCTCCTTTAACCACTCCAGCTCTTCATTTGTAAAATATGGATTTAATTTTTCAAATACTATTTTGTGATAATCATTTAATTGCGTCCGTTCTTTTTCAGAAAGAAGGCTGACATCCACACCGTCCAGATCGATCGGCACCCAGGTCAGATCCTCAAAATACATAAACTGCCCATACCCGTTCTTTTCGCCTTTACGGCACAAAAGCTCATTTTCCGTCCGGATTCCGTGGCTTCCTTCTATATAAATACCCGGTTCATCAGTGGTCACCATGCCTTCTTCCAATACTGCGCTTTCCACACCTCCCGGAATCTGTTTCCACCGAAAACTGTTAGGTCCTTCATGAACATTCAAAAGGTAGCCTACCCCGTGCCCGGTTCCATGTTTATAGTCAAGCCCCCGTTCCCAGAATACTTCCCTTGCCCGAATATCCAAATTTAATCCTTTACAGCCATATAGGAAGCGGGTAGACCTTAGATGAAGCATAGCCTGCAGTACCAGTGTAAAATGCTCCTTCATTTCCTTTGTAATTTCACCCATAACAAATGTTCTTGTAATATCCGTAGAGCCTTCCAGATAATGGCCGCCGCTATCCACCATCAAAAATCCTTTTGGCTCGATCACTGCGCAGTTTTCTTCCTTTGCGCTGTAATGGACTATGGCGCCGTTTGCCCCATAAGCACAGATAGTCTCAAAACTGGGTTCTATAAAATGCTCCTGCTCCTTCCGAAGCTGTTCCAGATAACGCCCCGCAGTGATCTCTGTCATCGGAAGTTTCCCGATATTTGTCTTCAGCCAATACATAAAACGTGTTACCGCAACGCCATCTTTCAAATGCGCCTTGCGCAGGTTTTCCATTTCCGTCTGATTTTTCACAGCTTTCATCACTGTTGTCGGGTTTATCCTGTCAACTACCTCCAGCCTGCCTTCCAAAAGCCGGTCTGTCCGGTAGTTCATCCTTCCTTTGCACACCAGCGCCCTTATCCCATCCATGGAAGCCACATAGCGGTAAAAATCCTGGTACGGAAGCAATGTTACGCCGTTCTCCTCCAGATACCCTTTCACTTCGTCCGCAAAGACAACCTCCCCAAATTCTCTTTTATCTGCAAAAAGAAGGACCTCGTCCATCCTGATCACAGCATAGGCAAGGAACACCGGACAGTGATCAATGTCACTGCCCCTTAAATTAAACAGCCATGCAATATCGTCCAGCGATGTGATAATATGTACATCCGCTTTTTCTTTCTCCATTTCCTGCCGTACTCTTTTCAGCTTATCCGCAAGACTTTCCCCGCTGTAGCACTCCTCCAGTCTGAACACCGGCGCGTGAGGAAGCGAAGGGCGGTCCTGCCAGATTCCTTCGGCAGGTTCGAAATCCCAGATGACTTTCCCCTGCTTTTTTTGCAGAATCTCCTCATACTCCGCAGCTTCACCTGCCTGCACCACCTTGCCGTCAAAGCCAAGGTTCTGCCCTTCTTTTATCTGCTCTTCCAGATATTCCTTGAGGGTAGGCACATCCGGTTCCCCCATCTCCATCAATTTGATCCCGGTACCGGCTAACTGTTTTCTTGCCTGTATAAAATAACGTCCGTCAGTAAAAAGTGCCGCTTCCTTTCCTGTCACCACAAGGGTTCCCGCAGACCCGGTAAACCCACTGAAAAACCTGCGTACGGTAAAAAAGCCGCTGACATATTCGCTGTCATGGTCATCCGAAGTAGGAATCAGACAGCAGTCAACGTCTGCAGCTTCCATCTTATCTCTTAACCTTGTTAAACGTTCCTGTATCATGCTCAAGCCTCCATCTATCATCTGATTGTGCATTCCGCACATGATATCACCAGTCCTTCACACTCGATGTCTTCTGACCCTGATATCAATTTGATTATAGTAATTTTTCAGGCTTTTCGCAAGGTATTTCGCCACTATTTCTTCATCTTGGGATTAAAGAGAAGGCTTGCTAAGTATCCAAAAATAAGTGCCGCTGACGTTCCCACGGCCCCGGCTTTGAATCCGCCCAGGAAAAGCCCCATAAAGCCCTCTTTGTCCACCGCTTCCTTAACCCCCTTCATCAGCACATTCCCAAAACCCAGAAGCGGCACAGAAGCGCCGGCTCCGGCAAACTCCACGAAGGACTGGTACCATCCAAAGACACCCAGGAGCGCTCCCAGACATACCAAAAGTACCATGATCCTTCCCGGCATCATTTTTGTTTTTTCCATTAAAATCTGGACAAGGGCACAGATAAGGCCACCCACCCAAAATGCATTAAAATAATCCATGATAATCTCCTTTTTTGATTGGATTCATCATGGATTATTATATACAAATTTAATTTTACCATTCAGATTTTAAATGATAATTATTTTTTATTTTTGGCTTTTGTTTCTGATTTCTATCTTACCATAGCCTTGATAGCCTTCATGAAGCATTTCCATATCCAACCGCCCGTTATGGTTAATTAGCCGGTATTCATTGTACGCTCCCCTGCGGTATTCAAAATCCTCGCCGTTATCCTGATAATGGGTATAGATTCCTTCTCCGGGATAAGTCTCCAGAATCAGCAGCTCGTCTTTTTCTTTTCCCACATGGGTCCTTACCGGATATTTGGGGATCACTGCCCCCGCCTTCACAAAGATCGGACAAGTATCAAGAGGCGCTTTTCGGATATAGCTTTGCCCTCCTTCTAAGGTCTCCCCGGTCCAATAATCGTACCAAACGCCTTCCGGCAGATAGACCAGCTTTTCCCTTGCCCCCTGCTCCACCACCGGGGAAACCAGCATCCGGTCGCCCAGCAGAAACTCGTCGTTTCTGTTTCTTACCTGTTCATCTTCCGGGTACTCAAGGACCAGAGGGCGCATCACCGGAAGCCCTGTCTGCTCACACTCATGCATCAGATCGTATATATAAGGAAGTAATTCATAACGAAGGTTCATGTACTTTCTACTGATCGAAAGGACTTCCTCCCCAAACTGCCAGGGCTCCTGCATCCTGCACCCTACTGCGCAGTGGTTTCGAAATAGCGGGGAAAAGCACCCCAACTGTATCCACCTTGCAAACAGTTCCGGTGTACTGTCACTCCCAAATCCGCCCACATCCGTTCCCACAAAGCTAAGCCCGGAAAGCCCCAGATTGCAAAGCTGAGGAATTGCCATGCGGATATGCGCCCAGATACTGTGGTTATCCCCTGTCCATCCGGTGGTATACTTCTGGGAACCGCTATAGCAGGCTCTTGTGATCACGAAGGGCCGCTTGCCGGAATATTCTTTCCACCCCTCATAGGTGGCCTTCGCCATATTATGGCCGTAAATATTATGGATTGCCTTGTGAGGAGCCGGCTGATCCTCGTCGGTAAAGACCACGTCATCAGGAAGCGGCCCCCGAAAGCTTGCAGGCTCGTTCATGTCATTCCATACCCCTGCCACGCCTAAGTCGATCAAAAACTTTTGTTTTTCCGCCCACCAGCTCCTTACTTTCGCATCACCGAAATCAGGAAATACGGCATCCCCGGGCCAGACTTCATTGACGTAGATTTCTCCCTCCGGCGTGGTGGCAAAATATCCTTCCTTTACCCCTTCCTCATAAACATAGTAATCTTTTTCCAGCTTAACACCGGGATCTATGATCGTCACAGCCTTGATCCCCATCTCCTTAAAGTCTGAGATCACCTGTCTCCCGTCCTTATAAGTATCCGGATTCCATGTGAAAACTTTATAGTGATCCATATAATCAATGTCAAAATGGATACAATCGCAGGGCAGGTCAGAGTCACGGAGCTTACGTGCGATCTCCCTGATCTCTTCCTCAGTCCGGTACCCCCATCTGGACTGATGGTATCCTAATGTCCACATCTGCTGCATAGGCGCCCGTCCGGTGAGGAACGTATAGTTTCCCACCACCTCTTTCATATTTCTACCGCCGATAAAATAGTAGTCCAGATTCCCTTCCATTGCGCCAAACACAAGATAATCAGGGCATTCCTTCCCCAAGTTAAAAAAGGTTTTATAGTGATTGTCAAAAAAGAACCCACAGCATGTCTTTTCCTTTAGCAGGAGGAAAAAAGGGATGCTCTTATACAGGGATTTAAAGTTATCTTCCTGAGGGTCGGGAATATCCGAGTTCCACATTTCATACTCATATTCCCTCTTATTTAACACACCGGTCTTATCCCCTAATCCGTAAATACAGTCTTTGGCGTCTAATGCGCGCAGCTCCTGTACCGGATAATCCGCCGCCCGGTCAGAAATACCATGCCCTTCCTTGGAAAGCAGCTCTTTGGAAGCCTTGTCAAGGTCTGCCCCCAGGTTCCTTGTTCCCCTATAGGCAAGGCTTAAGGGCTGATTCTCTTTATCATAAAAATCTACCATAAAATCATCACCGACTACAACGGTCAAGGATGCTGTCTTCAATATGACACCGGATTTCTCCTGCGCCACCTGCGTCAGTAATTCCTCTTCGGAAGCGTTTTTCCCTGCGTTTAAGCGCTTCCCCAGCTCTCCTTCCACGGCCCTTGTCCGATGCCCGCCGCCAGTATAGTCCACAAGCACATTGACAATATTGTCGGTGATTGCTTCCAGGACTGGACTGGTCTTGCTTCCCTCATATTCAAAATAAACCTTATTACCGTCTGTGCGGTATCCCTTTAATTTCCCAAACATATTAGTTCCTTTCTTTCACCTTTTTTCTTTTCCCGGAAGCTGTACCATGATCACCGCTCCAAACACCAGTCCGCATCCAAGCAGTTCCTTAGGGCTCATAGCCTGTCCTAAGATCACCCAGCCTGCCAGCATGGAAATCACCGATTCCATGGAAAGGATCAGGGACGCCACCGTGGGATCCAGATTCTTCTGCCCTACCACCTGCAGGGTATAGGCTGCCCCGCAGGACATGATCCCGGCATAGGCAAGGGGCAGGATTCCGTCCACAAAATTGGATAGCTCCGGCTTTTCAAAAATCAACGCTAAGATACTGCAGATCACGCCTGCCGTAAGAAACTGCAGGCAGGATAACTCCACCCCGTCCGCCTTGGGGGAGAAATAATCAATTACCAGAATATGTACCGAAAACAGGATGGCACAGATAAACACGTATCTGTCACCTTTGCCAAGCGTGAGGCTCTCACTCATGCACAAAAGGTACATCCCAAACATTGCGACCACCGCCCCAAGCCATACCTTCCCGGGTATCTTCTTTTTCAGAAAAATCCCCATGATGGGCACGATGATAATGTATAACGTGGTGATAAAACCGGCCTTTCCCACTGTAGTATATAAAATGCCATACTGCTGGAACAGGGCTGCCGAACAAAGAGCAAGTCCGCAGCAGATTCCTCCGGTCACTGTAACTTTTGCGCTGCCAAACAGCTTCCTGTCCACTTTCGGAGATTTTCTCCGGTACAGCACAAGGGGAAGCAGGACCATGCTTCCCATAATAAACCGCGCCCCGTTAAACGTATAAGGGCCCATGTAATCCATCCCCACGCTCTGCGCCACAAACGCAACGCCCCAGATAAATGCCGCAAGAAACAGCAAAAGGCTGCTTTGCAGAGATTTCTTATTCATACTTACTTTTAATCTCCTCCATCACCTGCCGGATGCTCTTGTTACTGCAATCCAGCGTAATATCCGCATATCGCTCATACAACGGCACCCGCTCGTCATATAAATCTTTTAGTGTAAAACCAGGCTTTAATACCACGCCCCGCTCATGCAGGTCGCCAAGCCGCTCTGCCAGTTCCCCGTAAGGCAGTTTCAGATAAACCACCTTTCCGTTCTCCTTAAAATGCTCCATCGCTTCTTTCCCGTAAATGGCACTTCCGCCGGTGGCTATCACCGTATGGCTGGCTAAGATGGAGGCATTGATTTCATTTTCAAGCGCCAAAAAACCTGCTTCCCCCAGCTCTTCTATCAACTGGTAAAGCAGCTTTCCGGTCCTCTCCTGGATGACCAGGTCCGAATCCAGAAAACGATATCCAAGCCCCTTTGCAAGGACCACCCCCACCGTGCTTTTTCCTGAACCCGGCATCCCGGTCAAAATCACATTATTTCTCATAAAACCGCAATCACTTCCACTTCGCAGAGGACATTCTTGGGAAGCTGCTTCACCGCCACGCAGCTTCTTGCCGGTTTCCCTGTAAAGTATGCTTCATACACACTGTTAAATGCCGCAAAATCCGCCATATCCGCCAGAAAGCAGGTGGTCTTCACCACATTTTCATAAGTAGTTCCAGCCTCTTTCAGGATTTCACCCACATTTAACATTACCTGCTTTGCCTGCTCCGTAATATCGCCTTCCGTGATTTCCCCTGTTTCCGGTACGATGGGAATCTGCCCGGAGGCAAACAACATACCGTTTGCAATGATTCCCTGTGAATACGGCCCGATCGCCGCAGGCGCTTTGGTTGTAGATACTTTAGTCAACATAACTTTCTTCCCTTTCTTTCTTATGATTCTTCAAACTGTGCCGTCACATAAAATCCCCGCTCGTTCTCAACCACACGGGTGACCACTCCTTTTCTTGCCAGCATACGTTCCCTGAATGGCACATTTCCTGACATGGCTAAAGACGGGTCGATAATGTAATAATAGTTGCTTGGAAGAAGCCCTTCCGTCACCGTGACCTGATCCCCCTCCTTTAAAAGGCCGGGGCGCTCCATCTTAAATTCCATTTCACGCATATGTATCCCTCCATCCATACTATTGTAATCGGGATGGGAATTTTTTTCAATCTAATCTTTGCCAGGAACACGGAAGAAGAACAGCACAGGAATTTTACAGCGCAAACTCTTGATACAAAGAAGCCCTGTCTCAAAGTTGCCCTCATCCAAGTCGCCTGCTTTGACCAGGTTCACGTGGTAATCCGCAATAAAACGTTTATACACAATACGTTGGCACGTTTTGTTTTCTTCTTTTAATTCTAACATATCATGCAGGTCCATGCAACCGTCATAGGGCTCTTCCCCGTGGTAAAACACAATTGTTATAACGGGATTCAGTTTTTCCTCCTTCGCCATGCCTGACAGGAATTCACCCCCGGACAGTTTTCCTTCCCTGCTGCGGCTCCGTTCCCTTAATTGTCTTTTATACTCCGTAACGTCGTATTCCATACACCGGATGGGCATGGCATAATCCACCTTGTTCTGGGCTTCAATGCCGATCACGATATAATAGTCTCCACCAAAGACCGCCTTCAGGGAATCCCGCTGCCTTTCAACATACTTTGGCTTCCCGGGCGGCCGCTTTACGGGCGGCGGGTTTTCCTTCAAGTGGGTGACTCTCTCCCTGTCCATCAACTGGTCCGGAAATACCACCTTTTCCCCGTTGTGGATGCTGCCATTAATAAAGTCCGCAAAAACGACAGGGTTCGATAAATAGCTGCAGATAACATTGTTCTTTTGTCCCATAAAAATAACCATACCTTTCCGTAACCTGCAAATTGAGGCCGCAGGCACAATATAACTCCTTCTTTTTTGAAATTTCAGCGATAACCCTTAATGGAAATAGTGCGCCAGATCACCTTGGCGTAGAATAAGCACGAATCTAAGATGGATTTATCATAACAGCCAAACCCAATTTCACCCCGTAAGGAAAACCCCCTTCGCAAAGTAAATAAGGCTTCCCACCAGTTTTCCGCAGGCAGCGGCGGCAATCGCCACTCCAAGCCCGTGACGGAAGCCGATACGCCTTGCAAAGATAGGGATGGAGTTTAGCATCTCCGCAATCGCCAAAGCCAGGCAGCCCACAAACATCCCCGCAAAAAAACCAAAAATGATCAGGAAAACATTCCCTGCCATCCTCCAAATAAAATCCGTATCTGCCCCAAAAAGCTGTCTCTCCAAAACGAAAGTTCCTAAATTCCCCAGATCAGAAAATAAGCTGAAAAAACCCCCCGTCAGGGTTCCTAACACCACCGCTTCCTCCAGCGCAAACACCTTTTTAGCCACATGCATCTTCCCTGCAAACCTGGGGATCAGCCCTACGGACACCAGCACGGTAAACACGCCTGCGGATGCCAAAAGGCCAAAACTAAGCCCGCAGATTCCCATAAAAATATGTTTAAGAAACGTCAATGCTCTTTCCCTCCCTGTCCGCAGTCTCAATCAACGCCTTATTTACGTCAGTCTCATAAATGCGCATTTCCACTTCAATGGGCGTAGGATCTTTCGTGATCCGCCTTCCGCCGATATGGTTAAAAAACATAATGATCCCAATTGCCAGCCCGATGGAATAAGAGACCTCCAAAATACTGTACCCGTCCGCAGGATAGCCCATCACAAGCTCATATACCTTAGAAAAGATCTTGTTAATGCTGATGTCATTGTGGAATGCCATGATCGTAAACCCTGTGCCAAAAAAACTGATTGCCGCAACAAAAGCAAGCTTGATCCACTGGACCAGCCCCTTATGTTTGTTCACATTGATATGCTCGATCAGAATATCCGTTTCCCCCAGATTTTCCACGGTAACATTGGGGAACAGCTTATTGACCTCCTCAATTACTTTCAGTATGCTGATCACCTGCCTTTGGGATGCTTCTTCCTGAAAATGATGCAGTTTGATGGTTTTGACTTTAGACAGGATGATTTCATCCGTACAGATCAGTTTCCCGATGTCTTTTAAGTAAACATCTTCTGACTGCAGCTCTATGTTTTGTTCTGCCTTTAAATAGAGAATTACATTATTAGTGGACATAGTCGTTTTGCTTCTTTCTTTTTATTGGCTTATTATGGATTTATCCGGAGAATTTTATTCATAAAAAATGCAGGCCCAAAGGGCCTGCACCATGAAATTTATTTTCTTTTAATTCAGGATAAACTGCATCAGGACAGGATCATGGTCGGAATACTCATACCCCCAGTCCATATTCTGATAGAAATTCACCTCCATATTGTCGGAGACGATAAAGCCATCCAGGGTCACCGTATAGGTCCGGCCTTCCTGATATGGCTCGTTGGCATTCCGGCAGGAATTATGGGCAACGTCCGACGGGTTTGCAGAATCAATCGCCATGGAAAATCCTTCTGGCAGGCTTTCCCTAGGGAAGGGATAGGCCCACTCCGGCGCATTTTCCTGTGTCTGCGTTTTCAGATCGTGGTTAAAATCACCGCCGCAGATCACATAATTCCCCTTCTTGTAATCTGCTTCCATATCCCCGTACAGCATAGCAAGCTGCCCTGCGCGGATTTCGTCGCTGCTGCCATAGGCAGACATATGCATATTGTAGATACAAAGCTGCCTGTCATTCTCCGTAGGAATCCGGGAAATAGAATAGCACCTGTCCAGGTCAACAAACTTGCTGAAAGATTCTGATATCGGAAGGCTCCTTCTTCTGGTATCCTTAAAGCCTTCCCGGGAATAAGTCACCAGTCCGCTTACGCTGGCGCCATGGGGCTGCCATGGCGGAAAAAATAAAAATGGGGAATCGTAGTTTTGAGCAAAATCATAATAATATCCCTTGATAAACTGATTTAAAATCTCCAGCTCATCCACCTGATAGGACCTGGTGCTGCCCCGGTCCACCTCCTGCAGCAGGATGAAATCCGGGCTTACGTCGTTTATGATCTCCGCCATGGCGGAAACCCCCGCAACAACGCTTTCCTCATCCTTCGCCCAGGATGACTTCCCGCCGTCCATAAAAAAGCTAAAGTCCTTCCGGTAAGCCCCAAAACCGATATTGTAAGTTAAGATCAGATAATCCCCGCCTTCTCTTAATCCAAAATCCTCGTCAAAGTATGTGTTTTCCCCGTTCCGGCTGACCTCAAGGGTTAAATTATCCGGAAGCCGGTAATACGTATGGAACACATAAAAAACATAGGCCCCCAATACCGCAAGCAAAACAAGTGTTATGATCAGAATCCTTTTTACTGCTTTTTTCAAAAATCCCCCTCCTGTTTCCCTATGTGGCCATGACCTGCGGCAGTTTATACCACACAGTTGTTATTTTATTAATTCCAGCACACAGTTCACGCCGGGAACCGTATGAAGCAACAGTCTCCCGCCCGTTACCGAAAGCTCCACGTTCCTGACGATATCTTTAGCCATGTGGACGCCATCCGCCACCTTTAAAGTGACATCCTCCATATAAGGCAGGTCTGACCTTACAATGATATGCCCGCTGTCATAGAAAAAGAGCTGTATCCCCGAAGGTCCCTCAAGCACCGCCGGCATTTCCTTGCCAAACACCTCCCGGATCACGCCAAGCACCTGTACCGGATAATGATAAAGATCCCCCATATCGTCCGGTATGGTAATAATACTGATATTGCCATCCCCGTAGCTGCACCTTAGCACAACCGGGAAATTGTTATCTGTTCCGTATGCCGCAGCCAGCTCCCAGACATCGTTGGTACAGTATTCCATCTGCGGAATCAGCACGGGCTTTACGCCGGTATATTTGCCGCTGATGGATACGCCGCTGTTCTTACTGTCGGCAAATTCGCTGACCATTGCCTTTCTGGCAGAATATTTCACATTCACAAACTCTGAGAAACCATCTCCCAGCTTCCTAACAAACCCGCTGGTCACAATAACAGATCCGCCCTCCAGCATACTCTTTTTCATCTTAGAGACGATCATAGGGTCATCCGCCGCCCCTTCCGCAAGGAAGATCACCTTTTCCTTTTCCGGATAGTCGATACAAGGCTCTAACGGGATGCCGCACATCCCCAGGTAATTATGGATGTTATCTTCCCCTCTCCCGTTAGCGGGCCGGTAAGCTGCCGCTCCCACAGGGTTGCCTAACTGTCCTAAATACCCGTCCACCTCATCAAACAACTCCCCAACAACCGGAGCAAACAGACGGAATGTGGGATCGTCAATGATAGAGCCCAGGCTGAACAGGGCAACTTCCCTTGCCTTGGCAAACAGCGTAAGATATGCCTGCTCCAGATAAGAAGTCAGGTTATATGTACATTCATAAGGGTCAAACCAGCCGCCTAAGTTCCTTCCCGGGGCTGCGCTTTCCAGATAACGCATAATAAAGTAGCTTAAATATTTGGGCAGATGCTGGGCCGCATATACCGGATTCCTGGTCTCCGTTCCCGTATAAATGGAATCAAACAAAGAAGGTTCCATTTTCAGGTCATACCCTGTCTCGTTAAACACCTCGTACCACTGGGGGAACTTGACAATAACGTTGACGTCGGGATTTACCTCTTTGGCCGTCTTCATCACGATCTCTTCCGTGATCCGCCTTTTCTCCGATAGGCGGAACTCTGACCAGGACCGCTCCCCTTTTTTTGCCACGCAGTCCTTACAGCGGCAGTTAAGGAAATAAAAGTCGTCAAATATAAATTCGTCGAACACTTCCGCGTTGAGCGCAACTGCCTTTCGCAGGATCTCCTGCCCTTCCGGCTTGGAATAGCACAGGGAAACGAAACCGTCCTGATCGTTTTCCCCTGCACAGGTGGTGATTCCGCCGGACACCGCAATGCCTTTCCCCTCAAAGTACGCCTTTACCTTAAGGAGCTGTTCCTTGCTTGCCCATTCCAGCCCCCTGTAGCATTCCACATAGGCCCGCCCAATCTTTACATGGTCAGTAAGATGCCGGAACCTGCTCTCAAATTCCGCTTCATCCGTGATGCTGTTCACATTGTGGACCGGACAATACACAGCCACATTAAAATTTTGATAGCTTGTTTTATTCCTCATTTTTTTCATATGCCATACCTCCTGAAATCAGGATAGCATTTGAACCGGATTTTTTCTATTACAGTTTCGCATATTAATTGTATAATTCTCTACGGAAACAAAGCCAGGGCCTGCATGCGCCTGTCCTGGCTTTGCCGCTAACGGCAGCTGACCAGTTCCACCCCGTGGGCGATACCCGGTATACTCTGTCCTTCATTAAAGCTTGTCTTGGAAAGCAGGGCCCCGGTAGGAACAAATAACACCCGTTTCCATTTTCCTTCCTCAAGCTGCTTTAACACATACGCGGATAAGACCACCGCCGAGCAGCCGCAGCCGCTTCCCCCGGCATGGGCGTCCTGGCTCTGGTCATAAATCTCCATCCCACAGTCCATATGCACCTTGGAAATATCCATCCCCTTTTCCCGCATCAGATCCCATAATACCTTCTGACCCACGCTTCCCAAATCCCCGGTGATGATCTTGTCATAATCCGAAGGAACCCGGCCGAAATCCATCAGGTTACGATATATGGTATCACAGGCCGCAGGCGCCATGCAAGCTCCCATGTTCATGGAATCCTTTAACCCATAGTCCACGATCTTGCCTATAGTGAGACCGGAGACCATGGCTCTGTCATGCCGGCCTCTTGTACTGCTTAGGATAAAAGCGCCGCTTCCCGTTACGGTCCAGGTCGCTGACAGCGGCCGCTGGTTCCCGTAGCCCAAAGGAAAACGGAACTCTTTTTCCGCACTGGCAAAGTGGCTGGATGTCACACAAGCAGCATGTTCCGCCATCCCTCCCGCGATCATCACCGTTGCCATGGAAAGGGTCAGCCCGCAGGTGGAACAGGCTCCGTACATCCCTACCAAGGGAATTTGAAAAGAAGCCACCCCAAAACTGCTGGCTATGGACTGGCCAAGCAAGTCTCCTGCAAAAAGATATCGGATCTCCCCACTTTTCATGCCGGATTTTCCGATGGCAAGCTGCAGCGCTTCCTTTTGCAGCGTGCTCTCCGCCTGCTCCCAGGTATCGCACCCGAATTTATCGTCCGTTCCCACCACGTCAAAGCTGTTTCCAAAGGGTCCTTCCCCTTCTTTGGTTCCCACCACCGAAGCACTGCTTCTTATATAAACAGGCACAGGTACTTTAATGCTATGCTCACCCTGCTGAAAAATTGCCCCAACTGTTGTATCCATAAAAACCTCCAGATGATTTACTTTCTACTATCTTTTCTCATCTGGATTTTTTTATTCATTTCAAATTTTTTACCTGCAAGACCCGGGCTTTAAACCCCGTGGGAAAGCAGAAATTCTTTCCACAGGTCATTATAAACCCCCAGCAGATGAATCTGGTCAAACGTGTATTCCTCGTTAAGATTTCCTTCCTCGTCACAGACCACTTCATTCACATCAATATAAAAAATGTCTTTGTTATCCGCTAACGTAGCCACGGCGTTGTTCCTTGCATTGATATTGCTGTTATTAAAGATCGGGTCCTTGCTGTTCTTTTCCCCGGAAACCCGCATAACGCCCTGTATGATGAGCTTTGCGTCCGGCTCCCAGGCCCGGAGGGTATCCACTACCTCCGTGTATTTTTCCATGTAGTCTTCCGTGGTGCCCCGGCCAAGTTCGTTGATCCCCACCATCAGGTAAATCTTACCGTAATCCTTTGCCTCTATGGCTTCCCGGATCGTACCAAGGCCATTAAAGTCCTCCTCTAACACTTTATAAATAGTCAGGGAAGTCTCACAATAAAAATCTGCATGCTCCGGCAGGCTCGTATAATCCCGAAGGCCCACCGTCCTGGAATCCCCGATAAACAAAGCGTCATCAAAATAGCTCTCATCCACCTGTGAAAAATCGTATGCGGCGGCACGGACCACCCCTGCATCACCATAAATATCCGCTGAAATATGGTTCAGGTACTCCTCATGTGTACTTTCCCGTAAGGGCTCTAACCTTCCTTCCGGAATCTGCTCCGGGTCTTCCTGCACCGGATCCATGCCCTCCTTCATATCATTCCCTGAAACATCCCCGATTTCCGGAGGTTCTTCCGGCGAAAGGCTTTCGATCCCTTCCTCTTCTCCGATTTCCTTGGAAGCTTCCCTGTCGGTTTCCGGTAACCCCTCCTCCATTCCAGGCTCCTTTGAGTCCGTTCCCTCCTCTTTTGCGGCAGGGGGCTGCTGGGGCGGTTCTTCCCCGGAAAGATTCCCACTTGCCAAAACAGTTTCCTGCTCCAAAATATGCCATGGATAAATGCCGTCATTGACAGCCGCAAACATCACGGACAAGACCGGCGCCTTTAAGGGAACATATTCCTGGCCGGCATAGACGCTTTGCCTTCCGCTTATCCCAATGATTGTAAAAAGGATCCCTGTACTAACAAGAATGATAAATAAAGGACACTTCCTAATCCACTTCATAGCTTTCCTCTTTTCTGCCAACTTAGAAATTTAAATACATAAAGGGATTCCCGGCACTGCTGGACAAGAAATAAACCGAATACCAGAACACCACCGCAAGAAGCAGGATGGCGGCCGGGTTTTTCTTATGTTTTTCAAAAAACCGGAACACCCCGGGAATGCACAGTACGATCCCCGCCGCAAAATAAATCCAGTAATTCTGCCCGTACCTTATGATATCCTGTTGGTTCACCGAAATTCCCGCACCGCCGATCAAAGGGAACAAACGCCCAAAATAAACCCCAAGCTGCTTTAGATCGGTAATCGCAAAGACCACCCAGGTTAAGGGAATCAAAAACAGCACATATAAGCTGCCCAGTACCGGAATCTTATCCAGATATTTTCCGTAAACAAACTTTTCCCCGATTATCAACACACCCAGCACCACGCCCCAGATCACATAATTGACGCCGTTCCCGTGCCAGATCCCGGTCAAAAGCCAGACCACCGCAAGGTTTAAGAAAAGACGCCCCCTGCCGCATCTGCTTCCCCCCATAGGGATATACACATAATCCCGAAACCAGCTCCCTAATGTGATATGCCATCTTCTGTAAAACTCCGAGATACTTTTTGACGCATAGGGATGGTTAAAGTTTTCAATAAAATTATAGCCAAGCATCACCAAAATCCCCGATGCCATCAGAGAATAGCCCCAAAAATCAAAGTAAAGCCGCAGGGAATACCCCGCCGCCCCAAGCCATGCCAGGGGCGTTGAAATGCTTTGGAACCCGATCATCTGCAGATCGTTCCACAAGATCGCCAGCTTATCCGCCAAAAGCACCTTCATCCCCAGTCCTAAGATAAAATACTTAAGCCCGTCCTCAAGCTGCTCCGCATCCCACTCCTTGGAAAGCTCAAACTCCCCCTCATGATAGCGCATGATCGGCCCGGAGACCGCCTGGGGAAACATCATAAAATAAAGCGCCACATTCTTAAGCTTTGGCTTTTCCCACATTTTTTTCCGGTAAAGATCCACCTGGAAGGATATCATCTTAAAAATATAATAGCTGATGCCAAGAGGCAAAAGCGAATGGTCCACAAAAGCGCCAAGCAGCTTAAATACGGTCAATATGGCCACATCCATGACAACCGCCCTTATCATGAACTGTTTCCTTCGCCTTTTCTGCCACTCATGGAGCTCAAACCCTTCTCCCACTTTCCATGACAGTGTCGCAAAAAGATAGTTCAAAAGCGTTGCCGCCACCAGCGCAAGGATGAACACGGGCTCCCCCACGGCATAAAAAATAAGACTGCCTGCTAAAAATGCAATCTCACGATATTTACAGGGCACAATATAGTATAATATCAAAAAAACCGGCAAAAACCGGAATATAAATTCTAAACTGGAAAAACTGACCATCTTCAAAATCCTCGTTCTTTATCCCATCGAAATATTTTTGTCCTTCACTATAGTTTATCACCCCTTACAAAAATCTACAAGATAAGACATCCCCATACCCTTACAAAAAATTATGGTAAACTTGGAATTTATCTGTATATTTTTTTCAAGGCCACGCAAACTAATGAAGAGAAACTGACTAAAATTTATAGGAAATGAGGAAGACTATGGGCGAACAAAAAAGCAAAGAACAACTCTCCCTTGAAAAAGATTATGAAGAATACGTCAAACGCATCACCCCCACCCACAACCTGCTTTTACAGATGTTAAAAGCCTTCATCACCGGCGGCGTTATCTGTGTGGCGGGCCAGTTCCTGTTAAACTTTGCATCCAATGCCCTGGGCATGGACAAGGACATGGCAGGGAGCTTTTGTTCCCTAGTCCTGGTACTTGCAAGCGTGCTTTTAACCGGATTTAATATCTATCCATCCATTGTCAAATTTGGCGGGGCAGGCGCATTAGTTCCCATTACCGGGTTTGCTAACTCTGTGGCTGCCCCCGCCGTGGAATTTAAAAAAGAAGGTCAGGTGTTCGGGATCGGCTGCAAGATTTTCACCATTGCCGGTCCGGTGATCCTTTACGGGATCTTCACCAGCTGGGCGCTGGGACTTTGTTACTGGATCTTAGGCGCCGCAGGAATTTTGTAAAGACCTGTATGAAGTTAGGATCATTTATTCATTTTGTAGGGCGGGTCCGCCGGATAACCGCCCTTTAACTTCTGCATCCCCCTCTGGATAGCATCCTTAGAGGTCTTCCAGTCCGCATCCTTATTCCGGTAATCAAACTTATCCACCAGCCAGGACACATCCTCCTGCAGACGCTCCATGTTCTTATCCATCAGTTCGAACATAGCCGGGTAAAATTCTTTTTTCTCCTTATCCGACAGACGGCTCTCCCCGTATTCACAAAGATCGCCAAAATGATGCAGACAAAAGCCTTTCCCGGAACGTATCCGGCGCCTGAAGTCCTCATCCTTTTTATACATAAAAAAGAAGGTATCCATATACCTGTCATAGGTGTCCGCAAAGCGGCTGCAGATATAGCAGGACTTCTCCTTCTCCTGCGCCCAGATGCCGATCGGGTTTGTCCTTTCGGTATTCTTTTTGAGCTTTCCCATAAACGATGATTTCGTGGGAGCAAATTTGGCAAACTGCTCTTTCATTTCCCCCCGCATCTTCGCATAATGAGTCTTTAAGATCCAGCCATTCCCCAGGGTGTTCCCATAATCAAACATCTTTTTAAAATGCTCCCTGCAAAACCCCGCCTTATCCGTGGCTTCCCGCACATCGCTTTCCATATAAGACGAACCGCTTCCTAAGGCAAAGTCCAAAAGATCCTGTTCCACTTCCCGCTCTATAAAGCAAAACGGACATTCATCATCAGCATTTACCGCATCATTTAACGGAATCGTATAAAGTGTCTCTTTCATAGCCCCTCCTTTACTTCTTACAGCTCATTATTTCGATCATATGTAAATACTGCTTTAATTCCCTGTAATAGATCTCCGGCTGGAACGCTTCCTCCGAAAAACGCTGGGCCATCAGCCCGTCCGCCACGTAATCGATCATCTTTCCAAGCTTAAGCTTGTCCACCCCATCCCGGAAACGACTGTCATCCGCCCGCTCCATCAGCTCACCAAACCACTCAGGCAGAACCCCTCTTTTTTCCTCGGTTTCCACTAAGGCTTCGCTGACATCCTCGCTCTTACTCCTGTTTAAGAACAAAAGCATATACGGATAATTCTTCATCACCTGAAGCTGGGCCTGTTTGATCTGATCGATCAGTTTAAAAAAATCCGTTTCTTCCTTGGAAACCCCGGAGGAAAGCTCCAGCATCATATATCTGACACTATAATCATAAATAAACGAATACAGCCCTAGTTTGCTGATGAAATAATGAAACAAAAGCCCTTTGCTGATGCTTGCCTCCCTGACGATCTCATCCGTGCTGGCATGTCCGTACCCGTTTTGGGCAAACACCTTAAGCGCCGCATTGATCATCCGATCCTGCTTTTCCTTTTTCAGGTCAAAAAATTTGTCATTCATATAAATCCCCCATCGGCATTTAGCCGCCCTTCCCCGTTGACTTTTCCAGTCGAAATTAAATATACCATATTTTTCATTGTCAGGCAATAAATTTCTGGATTATTTATACATATTCTCTTTTCATTTCCGCAAAATAGTATTAAGATATTCCTATACGATGAATAACCGAAAGGAGTCTATTTATGTCCAAAAAATTTGGGAAATTTTTACTTTTCTCCGCTATGGCAGGAGCTGCGGCATATGGGGTCTATTCTTATATGCAAAAGAAAGAGCAGGAAACTTCTTTTGCCGGTGTGGATGACACAGATGACGATTTTGATGATTTTAGCGAAGACCTGGATGAAGAGCCTGTTCCTACAAAGGTTCGTTCATATGTTTCCTTAAATCTCGACAAGGCTGAGGCCATTGCCACAGAAGCTTTCCATAAAGCAAAAGAAGTCATTACCGACTCCGTAAATCAGGTCCGGGAGACCGTTAAATCCGTTACGGATAGCCAGAGCGCTTCCGAAACCAATTTTACCGACCTCACCGCACTTCAAAAAGAAACGGCAAAAGAATCGGCTGATACCGAAACCGTGGCAAGCGAAAACCCGGCCGAAACGGCCGCACCGGCGAAAGAGGCGTCAGATGAGACCGCCCCCGAAACGGCCAGCTCCCAGCAGCCCACGGAAGATACCGTTGAAGCGGCAAATACACCAAAAGAAAAAGCCGCTCCCTCCGGACAGGTAGAAGAATTTTTTGACGACACGCCATAGCGTAACGCGTCAGCTTTATATGAAAAGTAAAAAGCCCTGTTGCTGCCCTCCCGGCATGCAACAGGGCTTTTGGGGTTTATTCCGATACGGAAACTCTCCGTTCCTTATTCCCCCAGACCGTTCCCGCTTTTAAAACAGGGCTTAATTTTTTGTACACAAGGAGCGTCACAAAAGAAACGCTAAACCCTTTCAACAGGTTTAAGGGTGCCACCGCAAAGATCACTAACGTGGTCACACTGGTAATGCTGCCATTAATCTTCGTTCCCATCTCCACAATGGCTTCCAGCGGCATCCCGTACAAAACAGAAAACGCCGGAAGAAGATATACCGCATTAAACATGGTGCCAAATACCGTCATGATCAGTGTTCCTATACCAGACGCAATGATCGCATTTTTCTTGGTCTTATGGAACATGTAAATAATGGATGCCGGTAAGATAAAGCTGCACCCGATAACGAAATTGGCCAGATCCCCTACAAATGCCGTGCTGGTGCCTTTGATCAGAAGCTTCAGCATGATCTTACAAAACTCGATCATGATCCCCGCCACCGGGCCAAAGGCAAAGGTACCGATCAATGCCGGAAGTTCGCTGAAATCCAGCTTATAAAACGGCGGGGCAAAAGGCACCGGAAAGTCCAAAATATGCAGGATCATTGCAATTGCCGAAAATACCCCGATCATTGCGATCTTCCTTGTGGATAAGATACGTTCCGTCTCCCGGTTTTTCTTTTTGATCAGCTTTTCCGCCGCATATGCGATCACAAACAGCGCAACCGCAACTCCCACTGATACCATGACAAATATCACATTGTCCTTTACGCTTTCCCATAATCCGTTACTCATTTTACCATTTCTCCTTTCCATTTGCGGAAAAAGTCTTCACGATCCTGCCTCAATGCCCCATGCGCCGCCTTAGCGGCACGTTTCCTCTGGGTGCCCGTGGCAATCGAGTAGGGAAGAGTTTCTCCCTACTCGCCGCGTGGAGCGCACGTTGCGTAAGCAACAATTTCATCTGTGCGCTCCTGCGCATAAAAAAGCCCCGGATGACCATCCGGGGCAAAACTTGCAGAAATATGACACCTCACACTAAAAGCCGTCTTCACCGCTTCCTTCCTGCAGTTTCTTCTCTCATCCAGACTTTACTGTCGGTTTTGGAATTTCACCAAATCAGCCATGCAACATTTACTAACCCATATATGTATGCACAGGTCGCGGACTATACCGCCGGTAGGGAATCTCACCCAACCCCGAAGAACTTTTTCTATTATTTTTACCAAAATCATTGTAGTACAGGAAACGGCCAAAGTCAACACTTAATTCTTCTGGTTAAGCCTCATGGTAAGCCCGATCCTCTTTTTCGGCACATCCACGGTCAGCACCTGGACATCCACGATATCGCCAACGCTGACTGCCTCTAACGGATGTTTGATAAACCGGTCCGTGATCTGGGAAATATGTACCAGACCATCCTGATGGACGCCAATATCCACGAAAACGCCAAAATCAATTACATTGCGCACCGTTCCTTTCAGGATCATCCCCGGCTTTAAGTCCTTCATGTCAAGGACATCGCTCCTAAGGATGGGGGCGGGCATATTTTCCCTGGGATCCCTGGAGGGCTTTTCCAGCTCCTTTAAAATATCCGTCAGGGTGATCTCTCCAATCCCCAGTTCTTCCGCCATCCGCTTTTTGTCTTTGATCTTCTTTTCCAGGCTGCTTACCGCCTGGTTTCCATCCGTCTTTGCGCCCTGGACTGCCTCTCTCTTTTGCTTAGGGGAATCCTCTTCGGCCGCCATGACCATACCGCCCATAGCAGCCGCTAAGGCTTTTCCCATAGCGGTATTCGTATTCCGTATCACTACCTTTTGCTGCTTGGGCTTTGCCTCTTTTTTGGCCGCCCCGGAATGTTCCTTTTTCACTGCGTTTTTACTTGCGGCAGCTTTTTGTGCCTTTCGCACATCATCCATGGTAAGGCCCATCTTATCCAAAAGCTGCATAGCCGCCTGATAGGATTCCGGGTGGACGCTGGTAGCGTCCAACGGATTATCTCCGTCAAGGATGCGCAGAAAGCCGGCGCACTGCTCATAGGCTTTCGGTCCTAACTTTGGCACCTTAAGGAGCTGGGCACGGCTTCTAAACCGCCCGTTCTGCTCTCTGTAATCCACGATATTTTTAGCGATTGCCTTGGAAACCCCTGAGATATATTCCAAAAGGGATGCGGACGCCGTGTTCAAATCCACGCCCACCTTATTCACGCAGTCTTCCACCACGCCGCCTAAAGCCTCCCCAAGCTTTTTCTGGTTCATGTCATGCTGGTACTGTCCTACCCCGATGGACTTCGGGTCAATCTTCACCAGTTCCGCCAACGGATCCTGGAGCCTTCTTGCGATGGAAGCGGCACTTCGCTGCCCCACGTCAAAATTAGGGAACTCCTCCGTTGCCAGTTTACTTGCCGAATACACGGAAGCGCCTGCTTCGTTGACGATCACATACTGAACGGGAACATCCAGCTCTTTGATCAGTTCCACGATTACCTGCTCGGATTCCCTTGACGCGGTCCCATTGCCCACACTGATCAGGGAAACACCATATTTGCCGATCAGCCGCTTTAACTCTTTTTTTGACTCCTCCACCTTATTCTGAGGGGCGGTAGGATAAATGACTTTGGTATCCAGCACCTTCCCGGTAGCGTCCACGATCGCCAGCTTGCAGCCCGTACGGAATGCCGGATCCCAGCCCAGCACCACCTTTCCCGCAATCGGCGGCTGCATCAGAAGCTGCTCTAAATTTTTCCCAAATACAGAGATTGCGCCGTCTTCCGCTTTCTCCGTCAGTTCATTCCTGATCTCTCTTTCAATCGCCGGTGCGATCAAACGGTCATAAGCATCCTTGACCACATCAGTCAAAACCGGCGTGGTAAACTCATTATCCGATGTGATGATCTTTTTGGCAAGGTACTGCAAAATACGCTCCTGAGGCGCTTCCACCTTAACCGTCAGGAATTTTTCATTTTCCCCCCGGTTTAACGCAAGGATCCTGTGCCCTACCGTTTTCTTTAAAGGTTCCTCATAATCATAGTAGGTCTCATAAACGCTCTGGGCTTTTTCGTCCTTGGCCACACTGGTCAATTTTCCTTCCTCCATGGTGGCGGAACGGATATACATACGGTAATCAGCCTCATCGGAGATCGTCTCCGCAATGATATCCATAGCGCCCTGAAGGGCATCCTTTTCACTTTTTACTTCTTTTTCTTCGCTTACATACTTTGCGGCTTCCACTTCCAAAGGTTCTGTGGCATCCTGCTTCAAGATATATTCCGCAAGCCCATCCAATCCCTTTTCCTTAGCCACGCTGGCCCTTGTTTTTCTCTTTGGCCTATATGGCCTGTATAAATCCTCCACTACCACCAAAGTCTGTGCCGCAAGGATCTTTTCCTTAAGCTCTTCGGTCAGTTTCCCCTGTTCTTCGATGCTGGCGATCACCTGCTCCTTCTTTTCTTCCAGATTGCGCAGATAATTCAGTCTCTCAAACAGTGTCCGCAGCTGTTCGTCGTTTAAAGAACCGGTGGCCTCTTTTCGGTACCTTGAAATAAAAGGGATGGTGTTCCCCTCATCGATCAATTGAACGGCGGCTTCCACCTGCCATTTTTCCACCTGCAGTTCTTCTTTCAGTTTCAGTACAATATCCATATGCTCCATCCTCACAATGTATGATTACAGCCCCGGCAGCATATTTTCTTTTGCATGCCGGCTGCTCCTTCTCTATTATAGTGGATAAACCATCTTATTTTCAAGAAAGATTTGTATTATTGAAAGGAAAGTGCTAAGATACTTTTACAGGCATTGTTCCATACAATGGAACATGTATTTATGGAAAGGCAAGGTTATTCCTATGGATCATCAAGAACAAAATTATTACTATCAGCCCCAGAACCTCCAAAATGCCGGTGCGGCTTTTGCCACCGTTTCCATGATCTTGGGACTGGGCTGTATGTTTTCTTTCCTTACCGTTTACCTTCCGCTGGTTTTTGGAAGTCTTTCCATCATCTTTGCCATTCTTTCCAAAGGCTATGGCAAAAAACTTTTGATCAGTGCAAAGATCGGGCTTTGTACCGCTATCGGCTGCATAGGCCTGATCATAGTGATCATGGGAACTTTCATCACCCTTTTCCTTAGCAGCAGCAGAAGCGACATGATCCGCTTAGGCCAGCAGATGGATCAGCAGTTAGAGGATCAGTTCGGAATTTCCCCGGATGAGATTTTAGGGCAGTCCTATGAAGATATCATGGAAGATTTCGCTGACTCACTTGGTAAACCGGTTTCACCTTACTAAAAAATGATGACACTTTGTCTATGATTATGAAAATAAAGGAGTTGACACATATGTCAGGTATAATTTCAGGCGCTTATTCCAACGTGGTTCCCTATCAGGCAGGTGCAGGGTATGCATCTATGTCCGGAAATGTCCAAAAAGCCGGAAAACCGGTCTTAAATCCCGGCGCAGATACTCAGATATCCCCCGGGCGGAAATCTTCCCCCGCGGAATGTGAAACCTGCAAGAACCGCAAATATCAGGATGGGTCTAACGAAATGGTATCCTTTAAATCAGCGGCCCATATCTCTCCCCAGGCTTCCGCTTCCAAGGTCCGTGCCCATGAACAGGAGCATGTAAGCAACGCTTACACCAAAGCGGCCAAAAATAACGGGAAAGTGCTTTCCGCTTCCGTTACCCTAAAGACGGCAGTCTGCCCTGAATGCGGGAGCAGCTATGTATCCGGCGGCACTACCGCAACCAAGATCAAATATTCCAATGAGGAAAACCCTTATGTCAAGAACCGGAAATCCGCGGATGCAATCTCTTTGGTCGGCAGCAACCTGGATCTTGCCGTGTAAACGCTTTATGATACAAACTACGGAAAGGTATTGTTATTTTTATGAATCATTATTTATCCTCAAACGAGTTAAAAAGGCTGGCCAAGGGACAGCTTCTTGGAAAGTACGGCATCACGGTGGGTATCTTAGCCCTCCATCTGCTTTGTACCCTTCCCATCCAATTTCTGTTTAATCCCCTTGCCCGGATAAGCCCTTTTCTTTATTACATGCTTTCTTTGGTCATCAGCGTTTTTGCCGGCTTTTTCACTGCCGGGGAAGCGCTTGTTTATCTGAAGGTTGCCTGTAACCAGCCCCCCGCCGTGATGGATCTGTTTCATTTTTTTACCCCGCCTGTTTTCCAGAAAGCAGGCAAGGTATCCCAGATCCAGCTTCTGTTATCCGTGATCTCTTTAGCTGCCACATTGCCTTATACCTATGTGGGCAGCCTGCTTCTTACATCTATGATAAGCTGGAATCCCAATGCTTCCATGCTTCCCTTTGGAGCAGGAACGTTCCTGCTTTATACTATCTTACTGGTAGTCGGAACCGCCATTGAAGTGTTTGCACAGCTTTTATTATCCCAGATTTTTTATCTGATGCAGGATTTCCCGGAGTATACGGCGGCGCAATTGCTAAAGCTTGCCCCAAAGCTTATAAAAGGGCATAAAGCAAGGCTGTTTTATATCCAGCTAAGCTTCCTGCCCCTTATGTTACTTTCCATCTGTTCCTGCGGACTTGGCTTTTTATGGGTGTACCCTTACATGCAGGCAACTTATGCAAACTTCTATTTAGACCTGATGCGGAACAAGCATCCGCACACCCCATAATGGCATTTTCCCTACTCGTACGGAACATCCGTCAGCCTTTGCCGTTCCCCTGCTGTACGCATTAGAAAGAGCCGTCGTTAATCCGACGGCTCTTTTGTATTGATCCATTTTAGATATGCATTGATAAACGGGTCAAGAGCCCCGTCCATGACCGCATCCACGTTTCCTGTCTCAGCGCTGGTCCGATGGTCTTTTACCATGGTATATGGCTGCATCACATAAGACCGGATCTGATTGCCCCAGCCAATCTCCTTCACTTCACCCCGGATATCGGACAGTTTTTCCGCATTTGCTTCTTTTTTCAGCATATACAGCTTGGCCTTCAGCATCTGCATAGCCTTATCCTTATTCTGGAACTGGGAACGCTCATTCTGGCACTGTACCACGATCCCGGTGGGAAGGTGGGTAATCCTGATTGCGGAAGAGGTCTTGTTAATGTGCTGACCGCCGGCACCGCTGCTTCGGTAAGTGTCGATCCGCAATTCGTCCTCATTAACCTCCACGTCCACGTCTTCCTCAATATCCGGCATCACATCCAGCGACACAAAAGAGGTCTGGCGTTTTCCCTGAGCATTAAAAGGAGAGATACGTACCAGCCGGTGGACACCTTTTTCTGATTTTAAGTATCCGTAGGCATTCACCCCGTTGACCTGGAAAGTCACTGACTTGATCCCTGCCTCATCGCCATCCAGATAGTCCAGCACTTCCACGGAAAATCCCTTGCGCTCCGCCCATCTGGTATACATGCGGTAGAGCATGGAACACCAGTCACAGCTTTCCGTTCCCCCCGCTCCCGCATTTAGCTTCAGGATAGCATTATCCCCATCGTATTCATCAGACAAGAGGGTACTGATACGGATTTCCTCAAAAGAAGCAATAAATTCATCTAACTCTTTCCTGATATCCGCTGCAAGCTGGGCGTCTTCTTCCTCATCCCCCATCTCAATCAGCATTTCAATATCCTCGTACTGTCCCTCAAGCCCTTTCATGGTTTCGACAATGTCTTTTAAGTTCTTTAGTTCTTTCATTTTCTGGTTCGAATAATCAGGGTCATCCCAAAAGCCGGGAGCCTCCATCTCTCGTTCCAGTTCTTCAATCTTCTTTGACTTATTTGCTAAGTCAAAGTGAATCCCTCACTTCCGCTAAAGGGCTCTTGTAAGCCTGAAGTTCAGACTTCATCTGGTCTAATTCTACCACCTTGCGTCACCTCTTTCTTTATTTTATTTTATGGGCAAAATCTATTTACGCCCACAGCACTGCTTGTACTTCTTCCCGCTGCCGCAAGGGCAGGGGTCATTGGGATAGATCTTGGCATTTTCCCTTTTCACCGGCGCTTTGGCAAGGGAATCGTCCTTGTTCGTTCCCGTCACTTTCGCTACCTGTTCTCTTTCCACCTTCTGCTCCACCCTCACATGGAACAAAAGCCGCACCGTCTCCTCACGGATATTCTGGGTCATCTCATCAAACATCTCATAGCCGCTTAGCTTATACTCCACAAGCGGGTCTCTTTGCCCGTAGGCCTGCAGACCTACGCCCTGACGGAGCTGGTCCATATCGTCGATATGATCCATCCACTTCCTGTCAATGATCTTAAGTAAGATTACACGCTCTAACTCGCGGATTGCTTCCGGTTCCGGAAACTCCGCTTCCTTTGCCTCATAAAGCTTTACCGCTTCTTCCTTCAACTGCTGTTTTAACGCATTTTTCTTTGGCGTGTTGATGCGCCCGCGGTTAATATGTTTTAAGGGGATGGTGGGAAGCAGCAGCGTATTTAACTCCTCTAAATTCCACTCATCGTAATCCGTATCATCACCGATCACGATATCCACGGCATTTTCCGTGATGTCCGTGATCATCTTATAAATGGCCTCCCGCATACTCTCACCGTCAAGCACCCGGCGGCGTTCTTCATAAATGATCTCCCTCTGCTCATTCATCACCTGGTCATACTCTAACAGGTTCTTCCTGACACCAAAGTTATTGTTTTCTATCTTCTTTTGTGCGGACTCAATGGCATTGGTCAGTGATTTATGCTCAATCTCCTGCCCTTCCGGGATGCCAAGGGCATTGAACATGCCAATCAGGCGCTCGGAACCAAAAAGACGCATCAGATCGTCCTCAAGGGAAATATAAAATTTGGACTCACCGGGGTCGCCCTGCCGCCCGCTTCGTCCGCGGAGCTGATTGTCAATACGTCTGGATTCATGCCGCTCCGTACCGATGATCTTAAGGCCTCCTGCTTTTTTGGCCTCTTCGTCTAACTTGATATCCGTACCACGTCCTGCCATGTTAGTGGCAATAGTCACGGCCCCATGGATCCCCGCATCCGCCACGATCTCAGCCTCAAGCTCATGGAACTTTGCATTCAGCACTTTATGCTGGATTCCCCGTTTGGTCAGCATTTTGCTGAGTTCCTCGGAAGCCTCGATGGTGATCGTACCAACAAGGACCGGCTGCCCCTTTTCATGGGATTCCTTTACCGCATCCACGATGGCATGCAGCTTTTCCTTCCGGGTCTTGTATACCGCGTCGTGCTGGTCGATCCTGGCCACCGGTACGTTGGTGGGGATCTCGATAACGTCCATCCCGTAAATATCACGGAACTCTTTTTCTTCCGTAAGGGCCGTACCTGTCATGCCGGCCTTTTTCTCAAATTTATTAAAAAAGTTCTGGAAAGTAATGGTCGCTAACGTCTTACTTTCCCTTTTTACCTTCACATGTTCCTTCGCTTCAATGGCCTGATGGAGCCCGTCCGAATAACGGCGGCCCGGCATGATACGTCCGGTAAACTCATCCACGATAAGAACCTGATCATCTTTTACCACATAATCCTGATCACGGAACATCAGATTATTTGCCCGAAGCGCCAGAATAATATTGTGCTGGATCTCAATGTTTTCCGGATCCGCAAGGTTTTCAATCTGGAAGAACTTCTCCACCTTGTCAACGCCCTGTGCGGTAAGGTTGACTACCTTGTCCTTCTCATTGACGATAAAATCTCCGGTCTCTTCCCGCTCAATCCCCATAATGGCATCCATCTTAGAAAGATCCGCCATGTCCTCGCCCCGCTTCATCTGCTTCGCTAAGATATCGCAGACTTCATAAAGCTTGGTGGATTTCCCACTCTGACCGGATATGATAAGGGGTGTCCTCGCTTCATCAATAAGCACCGAATCCACCTCGTCGATGATAGCATAGTGCAAAGAGCGAAGGACCAGCTGAGCTTTATAGATCACCATGTTGTCACGCAGATAATCAAAGCCAAGTTCATTATTCGTCACATAAGTAATATCGCAGGCATAAGCTTCCCGCCGTTCTTCCGGCTTCATGCTGTTTAAAACAACGCCTACCGAAAGCCCTAAGAATTCATGTACCTGTCCCATCCACTCCGCATCGCGCTTGGCCAGATAGTCGTTCACCGTCACCACGTGCACGCCTTTTCCTTCCAGCGCGTTTAAATATGCCGGCAAAAGACAGGTCTGGGTCTTTCCTTCGCCGGTCTTCATCTCGGCAATGCGCCCCTGATGGAGGATGATACCGCCGATCAGCTGTACCCGGTAGTGCTCCGTGCGCAGCACACGCCTTGCCGCTTCCCTTACCACCGCAAAGGCATCCACCAAAATGTCATCCAAGGTCTCCCCTTCCGAGAGACGCTTCTTAAATTCCTCTGTCTTAGCCCTTAATTCTTCATCCGTAAGCTCCATCATGGAAGGACGCAGGTCTTCAATCGACTGTACCAGCCCTTCTATGCGCTTTATTTCCCTTTCGCTATGCGTACCAAATATCTTTTGGACAAGATTCATATTAATACCATGCCTTTCTTACAAATGTTCCTTATCCATGCTGCAGGCAGAGCGCATGATCTGCCGATTTTCTATTGCCATGAATAAAAACATCCCTATCACAAAAAACTGCAAATTTTATTGTAACAGATTTGTACACTTTATTCAACTGTTCAAATATTATCATTTTGTGAACTGTTGCATAAATTCCCGTTTATCTATTCAATCCTCTATAAACCCTGTATTTTCAAGGCTTATCGCCTATTAAATGTTCAAACCTTATGTATTTTCCCTTGTTTTTGCCCTTATGAGCCGAAACAAGGGAAATTTTTTATTCTCCGCCGATTACCTTATCCAGCAGTCTTGCGGAAGTACGCTTCGCTTCCCTTGTAGCGTGAGCGTAAATGTTCATTGTGGTACTGACATCAGCGTGTCCGAGAAGTTCCTGCACATCTTTAGGTGCTGCACCGTTTGAAAGCAGATTGCTTGTATAGGTGTGCCTGAGCATATGGAAGTGGAAGTCCTCCAATCCCTCCACCTTTTTTCTTGCTGTCCTGCACATAATCCCCACCGTACTCGGTGCTTCAAATGCCCCGTCAGGTCTAAGGCAGACAAAGGATAATTCCTTGTACCCCTCTGGGACTTCCTCCGGCCTCGGCAGACTGTAAACCTCATAATAGGTGCGGTCTTTTTCTTTGACCTCCAAATAGTAATTAAGGCTGTATAGTTCCCCATATAGGAAACGGTTTTTGTGCTGTTCTGTTTTCGCAGTTTTCAGGATTGCGGCAAGCGTATCGCAAAAGTCCACGGTGCGGATTTTTTTACGCTTTGTTGCCCCTATTTCTGTTTTGTGCCTTGCCCCGTTGTAACGCATACTGCGGCGTACTGTCAAATATTGTTCTTCAAGGTTGATGTCCTGCCAAGTCAGACCGCAGACCTCTCCAATACGCAAGCCTGTATAATAGGCTATCTGTATAGGAAGGAGTGCAGGGTTGTTTTTCTTTTTCAGGAAGTCCTCTAACCTCTGATACTGTTCGTAGCTGAGCGTTGGTGTGGAAGTTGTTTCCCCATCCTCGTCCGAGAACAGTTCATATTCTTCTTTCTTTCCCCGCCATACCACATACTGCATCGGGTTAAAGGTTATCAGCCTTTTCGGGAATACCGCAAAACGGAACGCCCCTTGTAAAACTGCCGAAAACAATCGGAGATACCCTTTGCTGAGTGCCTTTGCGGTTGTGCCGTCAGGATTTGTACCGCCAAAGCTGAGAAAGTCTATATACGCCTGTAAATGGTCGGCGGTTACGGTTTTCAGCTTTCGGTTTCCTATCGGGTGCTGTTTGATACGGTTGACCGTTCCCTGATAGGACATTACCGTTCCATTGCTGAGACTGCCGGGTTTCAGTTCTTCCTCCACCCACAGATCGAGCAGCATACCAACCGTGATGTTTTCAGACTTCGCAACGAATTTCTTTTCCTCATAGTCAGCGATTGCTTTTCTGAGCAGGGCTTCTGTTTCAGACTTGCTTTCTGTTCCCACAAACTCTTTCTGTGCTTTTCTGCCGCTTTCATCTTCGATATAGAAGCGTGCGTACCACTTTTTACCTTTTTTTCTTACAGAACCTTTTGCCATAGATAAATTTCCCCTTTCTATCCGTGGCAATCGGGACTGTGACATATGGTGTGCGTAAAGTAATAAGGTTACTTATGCCGATGAGTGTCAGTCATCGTTTTCACTTGTCAAAGAGCCACGGAATTTTTCTTTTTCAGCAACCCTTTCTTCGGCTGCTGTCGCTATCCCGAACAGGTCGCCCATCTTTACAGCGGTGCGTCCCTCATCGTAGATATGTAAAATCCCGTCTAAAAACTGTTTCATATCCTCGATAGGAAGTTCCATTTCTTTACGGTAAACCCTTTCCATAATCGCCCCTGACTCAATCGCATAGCGGCGTAAGGACTGCTTTAAGCCTTCGTCCCCCGCTACACGGTCAACCTCAGCCATAGCGTCTGCAAAGTGATAAGCCATGACCGTATAGAGGTCAATCATCTTTCCGAGGAATGTCGTGAGCAGTTGTTGGTGCGGTTCTCCCTTTACCACGGAAGAAACCGTATCAAGATATTTTTTGATATGTTCCTCCATATCCCTTGCACATAAAGTGCGGCTGCCATATTCCTTATCTTCGGAAAGTCCTGTCAGCCATTCGGGAGTGGTCAGGAGTGCTTCTGCCAGCCCGTTGATAATCATTGTGCGTTTCGGGTCTACTCCGTCCGCTTCATATCTTTGAATGGTAGACTTGTTTACCCCGACACGCTTACCAAGTTCGGGCATTGTTAAGTTTAATTCTGTTCGGCGTTCTTTTACTCGTTCACCGACCTGTTTTGCGGTGAATGTAATTTCTTTTTTCAAGGTTTTCACCTCCTATTGCTGATAGTATAGCATAGCAAAACCTATTTTGCAACTATAAATTTAATAATAGGCAAAAATATTTCTTAATAAGTTGCAAAACGAGTTGACAAGAGATAGCAAAATAAGTACAATTACAGATACATAGTTGCAAAATGCGTATTTTGAAAGGAGGTTAATAAAATGAGCAACATCAAAATGGGTTTAACCATAGAAGAAGCAGCAGAATGTACGGGTATCGGAAGAAATACAATGCGTAAGTTGGTAGACTGGGGCAAGTTGCCTGTCCTCAAGGTCGGCAGAAAAGCGATTATCCGCAGGGATACTTTAGAGCGATTTATGAGCGTCAATCAGGGAAGAAACCTGCTCAATGAAAACGATGTCCGCAAAGTAGAATAAGCATTCTCCAAGCCCTCGGCGTTTGAGAGCGAAATATACCCCTCGCACAAATCTTCGATTTGTACTCTGGGTATTTCGCCCTTGCAGGGGGCACTGTATCACAGCTTCGGACAAAGCACCGCCGCTATGATACAGAAGAAAACAGCCCGCTGTTTTCTTCGCTGTCCGTCTGCTTACGCCGCCGAAACAGCGGCAACCGATTTATCGGTTGCAAAAAGAGTATGCCCGTCACGGGAGGAAGGAGTATATGGCAAGACATTCATTTATACAAATGTCGAAACTACCAAATGTCAAGGGAAGAATATCCTATATCACAAGCCACGCAAGGCAGGAAAATCTCTATGCCACCTACCGCACCGCCGACAATGAATTTTGGAGTAACCTTGCAAGGGAAAGCCAGCAGGAATTTAAGCGGAGCGGCACAGAGGGCAAATGTATTGAAGCAAGGGAATTGATTATCGCCCTGCCTGAAGTTTATACAAGATACGAGCCGCAGGAAGTCCTTGAAGATTTTACGGAGGAGTTCCGCAGGCGGTATGGTATGGAGTGCGTGTCAGCCCTCCACCACAACAAACGCAAGACGAATTATCATATCCACCTCATCTTCAGCGAAAGAAAACTGCTTCCTGAACCTGACATCAAGATAGCCACACGCAGCGTGTTCTATGATGAAACGGGAAAAAGGGTACGCACCAAGAAAGAAATCACAGGGGAGGACGGGCAGATACGAAAAGGCTGCACCGTCATAAAAAAAGGCGAGGTTTACGAAAGCCACCTCTTTACTGTAAAAGATGATAAATTCAAAAGCGAGCCTTTTCTTCGGGAGGTTAAAGAGATTTACACCGACCTTATCAATCGGCATATCTCCGATCCCGAACAGCAGTTAAAGGTCTTTGATAAGAACAGCGTGTATCTTCCCACCAAAAAAATCGGCAAGAACAATCCCAAAGCCGCCGAGATTGAAGCGGATAACACCGCAAGGCAGGAATGGAACAGGACAGCGGATATGGCACTCATATCGGGTATTCCCGAAGCAAAGATTTTAGAAATCAAGCAGACTGAGATACACGAAAAAGCAAGCCAGTCAATCAAGAGCAAAGGATGGCTGCCAAATCTGTTCCGAGGGATTGTGGCAAAGGCAAAAGATTTTCTGCAAAACCTTATTCGGGAAAAAGATATGCCGCCCAAGCCTACGCTTGATATTGATATGGGAGAGTTCCGCCATATGAGAAATCTGATGATAAAGGTGCAAGATAAGGCAAGGGAAATCAAAAACTTGCAGGATAAAGTTTTGCCACAGTTGAAACAGCAGCTTGCCAATACAAAGGGGCTTTTCAAAGGCAAAGAACGAAAAGCGTTGGAGGTAAAAATCAAAGAAACCGAAGCGGAGATTGCCGACAGGCTGGATAAAATCCCCGATACGCTCAAAGAGGACGGTTATCCCGATGTGCAAGTTTTTATGCGTACTTTCCGAGAAATGGAAAGCGTTGTGGAACAGTACAACCGTGACCTTGCTGAGTGGGAATACCAAGCCAGCAGGAAACCGACAGCCGCCGCTAAAGAACAACGCAGACCGCCCGAAAGGCAGAGCGTGCTAAAACATCTGCGAGAAATACAGGAACGCAACAAGCAGAGACTACCGCAAAGACAGCGTAAGAAATCCTTTGACAGAAATAGCCGATAGGCATTGAAAAACCGCCGTTATGGCGTTTCCCGTAGCGGCGGCATACATAATCATTTACTGACTGCAAGCGTGATTTTCATATCCTGAACATTGATGATTGTTTCTTTCTTGCACTTCGGACAGTAGAGAGGAAAGTTTTTTAATTCCGTATCTTCCCGTATCATAGTACGGGTTTTATTGCCGCATACAGGGCAATATATCCATTCTGAAATAATAGTTGGCATATAATATCATCACCGCCTATCATTATTTTCATATTCATCAAATTGTTTTGTTTTTTTCAATATCCACAGTGCGTAACTTAAGCTAATAATACATAATACTGCACTTGAAATAATATGAAACTTCATTGAAGAATTTTCAACAGCAAAAACGCTCGAAGAATTTACAAAACTATGTGCAATAATACACGGTAAAAGGCTCTTTCCTTTGTAAAAAATAATTGTAAAAAGAAAACCTATTGCGATTGCATAACAAACTTGTAAGAGTGTAGGTATTAAATCTTTTCCGTTCAGTAAGTTTACAATATGTCCAATTCCAAAAGTAACACTTGAGATAATAATCGCCAACTTTACATTGTCATTGTATAATGCTTTGAACAGAAATCCACGAAAAATAATTTCTTCAATGAATCCAACGCAGAGCATACTTAAAATATATAACACAGTTTCTAAAACAGACAGCTTCATCGTAACGCCATTCCATAGGTTAATACTCATAATTAGAAGTAGCGGAGTAAAATATAAGAAATTTCTAAGGCTTCCATCAAAAGAACACAGACCGTATTTTTCTTTTAAGTTGTGTTTACTCACAAAAACTAAAAGAAGTAATGTAAAAACTATAGCAACGGGTGCAGCAATTATTTTTTCAGTGCCAAGCGAAGCAGAAAAGCTGTCAGCAACACTAAACAAAACAACATAGGAAATAATCCAAACCAATGAGAAATTTAATTCATTTTTCTTATATAAACGATACATTATAATCCTCCTTTTAATGAATAAACTGTTCCGTCAAATACCAAGTCTAAATCAGATATAATCGTCTGTTCGTCATAGGTCATTTCGTTATTTGCAAACATACTTGCATATCCATGTGCAATCAGGAATAATGAACGGAAAATGGTTTTCGCCTGTTCTGTATTGACCTCTACTTCTTTACTCAGTATAGCTATAATAGGCTGTAATTCTTCAGAATTTATCAACTCAGAAATATTTTTTCCTATAAACTCATTTGTTTGAAATAGAAACCGAAACAAATTTTTTTCTGTTTCAGCAAAGCGTATATAATTCAGTCCAATATCTTTCATCGGATTTTCACTCTGAATATTAGTTATATATTCGGAATGATACTCATCTGCCTTAATATATACAGTTTTTTTCAATTCCTCTATTGTTTTGAAATGATACATAACAGGTTGAGTGGAACAGCCTAATTTTTTTGATACAGTTCGTGCATTGATATTTTCTGCTCCCTCACTTCGTGCTATCTCAAATGCTGCATCTATAATCATCTCTTTTGTAATTTTCACCTTTGGTGGCATATTTTTCACCTCTCTGTCATATTATAATTGTTGTTATATAACATAAATTATAATAAAAGGAGAGATTTTTGTCAAGTTTCGTAACGAAAATATAGTAAAAATAAGCGACAGAGAATTTACTCCCTGCCGCCTTGTCTACTTATACGAATATAATTTCCCTCTCCACAATCTCCATAGCACAAGCCCAAATGTTATTCATTTGTCCAACCCATTCTAAGGCATTTTTCGCCTTTAGGCGTTCTGTGATACCCTGTGCCTGCTTCATCTGTTCTACAAGTCTTTCAAAGCGTTTCTCCGCCTGTTTATCGACATCCGCAAGATAATCATTCAACTTGCCACTTGTGAGTAGCGTGGCGTAAAGCGCCCTCTTATGTTCCTGTAAATATCGCTTGTGTCGCTGCCCCCATAAACCGATAGGCTTGTATTCTTTTTCGGTTGGTAAAGTAAGACAAGGAATATAATAATCTCCTTGTGGTTCATACCAAAGACCATTGCTTTCATCATAAATATACTTATCCATTAAAAAATCCTCCGTTATAATATATTCGCACATACATCACATTTCCCCGATTGCCACACTTTGTTATATCTTGTTATGAGATTTTCTTGCCCTTGATTTTGCCCTTATAAGCAGTCAGGGAAAGAGTAAACTTGTGTGAAATCATATAAAGGGATAAGGCGAACACATTGCGATAAACCCTTTATTTTCAAGGCTTTTGGAGGATTTTATTGATAACCTATGGAGAGCAATAATCACTCATAATTTTATGGTTTTCAAATTCCAGTTTAACAGTTCAGCCAGACTGCAAGGTGAACGGCAAATCGTGTTTACACGGATTTGACGGAAGCTATGCGGTCTGAGGGAACGCCCGTGGATGAGCAGGGGAAGTTGCGTAAGCAACGGGAAGCATGTTAGTGCGGCCCTGCGAATGGGCGTGGGCTGAACTGTTTAGTTGGAGTACGTGGCTAATAATACCGCCATCAAGATAACTAAAATCTACACGTCAGCTGTGCTGACGATTGCCACGCTCGATACCGCTGTCTTCGAAATCGGCGCGTTCGCGAAATGGCTCCTTAAGATTTTAGTTATCTTGATGGCTGGTTTATTGGCTCAATTAATCTCAACTGGCTGCTCGACTAGGTTTCTGCCCACCATGTAATTGGCTATTTAACGTAATATGGCGCAAGTGGGGTAAAGCTGCATAGTCAGCACTATTAATATCTGCACAACGTAGTGATTTTGGCATTTAGCTGAATGTTTCGTTGGATTAATGTTAGCCAAAACCTCGAAGGGAAGGAAAGAAAAATCTTAAGGAACCATTTCGCGAACGCACCGATTTCGAAGACAGCGGTATCGAGCGTGGTGATCGTCAGCGAGCCATTCCTTCATTGCTGTACACATACCAGAATCTCCTTCCGTTTTCTCTTTCTTTTTTATAAATTTATTAGGGATGTTCATTAAAACGCTGACCGCATCAAAGGTTTCCTCGGCTATGTCCTCGATCCGTTCCCTGTTTTTCTCAATATAATCCATCAGTTCCTTCTTGTCGCCCTGCCTTTTTAAAAATCACAATGTAGCAGTCATCGTGAAAGACTGCTTTTAACACATCCCGCCGCCTTTCAACATACTGTGGCTTTTGGGGTGGCAGATGCCCTGTTCTTTCCTTCTGGCAGGTGACCGTCTCCCGGTCTGAAAGCTGCCCGGGGGATACCACTTTTTCCCCGTTGTGGATGCTGCCGTTGATAAAATCCGCAAAAATGACCGGATCCGATAAGCAGCTGCATAATGCATTGTTCTTTTGCCCCTTAGAAATAAACACTCCTTCTCTGTTTTGAAATGTGGGTGATAAACCCTGATGGAAATAATGTGCCAGATCGTCTTGGCGGTAGAATAAACACGAATCTAAGATGTCCTAATCATAACAGACCGGGGCAGGGATTACAACATTGCAATTATAAAATTCCGGCTGAACAACCGTGGATGAACAGGGGAAGCTGCGCAGGTAACATATTCGTGCGGCCCTGCTAATGGGCGTAGACTGAACCGTTCAGCTGATTATAAGGATTTAGATAAAAAATTACCCTGACCTGACAGGCTTTGCTATTAAGAAAGCTATCAAGGTCAGGGTATTGAGTTCTGTGCAGGACCGTTAATACACATTGGTGACGGCCGGGCTCTTTCTGGTTACGTTACACTGTTTGGCCCACGCCTGTTTCCGGCAAAACAGGAATCGCTGCAATCCCTTTTGCCAATTCCTCATCGTCAGGGATATAATCTGTCATTTCCCCATTATGGAAACGCTCATATGCAATCATATCAAAATATCCTGTTCCGGTAAGGCCAAAAAGGATAGTCTTTTCTTCCCCTGTCTCTTTGCACTTCATTGCCTCGTCAATAGCCACCTTGATAGCATGGGAGCTTTCCGGCGCAGGCAGGATGCCCTCCACCCTTGCAAACTCCTCCGCCGCTTTAAACACAGCAGTCTGCTCCACGCTCACGGCATCCATCAGCCCATCATGGTAAAGCTGAGAAAGAACGGAACTCATGCCGTGATAACGAAGCCCCCCTGCATGGTTTGCCGCAGGGATGAAGCCGTTTCCCAAGGTATACATCTTAGCTAACGGGCAGACCTTCCCGGTATCGCAGAAGTCATACACAAATTTCCCTCTTGTAAGGCTGGGACAGGATGCCGGTTCCACCGCTATAAACTGATAATCAGCTTCCCCACGGAGCTTTTCACCCATAAACGGTGAGATCAGCCCTCCAAGGTTAGAACCGCCGCCGGCACAGCCGATGACCACATCCGGTTTTATCCCATACTTATCCATTGCCGCTTTTGTTTCCAGGCCAATCACGGACTGATGCAAAAGAACCTGATTTAACACGGAGCCAAGCACATAGCGGTAGCCTTCCTGAGATATTGCGGCTTCCACCGCCTCGGAAATTGCGCAGCCAAGGCTTCCCGTGGTTCCCGGAAATTCCTTTAAAATCTTTCTCCCCACTTCGGTAGTCTCTGAAGGCGAAGGGGTCACGCACGCACCATAAGTCCGCATCACTTCCCGCCTGAAAGGTTTCTGCTCATAAGAGCATTTTACCATATAAACCTGACAGTCAAGGTCAAGATACGCACAGGCCATGGAAAGCGCTGTACCCCACTGCCCCGCACCGGTTTCCGTGGTCACGCCCTTAAGCCCCTGCTTCTTTGCATAATAGGCCTGGGCAATGGCAGAGTTTAATTTGTGACTGCCACTGGTATTGTTGCCCTCGAACTTATAATAAATTTTCGCCGGTGTCTTTAACTTTTCTTCCAGACAATACGCCCGTACCAAAGGGGACGGCCGGTACATTTTATAGAAATTCCTGATCTCTTCCGGGATTTCAATGTAGGCCGTGCTATCGTCCAGCTCCTGTTTACACAGCTCCTCACAGAAAATCCCCTTAAGCTCGTCAAAAGTGATCGGTTTTAATGTTCCCGGGTTAAGAAGCGGCGCAGGCTTATTTTTCATATCCGCCCGCACATTATACCAGCTCTTTGGCATCTCATTTTCTTCCAGATAAATTTTGTAAGGGATTTTGGTTTTTTCGCTCATCGTTTTCCTCCATTCTGCACTTTGTGCTGCTTTTAGTTTCTACAAGGCACGCCACGGATCTATGGCGCCCTTAGCGGTTTGGGAAAGTTTCAGTACATAAAAAAACCCTTCCCCCAACCAATTTACTGCTGGGACAAGAGTCAAACTCCTGCGGTGCCACCCGGCTTGATGTATTTAACATCCGCTCATCGCATACTATCATATGCTTGATTTGGTAACGAAGTGTCCTCTCCGTCTCGCCTACTTCCTTCGGCTCGCCCTCAGAAGCCCATTCCCTTAAGCTGCCCATGCCGCCTTCCACCAATAGCGGCTCTCTGTGATGAACTGACCCAGTTATGGATCACTTAACGTACTTACTCTTCTTCAACGGTTTCTGACTACTTTTATATCATATGACAGCCGTAATGTCAATGAGATTTTTCACATGCATAACTATTATTTTATAATCGAAAAGGCAATCCCGCTATGGGTGGCGGTATTCATAACGCAGCGGATTGAAGCAAACGGTATTCCATTCACGCAGTATACGTGGGCAATCCTTCCTTTCCGGCTCCAGTTTCTTTACCGCGGCCTTAGAACGCTCTATCAGTTCACCATCAGCCTTAAAAAACACCGATTCCATCCACGGGTGGAACTCTGTCAAAATATCCGGCGCAACATCGTGAATCTTTCCTTCATAAAACTTCAGCATGGCCTTTTCGGCCACTTACAATCCTCTACTACAGGCAAAAAAGGTGCAAGCTCTTCATCCACCTGCGCATATAATCCCAATCCTCATTCCGGAACTTCCATCAATAATTTTTCATAAAGATTATACCAGGGAAGCCCAAACGCTTCATATCCCAGGCTTACCGTTCCCGCAAACCGGTATCCACATTTTTGATAAAGCCGCTCCGCCGGGATATTGCCTTTTACCACGTCAAGCCGTATGCTCACACACCGCTCTTCCCGGGCCACCCCTTCGGCAAACGCCAATAATTCCGTTCCTATGCCGCACTTTAAAAAATCAGGATGGACGGCAAGTGTATAGACCACGTAAATATGCTCATCATCATCCTCTGCCAGCCATTTGCCATTCTGATATCCATCCTCCTGCTCATGCTTTAACATCACCGCCCCTGCAATCTTCTTCCCAATCCAGACAGCATACAAGGCATTCTTCTTAAGCCCATCTTCCGCATCGCGGCGTGCCGGGTAAATCCCTTTTCTCCACCCCGGATAATTCTTATGCGCATCCAAATAATCACAGATATCCTCGTACAGCTTTTCAATATCATCGAGGTCTTCTTCCACCGCTTTCCTGATCTTAATATCCTGTTTCACAGCCGTCTCCTCCTGCCCAATTATTTAAATCCACCATTCGGGAGTAATCTCCCCAAGCGTTATGACCCGCTTTGTTTCATAGTCAAGCAGTATTTCAATTTCCTGATAATTATCAGGCATGACCTGGGTCATCAGTTCCCGGCACGCACCGCAGGGAGCACCTGATTTTCCGTCCGGCATGATCGTCAGAACCTTTTTGATCACCGATTCCCCATTTGTTATCATATTAAAAATGGCATTTCTTTCTGCGCAAATCCCAAGGGTGCAGCAGGTGTCGACACATACTCCCGTATATAGTTTCCCCGATGCGGACAGAACAGCGGCAGCAACACCGCCCGCTTCTACATAATCGGAAATCTTTCTGCCATTTTGCACCATCTTTGCCGCCATAAACATTTCATCCCAAATATTATTTTTCACACGCTCCTCACTTCCCGCTATAGTTTCTTGGTAAAACAGATAATCCTGTTCGTTTCTGTAAAATCCATTGCCCATGCTTCACTCGGAGCAAGCAGTTCTTTGGCATACCCTTTCCTGCGATATTCCTCTTTCACGAAAATCCCCTCAAGATAACCCACCGGCGAGGTTTTGGTTCCTTCCACATAGTCATATCGCAATTGGCACTGTGCAAAACCGACAGGTGCGCCGTCCTCATATTTTAAGAAAAACCTGGCTTTTCCGCTGGCAATGATCTCGGAAAACTCTTCAACCAGTTCGCTGGCCGGATGATGTTCCCACACCTGGGCAATTCCTTACTATCTTACCACAAATACATATACCATGTCATTCCTAATTGCTATGATAGCTTTCTATATATCAAAAACTTTGAGTTTCGGGAAAAGCACGCAATCATTCCGGACATATATGGCAGTGGGCGGCACCGGCCTGCCGGCAACGCAATTATGCTTTCAGGTTACTTGCATTTTCCTGTCGGCAGTGTTATTATTTTAACGATGTAAAATCCTAAAATTTTATCAATGTACAGAAAGGAATATCAGAAAATGAGCAAGACATTCTCAGAATTAATTGCCAAGGTTGGCGAATGCGGCATGAAAAAGGTCGCAGTGGCTGTCGCTCAGGACTCAGCAGTATTAGAAGCCGTTAAAGCTGCCAAAGAACGGAAAATTGCTGATGCAATCTTAGTTGGCGATGAAGCAAAGATTAAAGAAATTGCGGCACAAATCCAGATCGATTTAAGCGATTTCGAGATCATCAACGTGCAGGACGTTACCGAAGCCGCCCTCACTGCCGTAAAACTGGTACATGACGGCAAGGCTGATATGTATATGAAAGGCCTGATTGATACCAAGGGCTTTTTAAAGAGCGTCCTCGATAAAGAAGCAGGACTGCGCACCGGCAAGCCTTTATCCCATGTATGCGTGTTTGACGTGGAAGGCATTGACCACCTTTTATTCCTGACAGACGTTGCTTTTATCCCTTACCCTACTTTAGAGGACAAGGTACATATTATTGAAAACACACTGGAGATCACCAAAGCCTGCGGCATTGATAACCCTAAGGTTGCACCCCTTGCCGCCGTTGAAGTGGTAAACCCGAAAATGCCGGCCACGGTAGACGCTGCCGAGCTGACACAGATGAACAAGGACGGAAAGATCCCCGGGTGTATCGTGGACGGTCCTCTTTCCCTTGACCTTGCCATTGACCCGGAAGCCGCAAAGCACAAAGGAGCTACCGACAGGGCAATCCAGGGGGATGCCGACATTCTTCTTTTCCCGGATATCCACGCCGGGAATCTGGTGTACAAGGCAATGGTGCACACCGCAAAAGTCGTAAACGGAAATGTGCTTACCGGAACAAAAGCTCCCGTTATCCTTACATCCCGTTCAGACACCATGGAAGTAAAGGTTAACTCCCTTGCCCTTGGCGCAATCATTGCCGAGAGTATCAAAAACGCAAATTAACCACACCACAAGAAAGGTAATAGGAAAATGGCAATCAAAAGTTTAATCATTAATCCCGGCTCCACCTCCACCAAAATCGGTGTTTTCGAGGATGAAACCCTTTTATTTGAAGAAACCCTCCGCCATTCCACGGAGGAGATCGCACAGTACGCTTCCATCGTAGACCAAAAAGACTTCCGTAAGCAGATTATCTTAGACCTGCTTTCCAAGAAAGAATTTGACATCAAATCCTTACAGGTTGTTGTAGGCAGGGGCGGTATGTTAAAACCGATCCCCGGCGGAACATACGCAGTCAGCGACGCTCTTTTGGAAGATTTGAAAATAGGCGTACAAGGCCAGCACGCCTCTAACCTTGGCGGCATCCTCGCACGGGAAATCGCTGATTCCATCGGCATTCCTTCTTATATCGTGGATCCTGTCGTGGTGGATGAGCTGATGCCCATCTCCAGATATTCCGGTGTGCCGGAACTGCCCCGCACCAGCGTGTTCCATGCGCTGAACCAAAAGGCTGTCGCAAAACGTTATGCAAAGGAACAGGGAAAACCTTACGATTCCCTTAATTTAGTGGTTGTCCATATGGGCGGCGGCGTTTCCGTAGGCGCTCACGAAAACGGCCGTGTCATTGATGTGTTTAACGCCCTTGACGGCGACGGAGCTTTCTCACCGGAACGGGCCGGTGCCGTACCTTCTGGTGCGCTGATCAAAATGTGCTTTTCCGGTCAGTATACGGAAAAAGAAATTTATAAGAAACTGGTGGGCAACGGCGGCTTTAACGCCTATGTGGGAACCAATGATATGCGTGATGTAGAAAAGATGGTAAACGATGGCGATAAGAAGGCAGATGAAGCAAGAGAAGCTTTCATTATGCAGGTTGCAAAGGATATCGGCTCCATGGCATGTGTCCTTAAGGGGAAAGTAGACCAGATCATCGTTACCGGCGGTATTGCCTACGACAAGCACGTAGTTGCCGGACTGAAAGAAAGAGCCGGTTTTATCGCACCTTTCACCGTATATCCCGGTGAGGACGAACTGCTTGCATTGACACAGGGTGCACTCCGTGTTATGAACGGGGAAGAAAAGGCTATGGAATACTAAAAAATTCCCGTTTAGTTGAGGTACTTGGTAAATAATTCCGCCGGGATGAGGGATAAAAGTCTACGTCGCCACGCTAGGATAAAGCACTCGCGAAATGGCTCCTTAAGATTTTTATCCCTCATCCCGGCTGGGCTATTGGCTCATGTAAGCCCAACTGGCCGCTCGACTAGATTTCTACCCACTACGTAGCTGGCTATTTGACGCAATGTGGCGTAAATGGCACTATT